>DKFM01000025.1 GCA_002452815.1 Rhodobacteraceae bacterium UBA6796
CAGACGGCCCTCGGCGGAGGCTTACTAATCAGGAACCGCAAGCATTTTTCGAACTGGAAGCCCCGGACTGGCCCGAAAACTGGCCCCAACCGGATTCGTGCGTTTTCGGCTTCGCAGCACGCCAGTCATCCAGATGCGCACCCCTTCGATCTCGAAAACGAGATCCCGGGTCTCGGCGGCTTCGACCCCGACCTCGGCCGCGATCTGGTGCAGCACTGCCTCTTGGCGGGTGATGTCGGGGGCGAAGTTCGGAGACACTTTCAGAATGCGAGTGGTCGGCACCCGCGCGCCGTCCCTGGGCAGTCAGACCGCACCGTCGAACATGATGCAGGCAATCTTGCCCTGGACACCGGCAACAGATGATGGGTCGTGCTCCCCCTCGGGTATGCGGCGGTGCCGATGTAGCGACAGAACGATCTGATCGAGCCGGCCCTCAGAAAGCCGCACAGCTGAAGGCCGTCGCCTGGATATCAATATCCGCCACAAGATGCCCACCGCCGATGTTGCGCAGCGATAGATGCGGCGGGCGTTCACCCAGCTTGTAGACCGGGCTTGGCACCTCGCCGGACAGGCGCGGCGTGGGGGGGCGGACCCTGCCGGGATCAGGGATCGGAACAGCCGCCATCAGGCGCTTCGTGTAGGGATGCTGGGGCGATCCGAAAATCTGCACCCGCGTGCCCATCTCGACGATCTGGCCCATATACATCACCGCGATCCGGTCCGAGATATTCTCGACCACGGCCATGTCGTGACTGATGAACAGGTAAGCGATGCCAAACTCGCGTTTCAGCGCATCGAGCAGTTCCAGCACCCGGGCCTGCACAGAGACATCGAGCGCCGAGACGCTTTCATCTGCAACGATCAGCTTGGGTTGCAGCGCCAGCGCACGCGCGATGCAGATCCGTTGACGCTGACCGCCCGAGAACTCGTGCGGATAGCGGTCTAGCTGATCTCGGGTGAGTCCCACGCGCTCGAACAGGCCCGCGACTTTCTCGCGCTGTTCATCGGGCGTGCCGATGCCGTGGATGACCAGCGGTTCGGCCACAAGATCGCCAACGCGCATCCGTGGATCAAGCGCGGCCATCGGGTCCTGGAACACGATCTGCACATCGCGGCGCATGGCCTTCATCTTTGGCCCGGTCAACCCACCCAAAGTGTGACCCGCGACCTCGATCTGCCCCTGATGCGGCACGAGCCCCGTCAGCGCCTTCGCGATCGTGGACTTGCCGCAGCCGCTTTCGCCGACGAGCGAGAAGGTCTCGCCCTCCATGATGTCGAAGCTGACGCCCTCGACCGCGTGGACGCGATGGGTCACCTGCGACAGGATCCCCCCGCGAATGTCGAAATGCACCTTCACGTCACGCAGGCGCGCCACGGGTTTCGCGTCAGGTGCCGCCGCCGGCGCGCCGCTCCCATCGCCCATGCGCGGCACCGCCGCCAGAAGGTCCTTGGTATAGGCCGCGCGCGGCCCAGCGAATATCTGCGCGACCGCGCCCGTCTCCACCGCCTGGCCCTGTTTCATCACGATCACCCGCTCGGCCATTTCGGCCACGACGCCCATGTCATGGGTGATCAGGATGATCGCGGTGCCCATCTCTGCTTGCAGATCGCGCAACAGGTCGAGCACCTCGCGCTGCACGGTCACGTCAAGTGCGGTCGTGGGTTCGTCCGCGATCAGCACGTCGGGGCGCAGGGCCAGTGCCATCGCGATCATCACGCGCTGACGCATCCCGCCCGAAAGTTCGTGCGGATATTGGCCCATCCGCCGGTCGGGTTCGGAAATCCGCACGCGGCGCAACGCTTCGAGCGCGCGGGCGCGGGCCTCGCGTTTCGTGACCGGCTCATGGGCGCGGATCGCCTCGGCCAGTTGCAGGCCGATCGTCAGAACCGGGTTGAGCGAGGTCATCGGCTCCTGAAAGATCATCGCGATACGATTGCCGCGAATGGCGCGCATCCGGCTCTCGGGCAGGCGCGTGAGGTCTTCGTCATGGAAACGGATCGCCCCGGCGCTGACGCGCAGCGCAGGCGGTGGCAGCAACCCCATGATCGCCAACGAGGTCAACGACTTGCCCGACCCGCTCTCGCCCGCGATCGCGATGGTCTCCCCGCGCGCCAGCGTGAAGCTCAGATCGCTCACCAACGGGCGTTCGCGCCCCTCAGCGCGCACCGAGATCGTGAGCCCTTCGACGGACAGTACCGGCCGGGCCCTCTCCGGGGCCAAGGCGGCCCCGGGCTTTGTTTCTTGCACGTCGATCATTCGAACACATTTCTCGGGAAATAGAAGCTGACGACCCAGTTCGGCATGTCCACGATCTCGGAGATCCGAAGATCGCCGCAGGTCGAGACCAGCATATAGGCGTCGACCGCCGACATGCCGCGCGTCTTGCACAGCAGGTCGATCATGCCGGAAACCGCATCGCGCGCACCCGACATCAGGTCAGGCCCGATGCCCGTCGTGACCTCGTAGCCCGCCGTATCGAGATGGCGCGTGACCGGCCCCGGCGTGGTGAAGCGCGGGAATTTCAGCTTTTCGTTCTTGATCAGATCGAAGCTGAGCACGCAGTTCATCGGGCTCTCGATCGCGGTGCCGCAGACCTCGCCATCGCCTTGCGCGGCATGGGTGTCGCCCACGGAGAAGAGCGCGCCATCGACCTCGACCGGCAGGTAAAGCGTCGTACCGGCCGCCAGATCGCGGATGTCGAGATTGCCGCCCACGCGTCGCGGCGGGACGATGGAATGCAGGCCCGTTTCGGCGGGCGCGACGCCGATGGTGCCGCAGAAGGGCTTGAGCGCGACCTTACCTTCGCGCCCCCAAAGCGCCTTGTCGGGCGAAGCGGCGTCGTATTTCCAGATGTTCAGCGCCGGGTCCTCGAACTGGTCGGCGAGCAGCCCGAAGCCGGGGATGTTCGCGGTCCAGCCCCAGGCAGAGCCCTCCTGCTCGCGCGGTGCGAAGCTGTCGATGGTGACTTTCAGCACGTCACCGGGCTTGGCCCCTTCGACATAGATCGGCCCGGAGACCGGATTGATCTTGCCGAAATCGAGGGTCTTCACATCCTCGACGGTCGAGGACGGCCCGAGCTGTCCGGCCGAGCTGTCGTGGCAATAGAACTCGATGGTCGATCCCGGAGCGACCGTCGCGGCCGGGACAAGCGAGTTGTCCCAGCCGAAATGGTGCTGTGCGCCGTGGATCGTGTAGTCACAGGCTTTGCACATGTGCCTTCACTCCGTCACATAAACGTAATCGTAGTTCACCGGGATCGAAACCGGATCGACATAGAGCGCATCCGCGCCCCCCATCCGGGTCGATTTCATGGTGTAGCGGTTCTCGTTGAACACCGGGACCCAAGGCGCGCCTTCCATGACCTTCATGTAGACATCGGACCATTTCTGCAGGCGCTCGTCCTGCTTGGCCGGATCGGTGATCGAATCCGCCTCTGTGGCCATCGCGTCGAGGTCCTTGTCGCAATACCACGACCAGTTCCAGCCGCCCTCAACCGCACCGGCGCAGCCCAGGATCGGGCCGTAGAAGTTCGACGGATCGGGGAAGTCGGCGATCCAGGCCATGCCGCCCGACCAGATCATCGGCGCAGTCTTCGGCGTGCCGCCCGCCTCGATCACGTTGGCCTGCGCCAGCGCCTTGATGTCGGCCTTCACGCCGATCGCAGCCAGATCCTGCTGGATCGCCTGCGCGATGCGCGGGTTGGGGTCGGTGTTCATCACGTAAAGCTCGGTCTCGAACCCGTCGGGCAGACCGGCCTCGGCAAGCATTTCCTTGGCCTTCGCGGGATCGAAGGGATAGCCCGCGTAATCCTTGGTGTAGCCCGGCATCGAGGGCGGCAACGGCTGGGTCGCGGGGGTCGCGCGGCCGTTGATCATCTGCACGATGCGATCCTTGTTGATCGCCATGTTGATCGCCTGACGCACCTCGACCTTGTCGAAAGGCGCCATCTCGACGTTGAGCGTGATGTAGCCGGTATGCAGCTGGCCACCCACGACGACCTGCTTGGCTTCATCGGGATTGCCCATCACCTCGTTGAATTTCGCGGGCGGAATGCCGTCGCCGGGCACGTCCACCTCACCCTTCTGCAGACGCAGGAGCGCCACGATCGGCTCCTGGCCGACCTCGAAGGTGATGCTGTCGAGATAGGGCACACCCGGGCGCCAGTAATCGGCGTTCTTTTCAAAGACAAGCTGCTGACCGATGGTCCAGTCGGCAAGCTTGAACGCGCCGGTGCCCACGGGGTGCTTGCCGAAATCGGCGCCGTATTCGTCCACCGCTTCCTTCGGCACGACCGAGGCGAAGTTCAGCGCCATCACATGCAGGAAGGTCGCATCGGGGCGCGAGAGCTCGATCTTGACGGTATAGGGATCGACGACGGTAACACCTTCGAGGCTGGTGGCCGAGCCATCCGCCATCGCGTCATAGCCCTTGATCGACCCGAAGAAGCCCGCGCCGGGCGATTGCGTCGCGGGGGTGGTCACGCGGTCGAGCGAATATTTCACGTCCTCGGCCGTCATCTCGCGGCCGTTGTGGAACTTCACACCCTTGCGCAGCTTGAAGGTGAAGGTCGTGCCGTCCTCGGAAATCTCGTAGCTTTCGGCAAGGCCCGGACGCAGTTCGGTGGTGCCGGGGACGTAATCCATCAGCCCGTCGAAGACCGATTTGATCATCGACCAGTTCTGCCAGTCATAGCCGATGGCCGGGTCGAGGGTGGCGACATCGTCCTTGTAGGTGACGATGATATTGCCGCCGGGCTTGGCGTTGGGGTCGGGCTGGTAGTCCTGCGCCGAGGCGAGGCTGCCGAGGCCCAGCGAGAGCGACAGCGCGCTTGTGGTGAGAATGTTTTTCATCAGGCTCATTTGAGGTGTTCTCCGTCTGTTAGACTTTTCTTCTCGTGTGCCCCCCGGTTGGCCGGGGTATCTGGTTGCGATCAGCGCAGCTTGATGCGCGGATCTATGAAGGGGGTAATCAGGTCGGCCAGCAGATTGCCCACCACGATCGCGCAGGCCGACACCAGCGTGACGCCCATGATGATCGGGATGTCGACGCGCTGGATCGCCTGCCAGGCCAGTTGCCCGATGCCGGGCCAGCCGAAGACGCTTTCGACCACGACGATGCCGGACATGAAGATGCCGATGTCGATCCCGATCATCGCGATGATCGGCAGAATGGCGTTGGGCATCGCGTGCAGCGCCAGCACCCGGAAACGGCGCAGCCCCTTGGCACGCGCTGTGCGGATATAGTCCGAGCGCAGCACGTCGATCATCGAGGAGCGCATCATCCGGCTATACCAGCCCGAGCCCATGATCCCGAGCGTCAGCGCGGGCAGCACGAGGTTCGAGAAGCTGCCATAGCCACCGATCGGGAACCAACTCAGCTTGACCGCGAACACATAAAGCAACAGCAGGCCGACCACGAATTGCGGCGCCGAGACCGCGACGAAAGAGGTGATCATCAGCGACTGATCGAGCGCACCCCCGCGCCGGATCGCCGCCACGACGCCGAGCGTCAGCCCCATGACCAACTCGGCCACGATCGCGCCCAGCATCAGCAAAAGCGTTGCGGGCAGACGCGCGGTGATCAGGGTCGCAACTTCGGTCTTCTGGAGGTAGCTGCGGCCCATGTCGCCCTGGAAGAGCCCCGTCAGATAGCGCCAGTATTGCACCACGAAGGGTTGGTCGAGGCCAAGCTGGTGCCGGATATTGGCCACCGTTTCGGGCGTGGCGGATCGGCCCGCGATCTGGCGCACCGGGTCGGCGGGCAGCACGAACAGCAGGAAGAAGGTGATGAAGGACACGCCCAGCAGGATCAGGGCGGCCTGGATCAGGCGTCGGATCAGATAGGCCAGCATCACTCACGCCCTCTTTGCGTCGGGTCGAGCACGTCGCGCAGCGCGTCGCCCACGAGGTTGAAGGACAGCGCCAGAGCCAGGATCGCGGCGCCCGGGATGAAGACGAGCCACGGGGCCGCCTGGAAATAGGTCTGGTTCTCGAAGATGATGTTGCCCCAGCTTGGCGTGGGGGGCTGAACGCCCACGCCAAGATAGGACAGCGTCGCTTCCAGCAGCACGGTGGTCGAGATGCCCAGCGTGCCCCAGACGATGATCATCGGCACCAGATGCGGCAGGATGTGGCGGAACAGGATGCGCGCGGTCCCTGCCCCCAGCGTCTTCTCGGCGGCGACGAATTCCCGCTCGGCCAGCGCCGAGGTCTCGGTATAGACCACCCGCGCGGTCTGCACCCAGTTCACCAGCGCGATCACCATCGCGACGATCCAAAGGGACGGCGTGAAGATCGCCGCAAGGCAGATCGCCAGCAACAGCGCCGGGAAGGCCATCATCAGGTCGGTGAAGCGCATCAGCACCGCGCCGATCCAGCCGCGGAAATAACCCGCGGCCACACCGATCAGCGTGCCGATGATCAGCGCCAGACCGTTCGCCACGACACCGATGATCAGCGAGGTCCGCGCGCCATAGAGGATGCGCGAAAACAGGTCGCGCCCCAGAAGGTCGGTGCCGAGCCAGAATTTCTCGCCCGGCGGCATCGGCGCGCCTTCCAGCGTGAGCCCGTCGAACATCTGCTCTTGCGGCGCGAAAGGCGCGATCCAGGGCGCGAAGATCGCCCCGAGCGTCACCGTCGCGATGATCCCCATCCCAAGGATCGCGAGCTTTCGCCGCAGCAGACGGCGCAACGTGCTTTGCGGGCGGGTCGGCCCCTCAGCCAAGGTCGCGTCTGTCATCGGTATCCCCCTGCTCTTCGTGGTTGGCGACAATGCGGCGCGCGGCATCCTCGAAACTGACCCGCCAGGCCATCGCCATCTGGCGCAGCTGGTCATAGGCCTCGGCCTCGCTCTTGCCGCGCGCGGCCAGCAGCGTGACGGCGCGCACCACCGTCTGGCGTTCATCAAGCCTGCGGCGCAGATCCGCGATCTCTGCCGAGAGCAGTTGGCGCGCTTCAAAAGCGAGACGCGCAATCAGCAGCGCCGAGTAAACACCGCCATCGCCCACCGGCTTGAGAAGTTGCGCATGGGCACCCACCTCAAGCGACCATTCGATCCGCCCCGGCGCTTCCGAGCCGATCAGCGCGATCATCGGCATCGGGCTCTGGCCCGGCTTCCAGGGGAATTGCTCGTCATAGCCCTGATCGGCATCGAAGAAGATGAAATCGCCCGAGAGCGCCTCTGCGGGCAGTTCCGGCCAGCAAGGGACGACCTTCAGGCCGATCGCGCGCAACTGCCGGTCGAGCGCCTGCACCGTCGGGTGCGGGCGATGCAGGATATAGGCGTGCGCGCCACCAAGGTTCGGGATACGGATCTTGCGCTTCATGACACCACCCTCAGGCGCGGCGTCCCGGGCGCGACCGCCTCTCGGCCATGTGCAAGATAGGGGTCGCCCGCCACCGGCGCGAAGCTTTCGCGAACCTTGAAGGCGCCGTTTTCGATCTGCGCGATCAGCACGGGCAGTTCAGTGTGGTGGGTCGCCAGATCGATTCCCTCGCTGCCCGCTGGCGCATCGGCCAGAAGCCGCGCGAGGCTTTGACCCGGCGCCCCCTCATGCCCCGAGAGCAGCCGGGCCAACCGATAAACCAAGGACCAGGCGGCAGCTTCGTGCGACGAGCCGAAATTCCGGTGCGCAGCCGCGGGCCAGCCCGTAGCCCCCCGGAAATAGGGCCCCGCCGCGACCAGCCCCTCAGCGGCCGCCGGATGGATCGCCGGCAGTTCGCATTCGGTAAGATTGCACGAGAGGATGGGGCAGGTCTGGGGGCGGAAATGCGGATCCTCCTGGCCCAGACGGTGATAGGCTTCGAGGAAGGCGTATTGCGACGGCCCGATCAGGTTGTTGAGCACGAAATCGGGGCGCGTCACGCGGATTTCGTCGATCATCCGGTCGATCTCCAGCGAGCCGAGCCGCAGGTAGCGCTCACCCAGCACCTCGCCCCCCGCGCTTGAAATCACATCCCGCGCGAGCCGGTTCATCTCCCAGCCCCAGATGTAATTCGATCCGGTCAGGAAGCCCCGACGCCCGAGCCGCGCGAAGGCCCAGCCCAGCAGGGGCAGCAGGTGCTGGTTCGGGCAGGCATGACCGTAGACGATGTGATCGGAGGCCTCGAACCCCTCGTAAGGCACGGCATACCACAGCGTGCCGCCGAATTTCTCCAGCGTCGGGATCACCTCCTTACGGCTCCACGAGGTGACGCAGCCCACGACATGCCGGGCACCGCTGTCGCGCAGGATCTCTTCGCAAAGCGGGGCATAGGCGTCGATATTGCCCTGCGGATCGCGCTCGACCGGGATCAGGCTCAGCGGGAAATCGGGGATGGCGTTGATCTCGGCAATCGCGCTCAGCGCGCCGGTCCGGCACGCTTCGGAGATCAGCGAATAGCTCCCCGAGCGGGAATACAGCAAGCCAAGTTCGATCTGTTTCTTCATTTCCACCCCAGCGGTTTCGTCAGAGCCAAAACGCAAAACGCCTCGCTGACATACCGCGGAAGCGCGTTGTCAAAGCGAGGCGTGATTGCCGTTCGGGATATTCCGATGTGTCCCAAGATTTCGCAGCGAGGGTGCCTGACCACAAGGCCAAATGGCGCCACCGTTCCGGCTTCGGCTATCCAGCCCTAGATTTTCGAGAATTTTGCATAATTTTTCAGCAGATAGCGGCTCAGAATGGCGAATCCTAGTCACTGCGCGGTGAGAATCAGCTTACCCGGCCGGTGATCTGTGCGGCTCGGGGTCAGCAAGCACTCGCTCTATGCATGGAAACGCAAGTTCGCGAAGACGGCTTAGGCCAAGTGTCAGGGCGAAGTCTAAACCGCTCTGTTCGATTGACGCCTGAGCTGCTCCCCATCTGTTGGAC
>DKFM01000007.1 GCA_002452815.1 Rhodobacteraceae bacterium UBA6796
TCTCCGGTTCGGGGCTCAAATGGGCGGAACATCGCCAATTTGGGCCAGGTGTTTTTCTGCAAAAGCACACAATCCCAGATTGTGACAGCTGCAGGGTTGGCGAATCTCCCCTGTCAAACTAACTGCGAACCTGGTTGCGAATCTTGCGGGGGTGTGATTCCCGCAACCGCCATGGACGAGAGCGCATGATGTTCAGAATTCTGCCACGCAAAAGCAACGGACCGTCGCGCCGTGCCGCGGAACCGACACGCCGCTTCGATGTGCCGTTGGCGCCGGCCCGGGATCTGGCTGTGATCGGCGATGTCCATGGCTGTGACGGGTTGTTGCAGACCTTGCTTGCGCGGCTGGAGGTGCAGGCGCCGGGCGCGCAGCTGGTATTCGTGGGCGATCTGATCGACCGGGGCGAGGCCAGCAGTCGCGTGCTTGATACAGTTCATGCGCAGCGCGATCAGTGCATCACACTGCGCGGCAATCATGAAGAGCTTATGCTGGATTTTCTGGATGCGCCCGAACGCGCCGGTGCGCGCTGGCTGCGCAATGGCGGATTGCAGACACTGGCGAGCTTTGACATCGGCGGTGTGACGGAGCATGGGGACGAGGCGTCGATGCGGCGCGCCCGCGACCAGTTGCGCGACCGGCTCGGGCCGGAAAAAGAGGCCTGGCTGCGGTCATGTCCGCGTGCCTGGGGTTCGGGGAATGTGACCGTCACGCATGCGGGGGCTGATCCCTGGGTGCCGATTACCGCACAGAAAGGCCGTTGCCTGACCTGGGGGCATCCTGACTTCGGTCTGCGCGCACGGACCGATGGGGTCTGGATCGTGCATGGTCATACGATCGTGCCAGAGCCGGTTTGCGATCAGGGCGTCATTTCGGTTGACACCGGGGCGTTTGCGACCGGGCGGCTGACGGCCGCCTTGATTTCGTCACAGGGCGTATGCTTTGTGACGGTAAGCGGATAAGTGCTGTGCAGAAACAGGGCACCTCGACGGCGATCATCTTGGCTTCGCGCTGCCTTTCTGCCAGCCTGATACAGGGCAATAGCGAAGCGCTCGCTTTCCCCCCAAAAAAATTAGAGTATCGAGAGGTTCCATGAAGCATATTTCACCCACGCACCCGGCCCAACGAGAGCGCGGCGACGATGATGTGATTGATCTGGGGCAGATCTTACATTCTTTGCGCGCTGGCTGGCGGGTGATCGCGGCGTCTTTTTCGGCGCTCGTGGGGCTCGGTCTGGTGTATCTGTTGCTGATTGCAACGCCGGTTTATACGGCGAAATCGGTGGTGATGCTGGAAACCCGTCAGGCACAGGTCGTGGATTTCGAGGGGGCGCTGAGCGGGCTGACCGGCGAATCGGGCGAGTTGAATACGGAAATCGAAGTGATCCGTTCGCGCGAATTGCTGAGCAAGGTGGTCGATGAACTGGACCTGACCGCCGATCCGGAGTTCAACGCCCGCCTGCGATCCCCGTCGTTTCTGGCGCGGGTGCGGGGCATTTTCAGCTCGGCCCCCCCCGAGCCCTCGGCCGAGCAGGTTAAGTCTTCGGTCGTGAATGAGCTGCTGGAGGCCCTGTCGGCGCGCAACATTCCGTCCAGCTATGTGTTTGAAATCGCAGTTAGTTCCGTCGACCCGCAAAAGGCTGCGAGGATCGCGGATGCGGTGGCGCGGCGCTATATCCTGAACCAGATCGAGGCCAAGTTCCAGGCCACCGAACAGGCCACCAGCTGGCTGGCGAACCGGGTGGGTGAACTAAAGGCCGAGCTGGAGGCCGCCGAGGAAAAGGTGAAGCAGTTCAACGCGCAAACCTCTCTGGTGTCGGTCGAGATGCTGGCCACGCTGGAGGTGCAGCTGAAGGATCTGCGCGAGCGTGCGACCCAGATGACCGCCAGCGAGAAGGCCGCGCAGGCCCGGCTGGAGGCGCTGGAGGCCGCGCAAAGCCAGAGCGAGAAGATCGCGGCGGCGCAGGATGAAGGGCTGAACCGTCTGGCCGGGGCAGACGCCGCGGCGGGCGGAGAGACCTTCGATCAGCGCTACGAGCGTATCGTGGCGCGCGCAAAACTGGAACTGGCGCGGGCCAGTGACCAGAAACAGGCGCTGGAGCGCTCGCTCCAGGCGCTGGAAACGCAGATCGCAAGCCAGGGCAACGACATGATCCAGCTGCAGCAGCTGACGCGCGAGGCCGAGGCGAGCCGGATGCTCTATGAATATTTCCTGTCGCGGATGAAAGAGACCTCGGCGCAGCAGGGGATTCAGCAGGCCGACAGCCGGGTGATCTCGAATGCGGTCGTGCCCGTCACGCCGACCGCTCCGCGTAAATCGCTGGTGATGGCGATGTGCGGTATTCTGGGGCTGATAATCGGTGTGGCGCTGGTGCTGGTGCGCGAGGCGATGCATAGCGCCTATCGCTCGGCCCGCGAGCTTGAAGAGGACACCGGCGTGACCGTCATGGGGCAGATCCCGGTGATCCCCGGCAAGGACGGCGTGGACATCCTTGATTATCTGGTCAGCAAGCCGTCCTCTGCCGCTATGGAGGCGATCCGGAACCTTCGGACCTCGGTGTTGTTGTCCAACGTGGACAACCCGCCGCAAGTCATCATGTCCACGTCAAGCATTCCGGGCGAGGGCAAGACCACGAATTCGCTGGCGCTGGCGACCAACCTTGTCGGGACCGGGAAATCCGTTCTGCTGCTGGAGGGCGACATCCGGCGCAATACGCTTCTGGAATATTTCCCCGAACTGAAGGGGCGCAAGGGGCTGGTTTCGGTCCTGTCCGGTGAGGCCGGATTCGACGATGTGGTGGCGCTCGATCCGAAAACCGGGGTGTCGATCCTGATGGGGCAACGCTCGACCACGAACGCGGCGGATCTGTTCATGTCCGACACCTACATGAATTTCATCGACGAGATGCGCCGGCGTTTCGATTACATCATCATCGACACGCCACCGGTTCTGGTGGTGCCCGATGCGCGGATCATCGCGAAATCGGCCGATGCGATCCTGTTCACCGTGCGCTGGGACTCCACCGCGCGCGGGCAGGTCGAAGCGGCGCTGCAAATGTTCGAAACGGTGAACCAGCGCGTCACCGGGATTGTGTTGAGCCAGATCGATTCCGAGGAAATGAAACGCTACGGCTATGGGGGCAAATATGGCCGCTATGGGTCCTACGGGGCCTATGGTGGCAACTACTATACCGAGTGACCCTCTGCGGGCCCCGGGGACGGGTGACCGCAGAATTGACCTTATGGAATGAACGGCCCCCGTCAGCCTGTCGCGATCTTCGCAGGGCTGACGGAGAGGGGGCGCCCCGTCAGATCAATTCCACGGCGACGACGTTGTTCTTTTGCGCGAGGAGTGCTGCGTTGGAGAGGCCGACATATCCGAGCCCTGCAACTGCTATTTTCATCCTTTGGCTCCCTGCCCGCGGGCATAGACATCTTCGTAGCGAATGATGTCGTCTTCGCCCAGATAACTGCCGGTCTGCACCTCGATCAGAACCA
>DKFM01000023.1:0-17250 GCA_002452815.1 Rhodobacteraceae bacterium UBA6796
GCCGTGTCCACCGTTTGAAATGAATTGGTCGGCAGGTTCGACGCTGGTTCCCTCTTGCCAGCCTATCGGATTCGCTTAGGAATGGACTTGTATAAAAAGACAGGTGATTTGAATGACCCAACTGGATGGCGCGACCGCTCCGAACTCTGTCGAGGCCCCGTCGCTCAAGCCCGAGATGATCGAGAAGATGGCGGCGTTGCGCAGCCAGTTGCGCGAAACCTTCGGCAAGCTTGTGATGGCGGTGATGGCTCTGCCGCGCTATCGCCATCTGAGCCTCGCCGATCTGCAGCCCGTCTTGCTCGATCCGATGATCCGTGACCGTCTGGCGATCGCCCAACCGCGCGCAGCGGACGCGGCCGGCCTTGCCGATCTGGCGGGCTTCGCGATCTGGGCCAGCGTGTCCGAGGCGGTGGATGCGAAGATCCGCGAGCAGATCAAGGCGGGCGTCTGGCCCGTGCGGCTGGCGCCCGAGGATTGGACGAGCGGGCAGATCAACTGGCTGCTCGACGTGGTCGCGCCGGACCGCAAGGTGACCGGGGTGGTGCTGGCGAATTTCCGTCAGGTGGTGAAGGGCGGCGAGTTGCGCCTGCACCCGCTGGTGACAAAGATGGTTGAACCCGAGGTGCTGGAGAAGTTCGGGGCAACGAAAACCGCGCAGGCTTCGGATACCGTTCAATGATCTGAGGGCAGCAAGGCGCGCGCCCTGCGCAACTGCGCATATTCGACAGGTGAAGGCAAAGGGGAACTAGGGATGACGCAAGAGGTCTGGGTCAGTTCGGTGATGACTGAGGGTGTGATCGGCGACAAGCAAGGGATCCGCGAGAAATACTATGGCGAGGACTGGGCGCCGCCGACGATCATTCTTGGCGTCGCCCCCAACCACGTACGTTCTGCGATGCACCGCCATTACGACGGTCACGCCCTGAAACGCGAAGAGTTTACTGAGGCAATGTATGTTTTTGATGAAAAACGCTGGGCGCGGCAGAAGGACCTGTTCATGGCTGGCCCTTTCTACGCCGTGCGTGGCAAGCTGGCCGAAGTGCTCAAGCAGTTCGACCTTGGCGAGGGCGGGCTGATCGAATTCCCGATCTATCAGGCCGACAAGGTCACCCCCCTGCCGGGCCCGTTCTATTTGCTGAATTTCGGCTGCATCAAGGACAGCGTGGTGATCGAGCAGTGCCAGCAGCTGACCCACGATTTCAAAAAGCAAATTGACGGCTACGACAAATGGGGCGCTTTCAACCTCGCGGATGGCGATATCGCCGTCACCGCCGCGGCGCTGGAGGGGCCGGATCTGTGGTTCGAGTCCAAGCTCCGCAAGAAAATCTTCATGAGCGGGCGGCTGCATGACGCGATTCTGGCGGCAAAGATCAAGGTGAACTTCCAGTTTGCGCGGGCGCGGATCGTCTGATCCGCGCGGGGTTTTTCCTGCACGCGCGGAAATTTTTTGTGGCGATATTTTGTTTGAAAGAATGCGATGAGCACTGACAACCAGACGAACCCCGATAATGGTGACTTGCTCGCAAAGATCTGGAATGCGGAAGCGCCATTTGTCGGGAACAGTCTCTGCATCCGCTGGCGACGAAGATGGTGGAGGCAGATGTGTTGGGGAAGCTAGGATGAGGTATTTAAAGACCGGCAAGGTGAACCGGGGGGCACAAAGCGGCGCGGTGCAGCTCAATATTGCGGACCCCAACCATCCCATATCGCTGCACGATGTCACGAAAGGCCGTTTGGGGGAAGCGGCACCGCAGCGATGACCATGTTGGCGAAAGGCCGGTCCGGGCCGGACACGTCTACGAGGCCAAGATCAACGTTAGGGGCGGGAAGCTGACGGACGGCGTGGCAAATTGCAACCGTCGCAACTTTGTCAGAGCAGCCGTTGAAGCAGACCGCAGCGAGATCGAGGTCGGATTGGCCAGTCGCATTGCGCAGCCTGAATCACGATGTAAATGGATGAACAGTGAACCCTGACCTTAGCCAAAAGGATACCATGGCAGAACAAAACCACAATCAAGCAACAACAAGTAAAGCTTCTCCCGGTTCTGCATCTGGGCGATTGTTGACCAGCTAATTTGAGACAGCCATGATCGGCAAGAATTGGGAGTGACAGCGTGATTGAGGTGATACTTGCGGTCCTGGCGCGTTTAGCGGAAGTGCCAGCAGCTGTGGCTGCTGCACTGAATTCTGCGTTTGTTCCGACGATGGCCGCGTCCCGACTGTCGCTCGATAATCCTACGATACTTTCTGCGATCATCGGAGCTGGCGCCGCGATCGCGGTCATGCTGTTGCGGGATGGTCTTCTCGCATGGTTAAAGAACTTATGGCTTCGTAAACAGACTGATGCAGAAATCTATCGGCGATATCTCGGTCCCCTGGCCGATGCTTGCGCAAAGATCGTTTGGCGCAACAAGGAAATTTTCCTCGAGAATCGCCATGCTTTCCTCAATACTGCGACCCTCCCACGCGATTACAATGAGTATAAGCGCAAGAGCACGCTGTACCGTATCGCCAGCCTGCTGGGGTGGATCCGGGGGATGGAAATAGAGCTCAGCTCACTGGCGGCACATAATCCAAGTTACACGCCTCCGATCGCTGCGCAAATCAAGGCCTTTCGCGATGCTCTCGCGGATGGCCCCGACGTGGAGCGCGCCCGGCTTGTGCAAATCTGTGATGTTTGGGCGCTCGATACGACGTCGATGGAAGAGAGGATCCTCACTCGCCTCGCGGTCCAGTTCGAGGTGAAATCCCACAGCGCGTTCGGTGACGAGGATGCGGCTCTGCGCGATGCAGCCACATTGGAGCGCGAAAAGAAGTTGCGCGCCTTGCGCACCTTGGCCAACTTCCTCACGCACGAACTTAGTCTCCCGGCCCTTGACGATGACACGCTTGAGGCAACCCTTGACGATGCCGCCGCAAGCCTCGTCTATCGTGAGGCGCTGATCTATCGGGAATGGCAGGACGCGATCGGCGATGCGATGATAGAGCGAGATCGGGATTCACTTCGGCGATTTCGTATCATCGGCTTCGCTGAATTCTCAGAGCTCATCGCCAACAACGAGCATCCCTGGATGAAGGTGTTTGCAGGCAGTCTGGACGATATCGACTTCGAACAACCTAATCCGCAGGACTCTCGCGCGCACCAGCTTCGAAAGGTCGCTAACGCGGCGGCGGCGATGGTCATTGCGATAGACAAGAAAGCGAAACCCTCCCCTGTGAAGAATGTTGTCGAGACGGCGAGCAAGCTTCTTGCCGCAACCAAATGATGCGAGAGCCAAGTTAGAACTGGCTTACGCCCTTTCGTCCTGATCGGACGAAAGGGCGAATGCGTCGATCTCGTCGGGGAGGTGATGCCCGCAGGCGAATGTCCGCTTCTGGCACGCTGAATCCCAGCGGTGCGAGCGGGCCAAATGACAGCTTAGGGCCGGGCACGTCTACGAGGCCAAGACCGACGTGAGGGGCGGAAAGCGGACAGTGATCGCAACTGACAAGGTGGTCAGAGGTACGCAGAAACCGTATCTTTCAAAAGTATAGCTTGTCGCACTAGAGCCTCGGCGCCAGTGCCGCAATATAGTGACCGCGAGCTTCGTTGGTGGATTGCGGAATCGGACAAGTAGCACCTATTGTATTTCGGTCGAGCGCGCCCCCCCCTGCCCTGCACTGGTAGAGGTATGGGAATGCAAGAACGACGACGTTCCTCCTTCTCGGTTGACTAACCGAGTGTCGCTATAAGCAAACGGAAAGACCGTGTAGAGTATGGCAACTATTGATGAGAAGCTCTGTGGTTTCGCCCTAGAGGCTTGCGAACGAATGGCATTTGAGGATTTCGTTCAGTCTTTTCATTCGGCAATCGTTGGAACAAACTACGTGCCGCTAGGTGGAGTTCACGATGGAGGAGCTGACGGATTTGAAGAAAGAATTTTCGAATCTGAAGCTAGAGCAAGTCAATTCCTTCAAGCATCGAAAACACCACAGATCGAGAGAAAAATTAGAGAAACCGTGAAACGCATCAGAGAGGTTGGGCGTGAGCCCAAAGGAGTTCTTTTCTACTTTTCCGAACCAATCTCGAAGGCAGATATAATTGAAGAGAATTTATCTATTGAGCTAGATATTAACATTCGTATTCGCTCTAAATCATACATCCTTGCAAACATAAATTCATCCCCGCAAACGGTTCAGTCCTTCAAAAGCCATCTTCAGCCGGCTGTAACGTCCCTGATGGGAGTTGGGGGCGCAGGAAAAGAACGGGATTTTCCGTTCTCGTCCAAGACTGCATGTGCATTTATCGGTCAAGAAATTAACAGACGCCGAGGAAACGCATCGCTCTTGGATGCATTGACCGATTCCTTGATCCTCTGGTCATTGGAGGGAACCGACCCCGCCACGAAGCAATTCATGACCTACGACGAGATCCTCGCGAAGATCACGGAGGCCATCCCCGCCGCAAAGCAGTTTATAAAATCCAATCTTCGCGGAAAACTCAATATTCTAAGCAGCAAGTCGAATCCGTCTGGTAGGGAAGTGAGCTGGCACAAGAAGGAAGGGGGGTATGCTCTCAGATTTGAGGAGCGTCAGAAGTTATTGCTCGAAAATGCAGAGGAGTTGCGACTGCATTCAGCTGTAGGCGATGAGATTATCGAAGCTTCCCGTGAGAGATTGCCGGAAAGGCTACACGGAGTCTTGCCGCAGGTAGTTGCTGGTGTCAGGGAGTGCTTGGAGATCATTTTCCGAAAGCAAGGCCTAGATCTCGGCGTTTACCTTTCAGGAGAGGATGATGCCAAGCTGGAGGGCATTGACCTTGTTGAGGATGTTGATCGCCTTGCGATGCAGATAGCTCCGAAACAGTCAGACGTAACGCCCGTTCGTGATTGCCTCGTCGAGGCGGTTCGAAAAATGATCTATGCTCCGTCTGCTGACCAGCGAGATTACATGCAAAGGCTAAGCGCAACGTATTTTGTGCTGTTTGCGCTGAAAAACGAGCCTCGGATTGTGGAATACTTTTCCGGTATGTCTCAAAACTTGGTGCTGTATATCGGCTCCGACTTGTTGATCAAGGCAATATCCGAATATCACCTTCCGCCAAGCGGTAGGTTAATAACGAATACGCTTGAAATAATAAGGAACTCCGGGTCTCGGATAGTCTTAACCGAGCCAGCACTAGAGGAAGTTTTCACACACATTCATGCATCCATACTTGAATTCGAAAATTACTATATGTCGAATGAAGGAGCAATAGGCGAGGATTTTGTTCCGATAATAGATCGAATCCTGATCCGAGCCTACTTTTATGCACGACTTGGGCTAAACACTGATGGAAAGGCGCCCTCAGGTTGGAAGTCGTATATTGGACAATTCTGCAGCTACGAGGATGTTCGGCGCAAACGCGGTCAACGTGGATTGCAGCTCTATCTATGCGACCGGTTCGGGCTTCAGTATGAACAGAAGACCGAAATGCTGAAGGGGTTGGATCGCGCCCAACATTCCAAACTTTTGGGCGCCGTACTTGATATTCGTGGCGCCAAGAAGCTACGATCTCGGATTCTCGCTTACAATGATGCTATGCAAGCACTCAGAGTTCTTTCGAAACGCGTTGAGTTGAATGAGGGCCATGTTCCAAATCCCTACGGATTCAAGACCTGGTGGCTCACTCATGAGCGCGCCACGGAACGCGCGTCGGCGAGCGCTTTTGGGGGACAGATGCCGAGGTTTGTTATGCGCCCGGAGTTCCTATTGAACTACATAGGCCTCCTTCCTTCCAAGGCTGAAGTCCTAAAGAGCTACAAAAATATATTTCCATCTGTGCTCGCAGTGTCGCTGGGGCGGCGTGCGCCCAGTGATGTAATAAAGGGGGTCCTTTTATCAGCAAAAAAAGTCTCCGAAATTGACGAGAGCAGGGCGAAAGTTATGCTAAGCGAATTTTCCGATCAACTAAAGGCCGACAAATTGCGTTTATATGAAAATGAGATTGTAATGCAGTAAGGTTGTGCGGTAGTCGCTGCGACAGCGCAACTCATGGTTCGTGTGATGCTTGCGAATTGTGGCCAAGCGTTTATTGGCGTTATCGAACCGCGCCGAAGTTCGAGAGCCTGAAGCGCTTCAGCGCGTCTCTGTGCTCAAAGTCTGGACGTCAGCTCTGGGGAAGGATGCCAAGGCGAGCGCTTCGGGGTCAATTGTCCGCAATGGGCCGGCCGCCATAGCGTCTAGAAGTTAAACGCAATAGACGTGCGGGACTCAGCTGTTCAACTTGCAAACTTGGGATTTCACGCCCAGAAGTTTCGCCCTGGCGGCAAGCTCCGCGGGCAGCTCTCGTTCGGACAAGAGGATCGCGAGCACGTCGGCCTCGACCGGCAAGCGTGTCGCCCGGATCACTTCACGATACTTTACGCACTGGTAGATTCCGCGACGGAGATCGTCGTCGCTCGACAGGCAAGACTTGACCTCAACAACTGCGAACTCCTCCCCTCTTATGAAGAGGACGTCGATCCGGTCGCCGGATAGCAGGTCGCTCTCCACCTCCCCATCGAACCCTCGCGGAAGCCCGATTGCACCCGGATTATCGCGCGCCCACTCCTTGAGCCGTCGGTGCTGTTCGCTCTCGCCCTTGCCCCGCGGAAACAAACTCTCAGGCGGCTTTCCGTCCCGCTCCGTGAAAATTTTCCGCTCCAGTTTTCCTGGTCGACCTCCGAACGCCTGATGGAAAACCCGATCCCAGCCTTTATAGTTCCTGACTGCCTCCCGGACGCCCTTCACGACCTCAAGCTTTTGATCTTTGCTCAGGCCTTCCCATTTAGTGCCTCGCTTCGCGCGCCAAAGGTTATCATGATACCAGGCAAAGCCGGTCCCAGGGATCCCGGACGTGCTGGTTACCAGAGCGTTGATTGGAGGGGCGTCTTTCGCAATGGACAAAATATTGTTCATCATTTTGCCCGCGACACCCCCGATGTGAAGGCTGAAGATTTTCGATGTCTCCAGCTCGCGCTCCAACATCTCGGCGGTTTCACCGTATGTGACGAACGGCTCATCCATCGTCTCCAGCTTCTCTAAGATGAGGGAGAGCAGGTATGGCGCTCCCTCCTGATTGAGCCACTCCCGCTTGTAAGCCATTCTGTCCCCTTTTAATTATCTTCGCGGATTTGGGCACGCCGATGGGGGCGGAAGCAATATGTCAAATGACTGCGGTGACATCCATGATTTTGCCGCAGAGGCGCCCGATTGGCAGCTTCTGGGAAAGCCCTTTTGCGGCAAGAATGCAGGGTGACTGTCCGCAAGGGGCCGCCAGGGGACACCCACGACCCCGGAGCCGCCCTCCAGAGCCTCACCATTCCGGCTTCCGTTCAACCGGCAACCGGGGAAGATGGGCGATCGCCGTGGCCATCTCGCTCAAAAGCGACACCTCGGAATAGCGCTCGCTGGTGATATCCGCGCCCTTATGGCCAAGGATGTCCTTTCGCAGCGCCTCGGTCACCCCATCGGTCCGGCCAAGCTGGGTGGCGACATAATGGCGAAAGCTGTGAAACACCTTGCCATCCGGATTGCCGTCGAGCCGGTTCTGCACCAAGAGCCGAAAGCGATAATCGATCTTGTCGCCGAATTTCACGCCCTCTTTTCCCGGGTTCAGATCGGGGAAAAGATCGGCATCGGGGCCAGCCTCTTCCAGCCTCGCGCGGGCCAGATCGACCAGCCCCAGATCGATCAGCTGCGGATGTAGCGGCAGAGTCCGATGCGATGAGGGCGTCTTCAGCCCGCGATTGGCGTTGGGTGCGATCTGCATCGCCGGGATGCCATCGATCTCGAGAATTTCCGCAGCCTTC
Source organism: Rhodobacteraceae bacterium UBA6796 (assembly GCA_002452815.1). Classification (GTDB taxonomy): domain Bacteria; phylum Pseudomonadota; class Alphaproteobacteria; order Rhodobacterales; family Rhodobacteraceae; genus Rhodobacter. Next base: position 7,812 of record DKFM01000023.1, read on the forward strand.
AGCCCGGCGATCTCTTCGCGCCGTGCCCCACTCAGCGCCGCGACCAGGGGCAACCAGTAAAGCCCGTCGCGGGTGACTTTCGGCCCCTCTTCCTGCCATTTCTGTTTCGGCTTATTGCCCTGCCAGACCGGATGCGCGAACAGGTGCTGCACATCCGCCGCCGTGAAGGCCGGGCGGTCGTCGCGGTCGCGGGTGGTTTTGCGCGGACGCAACGAGCCCAGATCGATCTGCATCACATTGGCAAAGCCTTCCGAGCGCGCCTTGGTCAGAAGCTGGCCGAGATAGTCGAGATTGCGCCCGATCGTGGTTGCGGACAGGCCCGTTGCCTTCCCCTTGGCCTCACTCAGGATCTGACGCAGCGGTTTGTCGCGATCTTTCGGCGATTTGCGATAGCTCACCGGCAAGGCGTGCAGCACGTCGACGAATTTCGAGACATGGGCCTGCCGCAGATCGCGGATATCGGTGATGCCGGTCGCCTCGGCGAAGAGCTCGAACACCCGCGTCATCTGGGTGATCATCTGTCCGGAGAGCCCCTGCCGACGCTTTTGCTCCATCAGGCGCAGAGTCAGCGCGGAAATCGCCGGATCGTAATCCGTTTCCGGCTCCTTTGAGGGCGCGACCGCCACGGGTGGCGCTGGATCGGAAGCGGGATCGCCTTGCCCCCGCGCCAGTGCAGAGGCAAGATCCATCGCCTCGTCGAAAGAGCGATCCCCTTTCAGGCTGGTCAACAGCGCCGCCGCCCGGCCCTGATACCAGATCTGGCGGCCCTGCATGAACTCCATCGCCGAGACATCCTCGCGCCCGAGCGTCCGCCGCATCGCCTTCAGCGCGCGACTATTGCCGTATTGCCCGGGTGGATGGGCATAGGCTTGGCTCTCCATATCGAGACAGGCCTCGACCGCGCCCACCTCGGAGGGCGTGTGCCCTTCGGCCAAAAGTCCAGCGATGTCGTCCTCGGACAGATCGCGGGCCGAGGCCCCGCGCTGCGACATGAACATCAGCGCCTTGCCCATCGCCCAATCGGCGCTTCGCTCACGTTGCCAAGCGTCGGATTCGGGCGCGTCAGAGGCGGCCGCGCGGCGCAATTCGATGGCGTGCAGCTCTTGCTCGATCACCGCGCGCAACAATTTACGCGCCTCTTCCTTGCTCAAGCCCACTTCTGCCATGCGGTCGAAAATCCCTACGCTTTCAGCGTTTACGATGACGGCGAGACGGCGGGCGATCAAGGGGTCATTGGTGCGCAGGCTGATTTGCATCATTCCGCCGCCCAACGAGGAGGGCAGTCGCTTGCGCCAAGCATAGGTCGCGCCACGGCGCAGGATGTTGTTGTGAAGTCCCATGGTGGTGGTCTCCCGGTTGGAGGCCACTGACCGGCTCGAAAAACACTCTGCGAGGTGTCACATGTGTGACACTCACATGCTACTCACCCCTCAAAGGGTGAATTGCCAAACGAGATCAATATCTTGAGAAAGTTTGGCTCCGGCGGTAGGGATCGAACCTACGACCAATTGATTAACAGTCAACTGCTCTACCGCTGAGCTACGCCGGAACACGAGGGGGTGTATAGCGGTGGTGTTTTGGGGGTGCAAGGGGGTTTTCGCGGATTTTTTCGTCTTTCTGTCACAGGGCGGAAAACACCGCGTCCGGGTGGAGTTGGGGGGTGGCTTGGGCGGTTTTTTCCTGTGTCATCTCAACAAGATGGGCGAAAACGTTGCGCGCGGCTGCGTGCAGCAGGGCAGGGGGGGTGTCGGTGTAGATCGCCGCTGTAAGCGTTGAAATATCGGCCGGCGCACGCTGCAGGACCGCCGAGATTTGCGCATGCCGGTCTCGGCGGTGCGCGGCCAGTTCGGCCAGGCGTGCGGCGGTCTCGGTCACGGGGGCGCCGTGGCCGGGGTAGAACACCCGTGCGGGCCGCGCTGCCAGCCGGTCGAGTGAGCGGAAATAATCCCCCAGGTCCCCGTCCGGCGGCGAAATCAGGGTCGATGCCCACCCCATCACATGATCGCCGGTAAAGACCGCATCGTTCCAGGCGAAACTCAGGTGATTGCAGAAATGCCCCGGTGTGTGCAGCGCACGCAGGGCCCAGTCGCCATGCGCGATTTCGGTGTCATCAGACAGCGTGACATCGGGCCGAAAGCCACGATCCACACCTTCGCCGCCCCCCGCCATGCCGCGCGCGGCGAGTTCGGCCATCACGGCCGAACGGCCGGCGTCGGGCGGGCCGAAGGCATGCACGCGCGCGCCGGTCGCCTCGGCCAGCGGGCGGGCGCCGGGGGAATGGTCCAGATGGGCGTGGGTGACGAAGATGTGGCTGATCCTCTCGCCCGGCGCCAGGGCGTCGAGAATCGCTGCCAGATGCGCGCCATCCGCAGGCCCCGGGTCGATCAGCGCAACCTCGCCGGTGCCCACGATATAGCTGCAGGTGCCGCTCAGCGTCATCGCCGAGGGGTTGGGGGCCACCAGCCGCCGCAGCCCGGGTTCCAGGAGTTCGACCGTCATCTTGCGCTTCCTTATGCTTCCGCCTCGGGCTAGGGTTGTGCCATGAATTTCGGCTGGCTCAAACAGATCATGCCGCGCGGGCTTTACGGGCGGGCCGCGCTGATCCTGATTGTGCCGATCGTGACGATCCAGCTGGTCGTTTCGGTGGTCTTCATCCAGCGCCATTTCGAACGCGTCACCCGGCAGATGACCGAGACGATGCTACGCGAGATCGTGCTTGTGATCGACCGGGTCGAGGCGGCGCCGGATCTGGCCTCGGCGCGGATGGCGGCGGCGGATGTGGCTGCGCCGCTGGGGTTGCGCTTTGCACTGCCCGCCTCGGATGCAGTGGCCGCCATCGCGACGGATCAGCGCCCGTTCACCGATTTGACGGGGCTTGTGGTGATCGATTCGCTGCGCACAGGGGTGCCCGATCTGCGCGCGATCGACCTGAGCGGCGGTTCGGTCGTGCGGTTGACGATCGACACGGCGCATGGGGTTCTGGATCTGAGTTTTCCGCGTTGGCGGGTCTCGGCGTCGAACCCGCATCAGTTGCTGGTGCTGATGCTGGCGGTCAGCCTGCTGATGACGGTGATCGCCTATCTGTTCCTGCGCAATCAGCTGCGCCCGATCCGGCGTCTGGCGCGCGCGGCCGAGGCGTTCGGCCGGGGGCGGGCCGAGCCTTACAAGCCCAGCGGCGCGATCGAGGTGCGCTCGGCCGGGGCAGCGTTTCTGGACATGCGCGCGCGGATCGAACGGCAGATCGAGCAGCGTACGATGATGCTGTCGGGCATCAGCCACGACCTGCGCACGCCGTTGACGCGGCTGCGGCTGGGGTTGTCGATGCTGCCCGAAGACCCGGAAACCCGCGACGAGATCGCCGCGATGGAACGTGACGTGGCCGAGATGGGACGGCTGGTGGATGCGTTTCTGGAGTTCGCGCGCGAAGGCGCCACTGCAGGCGAGGCCGAGTGGATCGACCCCTGCGTGCTGGTCGCGCGGGTGGTCGAGGACGCGACCCGCGCGGGCCAGCCTGTGCATCTGCACGAATGTCCGGGGCCGGGAGGCGCGCAGGTTTCGGTGCGGCCCGATGCGATCCGGCGCGCGCTGGAAAACCTGATCGGCAATGCGGTGCGCTATGGCAACCGGGCCGAGGTCTCGGTGCTGGTCTCGCCCAAAACGGTGCGTATCGTGATCGAGGATGATGGCCCCGGCATTCCGCCCGAGCAGCGCGAAGAGGCGCTGCGCCCCTTCGCCCGGCTCGACCCCGCGCGCAATCAGGATCGGGGGCAGGGGGTCGGGTTGGGCCTGTCGATTGCCGCCGATATCCTGCGCGGTCACGGTGGCAGCCTGCGGCTGGACAGCAGCGCCCGGCTGGGGGGATTGCGCGCCGAACTGATCCTGCCGCGCTAGGCGCCTGCGTCAGAAGAACAGGAGCCGGATCAGGGCATAGATCCCGATCCCCCAGATCACCGCCCCGATCAGGATGGCGGGCAGTATCCACCAGCCCGACACCCAGGGGGTGGCTGGCATCGGGGGCGTGGGTGTTTCTGGTTTTGCTGCGCAGGCAGGCTGCATCTCTGTCTCGGTGTCTGGCGACACCGGGATCTGACGATGAGATGAGCGCGTGCGTTTCACATGAGGCCTCCGGAGGCGACCACGCCCTGCACCATGCCCGGGCGGGCCCTTTGGCAGCTTGACGCGATGGTTACACGTTAACCATTTCGTTTCAACAAAAGCGTGCCTTGCTCTCACAAGGGACTGCGCGCATTGTAAAGAGGATGTGACGGGCCTTGGCTGGTTGAACTGCCCGGTCGTGCCCCCTAGATATGGGCTAATCGGGAAGGGCCGGGGCTGCCGCAAAGCGGGGCCGGTGCCCTTTCGCCAAAGAGGAATGATGATGACCGAAATCCTTTCGACGAGCTTTCCGGTCCTGCCGCTGCGCGATATCGTGGTTTTCCCCCACATGATCGTGCCGCTGTTCGTGGGCCGCGAGAAATCCGTGCGCGCGCTGGAAGAGGTGATGGCGGACGACCGCCAGATCCTGCTGGCGAGCCAGATCGACCCCGGGGTCGACGACCCCGACAGCGACGGTATCTTCCGCACCGGCGTGCTGGCCAATGTCCTGCAACTGCTGAAACTGCCCGACGGCACCGTGAAGGTGCTGGTCGAGGGCAAGACGCGCGTGCAGATCACCGAATTCCTGCCCAACGATCAGTTCTTCGAAGCCCATGCGCGCGAGTTGATCGAGGTCGAGGGCGATATCGAGACGATCAAGGCGCTGCTGCGTTCGGTCGCCGAGGAATTCGAACGCTACGCCAAGATCAAGAAGAACATCCCCGAAGAGGCGCTGGCCGCCGTTGCCGAAACCCGCGAGGCCGACAAGCTGGCCGATCTGGTTTCGGGTCACCTGGGGCTGGAAGTCGCGCAGAAGCAGGAATTGCTGGAAACGCTGGATGTCTCGGCGCGTCTGGAAAAGGTCTATGGCCTGATGCAGGGCGAAGTTTCGGTCCTGCAGGTCGAGAAGAAGATCAAGTCCCGCGTCAAGAACCAGATGGAGCGCACTCAGCGTGAATACTATCTGAATGAGCAGATGAAGGCCATTCAGAAGGAGCTGGGCGACGGCGAAGAGGGCGCGAACGAGATCGCCGAACTGGAAGAGCGGATCGCCAAGACCAAGCTGTCCAAAGAGGCCCGCGAAAAGGTCGATGGCGAGATCAAGAAACTGAAATCCATGAGCCCGATGTCGGCCGAAGCCACCGTCGTGCGCAATTATCTGGACTGGATCCTCAGCCTGCCGTGGGGCGTGCGCTCGCGCGTCAAGAAGGATCTGATCGGTGCCGAGAAGGTGCTTGATACCGATCACTACGGGCTGGAAAAGGTCAAGGAACGGATCGTCGAATATCTGGCGGTGCAGGCGCGCTCGACCAAGATGAAGGGCCCGATCCTGTGCCTCGTCGGTCCGCCCGGCGTGGGGAAAACCTCGCTCGGCCGGTCGGTTGCCAAGGCCACGGGGCGCGAATTCATCCGCATTTCCCTGGGCGGCGTGCGCGACGAATCCGAAATCCGCGGCCACCGGCGCACCTATATCGGCTCGATGCCCGGCAAGATCATCCAGGCGCTGAAAAAGGCGAAAACCACCAACCCGCTGATCCTGCTCGATGAAATCGACAAGATGGGGCAGGATTTCCGCGGTGACCCGGCCAGCGCGATGCTCGAGGTGCTGGACCCCGAACAGAACGCGACCTTCGTCGATCACTACCTTGAGGTGGAATATGACCTCTCGAACGTGATGTTCCTGACCACGGCCAACAGCTACAACATGCCGGGGCCGCTGCTCGACCGGATGGAGATCATTTCTCTGGCCGGCTACACCGAGGATGAGAAACGCGAAATCGCGAAACAGCATCTGGTGGCCAAGCAGGTCAAGGCGCACGGGCTCAAGAAAGGCGAATTCACCCTGACCGACGGCGCGCTGACCGACATCATCCGCTATTACACCCGCGAGGCGGGGGTGCGGAGCCTTGAACGCGAGATCGCGAAACTGGCCCGCAAGGCCGTGACCGAGATCATCAAGGGCAAGGGTGCGGTCAAGTCGATCGTGGTCGACGAGGCGAAGCTGGGCGAGTATCTGGGCGTGCGCCGCTATCACTATGGTCTGGCCGAGGCCGAGGATCAGGTGGGCGTGGTGACGGGCCTGGCCTGGACCAGCGTCGGCGGTGACCTGCTGCAGATCGAAGCGCTGAAACTGCCCGGCAAGGGGCGGATGAAGACGACCGGCAAGCTGGGCGACGTGATGAAGGAATCGATCGAGGCGGCATCAAGCTATGTCCGTTCGGTCGCGCCGGAAATCGGGGTCAAGCCGCCCAAGTTCGAGAAGGTCGACATCCACGTTCACGTCCCCGAGGGCGCCACGCCGAAAGACGGGCCGAGTGCGGGGATCGCGATGGTGACCTCGATCGTCTCGGTCCTGACCGGCATCGCGGTGCGCAAGGACGTGGCAATGACCGGCGAGGTCACGCTGCGCGGCAATGTGCTGCCGATCGGCGGGCTGAAGGAAAAACTGCTGGCCGCGTTGCGCGGCGGGATCAAGACCGTGCTGATCCCGGCCGAGAATGAAAAGGATCTGGCCGAGATCCCGGAAAACGTGAAGCAGGGGCTGCAGATCATCCCGGTCAGCCATGTGCGCGAGGTGCTGCCGCGCGCGCTGGTGCGGATGCCCGAAGCCGTCGAATGGGACGAAGAGGCCGAAGAGGCCGCGGCCCTGGCCGCCGCTGCGGCACGCGCCGAAGGGCCGGGCGCCACGGCGCATTGATCCACCGCTTCTCAAGCCGACAAACGCGCCCCTTCGGGGGCGCGTTTTGCATTGTAGCGCGGGTTTTTTGGTAATCGCTGTGGCTTGTTAACCCGTCGCGCCGTAGGTTGTTGCGGAATCAGAAACAACGAGGCGGATTATGGCCAAGACCACGCGCAAGACGACACGGCGCAAGACGACCGCAAAGACCACCAAGCCGGCCCCGGCGCCCAAACCCGCCGTGGCGGTCACGCCCCCTGCGATGCCCCCGGAAGCCGCGATTCTGCCCCCGGCGCAAAGCACGCCCGATCCGGTCGAGGCCCCCGAAGCGGCGCTGGTGCTGAAGAAGAAGGATTTCCTGGAGCGCGTGGTGCAGGCCAGCGGTGCGAAACGCAGCGTTGCGCGCGATATCTCGGATGCGGTTCTGAAGGTTCTGGGCGAGGCACTCTCGAACGGCGAAAGCGTGATGTTGCCGCCGCTGGGCAAGCTGCGCGTCGCGCGTCAGATCGACCGGCAGGGCGCCGAGATCCTGCAGATCAAGCTGCGCCGCCCTGATCCGGCATCGGGTGCAAAAAAGGATGCAGAAACCGCCGAAGACCCCCTTGCAGAGGTCGACGACTGAGTCTAAAAGCCCCGCTACCGGGCGATTAGCTCAGCGGTAGAGCGCATCGTTCACATCGATGATGTCGGGGGTTCAAATCCCTCATCGCCCACCATCATTCCAAAACGCGTCCCTTCGGGGGCGCGTTTTTCGTTATGGATCAGGCGGTTCGAAGGTTGCCGTGATCGGGCCGCGGGCGGGTCTGCGGATTGTTGCGACCGGACTGCGCCGGGGGCTTGTCAGCGCCGGGCGGCTTGGCTATCAGGGGCCGTCGTCAGACACCGGGTGATTAGCTCAGTTGGTAGAGCGCCTCGTTTACACCGAGGATGTCGGGAGTTCGAGTCTCTCATCACCCACCACCTTACCCCTTTGGAATCAAAGAAAACCCTTGCGTTGAAGGGGAGCGTTCTGGTGCTCCAACCGGGCCTTCATGGCACCTGTGCCAGTGCGCAGGGCATGCTGCATCGCAAGCTGGCGGTCTGATCGGGCAGGGACGCGTCACGCGGCGCTGGCCAGCGCCAGCCCGTCGACCACTGCGGTAAAGGCCTGCGCGCGGTGCAGGGTGGCGGCGGGACACAGCGCCTGTGCCTCCTGGCCCACCAGGCTCATCAGGCTCGACCCGCCGACCAGAATCACCGCGCCGATCGCCTCGGGGGCGATGCCCGCCTGCGCCAGGGTCAGCGCCGCCGCGTTGCGCAGATCGGCGCGGTAGCCTTCCAGCGCCATTTCCATCGTGGTGAAACTGATCGGGGCGGCCAGCCCCGGCTCGATCTCGGCCATGTCGATCTGCGCCAGGCCCGCATCGGCATTGGCCGCGATCTTGCCGCGCTCGACCGCAAAGGCCAGTTCATGGCCCAGCTCATGCTCCAGCACGGTTTCCAGCCGCGCCAGCAGTTGCGGCTTGACGGCCAGCTTGCGCATCTGGCGCACCGACCGCAGCGTTTCGGGGGTATAGAGGAACGGGATCTTCGCCCAGTTGGCCAGATCGACAAAGATCGCATTGGGCATCGGCAGCAGGCCCTCGCCCATCTCGCGCCGCAGCTTGCCGCCATGGCCAAGCAGGGGCATCGCATGGTCTAGTGAAATCGCCTGATCGAAATCGGTGCCACCAAGGCGAATCCCGTGACTGGCCAGAATCTGCACCCGGGTGCCATCGCTGCGATAGACCGAGAAATCCGAGGTGCCGCCGCCAATGTCGACGATCAGCCCGATCTGGCCCGGCTCGCCCAGTGCATGGGCGGCCAGCGCGGCGGCCTCTGGTTCGAAACGGAACGCCAGCTCATCAAAGCCGGCGGCGGCATAACAGGCGCGCAGATCTGCCTCGGCGCGGGCATCGCGGGCGGGGTCATCGCTGTGAAAATGCACGGGGCGGCCCGACAGGGCGCGGGTGAACCGCAGCCCCGTTTGTGCCTCGGCGCGGGCCTTCACCTCGGCCAGAAAGGCGGTGACGATCTCGGCCAGGGTGCGCCGCGCGCCCCCGATCCGGCGCGGTTCGTGAAACAGCGCGGTGCCCAGCACGCTTTTCAGCGCGCGCATGTACCGCCCGTCCTCGCCCCCGATCAGCGCTTCGGCCGCTGCGGTGCCGATCCGCATCGCCCCGCCATTGGCCGGAAAGAACACCGCCGTGGGCAGGGTCTCGTCTCCGGCCTCGATCCTCAGGCGCCGGACCTCGCCGTTCTGCAACACGGCGGCGGCGGAATTCGAGGTGCCGAAATCAATGGCAAGCGTGGCGGCGGGCATCGGGTCCTCCTGCGGCGGCGAAGCGCGCTGGCTATCGGGATTTTTCTTGTGCTGCAAGGGGGACACGGGGTCGGGTGGCCGGGAAATTCATGCGGGGTGCGGGGGTGTTGATGGGGCGGGTTTTCTGGCCTAAGTCATTTTAATATATGTGAAAACACACTGTTTGCGTGACCACGCATCCCCATCCGCCCCGGCGATTTTCGACAAAAGCGAAACTTTTCTGACGAGGCCGCTTGACGCCGCCTGCGGCTCTGCGTAATACCCTCCCCACGCTCGGAGATGCGATCTGGGCGGATGGTGCTGCGGTTGTAGCTCAGTTGGTTAGA
>DKFM01000023.1:17337-266697 GCA_002452815.1 Rhodobacteraceae bacterium UBA6796
TTCGAGCCCCGTCAACCGCGCCATTTTCTTCCCCTCCCGAACCAGAGGTTTTCATGCTCCGCTCCTTGCTTGACTCCATCACGCTGGGACAGGCGGCGCTTGTCGCGCTGACGCTGGGGCTGGCCCCCTTCGTGCCCGAGCCGCATATCTGGGAAAAGCTGAAGATGCTGGCGGCGGGCACGCTGACGCGGCCGATCGACATCTTCGATCTGGTGTTTCACGCGCTGCCCTGGGCGCTGCTGATCTACAAGCTCGTCGAGCGGACCCGCACGCCCGGCTGAGGCGCGGGCCTTTCCACTGTTGAGCGCTGGACCGCTTCGCGCGGGGCAGCTATATCAGGGCTCCGAGTAAAGGAGCCTGATGATGAAAGACCAGATCGACGCGAAAACCCTGATCGAGACGATGGGTGCCGCGGCGCGTGCCGCCGCAGCGGAACTGGCTTTTGCACCAGCTTCTGCGAAAGAGGCCGCGCTGATGGCCGCCGCCGATGCGGTCTGGGCGCGGCGGGTCGAGATCATGGCTGCCAATGGCGAAGACATGGCCTATGGCACCAACAAGGGGCTGAGCCCCGCGATGCTGGATCGGCTGGCGCTGGACGAAGGCCGGATCAAGGCGATCTGCGACGGGCTGCGGGCGGTTGCCGCGCAGGCCGATCCGGTCGGCCAGATCATCGCCGAATGGGACCGCCCCACCGGCCTGCACATCCAGCGCGTGCGCACGCCGCTTGGCGTGATCGGGGTGATCTATGAATCGCGCCCGAACGTGACGGCGGACGCCGGCGCGCTGTGCCTGAAGGCGGGCAATGCGGTGATCCTGCGCGGGGGCTCTGAAAGCTTCCATTCCTCGCGCGCGATCCACGCCTGCATGGTCGATGGCCTGCGCGCCGCCGGTCTGCCCGAGGCGGCGATCCAGCTGGTGCCGACGCGCGACCGTGCCGCCGTGGCCGAGATGCTGCGCGCAGTGGCCTTCATCGACGTGATCGTGCCGCGCGGCGGCAAGGGGCTGGTCGGGCTGGTGCAGGCCGAGGCGCGCGTGCCGGTCTTTGCCCATCTGGAAGGCATCTGCCACGTCTATGCGGATGGTGCCGCCGATCTGGACAAGGCGCGCGCCGTCGTGCTGAACGCGAAAACCCGGCGCACGGGGATTTGCGGCGCGATGGAATGCCTGCTGATCGACCGGGCGTTTTACGACCGTCACGGCGCGGTGCTGGTGGAAGACCTGGTCAAGGCCGGGGTCGAGGTCCGCACCGAGGGCGATTTGCTCGCTGTGCCGGGCACGGTGCAGGCCCAACCGGACGATTTCGGGCGCGAGTTCCTGGACATGATCTGCGCGGCGAAGATCGTCGATGGGGTGGATGGCGCGATCGCGCATATCCGCACCTACGGCAGCCAGCATACGGAATCGATCCTGACCGAGGATGACGCGGCGGCGGCGCGGTTCTTCCAGCGGCTGGACAGTGCGATCCTGATGCGCAACGCCTCGACCCAGTTCGCGGATGGCGGCGAATTCGGCATGGGGGCGGAAATCGGTATTGCCACCGGCAAGCTGCACGCCCGTGGCCCGGTGGGCGCCGAACAGCTGACATCGTTCAAGTATCTGGTCACCGGCGACGGAACTTGTCGCAAGTAAATCAAAGGCCTGCGCGGCGTTCTTCGCGCAGGCCAAACCTGTCGCTGCGGTCAGAACCGGATCACGGCGCTCTCTTCCGCAATCTGCCACTGCACCCGGCGCCCTGCGGCCGCAGCGGCCCGGGGCAGCAGCGCAAACTGCACTTGCGCGGGGCTGATCTGCCCGTCCGCCCCATCCAGCGCGGCCCATAGCTCGGGGTCGGGTTTGGTGCGTCTGGCTGTCGCCGTGATCTGCCAGGCGCCTGCGGTTTCCGAAATCGTGACCTCGCCCCCCCAGGGCAGCGCAGCCTCCAGGCACAGCAGCGCCAGAAAGCTCATCTTGACCATCTGCCGGGCCTGATCCCCTTCGGCCGTCCAGGTGACCTTGAGCCTTCCTGCCTGCGAGATGTCCGCCAGCAGCGCGGCCACTTCGGGTCGACCCAGGCGTTGATCGCTTGCGGTCTGGCCAAAAGCCACGCGAAAGAATTTCACCCGCGCATTTGCGGCAGCGACCGACTCCGCGATCAGCTGCAATTCCGGGCTCATCCCCGTGCCCGACATCGCCAGCAATTCGACCCCGTTGCCGATCGCGCCCAAAGGGCTGATAAGGTCATGACAGAGTCGCGATCCCACAAGCGCCACCAGATCGGCCTGGGTTTCAAGGGTGTCTGTGGTCATGGGGTCGATCCGAAAATGAGGGCAGGATGAACGAATTTCTCGAACCTGGGATGCTGGTGCGCAACCCGCAGGCACCCGAATGGGGTGTGGGGCAGGTGCAGTCGCGCATCGGGGACAGGATCACGGTGAATTTCGAACATGCCGGTAAACAGGTAATGGACGGGCGCCGGGTGCAACTGACTCTGGTTATTCCCGATTAAGGTTTATGAAGGGTTAACGCGCAAGGGCTTCGAGTGGCGCAAGGCCATGCGACCGCCCGCTGCGGCTTCGGCTTGCAATGCCGCACGCGCATGGCCTAGAAACGCTCCAGACCATTGGGCGGGAACAAATGGCCTCAGAACCGGCGACTTACGAGATTCGTCTTGCGACCGAGCCGCGCGATCTGCGGGCCTCGCAGCGGTTGCGCTATGCGGTTTTCGTCGAGGAACTGGGCGGCACCGGACCGCTGGTCGATCATGTCAACCGGCTGGAGGCGGATGAGTTCGACGCCGCCTATGACCACCTGATCCTGGTCGATTCCAGCCGCGACCCCGACAGTCTGGAACATGTGGTGGGGGCCTACCGGCTGCTGACCTCGGACCGGGCGGCAGAGCTGGGCCGCTTTTACTGTGACGCGGAATACGACCTGAGCAAGCTGCGCGCCTCCGGGCGCAAGCTGCTGGAACTTGGGCGATCCTGCGTGCATCCCGAGCACCGCGGCGGGGCGGCGATGCTGCTGCTGTGGAATGCGCTGGCGGATTATGTGCTGGAACGCGAAATCGAGATTCTGTTCGGTGTCGCCTCGTTTCACGGCACCGATCCGCAGGCGCTCAAGATGCCGCTCAGCTGGCTGCACCATCACCATCTGGCGCCCGAAAACCTGCGCCCGCGCGCCCTGCCCAGTCATTTCCAGCCGATGGATCTGGTCCCCGAGGCCGATCTGGACCGCCGCGCGGCGATGGCCCAGATGCCCAATCTGATCAAGGCCTATCTGCGGCTGGGCGGTTTCGTGGGCGAGGGGGCGTTCATCGACGCCCCGTTCAACACCACCGATGTTCTGCTGCTGATGGACACCCGGCAGATGAGCGAAAAGCACCGCGAATTCTATACCCGCCGACAGGAGCCTCGCGCGTGAGCACCTGGCAGGGGCCGCCACCGCCCGAACCCAAACGGATCGGGGCGATGGGCTGGGCGCGGGCGCTGCCGCGCGGGCTGATGCTGGGCGGGGTGACCTATGGCGGGCTGCTGGCGCTGCTGGCGCTGCGCCTGATCGAGGCGCCGATCCACGGGCAGGCGCGGCCCTGGACCCCGCGGATCACCCGCGCCGTCTGCCGCGCGGCCTTTCCGGTTCTGGGTATCCGCTATCGCGTGACCGGAAAACCGATGCAGCATATCGGTGCGGTTGTGGCCAACCATGGCTCCTGGCTGGATATTTTTGCGCTCAATGCCTGCCAGCAGGTCTATTTCGTGTCAAAATCCGAAGTTGCGCGCTGGCCGGGTATCGGCTGGCTGGCGCGGGCGACGGGCACGGTTTTCATCCGGCGCGACCCGCGCGAGGCCAAGGCGCAGCAGCAGGTGTTCGAGGACCGCATTCGTGCAGGCCATCATTTGCTGTTCTTCCCAGAGGGCACCTCGACCGATGCGCGCCGCGTACTGCCGTTCAAAACCACCCTTTTTGCGGCCTTCTACAGTCACGGGCTCGACAAGGTGATGCAGATCCAGCCGGTGACCGTGGTCTACCGCGCCCCTGAGGGCGAGGATGAGCGGTTCTATGGCTGGTGGGGCGACATGGGCTTCGGTCAGCATCTGCTGAAGGTGCTGGCCGCGCCCCGGCAGGGCTCGGTCGAGATCGTGTTTCATGATCCGCAGGATGTTGGCGCTTTCGCCTCGCGCAAGGCGCTGGCCGCCGCCTGCGAAGCGCAGGTGCGGGCCGGTCTGCCGTTCGACGATCAGCGCCCGCGATAGTGGCGCAGCACAAACAGCCGGATTGCGGTGGCAAGCCCGGTCTCCACCCCGCGCGCCGCATCAATTTCGCCCGCCAATGCATTGATACCCATGTTCTTTTCCGCGGCAATCTCGCGGAATGCTGCCCAGAATTCGGGTTCAAGAGAGACCGAGGTCCGGTGCCCGCCCAAGGTCAGCGAATGCTTCTCTGGCCGGCTCATGGCGCGGTGTCATCCTCGCGGCGATGGGCATCAAGCGCGGCGCGGGCCTTTTCGGCCTGGGCCTCTTCCAGCTGACGCTGCGCCTTGCTGCGCCCGAATTTCGCGGCATTGGCATCGCCCGCCGCGCGTTTCTCGCTGCGGGCTTTCGCTTTGCGAAACTGATTGAGGTTGGTGACATTCGACATGGGGTGACTGTGCCACGCTTTGCCGGCCCGTGAAAGGGGGCGCGCCCCTTGGCTCGTGGCCTTATCCCCCAGCATCTCGGGCGGCCTGAGCAGACATTTCAGCTTGGTCCAAATATCCCCGCCGGAGGCAAAAGGCGCCCCGAGGGGCGCCTTTCAAAACGGGTGATGCAGGCGTGCGATCAGCCTTTCGGGCCGATCATGTCCTCGGGGCGCACGATGCGGTCGAAGGTTTCCGCGTCGACATAGCCAAGCGCGATCGCCTCTTCCTTCAGCGTGGTGCCGTTCTTGTGCGCGGTCTTGGCGACCTTGGTCGCGGCGTCATAGCCGATGGTGGGCGCCAGCGCGGTGACCAGCATCAGAGACTCTTTCATCAGCTTGTCGATGCGCGCGGTGTTCGCCTGCGTGCCCACGACCATGTTGTCGGTGAAGGCGCTGGCCGAGTCGCCCAGCAGCTGCATCGACTGCAGCACGTTGTAGCTCATCATCGGGTTATAGACGTTCAGTTCGAAATGGCCCTGGCTGCCGGCAAAGCCCACCGCCGCGTCATTGCCCATGACATGGGCACAGACCATGGTCAGCGCTTCGGCCTGCGTCGGGTTGACCTTGCCCGGCATGATCGACGAGCCCGGCTCGTTTTCCGGCAGGATCAGCTCGCCCAGACCCGAGCGCGGGCCCGAGCCCAGCAGACGCAGGTCGTTGGCGATCTTGAACAGGCTGGCGGCGACCGTCTTCAGCGCGCCCGAGAACATCACCATCGCGTCATGGGCGGCCAGCGCCTCGAACTTGTTCGGCGCGGTAACGAAGGGCAGGCCGGTGATCTCGGCGATCTGCGCGGCGACGCGGGTGTCCCAGCCGACGCGGGTGTTCAGCCCCGTGCCGACGGCGGTGCCGCCTTGGGCCAGTTCATAGATATGCGGCAGGCACATTTTCACCCGCTCGATCCCGCGCTCGACCTGCTTGGCATAGCCCGAGAATTCCTGGCCCAGCGTCAGCGGCGTCGCGTCCTGCGTATGGGTGCGGCCGATCTTGATGATGTCCTTGAATTCCTCGGATTTCGCGGCCAGCGCCGCGTGCAGTTTCTCCAGCCCCGGGATCAGCACGTCGCGCGCCTGCATGGCAATCGCCACATGCATCGCGGTCGGGAAGGTATCGTTCGACGACTGGCCCATGTTGCAGTGATCGTTCGGGTGGACGGGCTTCTTGCTGCCCATCACGCCGCCCAGCATCTCGATCGCGCGGTTCGAGATCACTTCGTTGGCGTTCATGTTCGACTGCGTGCCCGAGCCGGTCTGCCACACGACCAGCGGGAAGTTGTCGTCGAACTTGCCCTCGATCACCTCGGTGGCGGCGGCGGCGATCGCATCGGCGATCTGGGCTTCCATGTCGCCCTGGGCCTTGTTGACCAGCGCACAGGCCTTCTTGATGACGCCGAGCGCGCGGATGATCGGCTTGGGCTGACGTTCCCAGCCGATCGGGAAGTTCATGATCGAGCGCTGCGTCTGCGCGCCCCAGTATTTGTCGGCAGGAACTTCAAGCGGGCCGAAGCTGTCGGTCTCGGTGCGGGTCGCGGTCATCAGGGCCTCCATGCGCAATCCAAAAGGAATTGGCGTTTTCATACGGCGCGCGGGGGCGTTTGGCAATCTGTATGCGGCGGTATACCGCCTAATGGCGCGTGTAATGATAGACCCGGGCAGGCGGCATATTGGCCAGAACATGCGCGCCGCGCGTGACCCGCAGCCCCAGATCGCGCTGCACCTGCGCGTCAAGCGGTGGACGCGGGCCATAGGTGAACTGGATGAAACGCCCCTCGGGCGCCAGCGCGCAGAAGGCGGCATGCAGGATTTGCTGTTGCAACGCCGGGGGCATGGACAGGAGCGGCAGCCCCGAAACCACCGCGCCCAGCCCCGCAAGGCCCAGGGTGGGCATGTTCTGCGCGGGGCTGTTCTCGATTCGCACGCCCGGGAATTCCACCCGCCAAACGGCGGCAAAACACCGGGTTCAATTCGAACAAGGTCAGATTTCCGGCGGCCACCCCGCGGTCCAGAATCGCGCGGGTTATCTTGCCGGTGCCGGGGCCAAGTTCGGCGATGGTGCCCGTATCGGGGCCCAGGCTGGCGGCCATTGCCCGCGCCAGATGCCGGGACGAAGGCACCAGCGCCGAAATCTGCCCGGGGCGGCGAATGACCTGTCCCAGAAACACCGCCAGATCGTTCATCACTGCCCCTTGCCGACGTTCGGCTTACCTTTGGTCACCTAGGGGCAGAGTGGCGTCATTTCCGCCATTTGTCGAGGCTGACGACCTCGGCTTCACCACGTTGTGCGGGCGCGTCTTCGGCGGCCTCGTCTTCGTCATCTTCCTCGTCTTCGTCGTCGTAATCCTGGGTTTCGAACCGCAGGCCGAATTCCACCGAGGGGTCCACGAAGGTGGTGATCGCGTCGAAGGGAATATACATCGGCTCGGGGGAATCGCCGAAGTTCAGCGTGATCGAGAAGCCGTCGTCGGTGACGATCAGGTTCTCGTACCAGTGCTGGATCACCACGGTCATTTCCTCGGGGTAGCGTTCGCGCAGCCAGTCGGCCAGCTCGGCATCGGGGTGACGGGTGTCGAAGGTGATGAAGAAATGATGCCCGCCCGGCAAGCCGTGTTCGGACACTTCGGTCAGAACGCTCTGGATCAGGCCGCGCATGGCCCGATGCATGAGGTTGCCATAATCAATGCTGCGCGTCATTCGGGGCCTTCCTTCTTTTCGGCCAGCATAGGGGATTTGGCGCGCAAGGGAAGGGGGCTGCACGGGATTTAGCCCGCCCCCAACCCGAGCGCCGCCCCCAGAGCCGCGCACAGCCCGAGAACCGCCAGAAGTGGCCAGCCACGCCAGATCAGCAGCCCCGCGGCCAGCGCCATCAGCAGGGCGGCGACGGGGCGGAAACTGGCAAGATCGGGCAGGGTCAGCCCCAGCGGGCCGGGCAAGAGCTGCGCGAACAGGACATGCAGCGCGAACCACAAGGCGAGCGAGGCGATCACGCCGACCACTGCTGCGCTGACAGCCGACAGCGCCGCGGCCAGGCGGGGGCGGCGGGTCAGGGCCTCGATCAGCGGCGCACCCGCGAAGACCCACAGGAAGCAGGGCGTGAACACCATCCACAGCGTCAGCGCCCAGCCCGCCAGTGCGGCACCCGGCCCGCCGTGGTGGAACCCGGCCACGAAGCCAGCAAAGGCGGTAACCAGAATCAGCGGCCCCGGCGTGGTCTCGGCCAGACCCAGAGCATCGATCATCTCGGCCGGGTTCAGCCAGCCGAAATCGTTGACCAGCACCTGCGCCATCCAGGCCAGCAACGCATAGGCGCCGCCGAAGCTGAGCGTGGCCAGTTTCGAAAAGAACAGCCCCATCTGCGCCCAGAACGGGTCGGCCAGCAGAAACAGGGCCGCCAGCGGCAGCAGCCAGGCCATGGCCCAGGGCGCGGCGCGGCGCAGCAGGCCCGGGCCGGAAGGGGCGGTGACTTGCGCGGGCAGGGCGGCGGGGGGCCCTGCCTGCCGGGCGCCCCAAAGTGCCGCGATCAGAATCACCAGCGGAAACGGCAGCCCGGCCAGCGTCAGAGCCGCAAAGGACAGTCCGGCGACCATGCGGGCCGCGGGCGTTTTCAGGCTGCGCTGCGCCAGACGGATCAGCGCCTGCACGACCACCGCCGCGACACAGGCCTTGAGCCCCAGCAGCATCCCCTGCGCCACCGGCGCGCTGCCCCAGTGGACATAGGCCGCCGCCAGCCCCAGAATCGCCAGCGCCCCGGGCAATGTGAACCACAGCCCGGCAATCAGCCCGCCCGCAACGCCCCGCAACCGCCAGCCCGCATAGGTCGCCAGCTGCATCGCCTCGGGGCCCGGCAGGATCATGCAAAATGACAGCGCGCGCAGATAGTCGGCCTCGGTCAGCCAGCGGCGGTCGTCGACCAGCAAGCGGTGCATCAGGGCGATTTGTGCCGCCGGCCCGCCAAAGGACATCACGCCGATGCGCGCGAAGTCGCGATGCAGATCGCGCAGCGCGACCTGGGGCGGCGGGGCGACGGGGCCGTCGGAAGAGGCGGGCATGGGCAGGCTTTCGGCTGGGGCGGCCCGGCCAATCTGCGGGGCGTGCGCGCCGGAGGCAAGCCTAATGCAGCCGCTCGCCCGACATGCACAGCGCCATGGTTTCCGGCGGAAATGCGCCCAGTTGTTCGAAAAAACTGATCATGTCGAAGTGGTTATAGGCCTCGGCGATGCGGTCGCCCTCGTAGCGCATCGCCACCTGCGCGGTGAATTCGATCGGTTCCAGCGTTTCGGCCGTTTTTGCCCGCACCAGCAACAGCGCCCAAAGCCAGTCGCGTGCCTCGATATGGCGCAGCACAGTTGCGGAGGGGGCCTCGATCAGGCTCAACATGGCCGGGATCAGTTCGGCAAATTCCTGTGGCCCCAGATCGAGCCCGCGCATTACCCCGGCGGCGCGCGAATCCTCGGTGAAAAATTGCGGGATCGCCGCCAGATCGCCGCCGACCCAGACCCGTTCGAACCAGTCGTTCAACAATGTCAGTTTGCTCATGCGCCTGTCCTCGTCAGTGCTGCCGCGGTTCAGACTGCGCCAACGAGGTGAAGGTGGGGTTAACGGGCCCGCAATCGGCCCGATAACCCGGCGTAAGGCCGCTTACAGTGCCAGACGCACCAAGCCGCCGGTCTGTCCTTCCAGCACGCCATGCTCGGCCGAGGTCGGTTTCAGCATCGCTTCAAGCAAGACATCGACCGGGGTCCAGTAGGGGGTATACCACTCCTGATCGACTTCCAGGATCAGCACGCGATCGGCGGCCGCGTCATAGGCGCCGATCACCGAGACATGCGGGCCGTCCCAATCGCCGGTCACCACGCCCTGATTGAAATAGACCAGCAGCGCATCGCTGGCCGAGGCCTCGTTCGCAGCCAGCCATTCGCGCAGTGTGGCGCCTTGGTCGGACGTGGGCGTCGGGCTGCTGTCGGCGGGGTGGAAGATGGTGACGCTGTCGTTCAGGCCGCGCGCGGCCATCGCCTTGCTGGCATATTCCACCAGTTGTTCGAACTTCACCCCGTCGCCACCCTCGGCCGAGATCGCCTTCCAGGTGTCGTCGCCCACCAGATCCAGCAGCTCGGGCTGGCTCATTACCGTGTCTTCGGCATTGGCGGGCAGCCCGGCCAGCCCGTTGACCGCCGCCGTGACCGAGGCAACCCCGCAGGCCGAGGTGGTGAATTGCGGTTTCACGAAGCTGCTCAGCGCCCAATAGTCGGGCGCGGGGGAGCTGCGCAGATAGGCGTTGTCGGTGCTCAGCAACACGGCATTCGGGCCGAGTTTGGGGGCGGGCGCATCTTCGGCATGGCCCGCCAGCGGCAGGGCCGCGCAAAACAGCGGGGGGCAGATCAGGGCGGCAAGCAGGGCAGAACGCATGAAACCTCCGGGCGTGTTGACCGCCGAAGTCTGCGCCGGGACGCATGGTCTGACAAGGGAAAAGCAAGGGGGGAAGGTGCAGGATTCTGTTGCCAGGCTCCTGCGGGCCCCGCCTTACGCGGCTAGGCGCAAGGGCTTAGTTTCGGCGACCCGAACTGCTTACGCAGCAAGAGCCATTGCCGGAGCACGGTTGTCATTGGCAACTGTACGATTTGCACCGATGACGGTGGTAGCTCACCGAGACAAAGCAAACACCTTTAGACGTTCGTCGATCCTGTTTCGGCCCCATTCGCCCCCAATGAGGGATGGATGGTGGAGCCGCCGGGTACCGCCCCCGGGTCCGATCCGGTTATTACGTGCGCGTTTATGTCCATAGTCCGGGCGAACCCGAACGAAGCCAATATAGGGGGGCAGGGGGCGGGCTGCAAGGTCTGCCGGGCAGCGGAATTCACAGGCCGCCCGCGCCTGCCGCAAACCGGGTCAGAGCAGGAAGTCATCCACGCTCAGGTTGGCAACACCCCGGACTTCACATTGAAAATCGGCAGTGCAGTCGCCGTCGAGGTCGATTTCCACCACCAGCCCGGCCTCCGACGCGCCATAGCGCAGATCGCCCGCCCGGGCGAATTCGGCGGTACCGACGAAGCTCAGCCCGCCGGCACCGGCCGCAATCGCGCGCAGGTCGATCAGGTCTTCGCCTTGGCTGAAATCGTGGATTTCGTCGATCCGTGCGCCGCCGGAATCTCCCGCCTCGGCGAACAGGAAGACATCCGCGCCAGCCTCGCCCAGATAGATGTCGAAGCCCGCGCCGCCATCCAGCGTGTCGGCCCCGTCGCCCCCGGCAAGCCGGTCATCCCCCGCGCCGCCGCGCAGCATATCGTCACCGGCACGCCCGCGCAGGAT
Organism: Rhodobacteraceae bacterium UBA6796; assembly: GCA_002452815.1. GTDB lineage: Bacteria > Pseudomonadota > Alphaproteobacteria > Rhodobacterales > Rhodobacteraceae > Rhodobacter. Next base: position 28,293 of record DKFM01000023.1, read on the forward strand.
GTCATCGCCATTGCCGCCCGACAGCAGATCGTCGCCCGCGCCGCCGTCCAGCGTATCCCGGCCCATGCCCCCCGCCAGCGTGTCGGCATCGTCCTGCCCCAGCAGCAGATCGTCGCCATCCTCGCCCGCGATCCAGTCGCGCCCGGTGCCGCCCACCAGCGCATCCTTGCCGCTGCCCCCCAGCATTTCGTCATTGCCCGCATCGCCATGGATCAGGTCATCGCCGCTGCCCCCGTCGATCCGGTCGGCCTGCGCGCCACCGCGCAGCTTGTCGGCATCGGCGCCGCCCAGGATCGTGTCGGCCCCCGCATTGCCCCAGATCCGGTCGGCGCCACGATCGCCATCAAGCCAGTCGTTGTCGTCCTCCCCCCGCAACTGGTCATTGCCATGGCCGCCAAGGATCGTATCCGCCCCAGTGCCGCCCAGAATGGTATCGCGTCCGCGCCCGCCGTCGGCATTGTCGTGGCCCGCGCCCAGATCCAGGAAATTCGCCGCATCATTGCCCAGCACCCGGTCGCTGCCCGCACCGGCGATCACCCGCTCGATCATCGTGTCGGCGGTCAGGATGATGTTGCCGCTCAGGCCATAGGCGCTCGATACCGTGCCGGGGATCAGCGAGATCGACTGGCCCCGCGTGTCGCTTGACAGATCGAGCGTGTCGATCCCGCCGCCATCGGCGATGGTGAAGGCGACGGGACGGCCAAGCGTGCCATCCGCGATCAGCGCCGCCAGCGCAGGCTGCACCCCGCCCGCGGTGGCGCCCAGACCATAGACGGTATCGCCCGCCGCGATCGTCCAGGGGCCATAAAGCGCCTGGATCGCGGCGATGTCCGCCGCCATCACCCCCAGCGTATAGGCGTAAGAGGCGCTGACCGTCGGGTTCTGGCTTTGGCTGAAATAGCTCATCACCGTCGCCTGCCAGCTGTCATAGGGGTTCACCATATCCGACAGGCTGGCCGAGCCGTTGTAATTTCCCGCATGCCCAAGCCCGAGCGCATGGCCGATTTCATGGATGTAGGTCTGCAGCGAATAGCTGTCCGGGCCGGTGCCGTAAGCCGCGATCCAGTCGGTCGAGATATTGACGAAACTGGCAAGGATCGTGCCGTCCCGGACATCCGAACTGGCATAGGCGCCGCTTTGGCTGTCGTCGAAGGTGATCTGCGCCGGGGTGCCGGTGGCGCGGGTGTCGTCGAAGGTGATGCCGCTCACCTCGCTCCAGGCATCAAGGGCCTGCCGCGCCAGCGTCGCGCCCGCCGCCGTCAGCCCCGACAGATCGACCACCAGCGTGTCGCCCGGGGCCACGTCGAAGCTGCGCGCGCTGCGCCCGGTGCTCTGCCAGTAGCCATCGGTCAATTGCCAGGCCAGCGCGGCCAGATCGGCGGCGGGCAGATCGGTGCCGAAACGCATTTCCTCCGAGATATAGACCGGCGTGATCTGTTGCGCAGGCGGCGCGGCATGCAGGGCGGCCGCGGTGGCGGCATCGGGCGGCGTGGGCTGGCTGGCGCAGATCAGGCACATCGGCGGCGGGCTCTCCGGTCGGTCGGCGCGCGCCCCGGGGGGCGGGGCTTGCAAATCTCCCCTGCGGTCCTGTGCGGCTTGCTTCGGCGTGGTGACCGGCGGGGTCTCAACAGATTTGGGGTAACAGCAGCCAGCCGCAGGCCAAACCCGTTTCCGAAGGCGCGGTGAATCGGGTGTTAAGGCGCGTGGCACAGGGGCCGGGCCTGCCAAACCTTGCAGGGGTCATGCTGCGTAGAAAATATTTCGGAATGGCAGGCAGATAGCGGCGGTTTTTAAAGCGCGCACCCGCCGAGCGACCTTCAGATGCGTGCCCCAGGGATCGGCACAATTCGACATAGATTGGCGCGCGGCACATGCGAAAGGGCGCCCGAAGGCGCCCTTTGCAACGGTCTGCAAGGCGGGATCAGAAGCCGGCCTTGATCTTTTCGAACTCGGCCAGCTGGCGTTCGCGCAGCACCGGGTCGTTCGGGGTCTGTGCCAGGATCGGGGCGCTGATGTCGGTCAGGCCGGCGGTCTGACGGTCTTCGTCGCTGATCAGGGCCATCGCGGCGGTGTTGGTGTGACCGTAGCCGATCGCATCCAGCAGCGCGGGGCCGGCATCGGGACGCAGCCAGGCGTTGATGAAATCATAGGCCTTGTCTTCCGAACCGGGGCCGTCCTTCAGGTTGACGAAGCCGCAGAACCAGGTCGACGAACCTTCCTTGGCTTCGCGCTGGAAGGCGACGGGATAGTTGTCGTCCTGCAGATAGGCCACGCCGTCGTTCCACGACCAGGCCACCAGAACCTCGCCCGAGGCCATCAGCTGCGCCTGCTCGGCCGGGTCGGCCCAGTAGCTGCGCACGTTCTTGTGGGCCTTGCGTAGCCAGTCGGCGGCGGCGGCGAATTGCTCGTCGGTAATGACGGTCCAGTCGGTCACGCCGGTCGCCAGATAGGCCAGCGCCCAGACATCGTCCGAGCTGTCCGGGATCGAGGTGCGGCCCTCGTATTTCGGGTTGATGAACACATCGAGCGAGGCTACGTCTTCGGCGGGCACTTCCTCGGGGTTGTAGGCAATTGCGGTGGCGCCCCAGTCGGTCGGAATATACCAGACGCCCGCGTCATCCTTGAAGATCGGCGAGTTCAGGTATTTCGGGTCGATATTGGCGAATTCCGGGATCTTGCTGGTGTCCCAGGGCTCGATCAGGCCGGCGTCGCGGTATTTCGACACCATTTGCGAACAGGGGTGGGCGACATCGGCTTTGAACCCCGAGGCGAGTTTCTGATAGGCCTCGTCGTCATCGCCGTAGAAGGTGTAGCTCGGGCCGTCGCCGTATTTCTCTTTATAGGTCGCAAAGAGGCCCTCTTCCTCGAACCCGGCCCAGTCGAAAACCAGCAGGTCGGGATCGCCCGCAAGCGCGGGGATGGCAAGGACAGAGGCGGCAACGCCGGCCAGAAGCAGAGAGGATTTTTTCATGGTAGGTCTTGTGATCCTGTGCTGAGTGGTGGCTCTGGACACGAGGCTAGACCGGGGATTCTGGCACGACAAGCCTTAATCACGCCCGGCGCAGGGGGGCTGCCTAAAGTTTGGGCACTCCTGTGCCGGGACTGGCCGGGCAGGGACGGCCGACTTATCTGTGGGCGGCACAACACGGAGGCGACATGGAGAACGGGGCGATCTTGCTGTGGCTGCGGCGCGATCTGCGGCTGGACGATCACGCCGCGCTCAGTGCGGCGGCGGCCAGCGGGCGGGTGGTGGTGCCGGTCTTCATTCTGGACTCGGAAACCGAGGCCGTGGGCGCGGCGGCAAAATGGCGGCTGGGGCAGGGGGTGGCGCATTTCGCCGCCACGCTGCGCGCGATCGGCTCCGGTCTGGTGTTGCGGCGCGGCCCGGCACTGGAGGTCTTGCGCGATCTGATCGCCCAGACCGGGGCCAGCGCGGTCTGGTGGTCGCGCAGCTATGATCCCGCGACGCGGCCGCGTGACGAAGCGGTCAAGGCGGCGTTGCGCAAGGCAGAGATCGACGCGCGCTCTTTTCCCGGGGCGCTTTTGTTCGAGCCTTGGGATGTGGTGACGCAAAGCGGCGGGCCTTACCGCGTGTTCACCCCCTATTGGCGCGCGGTTCAGCACCGCGATCCGGGCGCGGCGCTGGCCCCGGTCACCGCCCTGCGCGCGCCTGCACACTGGCCGGCAAGCGAAACGCTCGACGACTGGAAGATGGGCGCCGCGATGCGCCGCGGTGCGCCGGTGCTGGCACGCCATGCGCGCGTCGGGGCGGGCGCGGCGCTCGAGCGTCTGGATGCGTTCTTGAACGGCGGGCTGGCGGGCTATGCGGCCGGGCGCGACCTGCCGGCGCAGGATGCCGCCTCGGATCTGTCCGAGCCGCTGACCTATGGCGAGATCAGCCCGCGCCGGATCTGGCAGGCGGTGCAGGCGCGGGCGGCGGCGGGCGCGGCGGGGGCCGATGCCTTTTTGCGGCAACTGGTGTGGCGCGAATTCGCCTGGCACCTGTTGCATCATTTCCCGCAGCTTCCGCAGGCCAACTGGCGCCCGGAATGGGACAGCTTTCCCTGGGCCGGCGACAGCCCCGCGGTCGAGGCCTGGCGGCGCGGTCAGACCGGCGTGCCTTTCGTCGATGCGGGCCTGCGCCAGATGTATGTGACCGGGCGGATGCACAACCGCGCACGCATGATCGCGGCTTCGTTCCTGACCAAGCATCTGCTGAGCGACTGGCGGCTGGGGCTGGCGTGGTTTGCCGAGTGCCTGACCGACTGGGACCCCGCCGCCAATGCGATGGGCTGGCAATGGGTGGCCGGATCGGGGCCGGACGCCGCCCCCTATTTCCGCGTGTTCAACCCCGAAACGCAGGCCGCGAAATTCGACCCGCAAGGGGCGTATCGGCGCGCCTTCATCGCCGAGGGGCAAGCCCGGCCACCGCAAACCGCGCAGGAGTTCTTCGAGGCCGCCCCGCGCCGTTGGGCGCTGGACCCCGCGGCGCCCTATCCGCGACCGATCGTCGATCTGGCACAGGGCCGGGCGCGGGCGTTGGCTGCCTATGCGCAGGCGCGCGGCGGCAGCTGACCGCGCCTCCCAATTTGCGCCACATTTATGTGCGAAACCGGCGTTAACCGATGTGCCTCAGGTTCGGGAAGCGACGAATGCAACGAGTTGTAGTGCGCAACAGCGCGATGGAAATGCCGACGATGGCCAAGCTGATCGGCGCGGCGGGTCTGGCCGTGACCGGTTTTCTGGCGGCGGTGGTGGTCGCGCCTTATCTGCCCGCGGGCACAAGGGCTGGCGGGCTGGCGCCGGTGGCGGCCTGTTCGGGCATCGTGCTGGGCTGGCGGGTGATCGGCATGCGCATGCCGCCACGCACGCCCTCTTATGTCTCTGCGGTGATGACCGGGCTGCGCGCGGCGGTCTATCTGTCCATCTGGGGACTGGGTTTTCTGGGCTTCATGCAGATGTTGGCCAAGGCCACGCGGATGCTCTACGACGGCCCGTTCGAGGCGCTGACCGGCATGCTGTCCGAGGCGCTGAAACTGGGCATGCCGGCGTTGCAGCCCGATGTGCTGGCGGTGCTGGCTCTGGGCGGTGTCCTCTCCTCGGTTCTGTCGGAATGGGCGGGGCGGCGCTGGCGCTAGGGCAAGCGCTGCGCTAGGTTCAGGCCGGAGCGGCGCGGCAACCGGCCCGTCGCTGTGCCTGAACGAGCAGGAACTTGATCGTGCGTTATTTCTTTTACGGCACGTTGTGCCATCTGCCGCTGCTGGAACGGGTTCTGGGGCGGGCGGTCGTGCCGCAGCGCGCGGCGCTGGACGGGCACGAATTGCGCCAGGCTTGCGCGCAGGATGGGACAGGGGCCGGGGATCTGGCCTTTCCGATGCTGGTGCCGGGCACAGGGCAGGTCGAGGGGCTGCTGGTCGATGTGACCCCGGCCGAGGCCGCGCGGCTTGATTATTACGAGGCGGGCCATGCCGCCACCGCCTGTGCGGTGCGCACGCCGGATGGGGCGGAAATCAGCGCGCGGGTCTATCTGGCCGAACCGGGACGCTGGCAGCCCGGTGCGGCATGGAGCCTTGCGGACTGGGCCGCCCGCTGGGGCGATGTGGTCACCGAGGCGGCGGTCGAATTCATGGCCGGGCGCGACCATCTGCCGGCCGAACGTGCGCTGGCGCGGTATCCGATGATGCTGGTGCGGGCGGCATCGCGGCTGCGCGCGCGCGGCACCGCGCGTCCCGCCGCACGCCGACACACCCCGGTGCCCGAGGATGTGGAGATTTCGCGCATGGTGCCGGCCTATGCCCGGTTCTTCGCGGTCGAGGAATACCGCCTGCGCCACCGCACCTTCGCGGGCGGCATGACCCGCGAGCTGGAGCGTGCGGCCTTCGTTTCGGGCGATGCGACGGTGGTGTTGCCCTATGATGCGCGGCGCGACCGGGTGCTGCTGGTCGAACAGTTCCGCACCGGGCCGCTGGCACGCGGCGATATGAACCCCTGGTCGCTCGAAGCGATTGCCGGGCGCGTCGATGTGGGCGAAACGCCCGAGGAGGCCGCCCGCCGCGAAGCCGGCGAAGAGGCGGGCGTGACCCTGGACGCGCTGATTCCCGCGCCGAATTTCTACCCTTCGCCCGGCGCGAAGACCGAATTTCTGTATTGCTATCTGGCGCTGGCCGATCTGCCCGATGGCGTGGCGCAGCCCGGCGGGCTGGAAGAAGAGGGCGAGGACATTCGTCCGCATCTGATCGCTTTTTCGGAACTGATGGCCCTGATCGAGAGCGGAGAGGTGGAAAACGCCCCGCTTCTGGTGCTGGCGCTGTGGCTGGAGCGGATGCGCCCGGGGCTGCGGGCGGCGGCGGGGGCAGGGCCGGACACGGCGCTTTGAGCACGCCGTGAGGCCCCGCGCCTGCAGCCGGGGCTTGAGGCGGGCGCCGATGCGGCCTAAGTCTGGGCATAATCAAGTGCGAGGGAGACCATCATGCAGCTGTGCAAGGATCTGGCCGCGGCCGTGGGCAACACACCGCTGATCCGGCTGAAAAAAGCGTCGGAGATGACCGGCTGCGAGATCCTCGGCAAGGCCGAGTTCATGAACCCCGGCCAGTCGGTCAAGGACCGCGCCGCGCTGTTCATCATCCGCGATGCGATCGCAAAGGGGCAGCTGAAACCCGGCGGCACCATCGTCGAGGGCACGGCGGGCAATACCGGCATCGGTCTGGCGCTGGTCGGCGCCTCGATGGGGTTCCGCACCGTGATCGTGATCCCCGAAACCCAAAGTCAGGAAAAGAAGGACATGCTGCGGCTGGCCGGTGCCGAACTGGTGCAGGTGCCCGCGGCGCCCTATTCCAACCCCAACAACTATGTCCGCTATTCCGGGCGGCTGGCCGAGGAACTGGCCAAGACCGACCCGAACGGCGTGATCTGGGCCAATCAGTTCGACAACGTGGCCAACCGTCAGGCGCATATCGAAACCACCGGCCCGGAAATCTGGGCGCAGACGCAGGGCAAGGTTGACGGCTTCATCTGCGCCGTGGGCTCGGGCGGGACGTTCGCCGGGGTGGGCATGGCCTTGCAGCCCAAGGGCGTCAAGATCGGTCTGGCCGACCCCGAAGGCGCCGCGCTGCACAGCTTCTACACCACCGGCGTTCTGAAATCCGAAGGCTCGTCGATCACCGAAGGGATCGGCCAGGGCCGGATCACCGCCAACCTCGACGGGTTTACCCCGGACATGAGCTATTGCATCCCTGATTCCGAGGCGCTGCCGATCGTCTTTGACCTGCTGGCCGAAGAAGGGCTGTGCCTGGGCGGCTCGTCGGGTATCAACGTGGCCGGCGCAATCCGCATGGCGCGCGAAATGGGCCCGGGCCACACCATCGTCACGGTGCTGTGCGATTACGGCACGCGCTATCAGTCGAAACTGTTCAACCCCGAATTCCTGCATGGCAAGGGCCTGCCGGTTCCCGGCTGGCTGGAAGGCCCCGGTCGCGCCGTGCCCGAGGTGTTTGCAGGATGATGCTGCGGGGCCTGCGCGTTCTGCTTCTGGCGCTGTGCCTTGCGCTGCCCGCAGCCGCGCAGGACACCGAAGGGCCGAATTACAAGACCTGGGACAAGGCTGCGGCCCAGGTCGAGCAGGCCGTGACCGAGGCCAGCATCGCGGATGAGCGACTGTCCGAGATGCGCGCCGAAATCGTCAAATGGCGCAGCGACTTCATCGCCGCGCAAGGGATCAACGCCGATCAGATCACCACGGTGAAGAACCAGATCGCGGCTTTGGGGGCCGCGCCTGCCGAGGGCGAGACCGAAGATCCCACCATCGCCAGCCGTCGCGCCGAACTGACCGAGACGCTGGCCAAGCTGCAGGCCCCGGTTCTTGCCGCGACCGAGGCCGCCAGCCGCGCCGATGGCATCATCCGCAACATCGACCGGCTGAACCGGGAACGGCAGGCCGACAAGCTGCTGCGGCTGTCTCCGTCGGCGGCCAATCCGGTCAACTGGCCCGCGGCTTTGTCGCTGTTTCGCTGGATGGGGGCCTGGATCTATGACGAGACCGTCTGGCGTTTCGCCCGGCCGATCAACTGGGACACGCTGCGCAACAATGCCCCGCTGATCGCGGGGCTGGTGCTGATCGCCGGGATCTTGCTGCTGCGCGGTGGGCGCTGGATGGGTCGGCTGACGCAATGGCTGCTGGACAAGACCGCCATGCGCGGGCGGGAACTGATTTCGGGCGTGGTCTCGCTGGGGCAGGTGATCCTGCCGGTGCTGGGCGCGGTGATGCTGACCACGGCGCTGTCGAAGACCGCGTTTTTCGGCCCGATCCTGTTGCAGCTGTTTGACCTGCTGCCTGCGGTTCTGACCACAATTCTGATGGCCTGGTGGCTGGGCAGACGGATTTTCCCGACCCGTCCGGGGCAGGAAAGCGCGCTCAATCTGGCCGAAGAGGGCCGCGCCGAGGGCCGGTTCCACGCGCTGATGCTGGGGCTCGCGGTCGGGATGCAGCAGTTGCTGACGGACTGGATCATGCCGCGCGCGCAGGACTATCTGGGCGGCTCGGGCAACATCGCGGCCGACAAGGCGCAAGAGGTGGCCGCCCGCGCCGATGCGGCGATCTCGGTGCTGGAAGTGCCGCTGCAGATCTTTGCCGCACTGGTGCTGTTCCGCATGGGGCAACTGCTGCGCCGCCAGCAAGGCCTGCGCCGCACCTCCGATGACGACGCGGCGTTCCGCTACAACCTGCTGCGCTGGCTGGGCAATGCGGTAATCGTGATCGCGGTGGTGGCCCCGTCGCTGGGGGTGATCGGCTATATCAGCGCCGCCAATGCGCTGATCTGGCCTGCGGTGCTGACGCTGGGCGTGGTGGCGCTGGTGGCGATCCTGCAGGGCTTCGTCGCCGAGTTCTACGCCGTGCTTGTCCGGGCCGAGGAAGGCCGGCGCGACGGGCTGATCCCGGTGCTGGCGGGGTTCGTGCTGGCGCTGGCCGCGCTGCCGCTGCTGGCGCTGATCTGGGGCGCACGGATCGAGGATCTGGCCGAGATCTGGACATCGTTCCGCACCGGGTTCTCGCTGGGCGGGGTGCGGATCTCGCCTACGGTATTCCTGACCCTGGCGGTGGTGTTTTCGGTCGGTTACGGGCTGACCCGCCTGATGCAGGGCGCGCTGAAAAGCTCGATCCTGCCGAAGACCACCATCGACAAGGGCGGACAGAACGCGATCGTCTCGGGGCTGGGCTATGTCGGGATCTTCCTGGCGGCCTTGCTGGCGATTTCGGCGGCGGGCATCGACCTGAGTTCGCTGGCGATCGTCGCCGGTGCGCTGTCGGTCGGTATCGGTTTTGGCCTGCAGAACATCGTGTCGAACTTCGTGTCGGGGATCATCCTGCTGATCGAGCGTCCGGTATCGGAAGGCGACTGGATCGAGGTCGGCGGCCAGCAGGGCGTGGTCAAGGCGATCTCAGTGCGTTCGACCATCATCGAGACCTTCGACCGCACCGATGTGATCGTTCCCAATGCCGACCTGGTCTCGGGGCAGGTGACGAACTGGACGCGCGGCAACAAGACCGGGCGGTTGATCGTGCCGGTGGGCGTGGCCTATGGCAGCGACACCCGGCGCGTGGCCGAAATCCTTTTGGAAATCGCTCAGGCCCACCCACTGGTGATGATGTCGCCCGAGCCGTTCGTGCTGTTCACCGGCTTCGGTGCGGACAGTCTGGATTTCGAAATCCGCGCGATCCTGTCCGATGTGAATTTCAAGCTGCGCGTGCATTCCGAAATGAATCATCAGATCGCCGCGCGCTTCTCCGATGAAGGGCTCGAAATTCCCTATGCGCAGCGCGACATCTGGCTGCGCAACCCCGAGGCGCTGCTGCCGCAGGGCGAGCGCAGCGCTGCCGCGCCACCTGTCGCGCCAGCACCGAAAGCGCAAGAGGTGGCGTATACGTTGCCCGAGGATGACCCCGGCGCCTATCGCGTCACCACGCTGTCGGACAATGACGGCACCGAAGAGGGCGACAGCCGATGAGCACCGAACCGGTCTTTCGCACCCAACCCTACCTGCGGGATCTGGACACCCGGGTCGAGGCGCTGACCCCTGAAGGCGGGGTGATCTGCGCGGGCTCGGTGTTCTATCCCACGGGCGGCGGGCAGCCGGGCGATGCGGGCTGGCTGCGCTGGTCGGACGGGGCGCTGGAAATCGCGACCGCCGTCAAGGGCGAGGGCGGCACGATCATCTTGGTGCCTGCCGAGCCCGCCGCGCTGCCATCGCCGGGCATGCGGGTGCAGCAGGAACTTGCCTGGGAACGTCGCCACCGACACATGCGCGTGCATACCGCGCTGCATCTTCTGTCGGTCGTCATCCCCTTGCCGGTGACGGGCGGGCAGATCGGCGCCGACAAGGGGCGGCTCGATTTCGACATGCCCGATCCGCCTGCGGACATGGCCGCGCTCGAGGCAGAGTTGAACGCGCTGATCGCACGCGATCTGCCCGTCACCGAGGACTGGATCACCGACGCCGAACTCGCCGCCAACCCGGGGCTGGTCAAGACCCTGCGCGTGGCGCCCCCGGTGGGGCAGGGCCGGGTGCGTCTGATCCGCATCGGGGCAGGGGATGATCAGGTCGATCTGCAGCCCTGCGGCGGAACCCATGTCGCCACGACGGGCGAAATCGGCCCGGTGCGCCTGGGCAAGGTCGAGAAGAAGGGCCGCCAGAACCGCCGTGTGAGCCTGTATCTGGTCTGATCGCGTGCAGCAGGCCGGGCAGGGGGCGCTCGCGCCCCCCTCGGGCCTGCGGCCCTCACCCCCTGAGGATATTTCGGCCAGAAAGAACCTGCCTTTTCCCTCTGGCACAAATATCCCGGGGGAGCGCGGCACGCGCGGGGGCAGCGCCCCCATGCCCGTTCAGATCGGGTCTTCGGGCAGCCCCTCGCGCGACAGCATCACCGCAAGCGGCCGCAGCGTCGGGCTTTGCGCGCAGGAAATCATCAGCGCCACCATGATCGGCACCGCCAGGAACATCCCCGGCAGACCCCAGACCGCACCCCAGAAGGCCAGGCTGATGATGATGCCAAAGGACGACAGCCGCAGCGCATGGCCCATCAGCATCGGGTCGATCACATTGCCGATCACGAATTGCAGCAGCCCGCAGACCAGGAAGACGCCCGCCGTGCTGGCCGGGTCCTGGGTCAGGATATAGACCGCCAGCCCCGCGATCACGGTGGCGATGATCGACCCGATCGAGGGGATGAAATTCAGCGCGAAGGTCAGCACCGCGACCGGCATCGCCAATTCGTATCCGCCGACCTTGAACACGCCGTAGACCGCCGCGCTGGTCACCACCGACACCATCGCCTTCACCATCAGGTAATGGTTCACCCGGCGCATGATCTGTCCGACCGTCCCCGCCACATGGCGCGCGCGGGTGTCGTCGCCCAGCAGGTTGATCAGCTTGGCCTGGAACCAGATCCGTTCGGCAAACAGGAACCCGACGAAGAGGATGATCAGCACTGCCGCCGACAGCAGGCTCGACGCCTGCCCGGCCAGGGTGCTGAGGTATCCGGCCACTTCGATCTTCTGCATCGAGGCCAGCACCGCCGCCTCGACATCCGCGCCCATCCAGCCGAACAGCTCGGCGATGGCGCGTTGTGCGGGGCCGGCATAGGCCAGGATCATCGTCACCACCTCGTTGGCCTGCGCCAGCAGAACGGCGGTCGCCGTCAGCAGCCCCGAGGCGATCAGCATCAGCGCCACGATCGAGGCCAGCCAGCTGGGCACCCGCACCGGGCCGATGTGCAGCCGTCCGATCGCGTTGATCGCCTCGGAGGTCAGCGAGAACAGGATGATCGCGATCGCCAGCGAAATCAGGATGAATCGCGCCTGCACCAACAGGAACAGCACCAGCGCGAAGGCGATGATCCCGAGCAGCACGTTGGTCAGCTGCCGCGGCTCGCGCCTGCGCTCGGCGGGCAGGGGCGGGGTCGTCTGCAGCTCGTCGTCGATCATTGCGGGGCGGTCCTTCGGGATAGCGTCAAACCGGGCACGGCGATGCCCGATCCCAGAGCCTAAGCGCGCCTGCGGGCGGTGACAAGCGACTGGCTGGGATTACACGCTTTCTTTGGGGCGATATCGACAGCGATATTGCCCCCTTGCATCCCCCGACGCTTTTCGCGTAAATCCGCCGGACGGAGCGGTGGCCGAGTGGTCGAAGGCGCACGCCTGGAAAGTGTGTAGGCGGGGAACCGTCTCGAGGGTTCGAATCCCTCTCGCTCCGCCATTTCCCCTTGCAGAACTGCCCCCTGCATCTCTTGCCATGTTCTGAGAGTTTGGCAAGCAGCGCTGGTTTCCAGATCCCGGTGCCTGCGGGGCGGGGGCGTGCTGCGAAACTGCATCGTTTTGCGGGGCCCATTGCAGATGCGCCATGTCGCGAAGGGGTTTGCCGCATCCGGAATCCGGGTAAAATATCCGCGAAAAAATAATTATCATTTAATATCATGTCGTTCCGCGTTTTCTCCGAAAACTGGAACGTAACTTGCAAATAGCTCCCTCAGACGCTGACCGCAGCATGGGAGCCCGTAATGACGCAAGCCGACCTTCACAAAGATGACGCGCCGTATCTGGATGTGGCCGATCCGACCTTTTCGATCCGCTCTCAGGCGGTGATGGAGGCGCGCGACGCCAGCTGGTATGCGCGCACGCCCTATGGTCTGGCGGCGCTGCGCTATGAGGATGTGCAGAAACTCTTGCGTCATCCGAAGCTGCGGCAGGGCTCTTATCGCTGGCCCGCGCATAGTGGGGTGACTGGCGGGATTTTCGCGCGCTGGTGGGAAAGCATGCTGTTGAGCCAGGAGGGCGACACCCATGCCCGGCTGCGGCGGATGGCCAATCCGGCGTTCTCGCCCAAGCTGATTACCGATCTGCGGCCGAAATTCCAGGCGCTGGCCAACCGGCTGATCGACCAGTTCGCCGCCAAGGGCGAATGCGATTTCATCGCCGATTTCACCGAACCCTACGCGACCGGGGTGATCTGCGATCTGCTGGGCCTGCCGTTCGAGAAATGGCGCGAGCTGGCCGATATTGCCGGCGAAATGGGGCTCGCTCTGGGGGTGACCTTCAAGCAGGATCTGCCGGTTGTCGAGGCGGCGACCGCGCGTCTGATGGCCTATGCCGAAGATCTGGTGGCCGCGCGCCGCGCCGCGCCTTCTGATGATTTCATCGGCATGCTGGTGCAGGCCAATGCCGACAAGTCGCAGCTGTCGGATCAGGAACTGATCGACATGATCGTGCTGGCGATCTTTGGCGGCATCGACACCACGCGCAACCAGATCGGTCTGGCGATGGCGATGTTCATCGAACATCCCGATCAATGGGCCCTGCTGGCCGAGCAACCCGATCTGGCGAAAGCGGCGGTGGAAGAGGTGATGCGCGTGCGCCCGACCGTCACCTGGGTCACCCGCGAGGCGACCGAGGATTTCACCTATAACGACCTGCCGATCGCGGCGGGCACGACGCTGCATCTGTTCTCGCAATCGGCCTGTTCCGACCCGGCGGTGTTTGCCAACCCCGATTTCGACATCACGGCGGATCGCAAGCCGCACTTCGGTTTCGGCGGCGGGGCGCATCACTGTCTGGGCCATTTCATCGCACGCGGAGACATGACCGAGGCGCTGAAACTGCTGGCGCAGCGGCTGCGCAACCCGCGGTTCAACGGCACGGTCAGCTGGTTGCCCGACAGCGGCAATACCGGCGCGATTTCGATGCCGATCGCCTTTGACCCTTCCTGATCCCCAACCAACGGAGCCCTGACGATGAAAGTTGATGTCGATATGTCGATCTGCCTGCTGCACGGGCAATGCGTGATTGCCGCACCTGCGGTGTTTTCCTTTGACGATGCGGGCGGGCTGGTCTGGGTCGCCGAGGTCGATGAGGGCCTGCGCGGCGATGTCGAGGCCGCCGCCGATGCCTGCCCCGAACAAGCCATCCTGATCGGCTGAACGATGGGGGCCGCGCCGCGTATCACGATTGTCGGGGCCTCGTTGGCGGGGCTGCGAACCGCCGAGGCGGTGCTGGCGCTTCTGCCCGAGGCGCAGGTGACGCTGATCGGCGACGAGGCCAGGGTGCCTTACAACCGCCCGCCGCTGTCCAAGGAGGTGCCGCAGGCGCTGGCCCGGGACCCGGCCGAGGCCGAGGCGCAGTTCGCCCGGCTGGTGCTGCGCTCCAAGATCCCCGACGACGCCGTGCAGATGCGGCTGGGGCAGGCGGCCGTTGCGGTCGAGGGGCGCGCCGTGCGGCTGGCCGATGACACGCTGGTGCCCGGTGACTGGATCGTTGCGGCCAGCGGGTTGCGGCCCCGCCGTCTGGCGTTGCCCGGCGCCGAGGCGCACCGCCATGTGCTGCGCAGTTTCGACGATGCGCTGAGGCTTGCGGGCGATCTGCGCCCCGGGGCGCGCATGGTCGTGGTGGGCGGTGGGTTCATCGGCTGCGAGATCGCCGCGACCGCACGCAAGCTGAGTCTGCATGTGACGATTGTCGAACCCGCGCCGCATCCGATGCAGCGCGCGCTCGGGCCGCGTGTCGCGGGGGCCATGGCGGCACTGCACCGCGCGCATGGCGTGGTCGTGCTGACAGGAAGGTCCGTCGCCGGGATCACGCCCGAACATGTGATCCTGGACGACGGGCAGGCGCTGGAAGCCGAGGTGATCGTCGAGGCGATGGGCTCGCATCCGAATGTCGAATGGCTGGCGGGCACCGGCGCGGATCTGGGCGATGGCGTGCTGGTCGACGACCGGATGCAGGCCATCGGGGCCGCCCGAATTCTGGCGGTGGGGGATCTGGCGCGCTTTGCCAACCCGCTGTTCGATGCGGTGCCGCGCCGGGTCGAGCATTGGTGCGTACCCGGTCAGACCGCGCGCCGCGCCGCCGAAACCATTGCCACCGCTGAACTTGGCCTGCCGCAGACCCATGGCTTCGCCCCGATGCCCAGCTTCTGGAGCGATCAGCACGGAATGCGCCTGCAGGCGTTCGGCGCGCCTGCGCTGGCCGATGCCTGCCGGGTGGTCGAGGGCGACCTGACCCAGATCGGGCGCCATCCGATCATTGTTGAATATCTGCGCGACGGCGCGCCGGTGGGCGTGCTGGGGCTGGGCGCCAACCCTGCCGCGCTGGCCGCCCACCGTGCCCGGCTTGACGCCGCACTTTCTGCATCTCTTGCCTGTTGAGGACGCCATGACCCAGGATTTGACCGCTGCCCTTGATGCCCTGAATGCCGAGGTCGTGCATGTCGGGCAGTTCGATCTGGCCTCGGTGTTCCGCGAACGCCGTCTGCGCCGCGCGCAGTTTCTGGACTGGGCGCAAGACCCGCGCTTTGCCAATGTTCTGGCCTATTGGGACAGTGCCGACACGCTGTTCGGGGGCAGTTCCTACTACACCGAAACGGTCGCGATCGACCCTGCCTCGGTCCGGCGCAATCCGTCCGAACCCGGGGCGGTCTCGGTGATTGCCGAGCTGTCGGGGGCGGCGCGCGAGCTGATGCCCCGCCAGGTGCTGCGCGCCCAGATCGAGCGGGCGGCGGCGATGGGCTATGGTGTCGAGGCGGCCTTCGAATTCGAACTGATAGTGCTGGACGAAGACGCCGGCACCGCGCGCGACAAGGGGTTCGCGGGGCTCGCGAAATTCGCGCCGGACAACAAGTGCTGGTCGGGGGCCACCGCCAACACCCATGCCGCATTCATCGCCGGGATGGAGGCCGAAATCCTTGGCCATGACGTGAACCTGTTCGGGCTGGGGGTCGAACTGGGGCCGGGGTGCCTTGAGGCGACGCTGGGCGCGACCGAAGGGTTGCGCGCCGCCGATGACGCGGCCTTCTTGCGGATGGCGGCGCGCTCTTACGCCCGCAAACAGGGCAAGACCGCCAGTTTCATGCCCTATATGGGCGCCGATTACCCGGGCATCGGCGGGCATTGCACGCTGAGCCTGCGCGACAAGGCAACCGGACAGAACCTGTTTTCCAGCCCGGACGGGGCGACCAACGCGCTGGCGCAGCGCTTCATCGCGGGGATGATGGCGATCGTGCCGCAGGCCTTTGCGATGTGCACCAGCACCGTCAATGCCTATCGCCGCCTGGCGCCGGGCACCTGGGCGCCGAAATCGCTGACCTGGGCGGAATATCCGTTCACGGTGGCGGTGCGGTCCGTGCCGCAGGCGGGGCCGGGGGCGCGGCTGGAATTCCGCGTGCCGCCCGCCGATTGCAACCCCTATCTGACGCTGGCGCTGATGCTGGGGGCAGGGCTCGACGGGATCGAGCGCAATCTTCCCGCGCCGCCCGCCACCGCCGCAGGCCATCCCGATACCGTTGCCGAGGGCGCGCAACGCTTCCCGCGCGATCTGCTGGAAGCGGCCGAGCGGCTGGAGGACAGCGCCGATGCCGCGCGGATCTTTGGCGCGGCCTTCACCCGGAATTTCGCGGCCGCCTGCCGCGCCGAATACGCCAGCCTCGCGAAAGCGGTAAGCGCCGAAGAGCGCGCCCGCTACCTCGAAGGCTGAGCGCAAAATCATAACAGGGAGACTTAAATGACCACGGATACCGACTATCACCGCGAAATGGACGCCCCCGGACGGGCCGAAATGGTGGCCCGCGTGCGCGCCAAGATCGACGCGTTGGGGGTGGAGTATATCTATTACCAGTATATCTCGATCACCGGGCGGGTGATGGGCAAGGCCGCGCCCGCGCGGCATTGGGAAACCCAGGCGCGCAAGGGGGTGCAAACCTGGATGGGCGGCGTCACCAACGTCACCCCGGATTTCAAGGGCAATCTGATCGGCTTTGACAGCAACGCGATGGAATGCATCGCGCTGCCCGACCCCGATACCTTCGTGCAGCTGCCCTGGGACAAGCGCGTGGCCCGCGTGTTCTGCACGCTGTTCTACAGCCTCGAGGACCATCACACCCCGGGCATGTATTACGAACATGACACGCGCGGCAACCTGAAGCGGTTCGATGCCCAGTTCCGCAAAGAGCACAACGGCCTGCATCTGCGCGTAGGGTTGGAACCCGAGATGCTGTGGCTGAAGCCCAAGGCCGGCGAGGTGCGCCCCTATGAAGGCATCACCGAAGCCTTTGCCTATCACATCGGCCAGTTCGAAAGCGCCCGCCACATCTGGATGCAGGTCAGCGATTACGCCCGCGCCATGGGGCTCGACATGATCCAGGGCGACTGCGAGGACGCGCCCGGCCAGATCGAACTGAACTACCAGTTCGACGACGCGCTGCCGACCTGTGACCGGATGACGACCTACCGCCAGATCTGCGCCGAAGTGGCGCGCCAGCACGGGCTGATCGCCTGTTTCATGGCGAAACCCTTCATGGGCTATGCCGCGAACGGCTGCCATCACAACTGCTCGGTCTGGACCGGCGGGTCGCGCGAATTGCAGGATCTGATCCCGGGCGAATTGCCGGGAATGGAGGAAAACTGGCTCTACTCCAAAGGCGGGGTGAATGAATTCGAGAACAAGGAAGGCGGCTGGCTGCCGACCGAACTGGGCCATCACATCCTGGGCGGGTCTCTCAAGCATATCGACGCGCTGACCTGTCTGGGCGCCTCGACGGTGAACAGCTACCGGCGGTTCAACGACTATGGGCTGTGGGCGCCGATCGGGGCGAACTGGGGCCTGCAGAACCGCAGTTGCACGATCCGCATCTCGTCGCCCGACCGGTTCGAATTCCGCGCGGTGGACAGCATGGTGAACCCGCATCTGTTCTGCGGCGCGCTGCTGAAGGCGATGGATGACGGCATCCGCAACAAGATTGACCCGGGCGCCCCCGAATCGCGTAACGTGACCGAGGTCTGGCAGTCCGGCGGCGAGGTGAAGCTGATACCTCTCAATCTGCGCGATGCCCTGACCGCTTTGGAAAAGGACGAGGTCATCCGTTCGGCACTTCCGGGGCGTTTGTACGAAGTGTTTGACGAATACAAGCAAGACGAGTGGACGCGCTTCCTGCGCGAGGTCACCAATTGGGATGTGGAGCAATACCTGCACTGCGTCCCGTAACACGCTCACGCCTGAACCCCGAGGAGAACCAACCGCATGACTGCACGCAAGACTGACCGCACCGCAATGACCGATCTGCTGAGCGCGGACGGGCGGATCGTGCAGCTTTGCAGGACACAGGAAACCGCGCTGGGGCTGGCCCCCGGCGCGGCGACCGGCGCGCCCTGGTCTCTGATCTATCCGCTCGAGGCGCGCGAGCGGCTGACGGCAGCGCTGGCCGCGCCCGCGCCGGGGCCGCATGTGGTGGCGCTGGATCTGCGCCGCGCCGACGGGGCCATGATGGCGGTCAGCGCGGTGATCGAACGGGTCGAGCACCCCGAGCACGGCACCTGTCTGGACCTGACGAAATGGCCCGCGGGCAGCACACTGGATGAAGTGGCGCACCTGGCCGAGGCCAACGAGATCCTGACCTCGATCCTGGCCACCTCGGACGATGCGGGCTGGTGCATGGAATGGGCCGACCCGGTCGACCTGTCCGCGCCCGAGCAGGAAATCATCCGTCAGGTGTTCGAGAACGGCCCGCGCTGGCGGTTCTGCAACGGCGCCATGGCACGGCTTTACCGCACACCCGAGGGCGAGGATTTCAACGCCCGCCCGGTGCATGAAACCTTCCCGCGCACCGAGGAAAACGAGGCTTTCGTGCGCGGTCTGGTGCGCGCCAGTTTCGACATCAACGCCCAGCCGTCGCGCGATCTGCGCTATGACGGGGTTTATATCGAGGTCGAAAATGACGTGCGCGGCCATATCCGGGGCAATCGGCTGTATCGGATGTGGGGCACGGTGCGCGACGTGTCCAAACATGCCCGTCGTGCCGCCGTGTTGCGCGACGAGATCGACACGCTCGAAGCGATCCTTGCGGCGTTGCCCGATGCGGTTCTGGTGGTGGACCGCGCCGGCCATGTGCTGCGCGCCAATCTGGCCGCCGAGGAATTGCTGGGGCTGAGCAGCGAAACCCTGCCGGCGCGCGAACTGGGCGATCTGATCGAGATGCACCTGCCGCTGTCGCAGTTGTTCACGGCGGCCGATGCGCAGATGCCGGGCCATCCGAACCGGATTTTCGCCGTTGCGGTCTGCCGTCCCGATGCCGCGCTGCGCGCCGAGATGACGGCACGCCCGCTGCGGCTGCGCGAGACCGATTTTCTGGTGCTGAGCCTGCGCGCGCGGATCGGCACGGCGGGCGCCGGGGGCGGGGCGCCCCGGATCGCGCGGCTGCGGGCGGAGGGCTGAGCGATGGGAGGCCAGGACATGAGCCGACGCTCCGACACCGACGCTGCGGGCTTTGGCCTGGACATCGCGCTGAACGCCTTGCCCGACGGGCTCATCGTGCTCGATCAGGCGGGGATTGTCAGGTTTTGCAACCGCGAGGCCGGCACGATCGCCGGATGCGCCCCCGCCGCGGTCATCGGCCAGAGCATCGGACAGTTGCAGGGCTGTTCGGCGCTGAACTGGGTTTCGGTGCTGGAACTGATCGAGGCCGGGCGCAGTGGCAACCTGATGCTGCGCGGCGAGGCGGTGGGCGCGGTCTTCGTGATCGTGCGCCGGATGACAGAACCCGGCAGCGGCGCCAGCACCGGCTATTCCATCACCTTGCGTGACCTGGCGGTGTTCGATCACGCCCGCCGCCAGGCCAGCGGCCAGCGCGAAGCGGTGGCGTTTTCGGGCACGGCCGAGCGCCGCCTGCGCCCCGATTTCGCGCGCCAGCGCCATATCTCGGCCTGGCTCGACAAGATGATGTCGCGCGGCGAACGGGCGCTGCTGCAGGGGGCGCGTGTCATCATCACGGGCGAATCCGGCGTCGGCAAGACCGAGATCGCGCGCCATCTGCATTCCTTCGTGGCCAATGGCAGCGATCCTTTCATCGCGGTGAACTGTGCGGCGATCCCCGAAAGCCTGTTTGAATCCGAACTCTTCGGATACGAGAAGGGCGCCTTCACCGGCGCGCTGACCGAGGGCAAGCGCGGGCTGATCGAGGCGGCCGAGGGCGGCACGCTGTTTCTGGACGAGATCGGGGAAATCCCGCTGCCGTTGCAGGCCAAGCTGCTGAGTTTCCTGGAAGACGGGATGATCCTGCGGATCGGCGGCACGCGTCCGCGCCGTGTCAATGTGCGGGTGATTTCGGCCACCAACCGCGATCTTCTGGCGATGGCCGATGAGCGCCGCTTTCGGCTGGATCTTTATTACCGGCTGGCGGTGGTGAACATGCCGATGCGCCCGCTGCGCGAGGTGCCCGAACTGCTGGATCATCTGATCGAGCGCTTCCTGACCGCGATCAACCAGCGCCGCTCGGTGCCGCTGGCGCTGTCGGACGATCTGCACGCCCGGCTGCGCGCCTATCACTACCCGGGCAATATCCGCGAGCTGTGGAACCTGATGCAGCAAATCTCGGTGCTGGGCGAGGACGAGGATGAACTGCCGCGCCGCCTGATGGCGACCACGCCGCGGGTCGAGCCGCGCACCGATCCCCCCGAACGCGCCGTCGACCCCGGACCCGAACCGGGCCAGAGCCTGCGCGATGCGGTGGCCGAATACGAATTGCGGATCATCGAAGAGGCGATCCGCAGCCACGGCAGCAAGCGCAAGGCCGCTGCCGCCCTGGGTGTCGATATCGGCACCATTTCCAGAAAGACCCGAAAAGAGCCCTGAAGAGGCCGAATGACCCAACAGATGGAGCGACACATGACACGGAACACACTGACGACCGCGGGCGTCCTGCTGGCCCTTTCGACCGGCACCGCGCTGGCCGGAGACACGATCAACGTGCTGACCTGGGAGGGATATTCCGATCCCTCGTTCATCAGCAAATTCGAGGAACAGTCGGGCTGCAAGGTCAATGCGACCTATGTCGGATCGAACGACGATTTCGCCCCCAAGCTGATGGCGGGTGGCGGCGTCTATGACCTGATTACCCCCTCGATCGACACCACCAAGCTGATGATCGACCTGGATTTCGTCGAACCGCTGGACACTGCGAAGATCGACAACTGGGACAAGATCTATCCGAAATTCCTGGGCCTCGACGGGATTCAGAAGGACGGCGCCTATTACGGCATGCCCTATGTCTGGGGCGCGATCGCCTTCATGTATCTTGACAGCGCATTCACCACGCCGCCGACCTCGATTGCCGATCTGTGGAACCCCGAGCTGAAGGGCAAGATCTCGCTGTGGGATGACAAAAGCTCGATCTATGTCGCGGCGCGCAAGAATGGCGACATGAACATCTACGATCTGAGCGACGACCAGATCGCCGCGGCGCAGGCCGCGCTGCTGGAGCAAAAGCCGCTGGTGCGCAAATACTGGGCCACGGCGGGCGAACTGGTCGATCTGTACAAGGCGGGCGAGGTCGTGATCTCGAACACCTGGGCGGGCTATCAGTCGGGTCTGCTGGCGGCCGAGGGTGTGAAGGTCACCGAGTTCATCCCGACCGAGGGCGCCGAAGGCTGGATGGACAGCTGGATGGTGGTCAAGGGCACGCCCAACACGGAATGCGCCTATAAATTCCTGAACATGCAGCTGTCCGAACTGGGCCAGTGCGGGGTGGCCAATGTCAACGGCTACTCCGTCGCAAACCCGGTCGCGGCGAAGGCCTGCATGAGCCCCGAGCAATACGCCGCCCTGCATCAGGAAGACCCGGCCTATCTGGACAGCCTGCTGGTCTGGCAGCCGCTGGGCGATCGCTTCGAGGCCTATACCAACGCCTGGAACGCCGTGAAGGCGCAATAAGCGCCGCGATCTGTCTGCCCCGGGGCGTCAACGACCCCGGGGCAGGCCACCAATCAATAAGCGTGCGGGATTTCGGGGGAGGAGAGCCCGCAGCGCGAACTTCAGGGAAAAGGCGCAATGGCCGCAATCATCGAATTGGAGAATATCTCCAAGCACTACAGCCCGACGATCATCGGCGTGGACAAGGTCTCGCTTGCGGTCGAGGATGGCGAATTCGTCACGCTGCTCGGCCCCTCCGGCTGCGGAAAATCCACCCTGCTGCGGATGATCGGAGGCTTCGAAGAGCCCACCGCTGGCACCATCCGTCTGGCCGACAAGGACGTTACCTGGGACCCGCCCTACAAGCGCGAGGTCAACATGGTGTTTCAGGACTATGCGCTGTTTCCGCATATGACCGTGGGACAGAACGTGGCCTATGGGCTGAAGACCATGAAGGTGGCCAAATCCGAGATTGCGGATCATGTGCGCGATGCGCTGACCCTGGTCGGGCTTTATGACAAGGTCGATCAGCGCCCGCAGCAACTGTCGGGCGGGCAACGCCAGCGGATCGCGCTGGCGCGGGCGATCGTGCGCAAACCCAAGGTCCTGTTGCTGGACGAACCGCTGTCAGCGCTGGATGCGAAACTGCGCGAGCAGATGCAGCTGGAACTCAAGCACCTGCACGAAAAGGTCGGCATCACCTTCATCATGGTCACCCACGATCAGGGCGAGGCGCTGGTGATGTCCGACCGTGTGGTGGTGATGGAAAAGGGCCGGATCGCGCAGCAGGGCAAGCCGCAGGATCTGTACGATCACCCGGCCTCGCCCTATGTCGCCAATTTCATCGGCACCACGAATTTCCTGCCCGGCCAGATCGCCGCCGGTGGGGACGATCTGATCCGCGTCGAGATCGGCGCCGGCACGATTTCTGCGCGGCCCGACGGCGCGCGGCCTGCGGGCGGCGTGGTCACCGTGGGCTTCCGCCCGGAAAAAGCGCGACTGCTGGCCGATGGCGAAGGCGCGCAGAACATCCTCGAAGGCCGGATCGCCGAGGTGATCTATTACGGGCTCGGGCTGCGGGTCGCGGTCGAGATCGGAAATGGCGAGCGGGTCTTCGTCGACAGCCTGCTGCCCGACCGTCTGGCCCTGTCGGCGGTGCCGGTCGTGGGCGCGCCCGCGCGCGTCGCGGTCGAGCCGCATAACGTCTTCGTCTTCGAAGGGAGCGTGGCGCCATGACCCTGATCCGCCGCAACCTTGCGGGCGCGCTGGTGCTGGGGATTCCGTTTCTGTGGATCGCCCTGTTCATGCTGCTGCCCTATGGCATCATCGTCACCTATTCGTTCTGGATCAAAACCTACCCGACCTTCAAACCGGCGTTCCAGTTCGGCAATTACCTGACGCTGTTCACCGATCCCCAGTATCTGCAGGTGATGCTGCGCACGCTGAAGATCGCGCTGCTGGTGTCGCTGTGCTCGTTCCTGCTGGCCTATCCGTTCGCGTTCTATCTGGTGTTCCGCTGCAAATCGGCGGCGTTGCGGACCTGGCTTTACATGGCGGTGATCGCGCCGCTGTGGGTCAGCTATCTGCTGCGCGCCTATGTCTGGAAGACCATTCTGGGCACCGAAGGCATCCTGAATTCCTTCCTGATGTCGGTGGGGATCATCGACCAGCCGTCGGATATCTTCCTGTATAACCAGTTCGCGATGGTGGTCACGCTGACCTATATCTTCATCCCCTTCATGGTGATGCCGATCTACACCGCGCTGGAGAAGATCCCGCATAACCTGACCGAGGCGTCGGCTGATCTGGGGATGGGGCCGTGGCGCAGTTTCTGGCATGTCACGCTGCCGCTGTCGCTGCCCGGGGTGGCCGCCGGTTTCACGCTGACCTTCTGTCTGTCGTTTGGCGATTTCGTCGCGCCGTTTCTGGTGGGCGGGCCGGATGGCAACCTGATGGCCAATGTGATCGCGACGCAATTCGGCGCGGCGCTGAACTGGCCGCTGGGGTCTGCGCTGGCGATCGTGATGCTGGTGGTGGTGCTGTCGATCGTGTCGATGTCCGACCGGTTGGAGCGCAAAGGCGCGGCAGGAGGGGTCTGAGATGGCAAACCGTAATCCCAACCTGATCTCGCGTTATGGGGCGGATACCGCCTTCATGACCTTCGTCGCGGCGCTGATGGCATTCCTGTATGTGCCGATCTGGGTGCTGATCGCGTTTTCCTTCAACAGCTCGCGCTCGTTGACCTGGCCTTTGTCGGGCTTCACCTTCGAGTGGTATGAGAAGCTCTGGCACAATGGCGATCTGCTGACCGCCATCGGCAACAGCTTTTATGTGGCCTCGGGCGCGACCGTGCTGACCCTGGTCGTGGGCGTGCCCGCAGCCCTGGCGCTGCACAAGTTCCACTTTCCGGGCAAGGTGATCTTCCGGCGGATGATCCTGTTGCCGATCACCCTGCCGGGGATCGTCACCGGGATTTCGATGCTCAACATGTTCCGCCTGTTCGGCTTTCAGCTGAGCCTGGAAACGGTGATCCTGGGGCATGCCACAGCGCTTTTGGGTGTGGTGGTGACGCAGGTCTTTGCCCGGTTGCAACGCCTGCCAAAATCGCTGGAGGAAGCCGCCTTCGATCTGGGCGCGGGGCCGTGGCGCAGTTTCATCGACATCACGCTGCCCAATATCCGCTCGGCGATCATCGGCGCGGGGTTGCTGTCCTTCGTGCTGAGCTTCGACGAGATCCCCGTGACCTTCTTCCTGACCGGACGCGACAACACGCTGCCGATGTATATCTACTCGACGCTGCGCCGTGGCGTGACCCCGGAAATCAACGCCGTGGGCTCGCTGATCGTTCTGATGTCGCTGGTGCTGATCATCGTCTCGGTGATCGCCACCCGCGACCGCACCAAATAATCCAGAGGTATGACATGACACTGACCCACAAAGACTGGACCGCCCGCGCCGCCGCCTTGCGCCCCGAAACCCGGATGTTCATTGACGGCAAGTTCGTCGAGGCGGCCTCGGGGGCGAAATTCCAGACGATCAACCCGGCCAATGGCGAGGTCGTGGCCGAGGTGGCCCGGGGCGCGTCCGAAGATGTCGACCGCGCAGTGGCCGCCGCCCGCAAGGCGTTCAAATCGGGCGTCTGGTCGCGGATGGCGCCCTCGGACCGGATGGCGGTGATGCGCCGTTTTGCCGATCTGATCGAGGCCCATGCCGAGGATTTCGCGCTGCTCGACACGCTCGACATGGGCAAGCCGATTTCGGACATGCTCAATATCGACATTCCCGGGTCGCTGATGACGATCCGCTTCTTTGCCGAAACCATCGACAAGATGGAAGGCGTCGTCACCAACACCAACGCCGATGCGCTGCATTACATCCTGCGTCAGCCGCTGGGGGTGTGCGGGCTGGTCGTGCCGTGGAACTATCCGCTGATGATGGCGGCCTGGAAACTGGCGCCGGCACTGTCCTGCGGCAATTCGGTGGTGCTAAAACCGGCCGAACAATCGCCCTTGTCGGCACTGCTTCTGGCGAAACTGTTCAGCGAAGCGGGCGGGCCGGATGGCGTGTTCAACGTGGTCACCGGCTTTGGCGAGGAAACCGGAAAGCCGCTGGCGCTGCATATGGAGGTCGACAAGATCGGTTTCACCGGCTCGGGCGAGGTCGGCAAGCTGATGATGATCTATGCCGGGCAGTCGAACATGAAGCGCGTCACCACCGAATGCGGCGGCAAGTCCCCGCAGATCGTGCTGGCCGATTGCGAGGATCTGGCCAAAGCCGCGGCGACGGGAGTTGCGGGCATCTTCGGCAATCAGGGCGAGGTTTGCTCGGCCGGCTCGCGCATTCTTGTCGAACGCAAGGTCTATGACGATTATGTCGCGCTGTTCAGCGAGGCCGCGAAAGACATGCATGTGCCGGGCGATCCGCTGGACCCCGACACCACGATGGGGCCGCTGGTCACCCCCGAACAGCAGGCGCGGGTGCTGGGCTATATCGCGGCGGGCAAGAAGGAGGGCGCCACGCTGGCCTTTGGCGGCGGCGTGCCCGCGGCCTTCAATGCCGGCTGCTATGTCGAACCCACGCTGTTCACCGGGGTCAACAACAAGATGACCATCGCGCAAGAGGAAATCTTCGGCCCTGTCGCCTCGATCATTCCGGTGGACGGCATCGAGCACGCAATCGAGGTGGCCAATGACACGATCTACGGGCTGGCCGCGTCGATCTGGACATCGAACCTGAAGACCGCGCATCGCTTCGCGCGTGACATCGAAGCGGGCATCGTCTGGGTCAATGCTTACGAGGCGGGCGACGCCACCACGCCCTGGGGCGGGTTCAAGCAATCGGGCAATGGCCGTGACAAATGCCTGGAGGCTCTGACGCAATACACCCAGACCAAATCGGTCTGGATCGAGCTGGGCTAAGGGGGCAGGGCGGGGGCGCCTTGGCGCGCCCCTGCCGATATCAATATGAAAATTTGCATTCTCGAAGCCGACCGCCCCGCCGAAGCCTTTCAACCCGCGCACGGCACCTATGCCGGCATGTTCGAACGCTGGCTGGGGGCGGCACTGCCAGAGGCCCGCTTCAGCCGGATCTTCGTTGCGGGCGGCGAGGCCTTGCCCGAAGACCCGACCGCTTTCGACGGCTATCTGATTACCGGCGCACGGGCCGGCGTCTATGAAGACCACGCGTGGATTGCGCCGCTGATGGACTTTCTGCGCGCCGCGCGCGCCGCCCGCGTGCCGCTGACCGGGGTCTGTTTCGGGCATCAGATCATGGCACAGGCCTTCGGCGGCGAGGTGCGCAAATCCAAAGGGGGCTGGGTCATCGGGCGTCAGGAACACGCGCTGACGGACGATGGCGCCGCGCTGTTCGGGGCGGGGCCGCTGGCGGCGCTGTCGTTCCATCAGGATCAGGTCGTCACCCCGCCGGCCGGTGCCCGGCGCGTACTGTCCAACGCCGCCTCGCCCAACGGCGGTTTCCGCTATGATTTTCCGGCGCTGTCGGTGCAGTTCCACCCCGAATTCGCCCCTGCCTATATCCGCGATCTTCTGGTCGCGGCGGCGGGCATCCGGGTGCCGCAGGATCTGGCACAAACCGCGCTGGACAGCCTTGCCGCACCGCTGGATGGCGAGCGGGTGGCGAAAGGCTTTGCGGATTTCCTGCGGACGCATAGTCTGGCCGGGTGATGAAACTCGGCCATGAAACCACGCTGCGGCAGACCACCGGCCTCAAGCTCGGGCTGGAGGCGCGCCGCGCGATCGGGTTTCTGAGCCTGACCAACAGCGATCTGACCGAACTGCTGCGCGAGACGGCCTCGGACAATCCCGTGCTGCGGCTGCGGCTGCCACCGATAGCCGAGGCGCCAGAGGCCGAGGCGCAGGGCCCCTCGCTGAGCGCGCATGTGCTGGCGCAGCTGCCGCATCTTGTGCCGCGCGCCGCCGACCAGACAGTGGCGCTGGCGCTGGCCGAGGCGCTGGACGCCGCGGGCTTCGTGACCGCGCCGCTGGAACAGATCGCCGCGCGGCTGGGATGCAGCGTGCCCCGGGTGACGCAGGTGTTGTCCGCGTTGCAACGGATCGAGCCGCGGGGTTTGTTCGCGCGTTCGCTGACCGAATGTCTGGCGCTGCAACTGGCCGAAACCGGGCCGGTCAGCGCCGAAATGCAGCGCGTCCTGGATCATCTGCCCGTGCTGGCCGAGGGCGGGATGGCCGCGCTGGCCGCGCAAACCGGACTGAGCGCCGCGCGTCTGGCGCCGCATCTGGCGCAGCTGCGCGGGCTTGACCCGCGCCCGGCGGCGCAATTCGCGCAAGGTCCGGCGCTGACCCGGGTGCCGGATCTGATCTTCACATTCGAGGCCGAGGGCTGGCAGGCACGGCTGAACCCCGAAACCTTGCCGCAGGCCTGGCTCGACACGGCGCTGGCGGGGGCTGCCCCGCGCGGATCGGCGCTCAGCCAGAGCCGCCAGCAGGCGCGCCTGCTGCTGCGCGCGCTTGAAAAGCGCAACCGCGCCTTGCTGCTGCTGGGCGAGGTTCTGGCGCACACACAGGCCGGATTTCTGACGCGGGGCGTGGCGGCGCTGCAACCTTTGACGATGCGTCAGGTCGCGCAGGAAATCGGCATGCATGAAAGCTCGGTCGGGCGGATGGTCAACAGCGGTTCGGCGGCCACGCCCGCGGGCACGGTGGCCCTGCGCGCCTTTTTCGGCGGGCGGGCGGCACGCGGCGACGGCACGGCCAGTGCCGCCGCCGTCACCGCGCAGCTGCGTGCCCTGATCGCGGCAGAAACCGCCGTTTTGTCGGATGCGGCGCTGAGCGCGGCGCTTGGCGCTGCGGGGATGCGGGTGTCGCGCCGGGTGGTGGCGAAATACCGTGCGCAGGCAGGCATTCCGCCCGCGCATCTGCGGCGCAGGCGCTAGGGCTCAGCCCTGCGCCAGCAGCCGGGCAGCCGTGGGCGCGAAATAGCTCAGCACGCCATCGCATCCCGCCCGGCGGAACGCCATCAGGCTTTCGAGCACCACCTTGTCATGGTCGAGCCAGCCGTTCTGGATCGCCGCCATCAGCATCGCGTATTCACCCGAGACCTGATAGGCATAGGTCGGCACGCCGAATGCGTCCTTCACCCGGTGACAGATGTCGAGATAGGGCATGCCAGGCTTGACCATCACCATATCCGCGCCCTCGGCCAGATCGCGCGCGACCAGCCGCAGCGCCTCGTCCGAATTGCCGGGGTTCATCTGATAGGTCTTCTTGTCGCCCTTCAGCGCCCCCGAGGCGCCGACCGCATCGCGGAACGGGCCATAGAAGGCAGAGGCGTATTTCGCGGCATAGCTCAGGATCGTCACATCGGCATGGCCCGCAGCCTCCAGCGCCGTGCGCAACGCGCCGATCCGGCCATCCATCATGTCCGAGGGGCCCAGAATATCGGCGCCCGCCTCGGCCTGCGCCACGCCCATTTTCACCAGGCACTCAACGGTTTCGTCGTTCAGGATCACCCCGTCGCGCACCAGCCCGTCATGGCCATTGGCGTTATAGGGATCAAGCGCGATGTCGGTCATGATCGCAACCTCGGGCACGGCCGCCTTGATCGCGCGGATCACCCGGTTGACGAAATTGCCCGGGTCCCAGGCCATCTCGCAGCTTTCGGTCTTTACGCCCGGGTCGGTGTAGGGAAACAGGCAGATTGCCGGGATACCAAGGGTCGCGGCCTCTTCGGCGGCGCGGATCGCATTGTCGAGGGTGCGGCGCACCACGCCCGGCATCGAGGAAATCTCGACATCGGCACCGGGCACATCGGTGATGAAGATCGGCCAGATCAGGTCTTTCACGCTCAGCCGGTGCTCCTGCGCCAGATCGCGCAGGGCTGCGGTGCGGCGCAGACGGCGCAGGCGGGTATGGGGAAAGGGCGGAAGGATCGGATGCATGGGCTCACTCCTCTGGCTGTGCCTGAGGTGCCACGGATCGGCGGCAGGCTCAAGCCTTGCGCGCGCACCGATGCGTGAAACGGGTGTTCCGCTGCGGGAAAACTTGGTCTAGTCTCACGCCAAATCAGGCCGGAACGGCCCGTTGTGTGAGGCGCTGCGTGCATATTTTCGATACCGTGTTCGAGTTGATCAACATGCGGTCGTTTTCCAATCTGTGGTATTGGATCGCACTGGCGGTGACGTGGTCATCGGCCTCGCACTGGGTGCTGGGCGTGCCTTTCGACATGGTGCTGCGCGCGCGCCGCAAGGGGGGGCGCGCGGCCGAGGATCTGGTTACGCTGACCCGGGTCAATGTGGCGCGCCTGCTGACGATCGGGCGCGAAGGGGGCGTGGTGCTGTCGGTGGGGGTGTCCTTCGTGCTGACCTGCCTTGGGGTGCTGGGCTTCGGCTATGGCATGGAATTCGCGCAGGCGGTGTTCCTGATCGCCTTTCCGCTGTCGTTCGTCGGCCTGCTGAGCCTGCGCGCCGCTGGCCGGTTCGAACCGCTTCTGAACGACGGAATCGCGCCCGATGCCTTGGCGCGCCTGCTTGCGCGGCACCGGGTCTCGATCCAGGCGGTGGGGATGGTGGCCATTCTGGTGACCACGATGTGGGGCATGCTGCATAATTTCAGCATCTCGGTGCTGAACTGACAAGGGGCAGGGCGGCGGCGCGGGCTTGACAGCAGCGCTCAAGCGGCTAGCGAAGACGCGATGGAGCATTATCTTCTTTCCGGTGCCCCCGAGGGGTTCGATGCGCAGCTTCTGGCGCGGGAACTTGCCAAGGGCCAACCCGTCGTGCATGTCGCCCGCGATGACCGGCGGCTGGAGGCGATGCGCGCCGCGCTGGCCTTCTTCGCCCCCGAGGCGGTGGTGCTGACGCTGCCCGCCTGGGATTGTCTGCCCTATGACCGTGTCTCGCCCAACCCCGATATTTCCGCCACGCGTATGGCCACGCTGGCGGCGCTGCAGGCCGGGCTGCCGGGGCCGTTCATCCTGCTGACCACCTTGTCGGCGGCGATGCAGCGGGTGCCCGCGCGCGAGGTGCTGGCGCAATCGAGCTTCACCGCCAAGGTCGGCGGTCGCATCGACGAGGCGGCGCTGCGGCAGTTTCTGGTGCGGATGGGCTTCTCGCCCGCCTCGACCGTTTCCGAACCCGGCGATTACGCGGTGCGCGGCGGCATCATCGACATCTTCCCCCCGGGCGAGGGCGGGCCGGTGCGGCTGGACCTGTTCGGCGATGTGCTGGACGGGGCGCGCCGTTTCGATCCGGTCAGCCAGCGCACCATCGAACCGCTGAAGACGATCGAGCTGGCCCCGGTCAGCGAGGTCATTCTGGACGAGGCCGCGATCACCCGGTTTCGGCAGAATTACCGCGTGGAATTCGGCGCGGGTGGCGCCGACGATCCGCTGTACGAAGCGGTCAGCGCCGGGCGCAAGCACGCCGGGATGGAACATTGGCTGGGATTCTTCCACGAACGGCTGGAAACGATCTTTGACTACCTGCCGCAGGCCGCCGTCGTGCTGGATGACCAGATCGAGGCGATCCGCGCCGCCCGCTGGGTCAGCATCGCCGATCAATACGACACCCGGCGCGAGGCGATGACCCGCCGCGACCGGGTCGACAGCGTCTATAAACCGGCCGCCCCGGGGCTGCTGTATCTGGACGAGGCCAACTGGACGGCCACGCTGGCGCCGCGCCGGGTGCTGCGGCTGCAGGTGCTGTCCGCCCCGCCGGGCCCCGGCGTTCTGGCCATGGGCGGGCGCATCGGGCGCAATTTCGCCCCCGAGCGACAACTTGAGAATGTAAGCCTTTTCAGCGCCTTGAAAGACCATGTTAACGCACGTCTTGCCGCAGGGCCGGTGGTCATCGCCAGCTGGTCCGAGGGCGCGCGCGAACGGCTGAAGGGGTTGATGGAGGATGAGGGCCTGACCGGCGCGCGGCTGATCCGCGACGCGCGCGAGATCGGCCCCGGGGTGAACCTGTGCATCTGGCCACTCGATCAGGGGTTCGAGGCCGGCGCTCCGGCCAATCCGCTCACCGTGATTTCCGAACAGGACGTGCTGGGCGACCGGCTGATCCGCAGCCCGCGCAAGAAGCGCAAGGCCGAGAACTTCCTGACCGAGGCGCAATCGCTCAGCCCCGGCGATCTGGTGGTGCATGTCGATCACGGCGTCGGGCGCTACAAGGGGTTGGAAACGATCACCGCGCTTGGTGCGCCCCATGATTGCGTGGCGCTGGAATATGCCGGCGGCGACCGGCTGTTCCTGCCGGTCGAGAATATCGAACTGCTCAGCCGCTATGGCCACGAGGAAGGGCTGCTCGACAAGCTTGGCGGTGGGGCCTGGCAGGCCAAGAAGGCGCGGCTGAAGGAACGTATCCGCCAGATCGCCGACAAGCTGATGCGGATCGCCGCCGAACGGCTGCTGCGCGCGGCGCCGATCCTGGAGGCGCCGCATCACGAATGGGAGGCCTTCGCCGCCCGCTTCCCCTATACCGAGACCGACGACCAGATGGCCGCGATCGAGGATGTGGTGAGCGATCTGGCCTCGGGGCGGCCGATGGACCGGCTGATCGTGGGCGACGTGGGCTTCGGCAAGACCGAGGTCGCGATGCGCGCGGCTTTCGTGGCGGCGCAATCGGGGGTGCAGGTCGCGGTGATCGCGCCCACGACGCTGCTGGCGCGCCAGCATTACAAGACCTTCGCCGAACGCTTCCGCGGCACCGCCATCACCGTGCGCCCGCTGTCGCGTTTCGTCTCGGCCAAAGAGGCCGCGAAAACCCGCGAAGGGCTGGCCGAGGGCACGGTCGACATCGTGATCGGCACCCACGCCGTGCTGGCCAAGGCCGTGCGCTTCAAGCATCTGGGCCTGCTGGTGATCGACGAGGAACAGCATTTCGGCGTCAGCCACAAGGAACGGCTGAAAGAGATGCGCAGCGAAATCCATGTGCTGACGCTGACCGCAACGCCGATCCCGCGCACGTTGCAACTGTCGCTGACGGGCGTGCGCGACCTGAGCCTGATCGGCACGCCGCCGGTCGACCGTCTGGCGATCCGCACCTATGTCAGCGAATTCGACGCGGTGACGATCCGCGAGGCGCTGCTGCGCGAACGCTACCGCGGCGGGCAAAGCTTCTACGTCGTGCCGCGCATTTCCGATCTGGCCGAGGTCGAGGAATTCCTGAAAACCCATGTCCCCGAGGTCAGCTATCTGGTGGCCCACGGGCAGATGGCGGCGGGTGATCTCGACGACCGGATGAACGCCTTCTACGACGGCAAGTTCGACGTGCTGCTGGCGACGACCATCGTCGAAAGCGGGCTCGACATTCCGACCGCAAACACGATGATCGTGCACCGCGCCGACATGTTCGGGCTCAGCCAGCTGTATCAGATCCGCGGCCGGGTCGGGCGGTCCAAGGCGCGGGCCTATTGCTACCTGACGACGAAACCGCGCCTGCCGCTGACGCCGCAGGCAACCAAGCGGCTGCGGCTTTTGGGCAGCCTCGACAGCCTGGGTGCGGGGTTCAGCCTGGCCTCGCAAGACCTCGATCTGCGCGGGGCAGGGAACCTGCTGGGCGAGGAACAGTCGGGCCATATCAAGGAAGTCGGCTACGAGCTGTACCAGGCGATGCTGGAGGAAACCATCGCCAAGCTGAAATCGGGCGAGCTGACCGAGGCGGGCGACGATGGCGAATGGTCGCCGCAGATCAACCTTGGCGTGCCGGTGATGATCCCCGAGGCCTATATTCCCGATCTGGATGTCCGGCTGGGCCTGTATCGCCGCCTGTCCTCGCTGACGACCAAGGTCGAGCTGGAAGGCTTCGCCGCCGAGCTGATCGACCGCTTCGGCCCACTGCCGAAAGAGGTGAACACCCTGCTGCTGGTGGTGCGGATCAAGGCGATGTGCAAACGCGCCCATATCGCGCGGATGGATGCAGGGCCAAAAGGCGCCACGGTGCAGTTCCACGCCGACAAGTTCCCCAACCCGGCGGGGCTGGTGGAATTCCTGCAGGCGCAGAACGGGCTGGCGAAAATTCAGGGCAACAAGGTCGTGGTGCGCCGCGACTGGGCCAGTGATGGCGACAAGATCAAGGGCGCCTTCGCGATTGCGCGCGATCTGGCAGAGAAGGTCATCGCGGGCAAGAAAGCCGCCAAGGGCTGATCGGGCCGGCACCTGACCGACCAAAGATGGGGGGCGCCGCCCCCCTCTGCGGCTGCGCCGCATTCACCCCCCGGGATATTTCCGCCAGAAAGAACGGGAAAAAACGCGGCTGCTTTCTTTCTGGTGAAAATATCCCGGGGGTGAGCCCGGAACGGGCGAGGGGGCAGCGCCCCCTGCCGCCCTTACCCCAGATCGACCGTGCGGCGCATCAGCGCCCAGGCCAGGGCCGAGCAGATCAGCGTGGCGCAGACGATCGGCAGGGCCGAGCCGTTGAACATCAGGCCGACAGGCGCTGCGATCAGCACGGCCCCGACCGTGGACAAGGCGGTCACGACCGAGGCGGTCATCCCCGCCAGATGGCCCATCTTCTGCATCGCCAGGGCGTTCAGATTGCCGAACGTCACACCCGCCATGAAGAACACCGTGACCGACCACAGGAACACCGCGGCAAAGCCCGCGCCGCCCATCGGCAGGCCCAGCAGCACCAGCGCAAGCATCACGGCCGAACAGATCACCTGCATCAGATAGGCCGCCGTCGCGATCCGGCGCATGCCCAGATGCACCACGAATTTCGCATTCAGGACCGACCCAGACCCGGCCAGCAGCGCCATCAGCGCAAACCATTTCGGGAAAGCCCCGGCAGAGGCGCCATAGGCGGTGAACAGCTGCTGCGACGAGGACAGCAGCGCGAACATCTGCCCGAAGCCCAGCGTCAGGATCAGCGTGTAAAGCCGCACCTCGCGTTCGGCCAGCACCTCGCGCACGCCAGCGACCAGCGTGCCGATCCGCAGCGGGCGGCGGCGGTCAGGGGACAGCGTCTCGGGCTGGCGCAGGTTGACCCAGCTCATCCCGACCGTGCCGAAGGCGATGAAGGCCCAGAAAACGCCGCGCCAGTCGCTCAGTCCGATGATGACCGCGCCGACCGAGGGCGCCACGGCGGGCACCAGAATGAAGATCATCATGATGATCGAGGTGACCCGCGCCATTTCGCGCCCGGAATAGAGGTCGCGCACCAGCGCCATCGGCACGATCCGCGGTGCGGCGGCGCCCAGGCCCTGCAGCGCACGGGCGAACAGCAGGGTTTCCAGGCTGTCGGCCTGCGTGGCCAGAAAGGCCCCGATCATGTAGATCAGGATGCCCACAGTGATCGTGCGCTTGCGCCCGAAGGCATCCGACACCGGCCCGACGATAAAGGTGCCGATCCCCATGCCCAACACGAAGGCGGTCAATACCAACTGCGCGCGATTGACATCGCCGGGCGAGAGTTGGGCTGCGATCTCGGGCAGGGCGGGCAGCATCGCGTCGATCGAAAACGCCACCGTCGCGGTCAGCGAGGCCAGCATCGCGGTGAATTCCGGCAGGGCCAAGCGGCGCGGGGCCGGAGTGGCGGAAGAGAGGGGCTGAGTCACGGAGAGTCTTTCGAAAATTCACGCCTGAAAGGCATGCGTGCCAGCGAAAGAACCAGAGTTCGGCATCGAAACCAAGCGCAGCTGCCGCGCAGAATCGCGGCTTTCTGTGCGCAGGCGGCGGGTGGCGTCAGGCCTGCAAGCGCTGCGCGGAACGTTCGGCGCCACCATCGGCGGCACGCGCCCGGGCCAGTTCGGCCAGCTCGTCAATCACCGTCAGCCAGAATTCGGTGCTTTGCGCGCCCTCGATCACATGCCGTTCCCCCAGGATGAAGGTCGGCATCGCCCGCACGCCACGTTCGCGCGCATGCGTGTCCCGCTCCAGCACGGTGTCCCGGTCCGCATCCGAAGCCAACAGCCGCGCGATCAATGCGCGGTCGAGCCCCCAGGCGGCGCCGATCTCGGTCAAGACCTCGGGGTCACCGATATTGCGCCCTTCCTGCCAGAAGGCCCGCATCAGCGCGGCCATCACCGGCGTCTGGCAACCCTCGATCCCCGCCCAGTGCAGCAGCCGCAGTGCGTCGATGGTGTTGGGCATCCACCCGATCGCCGCGAGGTTCAGCGTCACGCCGCTTTGCGCCGCAGCCTCCAGCACGGGCATCTGCTTTTTCGCCAATGCCTCGCGGCCGAATTTGGCGTCCAGATAGGCGTTCCGTTCCATCCCTTCGGGCGGCATGGTCGGATTCAGCTGAAACGGATGCCAGGCCAGAACAATGCCATGATCGGGGCGCGCCTCAAGCGCGCGATCCAGCCGTGCCTTGCCGATCAGGCACCAGGGACAAACCGGATCAGCGAAGATGTCGAGTGTAATCATTACGGCCCTGTCCCAGCGTTCAATTGTAATGAATCTACCACAGCGTGTGTTTCAGTAAACGGCGGATTTCACAAATATGTTTTAAATGCCTAAAAATGCATCCGTATTCGAATTTTCTGGATAGATCCGCAGGTCAGTCTGCGACGGGCCAGTTTTCACGCAGGCTGCGCCGGGCGATCTTGCCGTTGGGGTTGTGCGGCAGGGCGGGCAGGGCGCGCCAGATCCGCGGCTGCTTGTAGCGGGCAAGCCGGGCTGCGGCATGTGCGGCAAGGTCGGCCTGTGTCGCGGGGCCGGTCCAGGCAAGGGCGATCACGCTGGTCTCGGCCGAGATGCGGATCTCGACCGCGGCCACCTCGCCCGCACCGGGGCAGCTGGCCATCGTGGCCTCGACCTCCAGCGGGGAAACCCGGAAACCGCCCGCGTTCATCATGTCGTCGTCGCGCCCCAGATAGGTGATCGCGCCATCGTCGGCCATCGCCACGGTGTCGCCTGTGACGAACCACTCGCCCGCAAACCGTGCGGCGGTTTCCTCGGGCGCGCCCCAATAGCCCAGGAACAGCCCGGGGTCGGAGCGATGCACCGCCAGCATGCCGGGCGTGCCGCGGGGCACCGGCTGGCCCGCGTCGTCCAGCACCGCGATCCGGCGCCCGTCCTGCGGATAGCCCGCCGTGCCGGGCGGCGCCGGGCGGTCTGGCGCGCCGGAAATGAAGGTCGAGCATTCCGACATCCCCAGGGCCTCGTAGATCCTGGTGCCGGTCGCCGCGTTCCAGCGGGCGCGCAGCGTGTCGGGCAGCGCCTCGCCCGCGCTGAGCCCATGGCGCAGCTTCGGCAGCGACAGTCTGTCGTGATGTTTCAGGATCTGCCGGTAAACCCCTGGCGCCGCAGCAAAAAGCGTCGCATCGAAGCGGCGCAGCAGCAGCGGCAACTGATCGGGGGTGACGCCGGCGCCGGGGATCAGGGCGGTCGCGCCAAGCGTCCATGGGTCCATCAACCCGGTGCCCAGCGTATAGGTCCAGTTGAAGGCGCCCGCATGCAAAAGACGGTCAGCCTCGCCCAGCCCATACCAGCCCTGATGCATCATCTTGCGCGCCCAGATCGCCCGGTGCGCATGCATCACCGCACGCGGCTGCCCCGAGGTGCCGGAGGTGAAGATGATATAGGCCAGCCGGTCGGGCGGCCCCATGTCATAGGCGCAGGGCGCCAGCGCCTCGAAGCCGCGCAGATCGGACTCGGGGATGATCCGGGCAGGGTGGTCGGGGTCCGCCTCGGGCAGGGCGATACCCTCTCCGGCGACAATCGCGGCGGGCGTGATCTGTGCGGCCATCTTGGTAATCTCGGCCGCGGTCAGCTGCGACGAGGTGGGCACCGGCACCAGGCCTGCGGCGATGGCCCCCAGATAGGCCACCGGAAATTCCGGCGTATTGCCCAGCCGCAGCAAAACCCGGTCCCCCGGCACCAGTCCCGCGGCCAGAAAGCCCGTGCCCGCGCCGCGCACGGCCGCCTCGAGCCGGGCATAGGACCAGCGTTCCGCCCCCGAGGGGCGCAGGATCTGCAGCGCCGATTTCTCGGCCAGTTCGGGGGCGCGCGCCAACACATGCGCGGCCAGGTTGAAGCTGGCGGGCGGCGGCGGCAACGGTGCTGATGCGTGGACAGAGTTCATGGCTTTCTGCTACGTCAGGGGTCTGAGCGATGCAAGCCAGAGGCGGCCATGAGCGAAATCGAACACGCCAAAATCATTCGGATCGCGCGCGAGACCGGCGAAGAGATCACGCCCGAGCCGATCGACCTGGCGCATCGGGTGCGCGAGCTGCGCCGCGCGCGCGGCTGGACGCTGGAACAGGCGGCGGGGGCGGTGGGTCTGGCACGTTCGACCCTGTCGAAGATCGAGAACGGGCTGATGTCGCCGACCTACGAAGCGTTGAAGAAACTGGCCGAAGGGCTGGAGATTTCGGTGCCGCAACTGTTCACCCCGCCCAGCAAGGGGCAGATCACCGGACGCATGGCGGTGACCAAATCCGGCGAGGGACAGGCGCATATCACCACCACCTACGAGCACGAATTGCTGGCCGGGTCGCTGCGCGCCAAGCAGATGCTGCCCTACCGCGCCCGCATCCGCGCGCGATCGTTCGAGGAGTTCAACGGCTGGGTGCGCCACGACGGCGAGGAGTTTCTGTATGTCCTGACCGGGATCGTGCGGCTTTATACCGAATTTTACGAGCCGGTCGATCTGAAGCGCGGCGACAGCGCCTATTACGACGCGACGATGGGGCACAACCTGATTTCGGTCAGCGACGAGGATGCCACCGTCTTGTGGGTGACATCGCTGGTCTGAGCTTGGGGAAGCCGGGCAGGGGGCGCTGCCCCCTCGGGCCTGCGGCCCTTCACCCCCGGGATATTTGGACCAGAGGGAAAGGGCGCGCGCAGGCGCCTCAGCGATCGTCGCCGAAGCGGGCGTCGTCGTCGGATTCGTCTTCGCCTTCGGGCACGAATTTCGCGCTCAGCTGGATCGAGTGATTGTCGTGACGCGGGTCCATCACCACGTCCGAGGGCAATTCGCCGCGCAGCCAGTCGAGGATTTCCTCGCGCGCCTCGGCGGCGCTTTGATCGGTCAGTTCCGCGATATAGGCTATGAAGGCGCGCTGATCGCCATCGACTGCCTCGAGTTCGGTTTCGTCCGCATCGGGCCAGCGGTCCAGAATTGCGTCAGCAAATGCGGCCCAGTTTTCCTGAACATGATGCCATTTCATAGTCGTCATCCTCCCTGACGGCGCGGCCTTGCGCTGTCGGGTTCAAGTTTGCGCCTGCGCGGCGGGGTTGCAAAGCAAAATCGCGCGGCAGGGTTCGTGAAGGGTTACGCGATCAGAACCAGTTCTGAACCGTGCGGGCACCGCCTGCCACGTCTTCGCCGACACCGGCCACGGTGTTGCACCCTGCAATTGCGACCGCCAGAGCGGTCAGAAGGACCAGTTTCTTCATTGATCTGCCTCATACCACCAGACATCGGGCTGAAAGCCCGGCCAATCCCCGTATAGCGGAAGCCGGGCGGGGAAGTGAAGTTCACGAATATGTGCCAGGCGGGAAACCCGCGCATACCAGCCCGGAATGACATAACGCCCGGCCGTCAGAATCCGGTCGAGCGCCTGCACCGCGGCGGTGAAATCCGCAGGATCGCGCGCGTTCAGCATCGCCTGCACCATCGCCTCGGCGGCGGGCACGTTCATGCCCATCCAGTTGCGGCTGCCCGGTTCGGTCACGCCACGCGCGCCCCAGTAGAGCATCTGTTCGTTGCCCGGCGAGAGCGACAGCGCCAGCCCGGTCGCGCTCAGATACCAGGCCATGTCGAAATCGTAGCTGTTGGTGCGCGCCTGATATTGCGCGTCGTCGACCGAGGTCACCTGTGGGAAGATCCCCAGCCGCGACAGCGCCTCGACATAGATATCGACCACCGAAGAGGTCTCGGCCGCGCCCTGCTTGAGCAGGATCTCGAAGCGGAAGGGACGGCCCTGCGCATCTTTCAGCACACCGGCGTCATCCACCTTCCAGCCCGCTTCGTTCAGCAGTTTCAGCGCCTTGCGGGTGTTGGCGCGATTGAGTTCCGACCCGTCCGACACCGGCAGGGCATAGCCCTCGATCGTGCCGGGGATCAGATCGGCGGCGAAGGGCGCCAGCAGATCCGCGACCTTGCCCTCGGCCGGGCCCGGTTTCAGGCCCAGCACCGAATTGGAGAAATACGAGGTGATCCGCGGCTCGGTGCCGTTGTTCAGCGTCGCATTGATGAATTCGAAGTTGAATGCCAGCGTCATCGCCTCGCGCACGCGCCAGTCGGCGAACAGCGGCTTGCGGGTGTTCATGACCAGACCGGCGATGCCCGAGGGCCGCTGATGCGGGATTTCCGATTTCACCACCGCGCCGGATTTCACCGCCGGGAAATCGTAATCGCGCGCCCATTTTGCGGCGTTGGTTTCGCGCCAGGTGTCGATCTCGCCGCCCTTGAAGGCCTCGAACACCACGCCGCCGTCACCGAAGTAATCGTAGCGGATTTCATCGAAATTATGCAGGCCGCGATTGAAGCCCAGATCCTTGCCCCACCAGTCGGGGTTGCGCTTCAGGCTGATGTATTTGCCCTGCTCGACACGGTCGATGACATAGGGGCCCGATCCCACCGGCACGATCTGCGTTTCATTGGCGAAATCGCGGCCCTGCCATTGCGCCTTTTGCAGGACCGGGCGCATCCCCATCAGCAGTGCCAGCTCGCGGTCGGGTTCGGCAAAGGTGAAGCGCACCGAACGCGGGCCGGTCTGTTCCATCTTGGCAACCTTGCGCCAGGCGTTCTGATAGCGCGGATGGCCCTGGGTGCCCAATGTCTCATAGGACCACATCACATCCTCGACGGTGACCGGCGCGCCATCGGAAAACCGCGCCTCCGGGCGCAGGGTGAATTCGACCCAGCTGCGGGCCTCGTCGGTATCGACGCTTTCGGCCAGCAGACCGTAAAGCGTGAAGGGCTCGTCCATCGAGCGGCCCATCAGCGATTCGGCGACATAGGCGGAAATGCCCTGCGCGGCGCGGCCATTCAGGATCCAGGGGTTGAGCGAATCGAAACTGCCCGATTCTCCCATCCGAATCCGCCCGCCCTTGGGGGCATCGGGGTTGGCATAGGGCAGATGATCGAACCCCGCGGGCAGCGCGGGGGCGCCATACATGGCAATCCCGTGCTGCGGCGCAGCCCAAGCCGCAGCGCCAAGCAAAACAGGGCCCAGAGCGAGGACAGCGCCCCGAAGAGCATGGAAAAACACCGATCCCGTCATCGCAACAATCCTTGGTTTGCCTGTCTTTTCAGACAGGAAGCTAGCGGTGCGACAGGGGGGACGCAAACTTTTCCCTTGGATGCGGGCAACGAAACGCTTATAAAGTTCTCACTGCTCGATAGGTTTCTTGCCTGTATGAAACCTGCCTCATGACTTAACGCCCGCCTTGCGCGGGCGTTTTTTTTGGCCTGCAGCCCGGGACAGGGCAAGACGCCGTGCGGCATGCTCACGGTTCTTTGTTCTTCGGTCATGGATATTGCCGCGCCTTGGGCTAAGGTTGCCGCAAACGCAAACTGCAGGAGGCAGACCAAATGACGCTCAAGGGCAAGACCGCCATCATCACCGGCTCGAATTCGGGCATCGGGCTCGGGATCGCGCGCGAACTGGCAAAGGCGGGGGCGGATGTCGTGCTCAACTCCTTCACCGACCGCCCCGAGGATCACCAGCTGGCCGCCGATCTGGGTGCCGAATTCGGCGTGACCGCGCGCTATATCAAGGCGGACATGTCGAAGGGCGAGGAATGCCGCGCGCTGATCGAACAGGCGGGCAAATGCGATATTCTGGTCAATAACGCCGGCATCCAGCATGTCGAACCGATCGACACCTTCCCCCCGGCGACCTGGGACCGGATCATCGCGATCAACCTCAGTTCCGCCTTCCATACCACGGCCGCCGCGCTGCCGATGATGCGCAAGGCGGGCTGGGGCCGGGTCATCAACATCGCCTCGGCGCATGGTCTGACCGCCTCGCCGTTCAAATCGGCCTATGTCGCGGCCAAGCACGGCGTCGTCGGGCTGACCAAGGTGACCGCGCTCGAAACCGCCGAAGAGCCGATCACCTGCAACGCGATCTGCCCGGGCTATGTGCTGACGCCGCTGGTCGAGGCGCAGATCCCCGATCAGATGAAAACCCACAACATGGGCCGCGACGAGGTGATCAAGAAGGTCATGCTGGAACGCCAGCCCTCGCGCGAGTTCGC
Organism: Rhodobacteraceae bacterium UBA6796; assembly: GCA_002452815.1. Classification (GTDB taxonomy): domain Bacteria; phylum Pseudomonadota; class Alphaproteobacteria; order Rhodobacterales; family Rhodobacteraceae; genus Rhodobacter. The sequence goes on from DKFM01000023.1 coordinate 69,638, forward strand.
CACCACCGAACAGATGGGCGGCACCGCGGTCTTCCTGTGCTCGGACTATGCCGCGCAGATCACCGGCACCACGATCTCGGTCGACGGCGGCTGGACCGCGCTCTGAGCCGGACAGGGCAGGGGGCGCGGCCCCCCGCACCCCCCGGGATATTTGATCCAGAAAGAACAGGGCACGGGCTTTGTCCTTCTTTCTGGCCGAAATATCCCGGGGGTGAGGGCCGCCAGGCCCGAGGGGGCGGCGCCCCCTTCCTTCCCATGACAGGAGTGTGACGCATGCAGGAGAGGCGCATCAATCTGGCACTGCAGGGCGGGGGCGCGCATGGCGCCTTCACCTGGGGCGTTCTGGATCGTTTGCTGGATGAAAGCTGGCTCGAATTCGCGGCGATTTCCGGCACCTCGGCGGGCGCGCTGAATGGTGCGGCCCTGAAGGCGGGGCTGGTGCGGGGCGGGCCCAAGGCCGGGCGGCGCCATGCGCGCGAAAACCTCGACTGGCTTTGGTCGCAGGTGGCCGAGGTCAACGATCTGCGGCTCGACCGCTGGGTTTCGGCGCTGTTTCCCTATCCGCAGGCGATCAACCGCTGGATCGAGGCTTTCGCCCCCGCGACCTGGATGGATCAGCTCGCGCGGATGGTCTCGCCCTATGACTCCGGGCCGTTCTACATCAACCCGCTGGAGCGGATCGTGGCGCGGTTCGAATATGAACATGTCTGCGCCGAGGCGGGGCCTGCCTTCTTCGTGTCGGCCACCAATGTGCGCACCGGCAAGATCCGCGTCTTTTCGGGCGCCGAGGTCAGCGCCGATGCGATCCTGGCCTCGGCCTGCCTGCCCAACCTGTTTCGCGCCATCGAGATCGACGATCCGACGACGGGCCGGCGCGAGGCCTTCTGGGACGGTGGTTATACCGGCAACCCGGCCCTGTTTCCGCTGTTCGAGCCGCAGTTCCCGCGCGACATCGTGATCGTGAACATCAATCCCCTGCTGCGCGAGGGCGTGCCGCGCACCCCCGCCGAGATCGAGGAACGGATCAACGAGATCAGCTTCAACTCGTCGCTGCTGCGCGAATTGCGCGCGATCAGTTTCGTGCGCCGCTTGCTGGCCGATCAACGCCTGCCCGAGGGCACGATGAAGGATGTGCTGATCCATATGGTCAGCGACGACGCGACGATGACCGATCTGGGCGCGGCATCCAAGGCGACCCCGGCCTTGGGCACGCTGAGACGGTTGAAAGAGGCGGGGCAGGCGGCGGCGGATCGCTTCCTGAGCGCGCATGGCGCCGATCTGGGTCAGCGCGCCTCGGTCGATCTTGCCGCCTTGTTTTCCTGAACCTTGCCAGCGGCGAGTTTGGCGGGTTTCGGGTTGGGATAGACCAGCCCGGCCGAAATGATCAGCTTGGCGGCATCTTCGACCGACATCTCCAGATAGGTGATCTGGCTTTCGGGCACGAACAGCAGAAAGCCGGAGGTCGGGTTCGGCGTGGTCGGCAGGAAGACCGAGATCAGCGGGTCTTCCGCCGTGCCCTGCCCGGCGACCTCGCCCTTGGCGCGCGACGAGACGAAGGCGATCGCCTTCAGCCCCGGGCGCGGGTATTCGATCATGCAGGCGCGGTCGAACTTCGCCTCGTCCGAGGTCGAGAATACCGTTTCCGCGATCTGTTTCAGCCCGTTGTAGACCGAACGCACCACCGGCATCCGGTCGACCAGATGTTCGCCCCAGCGGATCAGCGAGCGCCCGATCAGCCCCTTGGCCAGCCAGCCGACGATCACCGTGAAGATCAGGAAGATCAGCACGCCGATGCCGCGCAGATTGATGCCGATGTAATGTTCTGGGCGGTATTGCGCGGGAATCAGCGGCAAAACCCAGCTGTCGACCCAGCCCGCAACCGTCCACATCAGCCAGATCGTCAGCCCGATCGGCGCGATCACCACCAACCCGGTCAGAAACGAGGCGCGCAACCCGGCAAAGCGGCTTTTGCGGCGGGGGGGCTCATGCGGGGGGATGGTCATGATGGAAGGGTCCTGTGCGGTCTGCCCGATAGGTAGGCGCAGCGGACCCCCGCCGCAATGGGGGCGCTAACGTTGCGCCACGATTTCTGCCGCGATGCGGCTGGCAAGCCGCGCATTGTTCAGAACGAGGGCGATATTGGCCGCAAGCGAGCGGCCGCCGGTCAGTTCGAAAATCCGCGCCAGCAGGAAGGGCGTCACCGCCTTGGCGGCAATGCCCTGCGCGGCAGCCTCGGCCAGGGCGGTCTCGATCAGCGGGGTGATCTCGGCGCGCGGGATCTCGGCCTCGGGCGGGATCGGATTGGCGATCAGCTGGCCGCCGGGAAGACCCAGACGCGCGCGCATCAGATGCGCCGCCGCGATCTCGGCCGGGGTATCGGCGCGCAGCGGCGCGCGCAGACCGGAACTGCGCGACCAGAAGGCGGGCAGATCGTTCTGGCCATAGGCGATGACCGGCACGCCGTTGGTTTCCAGAACTTCCAGAGTTTTCGGAAGATCCAGAATTGCCTTGGCACCCGCCGCAACGACCGTCACCGCGGTCTGCCCCAGTTCTGCCAGATCGGCGGAAATGTCGAATGTGTCCTCGGCGCCGCGATGCACGCCGCCAATGCCGCCCGTGGCGAAAACCGCGATGCCCGCCAGCTGCGCGCAGATCATCGTGGCGGCAACCGTGGTGGCGCCCACGCCGTTGTTGGCCAGACAGACCGCCAGATCCGCACGGCTCAGCTTCATCACGTCTTGCGCCTGCGCCAGCCGCTCCAGCTCTGCCTCGGTCAGGCCGATATGGATATGCCCGCCCATCACCGCGATGGTGGCGGGCACGGCGCCTGCGGCGCGCACCTCGGCCTCGACCGCGCGGGCGGTTTCAAGGTTCTGGGGGAAGGGCATGCCATGGGTGATGATCGTCGATTCCAGCGCGACGACCGGGCGGCCTGCGTCCAGCGCGGCACGGACTTCGGGGGCATAGGTGAGGGGGGCGGTCATGTGGCCATATCTCCTGAAACGTAGCGGGCGGCGGCGCGCAGCGCGCGGGCCAGGGCTTCGGCGCGCGGTGCGCCTTCGCGTTCGGCGACGATATGCGCCGCCATGAAGGTATCGCCCGCGCCGGTCACACGGGTCACCAGCACGGGGGGCGGGGCCTCGATCAGCACGATCATCCGGCCCGCCTCGCGCGCGGCATCCGCGGCGGGCCTGCCGCCATCGGTCACCAGGACGCGCTGTGCGCCGCGCGCCAGCAGACCCTCGGCCGCGCTCGGCGCATCGGGGAAATCGCGCTGACACAGGATGCCCGCCTCTTCGAGATTGACGTAAAGCGTCGCGCGGGGATGGGCCAGCAGGGGCGCCAGCCGTTCGGCCTTGCCGGGGCTGGCGGGCGCCACCCGCAGATCGGCCTGCGCAAACATCGGCGCCGCCGCGATCTGCGCCAGCAGCGATTGCGTCAGATTGCCGTCAAGCGCCACCAGCCCGGCCCAGGGCGCGCGCGCATCGGCCAGCCGCCCGTCGGCCAGCGGCCGCAGGATCTTGTCGCCCGCCGATTCCAGCGAATGCGCATCGGCAATGGCCGCCACCAGACCGTTCGCGCCCTCGATCGCCATGTAGCGGTCGGTGGGCAGATCGTCCGAGCGATAGACATGCGCGCAGTCGATACCCAGCATCTCGGCCTCGGCGATCAGATCGGCCCCCTGGCTGTCGCGCCCGATCGCGGTCAGCAGAGCCGGGCGCAGCCCGAAGCGCGTCAGCGTCATCGCGATATTCATCGCAACGCCCCCGGGGATGCGGGTGATCCGCCCCGCCACATCCGACCCCGCACGCATATGCACCGGCGCGCGGCCGATGATGTCCCACAGCGCCGATCCGATGCACAGAATATCAGGTGTCTTGTCCATGCCCCTTGGTGCCCCGCCTTCGGCCCGTGCGCAAGAGCCCAGAGCGGGCAGGGGGGCGCCGCCCCCCTCTGGCTGCGCCATTCACCCCCCGGGATATTTGTGCCAAAGAGAAAGCTGAGATCTTCTTTCTGGCCCCAATATCCCCGCCGGAGGCATCCGACCGCTGCAAAATGGCATCCGGGGCTTGCAAGGGCGCGAAAACCCGGCTAAAGGGCGCGCACTTCACAGGCGGAGGCGGGCCCTCGGGGGAGACATCCCTGAACGGTCCACCGGTTGGGCGCATGCCCTTGACCCTCCGCTCAGGCGTAAACCGGAAAAGGACCAATAGAATGGCGCTTCCCGAATTCACGATGCGTCAGCTGCTTGAAGCTGGCGTTCACTACGGCCACCAGACGCAACGCTGGAACCCCCGCATGGGCGAGTTCATCTATGGCGAGCGGAACGGCATCCACATCCTCGACCTGACGCAGACCGTTCCGATGCTGGACGCGGCGCTGAAAGTCGTGCGTGACACCGTCGCGAAAAACGGCCGCGTGCTGTTCGTTGGCACCAAGCGTCAGGCTTCGAAAGCCGTCGCGGACGCCGCTGAAAAATGCGCGCAATACTACATGAACCACCGCTGGCTGGGTGGCACGCTGACCAACTGGAAAACCGTGTCGCAGTCGATCGCGCGTCTCAAGCACATCGACGAAGTCATGGCTTCGGGCGCCGAAGGCCTGACCAAGAAAGAGCGTCTGGGCATGGAACGCGAGCAGGCCAAACTGCAAGCCTCGCTCGGCGGCATCCGTGAAATGGGCGGCCTGCCGGACCTGCTGTTCATCATCGACGTGAACAAGGAAGACCTGGCGATCCTGGAAGCCCAGAAACTGGGTATCCCGGTCGTGGCCGTGGTCGACACCAACTGCTCGCCCAAGGGCGTGGACTACATCATCCCGGGCAACGACGACGCGGCCCGTGCGATCGCGCTCTATTGCGACCTGGTCTCGCGCGCGGCGCTGGACGGCATGACCGCGCAGATGGGCGCGGCGGGCGTGGACCTTGGCGCGCTGGAAGAAGCGCCGGTCGAGGAAGCCACCGAAGAGGCCGAGGCCTGATCTTGACGGGGGCTCGCACTGCGGGCCCCCGATTGCGTGGGACGGTGCGACCGTCACACCACTGACACGGGGCGGGGATACCCCGCCTGCGACATTCCAATTCGAGGAGAGCCCAGATGGCGATCACCGCTGCTATGGTGAAGGAACTGCGCGAGTCGACCGGCGCAGGCATGATGGACGCGAAAAAAGCGCTGACCGAAAACGACGGCAACATGGAAGCCGCCGTCGACTGGCTGCGCACCAAGGGTCTGGCGAAAGCCGCCAAGAAAGCCGACCGTGTGGCCGCCGAAGGTCTGGTGGGTGTGGCTGTGACCGACGGGCGTGGCGTCGCGGTCGAGCTGAACTCGGAAACCGACTTCGTGGCCAAGAACGCCGACTTCCAGAACCTCGTGCGCGAGATTTCGAAAGTCGCGCTGGAAACCGGCGAGTCGATCGAAGTGCTGAAAGCGGCGCATCTGAACGGCACCCCGGTCGAGGAAGTGCTGACCAACGCGATCGCCCGCATCGGCGAGAACATGACCCTGCGTCGCATGCACGTTCTGGAAGGCGACACCGTCGTGTCCTACGTCCATAACGCGGCGGCCGAAGGCATGGGCAAGATCGGCGTTCTGGTCGCTGTGAAGGGCCCGGCCGACAAGGCGCAGGAAATCGGCAAGCAATTCGCCATGCACATCGCCGCCACCGCGCCGCTGTCGCTGTCGGAAGCGACCCTGGACCCGGCGCTGATCGAGCGCGAGCTGCAGGTGCAGACCGCCAAGGCGCTGGAAGAGAACGCCGCCTCGGCCAAGCCGAAGCCCGACGCCGTGATCCACAACAACATCATCCCGGGCCGGATGAAGAAATTCCTTGCCGAGAACACGCTGCTCGGTCAGGCGTTCGTCATCAACCCCGACGTGACCGTGGAACAGGCCGCGAAAGACGCTGGCGTTGAAATCACCGGCTATGCCCGCGTCGCCGTTGGCGAAGGCATCGAGAAAAAAGAAGAAGATTTCGCCGCCGAGGTCGCCAAGACCCTGCAGGGCAGCTAATCGCTTCTTCGATCGCAAGATCTGCAAACGCCGTCCCGTCCGGGGCGGCGTTTTGCTTTTGGACCGGTGCGCAGGTCAAATATCTGCGGTGCGCCGAAGGCACACCGCAGACACTGATACAAGGAATGATCGTAAAAAGGTCACGACCCAAGCATGCGAAAATGCGCCGTCGGGCCGTATCCGGTTTCCCGGAAAAGAGGGGCAGACCCGCGACCAAAAACCCACGGCTGACCGTCTTTCGTTCCTGGCCAAAGCCACCACTCTTGGAACGGGGCCATAAGACCGAATTTCCGATGCCGCGCCTAGTCCGGTATCCCTGACCTTGCGTCAGTTATTTTGCAGGTGCAGCATGCGTCTTCAGTGAGCCTGCGTGCCGGGGGCGGGGGCGGACAGGAAAATCTGTTTCTGCACCGAGGCCTTCAGCACCGCTTGCGCCGTCGTGTCCACATCCAGCGCCTCGCGGGCCAGCCGCAGATGTTTCTCGACCGTCGCCACCGTCAGCCCCATGATGAGCGCGATATCGGCAGTCGTCTTGCCGTCGGCCACCCATTCCAGAACCTCGCGCTGACGGGCCGTCAGGGGGCGGCGCGCGGTCGCAAAGGGCATAGAGGAGATCCGCAGATGGGTGATCGTGTTGATGACCATCAGTTCGCGGTGGTGCTCTTCCCAGATTTCGTCGACGTCATGCTGGCGCAGCCCGACCCTGGCGCACAGCCCGATGCCGCCCTTGCTGCGCACGTTGCGGTCGGGGAACGAGATGGAGACGCCCGCCCGCACACCATAGCGCAGATTGAAGTCGATCACACGTTGCTCTGCCGCAGTCATCCTGCCTGCGGCCATTTCCCGTTCGATCCAGCGCCACGAGCAGGCGCCGACATTATGGGCGGCCCATTTCACCATCGGCGCGTCGTTGAACAATCCGCCGCCGATGAACTGCTCCAGATAGGCGTCGTCGTGGTTCGACAGAACCAGCGTGTCTTCCAGGCTGCCAAACCCATTTCCGGTGCGAAACCGCGTGAAGGCATAGAATAGCCGGTCGAATCCGAAGTCCGCCATCCGAGCACAGTGCAAGGCCCAGATCTGGTCAATTTCATGCAGATTCAACAGCTTTTCGAGGTGATCCAGCATCGCGCCCTCATGCAACAAGCAGCGGCACCAGAAGGAGGGACCGCTCCTCCAACGGTTGTTTTGCACGCATCGCGCGTGTCAATCAAGCATTTGTGAGGCATGGGGGGCAGGGTTATCCTGCGTGACGCTACGACGCGTCAGCGCGCCGTCTCGCAGCGGGCCTGACCGAGGGTCTCGCGCGTCAGCTCCGGGGCCAGGGCACTGAGCGCATCGAAATGGGTCAGCCAGACCTGTCCGCCCAGATGGGTCAGCAGGTCCGAACGCACGAGGCGGTCCATCACCGGGCCCTTGACCTCGGACAGGTGCAACCGGACGCCGGCATCCTTGAGCTGGGCGTTCACCGCCTCCAGCGCCTCCAACGCCGAGGTGTCGATGAAATTCACCGCCGGGCAGTTCAGCACGACGTGGCGGATCGCCGGATCGGCGGCGACATGGCCGTAAATCGTGTCTTCCAGAAACCGCGCGTTCGGGAACCACAGGCTTTCGTCCACCCGGATCGACAGCACCTCGGGGGCCAGCACAACACGGTGGCGGCGTTCGTTGCGGAAATGCTCGGTCCCCGGCACCTGGCCCATCACCGCATAGTGCGGGCGCGAGCTGCGCCACAGATGCAGCAGGATCGACAGCCCGACGCCCGCCGAAATGCCGGTTTCAACCCCCATCGTCAGCGTCACGAGGATCGTCACCACCATCGCCGCCGCATCGCCGGGGCTGTAAGAGAAGGTGCGCCGGATCGCGCCCAGATCGACCAGCGTCAGCACCGCAACCACGATCGTGGCGGCCAGTGTCGCCTGCGGCAGGTAATAGAGCGCGGGCGTCAGCAGCAGCGTTGCCAGCGCCATGCCGATCGCCGTGAATGCGCCCGCCGCCGGGGTTTCCGCGCCCGCATCGAAATTCACGACCGAACGCGCGAAGCCGCCCGTCACCGGAAAACCGCCCGACAGCGCCGAAGATAGGTTGGCACCGCCAAGCGCCACCAGCTCCTGATCCGGGTCGATCCGCTGGCGGCGTTTCGCGGCCAGTGTCTGCGCGACCGAGATCGTCTCGACATAGCCCACGATGGAAATCAGCAGGGCAGGCATGGCCAGCTGCCCCCAGAGCGCCAGATCGAACGGCGGCAGCGAGGGCACCGGCAGGCCCTGCGGCACCGCACCCACCACCTTGACGCCATGCTCCTGAAGCCCGAGCGCCCAGGTGACGACGATCGTCACGATGACCGCCACCACAGGAGCCGTGCGCACCAGCAGTGCGGCCAGGCGCGGCTTGACCCCGCGCGCCTCAAGAACGGGCTTCAACCCCTTGCGCGACCAGAACAAAAACCCGGTCGCGAAAATCGCGATCACGACCGTGGGCAGGTTGATCTCGGTCAGGTGAGCGGCCAGACCGGACAGGATGTCGGGCAGGGTCTTGCCCCCGGCCGACACCCCCAGAAGGTGCTTGATCTGGCTGGCGGCGATCAGGATGCCCGAGGCCGAGATGAAGCCCGAAATCACCGGGTGGCTGAGGAACGACGCGATAAATCCCAGTCGCAGCAAGCCCATCGCCAGCAGCATCGCCCCCGACAGGAAGGCCAGCGCGATCGCCGCGCCCAGGTATTCGGGCGTGCCTTTGGCGGCGATCTCGCCCACCGCCGCGGCGGTCATCAACGAGGCCACCGCCACCGGCCCGACGGCCAGCGCCCGCGAGGTGCCCAGAAGCGTGTAAATCAGCAACGGGGCAATCGAGGCGTAAAGCCCGACCTCCGCCGGCAGCCCGGCCAGCAGCGCATAGGCCAGCGACTGCGGGATCAGCATGATCGTCACGATGATCGCAGCGACCAGATCTGCCTCGAGCGTTGCGCGCGTATAGTCGCGCCCCCATGTAAGGATCGGAAAATATCGTTTTATCATGGGGTATTACGCGGCATTCTTTCAGTTATTTTCAGCGTGCTGCTGCAACAGCGGCACCAGACCCGTGTGGTCGTATCCGGCAGCGGCGGCGGCGCCCACGATGGCCGAAATCGGCTGTTGCTGGCCCGCCTGCCACATCGCCCACAGGTGCGAACTGCGCGTGCCCGAACGGCAATAGGCCAGAACCGGGCCTTCGGCCTCGGCCATGACCGCCTCGAAACCGGCCACCAGTTCGGGGGTCAGGGCGCCGGGGAAATAGGGCAGGTGGTGATAGGCCATACCCGCCGCAGCGGCCGCAGCGGCCATGGCCGCGCTGTCGATCTGGTCGTCCACCTCGGTATCGGGGCGGTTGTTGATCAGGGTGCGATAACCCAGGGCCGCAGCCTGCGCGACGTCTTCTGGGCTGATCTGCGGCGCAACCGCAAAATCCGGCGTAATCTGCCGCAAATCCATGTCAGTCTCCCTTGGCCCGGTTCTCCCTCGGGCGGTATTGCCAGCTCAGAGGCCGTTGACCGGCACCTTCAGATAGGTCCGCCCGTCGTCTTCGGGGGGCGGCATCTGGCCTGCGCGCATGTTGACCTGCAGCGAGGGGATGATCAAGCGGGGCATTGCCAGGGTGGCATCACGTTCGGTGCGCATCTTGACGAATTCTTCTGCCGATTTGCCGGCGCCGACGTGGATATTGCGGGCCTTTTCTTCGGCCACGGTGGTTTCCCAGGCGTATTCGTCGCGACCGGGCGCCTTGTAGTCATGCGCCACGAAGATCCGCGTCTCATCGGGCAGCGCCAGGATTTTCTGGATCGAAGCATAAAGCGCCTCGGCCGAGCCGCCCGGGAAATCGCAGCGCGCGGTGCCGAAGTCGGGCATGAACAGCGTATCGCCCACGAAAGCCGCATCGCCGATCACATAGGTCAGGCAGGCGGGGGTATGACCGGGCGTGTGCAGCACATGCCCCTTCAGGGCGCCGATCTCGAAGGTGTCGCCCTCGACGAACAGCTTGTCGAACTGGCTGCCGTCGCGCTGGAACTCGGTGCCTTCGTTGAAGATCTTGCCGAAAGTGTCCTGCACCACCTTGATCCGGTCACCGATGCCGATCTTGCCGCCCAGGCGCTGCTGGATATAGGGGGCGGCACTCAGGTGGTCGGCATGCACATGGGTTTCCAAGATCCATTGCACATCAAGGCCTTGCTCGCGGATATAGGCAATCACCGCATCGGCCGACCGGGTATCGGTGCGCCCCGAGGCATAGTCGAAATCCAGAACGCTGTCGACCACGGCACAGGCGGTGCTGGTCGGGTCCTTGACCACGAAAGTCACGGTGAAGGTGGCCTCGTCGAAGAAGGCTTTGACCTCGGGGATAACGATCTCGGGGCTCGGCATGGCAGTCTCCGTCTTTTGCGTCTGTGTCCAGATATGGGGTATCGCGCGCAGGGATCAATCCGGTTGCGCTGCGACGCTCAGTCCCAGGGGAATTGCGTGACGATCCCGCCCAGCATGGCGAAATCGGAAAAGGCGATGGCATGGGGCAGTTCGGCCACCGGGGTTTTGCGGTAGCCCTCGGTGAACAGGGCGAAGGGCAGGCCCGCGGCCTGCGCGGTCTGGGCGTCGACCTCGCTGTCACCGACATAGAGCGCCCGGCCATCCCCCAGATCCCAAAGCGCGCGCAGCAACGGCTGCGGGTCGGGTTTGCGGGCCGGCAGGCTGTCGCCGCCGATCACCGTGTCGAACAGATCTTCCATGGCGAAGTGGCGCAGCACGGCGACCGTGGGGCCGATCGGCTTGTTGGTACACAGGCCCAGCTGATGCCCCGCCGCTTTCAGCGCGTCGAGCGTCTCGCGCACCCCGGGATACAGCGCGGTCAGGGTCACCGCCTCTTCATAGCGGGCGGTGAAATCGGCCACCATGCGGGCATGCAGCGGCCCGGCCGGGTCGGCCTCGGAAGCATGCAGCAGGCAATGCACCAGATGCGGCACGCCACGCCCGATGAAGCTGCGGATCTGCGGCAAGGTCAGCGGTGCGAAGCCATGCTCGGCCAGCACCGCGTTAGACGCCGCATGAATATCGGGGGCGGAATCGATCAGCGTGCCGTCCAGATCGAAAATCACCGCGCAGGGGCGCATCAGCTGTCCTTCCATTTGATCGAACAACCCATCGAGGGGGTCTGCTCTGTCGGGCCGCGGCCGGTTTCGGCCACTTGCAACATCGCCTCGTAAAGCTCGCGCCGGGCGTCCACCGGCCCCGGATTACGCCCCGAGGCATCCAGCCGCCCACGGTATTGCAGCCCGTCCGTGGCATCGAAGCCGAAGAAATCCGGAGTGCAGACCGCCCCGTAAGCCTTTGCCACCTCTTGCGTTTCGTCAAACAGGTAAGGGAAGGCGAAGCCGCGTTCCTTGGACAGTCGCACCATGTTGATGAAATCGTCCTGCGGATAGGCCGTCACGTCGTTCGAGGAAATCGCCGCCACCCCGATGCCCTGCACCCGCAACGCCTCGGCGTCGCGTTGCAGCCGGTCCAGGATTGCCTGCACATAGGGGCAGTGGTTGCAGATGAACATGATCAGCGTGCCCTTCGGCCCGCGGATGTCATCAAGCGACCAGATCTTGCCATCGGTGCCGCCCAACCGGAAACCGGGCGCCTTCCAGCCAAAATCGCAAACCGGGGGGGTGACGGCCATGTTCTCTCCTATTCGAATTCCATTTCGGAATAGACGACGCCCGCGTTCTTGGTCGCAAGCTCCTCGTAGGTATCCAGATGCGCATAGGGCGTCTGGTCGACGTAATAGGCGCCCGCCAGATCGCCGCCCGCCTCGATATGCTCGGCGATCTTGCCGCGCAAATAGACAAGGTAATCATGGGTGTAGCGGGTGACCTGCGCCAGATTGGTCGGGTGGCCATGGCCCGGGATCACATAGGTCGGCGCGAGCGGGACGAATTTCGTCTCCCAGGTCTCGATCCAGCAGCTGGTGCAGGTGCCCTCGAAAATCGGCGGCATGCGTTCGTGAAAGGCAATGTCACCCGCGATCATGAAGCCTTGTTTCGGCAGCCAGACCTGGGTGTCGCCGGGGCTGTGCGCGGGGCCCAGATGCATCACATGGATGTCGAAGTCGCCCATGGTGATGACGCGCTCGTCCTCGAAGGTCTCGGTCGGGCCCATCGGGTCGGTGCCCTCGGCGTTTTCCTTGGCGTAGCCCTTCAGCGCGGTCCAGGCGCCGGCCATCGAATGCTCGAACTCGGCCGCGGCCTCGACATGGGCCAGCACCGGAACGCCCTGTTCGATCCAGTAATTATTGCCCAGCATCGCATGGCCCTGACCGTTTTCATTGATCACCAGTTTCACCGGCTGATCGGTCACGGCCTTGATTTCATCATGCAGCGCGCGCGCCAGCAGATAAGAGGCGCCCGAGTTCACGACAACCACGCCATCGCCCGTAACAATGAATGACAAGTTGTTGTTATGACCGGCATTTTCATAGGTCGGCGGGGCGGTGGCGCCGATTGCCGAAAACACCCCGGGGATCACCTCGTAGGGTTTGGAATACAGCACCGATTGCGGGTATTGATCGGGAATGTCTTCGGAGGCGAGTGCCGGGAAAGCCAGCGCAGGAACGGACAGCAAGGCACTGAAAAGAGGTATATATTTCATGTCACACCTCTGCCACGAAGCGGAAGGCCGCGCCGTCGCGTTCGACCCGCCCGATGCCGCCTTCGGGCAGGTGATAGCCGATCATCGGCATCTGCGCGTCGGCCAGCTGATTGAGCAGCCCGAGCCGGGTCTGCGCGCCCATCTCGGCATCCTGATCCGACCCCGAAGCCCAGAGCGGCTCGGCAAAGGCCAGGTGGTTGTTGCCGATCGCGTCGCCCACGACCATGCAGGCCGAATTGCCCTGGCGGACCTCGAAGGCCATATGGCCCGGGGTGTGGCCATGGCTTGCACGCGCCCCGACACCGGGAAGAATTTCCTCGCCATCCCCAAAGGTTACGATGCGATCTTCCAGCAGGGACATACGCCGCAGCGCCCCGGCGGCAAAGGTCTTGCGGCCTTCGTCGATGGTGTTCTGCGTCTCGGGGTCGATCCAGAAATCCCACTCGGCCTTACCCATCATGTGCTGCGCATTGGCAAAGATCGGTTCGTCGAATTCGTCCAGAACGCCCCACAGATGATCGGGGTGGGCATGGGTGAAGACGACATGCGTGATCTCATCCGCCGAAACACCAAGCGCATCCAGCGCCTCGTGCAGCTTGCCGGCGGTCGGCATGAAATCGGGGCCGGCGCCCACATCGAACAGCACGGTGTTGGTGCCATCGCGATACAGCGTGACATTGCAGGGCGGCTCGACCTGCGGGCCGGTGAGGCCATAGCGCGCCATCACCTCGGCCGCGCCCGGATGATCGGTGACAAACCCCATCGGTAGCACCAGGTTTCCGTCAGACAGGGTGTCGAGCGTGGCGCTGCCCAGGGTCATCGTCTGGGCAGCGAAGCTGCGCAGGGGCAGCAGGGCGGTGGCGCCCGCCGCAGCCCCCATCCGCAGGATCGTCCGTCGCGTGAAGATCATAGCCAGTCCTCCCTTACTGGTATTCATTCATGCGAATATGAACGAGGCCGCGCCCCGGGGCAAGCGTTCAGCGCGCCGCTTCGGCCGCCGCACGGATCGCCGCGATATTGGTGCCGTAGACCTCGGGGGTGTTGACCGAGCCGCCCTTGAACACGGCAGACCCCGCAACCAGAACATCGGCCCCGGCCGCCGCGACCAGCGGCGCGGTTTCGGTGGTCACGCCGCCGTCGATCTGAATATGGATCGGACGATCGCCGATCATCTGGCGCAGGCGACGGGTCTTTTCCACGCCGGAGTGGATGAATTTCTGCCCGCCGAAGCCGGGGTTCACCGTCATGATCAGCACCATGTCGACCAGATCCAGAACATGTTCGATGCTGTCCAGCGGCGTGCCCGGGTTCAGGCTGACACCAGCCATTTTTCCTGTCGCCTTAATGGCTTGCAGGGTGCGGTGAATGTGCGGTCCGGCCTCGACATGGGCGGTGATCATATCGGCGCCCGCCTCGGCATAGGCCTCGATATAGGGATCGACCGGCGCGATCATCAGATGCACGTCCATGAAGGTTTTCACATGCGGGCGGAACGCCGCGACCGCGGGCGGGCCGAAGGTCAGGTTCGGCACGAAATGGCCGTCCATCACATCGACATGCACCCAATTGGCGCCCTGCGATTCGATGGCCCTGATCTCGGCGCCGAAATTGGCGAAATCGGCGCTGAGGATCGACGGCGCGATCTTGATGGAACGGTCAAACTCGGTCATGGGCGCATCCTCCAGAGGGGCAGGGGTGGCGGGCAATTCTGCCCGCCAATCAGTCAGTTATGCGGCGGAGTTGATCCGCAGCTTCTCGCGCCAGCCGGGATAGAGCTTGTCCGCATCGGCCGGGAAGCTTTCAAACGCGCGGGCGAATTCCTTGTGATCCTTGGCGAATTCCACGGGATCTGCCCCTTCTTTCCAACATTGCTCGGCCTGACGCAAGCTGGTTGCCCCGGCCGCCGCCCCGTCGATATGGCCAAACGAGCCGCCACCCGCCGTCATCACCAGGTTCGAATGCCCCAGATTGGCAAAGAAGCCCGGCATCCGCAGCGCGTTCATGCCCCCCGAGATGATCGGCGTCGTGGGCGCCATCCCGTGCCAGTCCTGATGGAAATAGGGGCCCTGCGCGGAATCATCGGTGATCATATAGGCCATCAGCTTGTCGGCGGCCTCGCCCTCCATCTTGCCAAAGCCCATCGTGCCGGTGTGAATACCCGACGCGCCCTGCATCCGCGCCATTTTCGACAGCACGAAGGCGGTGTAGCCGCGCATCGACTGCGGGCTGGTCACCGCGCCATGACCCGCGCGGTGATAGTGCAGGTATTGCCGCGGGAAGCGGCGGCGCGCGGTGGTGATGGCCGCGGGGCCGGTAACATAGCCGTCGACCAGGAAGGCCACATGTTCGGCATTCTCGGCGAAGGTTTCCAGGATGAACTCGCCGCGCGCGATCATCTCGAACGGGTCGTCGGCGGTGATATTGGCCGAGAACAGTTTCGCCTGCCCGGTCTTATCCTGGGCGCGTTTCATCGCATCGGCCACCAGACGGATGGTTTCCTTCATCGGCGCGAAGATCTGGTTGCCCTGCGGCTCGTCATTCTTGATGAAATCGCCGCCCAGCCAGAAATCATAGCAGGCGTCGGCAAAGGGTTTCGGGCGCAGGCCCAGCTTCGGCTTGATGATCGTGCCGACGATGAAGCCGCCATCGACATGCGGGCGGCCCAGCACGCGCCACAGATCCGAAATCGTGGTGGAGGGCCCGTCAAACAGCCGCAGCAGCGCGGGCGGCACCCAGAAATCGTGCATCTTGGCATATTCCACATCGCCCATGCCCTGATTGTTGCCGATGGCCAGGGTCAGGAACGAGCAGATCATCGCGCGCCCGTCGGTGATATTTCTGTCAAACAGATCAATCGGATAGGCGATCTTCATCAGTTCGCGGTCCGGGTCGATCTCATAGACCAGCGCGTCGACGCCGCGGGTGAAATCGTCGGTGGTCGACACTTCGACATTGGTCCCGGTCGAGCTTTCTGCGGCGAAATGCGCGGCGGTTTCCAGATAGCCGTAACCGGGTTTCGGGCGCATGATATAGGCGACGAGCACATGGCGCCCGGCGGCGATCAGATCCTCTTCACGCAGGTCGAGGCGGGCGTAACGGTTCGATTGGTCCATCTTTCTCTCCTGTTCAGGCTGGGGTCAGGCGGTTTTCGGGTCGAGCGCGCCACTGGCATAGCGCCGCGCCATCTCGTCTTGCGGGATCACCTTGATCCGGCTGGCATGCCCCGCGGTACCGAAGGCCTCGAGCCGGTCGCGGCACAGATCGCGCATCGCATCCATCGCGGGTTTAAGGAATTTGCGCGGGTCGAATTCGGCGGGGCTTTGCTGTGCGATGCGCCGGAACTGGCCGGTCATCGCCATCCGGCAATCGGTGTCGATATTGACCTTGCGCACCCCCATCTTGATACCGCGCACGATTTCCTCGACCGGCACCCCGAAGGTTTGCGGCATGGCGCCGCCGAACTCATTGATGATGTCCTGCAATTCCTGCGGGACGCTGGACGACCCGTGCATCACCAAATGGGTGTCGGGCAGGCGCGCGTGGATCGCCTCGATCACGCCCATGGCCAGGATTTCGCCATCGGGTTTGCGGCTGAACTTGTAGGCCCCGTGCGAGGTGCCACAGGCGATGGCCAGCGCATCGACCTTGGTCGCGCGCACGAAGTCGACCGCCTGGTCGGGGTCGGTCAGCAGCTGGCTGTGATCGAGCTTGCCGACTGCGCCATGGCCATCCTCGGCCTCGGACTCGCCGGTTTCAAGGCTGCCCAGAACCCCCAGTTCGCCCTCGACCGAGGCCCCGACCCAATGCGCCATCCGCGCGACGCGTTCGGTAATTTCCACGTTATATTCATAGCTTGCAGGGGTTTTTGCATCCGCTTCCAGGCTGCCATCCATCATCACGCTGGTGAAGCCGTGACGGATTGCCGACAGGCAGGTCGCCTCGTCATTGCCGTGATCCTGATGCATGCAGATCGGGATGTCGGGGTAGATCGTCGCCAGCGCCTCGATCATCTTCGACAGCATGATGTCATTGGCATAGCTGCGCGCCCCGCGGCTGGCCTGAATGATCACCGGCGCGTCCACGGCCTTCGCGGCCTCCAGGATCGCAAGGCCCTGTTCCATGTTGTTGATGTTGAACGCGGGCACGGCATAATCGTTTTCGGCCGCGTGATCCAAGAGTTGTCTGAGCGTTATCAAGGCCATATCGGTTCCTCCCGAGATTTCAGATCAACTTCCCCATCGCCACGGCGGTATCCGCCATGCGGTTGGAAAAGCCCCATTCGTTGTCATACCAGCTGAGAATCCGCACCATCCGGCCCTCCATCACCTTGGTCTGGTCCATATGGAAGACAGAGGAATGAGGATCGTGGTTGAAGTCACTGGAAACATTTGGTTTGTCGGTGAACCCAAGGATGCCGTTCAGCGGGCCTTCGGCGGCTGTGCGGATCGCATCGTTGACCTCGGCCACGGTGGTATCGCGCGCCGCCTCGAACACCAGATCGACGACCGAGACATTCGGCGTGGGCACCCGGATCGACACCCCGTCGAGCCGCCCCTGCAGCTGGGGCAGCACCAGCCCCACGGCCTTTGCCGCGCCGGTCGAGGTGGGGATCATGCTCAGCGCGGCGGCGCGGGCGCGATACAGATCCTTGTGCATCGTATCCAGCGTCGGCTGATCGCCGGTATAGCTGTGGATCGTGGTCATGAAGCCCTTGGCGATGCCGATCGCATCATTCAGAACCTTGGCCACCGGGCTCAGGCAATTGGTGGTGCAACTGGCGTTCGACACGATCACATCATCGGCGGTCAGCTGGTCGTGGTTCACCCCGTAAACAATTGTCTTGTCTGCATTATCGGCCGGGGCAGAGACCAGAACCCGGCGCGATCCGTTGGCCAGATGCAGCGCGGCCTTGTCGCGGGCGGTGAAAATTCCGGTGCATTCCAGCGCGACATCGACATCGCCCCAGGGCAGTTCGGCTGGATCGCGCAGCGCGGTGACCCGGATCGGCCCGCGCCCCGCGTCAATCCAGTCTGCTCCGGCGCTCACCGTTCCCGGAAACCGGCCATGAACGGAATCGAATTGCAGCAGATGTGCATTGGCCCCGACCGGGCCCAGATCGTTGATCGCGACGACCTCGATATCGGTGCGGCCCGATTCAATGATGGCGCGAAGCACATTTCTCCCGATACGGCCGAAGCCGTTTATCGCAACTTTCACTGTCATCGTCTTTCCTCAGATCAAGGATTTCGCTTCAGAAGCAATCGCTTCCACCGTGATATTGAAGTTTTGATAAAGCTGCGGGGCAGGGGCCGAGGCGCCGAAACCGGTCATCCCGACAAAACCATCCCGCGGGCCAAGGAACAGATCCCAGCCCTGGCGCAGCGCGGCCTCTATACCGATGCGCGGCGCATCGCCCAGCACGGCATCGACATAGGGGCGCGGTTGCGCGGCAAAGGCCTCGAAACAGGGGGCCGAAACCACCGCCGCGCGGATACCTTCGGCAGCCAGCCGATCGGCCGCCTGCAGCGCCAGCGCCACTTCGGAGCCGGTCGCGATCAGTGTGACCTGCCGGTCCTCGACCTCGCGCAGGACATAAGCGCCGCGCGCGGTCAGGTTTTCCAACTGCTGTTCCCGCCGCACGGTCGGAAGGTTTTGCCGGGACAGCACCAACATCACCGGCTTATCTTTTGATTTCATGGCAATTTCCCAGGCTTCCGCAGTCTCGACCGCATCCGCCGGGCGGATCACCCAAAGGTTGGGAATGGCGCGCAGGCTGGCCAGATGTTCGACGGGCTGATGCGTCGGGCCATCCTCGCCCAAGCCGATACTGTCATGCGTCATCACATAGGTGACCGGCGCGCCCATCAACGCCGACAGCCGGATCGCCGGACGGCAATAATCGGCGAAGGCAAGGAAGGTGCCGCCATAGGGCCGGAACCCGCCGTGCAGTGCCAGCCCGTTCAGCGCCGCGGCCATGCCATGTTCGCGAATGCCGAAATGCAGATAGTTTCCTGCATAATCATTGCGTTGCACGGCATTCATGCCACGGGGCCGGGTCAGGTTCGATCCGGTCAGATCGGCCGAACCGCCGACCAGGTCGGGCAGGGCCTCTTGCAGCACGGCCAAGGCCAGTTCGCTCGCCTTCCGGGTTGCGATGGTCGGCGCCTCGGCGATCAGCGCCGCCTTGTGCCGGGCGATGGCGGCGGGCAGGGCCTTGGCGTCACCCGCTTCGGCAGACAGAAAGGCGGCTCGCAGCGGCGATGCGGCCAGGCGCGTCTCCCACTCGGCCCGCGCCAGATGGCCACGCGCCGCCACGCGCCGCCATGCGTGATAGACATCCTGAGGAATTTCAAAAGGTTCGAAGGGCCAGTTCAACTGGTCGCGGGCGGCGGCGATCTCGGCGTCCCCCAGCGGTGCGCCATGCACATCATGGCCGCCCTGCTTGTTCGGCGCCCCGAAACCGATCACCGTGCGACAGGCGATCAGCGACGGGCGCGGATCAAAGCGGGCCTCGGCAATCGCATCTGCAATCTCGGTCGGGCTGTGACCGTCACACTCCAGCACATGCCAGCCCGACGCCGCAAAGCGTGCGCGCTGATCGGTCGAGGTCGAAAGCGCGGTATCGCCGTCGATGGTGATCTTGTTGTCATCCCACAGCACGACCATCCGGCCCAGCCCCAGATGCCCCGCAAGGTCGATCGCCTCCTGGCTGATGCCTTCCATCAGACAACCGTCGCCCGCGATGACATAGGTGAAATGATCCACCAGATCAGCACTATAACGGGCGTTCTTCATGCGTTCGGCCAGCGCCATGCCCACCGCTGTGGCGATCCCTTGCCCCAGCGGGCCGGTGGTCACCTCGACGCCCTCGGTATGGCCGTATTCCGGGTGGCCGGGGGTGCGGCTGCCCCATTGCCGGAACGCCTTGATCTGCTCGATCCCCATATCGGCGTAACCCAGCAGATGGTTGATCGCATAAAGCAGCATCGACCCATGCCCCGCCGACAGCACAAACCTGTCGCGATCGGCCCATTTCGGGGCCGAGGGATCAAGCTTGATGAAGCGATTGAACAGCACCGTCGCCACATCCGCCATTCCCAAGGGCATCCCCGGATGGCCCGAGTTCGCCCGCTGCACCGCGTCCATCGTCAGCGCGCGGATCGCGTTTGCCATCTTCTTTTCGTCTGCGAAAACAATGTCTTTCATGGCATACCTCACGCGCGCTTGGACTCGCGGACCAGCCGCTCGATCAGGGGTGTCAGCACCAGTTGCATCGCCAGATCCTGCTTGTTGCCCGGGATCACGATGGAATTGGCGCGGCTCATCCAGGAACCCGCGATCATCTGCGTCAGATAGGGGAAGTCGATGCCGCGCGGGTTCTTGAAGCGGATCACCACAAGGCTTTCGTCCGGCGTCGGAATCCAGCGTGCGATGAACGGGTTCGAGGTGTCGACCACCGGCACGCGCTGGAAATTGATATCCGTTTCCGTGAATTGCGGGGTGATGCAATGCACATAGGCGTGCATCCGGCGCAGGATCACATCGGTGACAGCCTCGGTCGAATAGCCACGATGCGCGCGGTCGCGGTGGATCTTCTGAATCCATTCCAGGTTTATCACCGGCACCACGCCGATCTTCAGATCGGCCAGGGCCGCCAGATTGACCTCGTCATTGACCACGCACCCGTGCAGCCCTTCGTAGAACAGCAGGTCCGACCCCGGCTCGATCGGCGCCCAGTCGGTAAACTCGCCCGGTGCCACGCCATAGCGCGCCGCCTCACGGTCATCGTGGACATAGTGCCGGCTCTGGCCGATCCCGGTTTCGGAATAGGCCTTGAACACACCTTCCAAGGCCTTGAGTTCATTGGCATCGTAAGAGAAATGCGAGAACGTCGCATCCCCCATGGCCACGCGGCGCTCCAGCTCGGCCTTCATCTCGGCGCGGTTGTAGCGGTGGAAGGCATCCCCCTCGATCGAGGCGGCAGTGATGCCCTCGCGGCGGAAGATCTGTTCGAACGTCGTCTTGACGGTCGAGGTGCCAGCCCCCGAGGAGCCGACGACCGAGATGATGGGATGCTTTTTCGACATTCCTAGCTCCTGAATAGTCCGCGGGAAGAGAACAGCGCCGAGGCTTCGTCCTCGGGCAGGTCGTGATAGGCCGCGACCCGGGCGACCTTGGCCGCGGTGCCAAAGATGAAGGGGGTGCGGGCGTGCAGCCGGTCGGGCAGGGCGGTCAGGATCGGATCGCTGCCATCGGTGGCGCCGCCCCCGGCCTGGGTAATCAGAAAGGCGATCGGCGCGCATTCATAGACATGGCGCAGCCGCCCCCGCTCATAGCCTTTGCGGTCGTCGGAGGGATACAGGAACACCCCGCCGCGGGTCAGGATGCGATGCGTCTCGGCCACCAGGGACGCAACCCAACGCATGTTGAAATTGCGTCCGCGCGGCCCTTCGGCGCCCGCCACCATATCGTCGATGAACGCCCGCACCGGCGCCGGCCAATGGCGGTAGTTCGAGGCGTTGATCGCATATTCCGAGGTTTCGGCGGGCAGGGGCTTCGGGTCGGCGATCCGGCGGAACGTTTGCGTCACCGGATCAAGCACCCATTCATGCACACCCGCACCGAAGCTGGCGACCAGCGCGCATTTCGGCCCGTAGATGATATACCCCGCGGCGATCTGCTCGGTGCCCGGGCGCAGAAAGCTGGCTTCCGGCGTGTCGGCCGCTGGAAAAATCGAAAAGATCGTGCCGATCGAGACGTTCACGTCGATATTGGACGAGCCGTCCAGCGGGTCGATCGCCAGCGCCAGGCGACCGGGGCCGAAACTGACGACCTCTTCCTGTTCTTCCGAGGCATAATGGGTCACGGCGCTGTCCTTCAACGCGGCCATGAAGGCCTCGTCCGCGATCACGTCGAGCGCCTTTTGCCCGTCACCATCGGAATTGACGCCCGCGCTGGCCGCCAGATCGCCCTCGATCCCGTTGCGCGCGATCATCCGCGCCAGATCTGCGCCCACACGCGCCAGCCGCTCCATCACATCGGCCAGATCCGCCGGGATGTTCAGCCCATTCAGTTCAAGGGTCATGGTGTCCTCCATTTGATGCTGTGGGGCATCTGTAACGGAGCATTGCGGGGAAATATCTTTTGTGAAATTTAATAATTTGGAACACATATTCAGGATTTCTTAAAACATGCGCTTCGATGCCATCACGCTGAAACAATTGCGCGCGCTGGATGCCGTGGCGCGGGGCGGGTCGCTGACCGCTGCGGCGGCGTCGCTGGGCCTGACGCCCCCGGCAATTCACACGCAAATCAAGGGCTTGGAAGAGGCCGTGCAAAGCAGGCTGATCCAGCGCGCCGCCGATGGGGCGGGATCAGAGCTGACCGAGGCGGGCGAGGTGCTGCGCCTGGCGGCGCTGCGAATTGCGGACAACCTGTCGCAGGCCGAGGCGAATCTGCGCGCGCTGGCGCGGGGGCAGGCGGGGCGGGTGACCTTGGGGGTGGTGTCGACGGCGAAGTATTTCGCGCCCCGCATGGTCAAGCTTCTGCAAGACAGCCACCCCGATATCGAGATCGCGCTGCGCGTCGGCAACCGCGAGGCCACCATCGAGGGGCTGGCGCGCGGGGCCTTCGATCTGGCGATCATGGGGCGGCCGCCACGGGTGCCTGCGGTGCGCGCCGAACCCCTGGGGCCGCATCCGCACGGGCTGGTGGCGGCCCCCGATCATCCGCTGGCGGGCGGAACGGTGACGGCCGATGCGCTGTTCGAACAGGTATTCCTGGCGCGTGAAAGCGGGTCCGGCACGCGCATCCTGATGGCGCGCTGGCTTGACCGGATTGGCGATGGGCGCAGCTATGAAACGCTGGAAATGGACAGCAACGAAACGATCAAGCAGGCGGTGATGGCGGGGCTGGGCATTGCCTTCCTCAGCCTGCATACGGTGACCGAGGAACTGGCCACCGGCCGCCTGGTCGAACTTGACGCGCCGGGCCTGCCCATCATGCGGCACTGGTTCGTGGTGCGGCCCGAGGCCGAAGTGCCCCGCCCGGTGGCCGCACGGATCTGGGACGCCATCGTCGCATTGCACGGCAGCTATCTTCCCGCCGCGCGGGGCCTCGAAATGCGATCGGCGCCAGGGCGCTAAGCAGCAAGGACATCTGCCCCCCGGAATGCATGCCCCAAGGCCCCGCTGCGGCCTGCGGCAAAACGCAGGGCTGCGACGCCTGAACAGACTTGTTTCACGCGGGATCGCGGGGCAATGTCACCAAGGGGAAGGTAAAAGGTAAGTTAAGCATCATGTTCTTGAAGGTCTTCGCCGCTGGCACCGCGCTTGCGTTTGCGCCCGTCGTCATTTCGCAAGGTCATGCAAATCCGGCGCTGCCAGCGGGCTGTGCCGAACGGATGCAGGGACAACGGCTGACCCTTGCCGTGCCGAATGCCGCCGGTGGCGGTTTCGACATCTACGCGCGCAGCCTTGCGCCCGAACTCGAGCGGATCGGGGGTGTCACGGTTCGGGTGTCCAACATGCCCGGCGGCGGTGGCAAGGCGGCGCTGCTGCGGGTGGCGGATGCGCCGCCCGATGATTTCGCGGTTCTCATCGAGAATGCAGGCGATCTTGTAGCCGAGTTGCTTGAAGATCCATCGCTCGGCCACACGCCCGAGGATTTCCGTGCGCTCGGGATCGTCCAGCGTGAACCGGAGACCTGGGTCGGGCGTGCCGATCTTGATCTGGCGAGCGTCGGCACCGGGCCGCTTGTTGCGGCGGTCTCCTCGGTGGAGGCAAACCTTGCCACGGTGGGGCTGCCGACGATGGCGACCGGGCAGACGGTCCGGTTCGTTGCCGGTTACGCCGGAAGCGGGGACCAGTTCGCATCTGTCCTGCGGGGCGAGACGGATTTCACCTCGAAAGCGCTTGGAACCGCGCGCCGTGCGATGAAATCGGGCGACATGAAGGTGCTTCTCGTGTTGTCGGACGGGCCCGACCCGATGTTGCCGGACGTGCCCTGGCTCGCGGGCGAGGGGGGGCTGGTTGCCAAGTTGACCGAGGGCCTGCCCGAAGCGGAACGTGCCGAGCGGCAGAGGATCGCGCAACTTGCGGTCTCGTTGTCATCGGGTGCGCGGATTCTGGTGAACTCGGCAGCCGTGCCAGAGGACGCGCAGGTCTGCCTGAACGCGATTTTCGACGCGGCGCTCGTCTCGCCCGCCTTCCGCGATGCCGCGCAGGCGCAGGGACGAGAGGTCACGCCGCTGGGGGCGCAGGACGCAGCAAGAATTCTTGGCCAAAAAGTCGACGCCTATGTGCAGGCGGCGCCGCTTCTTGCTACGGCCGCGGCGCAGTTGCGCCCCTGAGCCGATCTGAATAGCGCCGCAATGTCCGACACGCTCGCAGCTCTGGGGATTGGCCTGCAGAACGTCTTCAGCTGGCCGAATTTCCTGATACCGGTTCTGGGCACGGCGCTGGCGATGATCGTCTCGTTCCTGCCCGGGATCGGCGCGGCGAGTCTTGCGGCCGTGATGGTGGTGCTGACGCTGCACTGGGACCCGGTGCAGGTGCTGTTGCTGTTCGGCGCGCTGACGGGTGGCGCAACATTCATGGGCTCTGTCACCGCGATCCTGTTCGGCATTCCGGGGAATGCCGCAAGTTCGGTGACCTTGCTCGACGGCCATCCGATGGCCCATGCGGGGCGGCCACGCACGGCGCTGGCGGCGGCGGCCACGGCCTCTGCATTGGGGTCGGTCTTTGGTGTGCTGGTGTTGATCCTGCTGCTGCCGGCGATCCGGCCATTGTTGCTGCAGATCGGTCCGCTCGAACGCGCGGCGCTGGCCGTCTGGGGGCTTGCCACGATCATCGCGGTGCTGGATGGCAGGCCGCTGCAGGCACTGGCGGTTACCGGCCTTGGCCTGCTTCTGGCGATGGTGGGCAGCGATCCGACAACAAGCCAGCCCCGCTGGACGTTCGGACAGTTCGAGCTTGCCGAAGGGCTTGCACAGGGCGCGATGCTACTTGGGTTTTTCACGCTTTCCGAGGTGCTGTCCTGGCGTAAAAGCCACGAGCTGCAAGCCGTTCTCAAATCCGCCGCGCAGGGCGACACGACACGCGCGGGCGTGATCGGGGTGATAAAGGAGCGTGCATTGGTGATGCGCGCATCCCTGATCGGCCTTCTGGTCGGGATCATTCCCGGCGTGGGCGGCACGGTGGCGGGCTTCGTGGCCTATGGACAGACGGTGCAGACAGCGCACGGCGATCGGTCCGGCTTCGGAAAGGGGGATATTCGCGGCGTGATCGGCCCCGAGGCCGCCGTCGACGCGAAGGATGGCGGATCACTGCTGCCGGTTCTGGCACTGGGCGTGCCCGGAAGCGAGGGCGGGGTGTTCCTGCTGACCGTGCTTGCGATCCACGGGTTCGTGCCCGGCAGCGCCATGCTCGGCGCGGATCTGCCGTTCACCTTCACGCTGATCTTCGCCCTGCTGGTATCGAACCTGCTTACCTCTGCACTGGGGCTGGCGCTCGTGCCCGGTCTGGCCCGCCTCACGCGGTTGCCGATCGACCGCATCGCGCTGCCTGTCATCGTCGTGGGCCTGGTGACGGTGGTGCAGATCGACGGGCTGGTTTCCGATCTGTTCGTCGCGGTGGGTTTCGCGGCCCTTGGCTACATGTTCCGGCGTCTTGACTGGCCGCGCGTGCCTTTCGTCATTGCCTTTGTGCTGGGGCCCAGCCTCGAAAGCAATCTCGCCTTGGTGGGGCAGTTGCATGCGGTGGGCCGGCTTGATTTCGGGTCGCGCCCTCTCGCCTGGGTCATCATCGCACTGACGCTTGCCTCGGTGGTCTGGATGGCCACCCGGTCACGCCACAGCACCAAGGCAACCCGCCAGACCAGCAAGGCCGAGATGGGCGTGGCACTTGTGCTTGGGCTCGGTGTCGCGCTGTTTGCGGCAATCGCGCTGACCGGCGGCAGCGCCTATTCGGGCTATGCGCGCGCGGTCTGCGTGGCCACACTTGGCGTATTCGTCGCGCTGGTTCTGACACAGGGTTTCCCATACTCGCGCGCAGGCGATCTGGAACCCCGCACGCCGTTCCTGCCTGCCTCGCATCGTCTGCCGTTGCTGTTGCTGGCGGCGGCGCCCGCCCTGACGCTTCTTGTCGGCCTGCCGGCGGCCTGCGGGTTGCTTGTGCTCTTCTGGATGCTGCCATCGCTCCGGAGGGGGAACACCTCGCTTCAGGCGCCGCTGATTGCGGCATCTGCGCTTGCCACCGTCGTTCTGGTGACCCTCTATCTGGACCGCGTCGCCGTCCTTGACCTGCCTGCACCGATCGTGCCCTTGCTGCCGGGCTGGACGATCTGACACAGGCGCCGTCACAAGGGGCGCCGTCACAACGGGCGGCGGGCAACCACCAGGCTTTGCGCAATCTTGGGAGAAACGCCCGGAACATGCGACGGCGAGCGGATCGAAAGTTGTTCAAGCCCTTCGACGGACACGCATTCCAGACCCGCACGGGCCAGCATGTCGCGCAGATCCGCTTCGCTGGTCGAAGGGGTTTCGCGCGGCCGCATCCAGAATGCCTCTCCTGCCGCGCCGATTTCCTGCACGGTCTCGGGCATGTCCCCGCGCGCCCGGGCCGCGGCCTCGAACCGCTGGCGGCTTGCGGAAATCGCCGTCGCATCGGCATGCCAGACCAGATCGCCCAGCTTTTGATGCAGCAGCAGAAGGCCACCCGGACGCAGCACCCTTGCCCAGGTGGCAACGAGGGCAGGGCGCAAGGTCGCGGGAAGGAAATTGAGGAAGCTGTGGGCCACCACGGCATCGACCGGGGCACACTCCAGATCAAGGATATTGCCCTGATGCACCTCGATCGTGCGCCCGAGTTGTGCCGCAAAACGCCGGTTCTGTTCGATCGGGGTGGCGCAGCGCTCCGCCAGAACCAGATCGCCCTGCAACCCGTTTCGGGCAAGCGCCCCAAGCACCATCGCGGCAAGCCCGGTATCGGCCGCCCCGGACAAAAGCACACGGCAGCGCCCGCCCACGGCAACTTGGGCAAGCCCCTCTGCGAAGAACTCCATCCCCGCGGGAACCGCCCCGTTCTTCAGCAAGAGGCGGATTGTGCTCCACGCGCGATGATAGGCCAGACAGCCATGCTCATCGGCACAAAGATCGGCGGCGCGCTCGAAAGAGAAACGCGCAAGATCCTCAAGCGGTTCGGTCGGGCACATTGCCAGCCTCCATAGTCGTTGCATGCACATAAGCCGCGTCAGGAGAGAGCAGCTGCGTCTGACGCGGCCAGAGCATCCCATGCGCCATGAGGTAGCGCAGCCGGCGCAGATAGTTGCCCAGTCGCAGCGCATAGCTGGGCAGCCTGCGGTGGCGCGGGAATTTCCAGGCCGAATAGCCGGGCTTGCCCGCGATCAGGCTCTCACAGCTCGTGTCCGGGTGGCTCGGAAAGGGTTCAAGCCCCATCAGGCGGAAATCATGGCGGAAGAACCGGCCGATCTCGTGATCGGTCGGGCGCGTGACCGGCACCATCAGCGGCAAAAGGCGTGCTGCCGTCTGGCGCGTGATCAGGTAGGCCGCCGTCCCGGTAACCGGCCCGAGATAGGCGTTGAGCGAATAGGGCCCGATGAAACCTTGCCGGATCGGCAGCTTCGCGCGTATCCGGCTGAGCTTGAGCATATCCCAGTGATCGCGCGCGCAAAGTCCCTGCGCCACCGCCGTGCAGAAATCACCATGCAGGATCACGTCGTCCTCAAGCACAAGCGCGACGGTCTTGTCGCTTGCAAGAAACAGCTGCCACACTTTCAGGTGCGACATATAGCATCCGATCCCGCCCCAAAGCACGGGCCGGCCGACATTGCGTTCAAACGCCGGGGTGTCGACGACGCCTTCAAGCGCCTTGGCTTCGGCCGGTCCATCGACGCCGTCCACAACCTGCGGCATGAAGCCGAGGCTTTGGCACCGCGCCAGAACCGCATCGCGGCGGTCGCGCGCCCGCGGCAGGTTTATCAGCCAGACGCCAAGCTCGTCCGGCCAAGGCGGGCCCTGAAACTCGGCCGCGGCGGGTCCGTCCATCCTTGTTTCCCTTTTGACGCCTCACCACATCAAATCGCAGCTGGTGGCGAAGTCCAATTCTTATTTGTCACGCCCCGATTTTTGCCTAAGCCCTTGCACTCCTGACGTAAAGCCCGCAGCGTGGTGGCATCAAGACCGTCTTCCAAGCGGGTTCAGAAGCCATGATCACCTACTTCGTTCACGCGTTGAACCGGAATCCGGCACGCAAGCTGATGGCAAGTGCGGGACGGCACCTGCCGTTCCTAAGGGTCATCACCTATCAAGAGGCGTTCCGCAGGCTGTCCTTTCCGGCCGGAACGCTGATCTTTTCCGATTTCGAATTTCTTGACGGCTTTGGCATGACGGCCGCCGCCGCGATTGCCCAGGCGGCCCGTCGCGCAGATCCGCACACACGCATCCTGAACGATCCCTGCGCCGCCTGCGAACGCTACGCATTGCTGCGCAGGCTCAACAGGGCAGGGCTGAACCCTGTCGAAGTGACCCGCCTGGAAGGGGGCGACCGCCCGTCGCGTTACCCGGTGTTTCTGCGGCTGGAGGATGGCTGCCTCGGCGCGGAAACGGGGCTGATCCGGTCAGAAGACGACTTCGATGCCGCGCTTCAGGCGATGCGCGCCGCTGGGCGGCCGCTGAAACGGCGCATCGCGGTCAGTTTCGAGACCGCCGCCGACAGCGATGGGCTTTTTCGCAAATACGGCGCCTTCAGGATTGGCGATGCCATCATCCCGCAACACATCCTGCGCAGTTCGGAATGGGTGGTGAAATCCTCGATCAGCCGCAGTTCCCCGGAGTTCTCGGCAGAAGAGCTGGCGTTCGTGCGCGACAACCCGCATCGCGACGCGCTTCTGAAAGCGACCGATCTGGCCGGGCTGCAGTTCGGCCGGATCGACTACGGGCTGCACGAGGGCAGGGTGGTGATCTTCGAAGTGAACCCGAACCCGACCTTTCCAAACTTCGGCAAGACTTCGGATACACGCAGCGAGCGTCGCGACCTGATCCTGTCGCGTGTCGTCGCGGCGATGCGTGCCATAGACGACGGGAAGGCTCGGTCCTCCAGACTGCAGTTTGTCCCACCCGCCGAAATCAGCAGATACGTTCAGATCGACCGGTGGAACGGCATGAGCCGGAGGCTCTGGGATTTACGCGCGATGCTCCGGCGGAAAGAAGATCAGCGCTGACCAAGCCCGACGCAAAATCATCAATCGGGGGCCAGATGACATGCTCAATCGGAAACAAACAAAAGTCCCATAATCGGTATTATGTAAATTTAGTTACACCACAGAGCGTCATTTCAGGCCTTGTGTCCTGCACGAACCTTATGAAAGCCAGATTAACCGGCCGTTTCCGCCGCCAACCCCACCAGAGTCAGGCACAGCTCGGTCGCCTGTGCCATATCCTGCACAGAGACCCATTCCTGCGGGCCGTGGATGTTCTGCATGCCGGTGAACAGATTGGGCGTCGGCACGCCGAACTCGGTCAGGCGCGAGCCATCGGTGCCGCCACGGATCGGCACCGAGCTGGGCTCGATCCCGAGTTTGCGGCATGCCGCCCGCGCCAGATCGACCGGCGTCATGTCTTTCTCCAGCCAATAGCGCATGTTGCGATATTGCGGGGTGATCTCGCAGCTGATCTGCGCGCGCGGTTCGGTCGCCTGAATGGCGGCGCAGACCTGCCGCAGCAGCGCGCCCTTGTCGGCCAGACCGTCACGTTCGAAATCGCGCAGGATGAAGGAGATCTTCATTTCCGACGAACCGCCGGTCATGTCCATTGCGTGGATGAACCCCTCGCGGCCGTCGGTTACCTCGGGCGTCATCGTGGCCTGCGGCAAGGTTGCGATCAGCTTGGCCGCCAGATGGATCGCGTTCACCATCTTGCCCTTGGCCTGACCCGGATGGACCGAAACGCCGGTGATCGTGACTTCGGCGCCATCGGCCGAAAAGCTTTCGTATTCGATTTCACCCACGGCGCCGCCGTCGAACGTATAGGCGAAATCGGCGCCCAGATCGTGCGGCAACTCGGCGCCCACGCCATGACCGATTTCCTCGTCGGGCGTGAATGCAATGCGGATCGGCCCATGCAGAATTTCGGGATGCGCCAGCAGATGACGCGCTGCCGTCATGATGATCGCAACGCCCGCCTTGTCATCGGCCCCCAGCAGCGTCGTGCCCGAGGCGGTGATGATGTCATCGCCCTGTTTCTGCGCCAGATAGGGAAATTCGGCGGGCGACAACACCAGTGCCGGATCATCCGGGAAGCTGATGTCACCGCCATTATAGCCGCGGATCACCCGCGGTTTCACACCTGTCGCGTTGAACTGGGGCGCGGTATCGACATGCGCCAGAAAGCCGATCGTCGGGCCCGGCGCCGTTCCGGGAATCGTTGCCAGAACAACGCCGTAGTCGGTCAACTTCACGTCCTGCGCACCGATTTCAAGCAGTTCGGCCTGCAGCATCCGCAGCAGATCAAGCTGGATCGCGGTGCTGGGTGACGTGGACGATCCGGCAGCGCTCTGGCTGTCGACCGCGGCATAGCGGCAAAGCCGGGTTTCAAGCTCGGTATCGAAGGGGCGTTGCATGGGATCTCCTGATTGTTGGCCCAAGAAGGGCGGTGCGCCGCGGCAAAGTCAAGCCGCCCTGCCCCGTCCGTTGATCTCAGGTGATCACATCGGGCCCCTGGCGCCCGGTGCGGGCGCGAATGCCGACGATATCCTCGGTCGCGGCGATGATCGGCGCCAGGGCGTCCTGCGGGTCGGCGTCCAGCCCCTCGGGACCCGGCACATAGCGTTCAAGATAGACGCGCAGGGTCGCGCCCTCGGTGCCGGTTCCCGACAGCCGCAGAACGACGCGCGAGCCGCCCTCGAACAGGATGCGAAACCCCTGCTGCGCCGAAACCGAGCCATCGACCGGATCGGTATAACTGAATTCGTCTGAACTTTCGACCACAAGGCCCTGAACAACAATGCCTTTCAAGCCATCCAGACGGTCGCGCAGATCCCCCAGCATGGCATTGGCAACATCGCTGGGCAGTGCTTCGTAATCGTGGCGCGAATAGTAGTTGCGCCCGAAGCGGGTGAAGTGATCGGCCATGATCTCGGCCACGCCCTGCCCCCGCGCGGCGATGATGTTGAGCCACATCAACACGGCCCAAAGCCCGTCTTTCTCGCGGACATGATCGCTGCCCGTGCCGAAACTTTCTTCGCCACAAAGTGAAACACGGCCCGCATCCATCAGATTTCCAAAGAATTTCCATCCCGTGGGCGTTTCATAACACTCAATCGCCAGCGCCGCCGCAACCCGGTCCACCGCCGCCGAGGTCGGCATGGAACGCGCCACACCCTTCAGCCCCCCGGCGTAGCCCGGCACCAGATGCGCATTGGCCGCCAGCACCGCGATACTGTCCGACGGGCTGACATAGACCCCGCGTCCAAGGATCATGTTGCGATCCCCGTCGCCATCCGAGGCCGCGCCGAAATCAGGTGCCGCATCGCCCATCATCTCGGCCATCAGCTCATGCGCCCAGGTCGGGTTCGGATCGGGATGCATGCCGCCGAAATCGGGCAGCGGGGACTCATGCACGACCGAGCCTTTCGGAGCGCCCAAACGGTTTTCGAAAATCTCGACCGCATAGGGGCCGGTGATCGCGCACATGCTGTCCATGCGCATCGTGAAACCTTCATGAAAAAGGCCGCGCAAGGCCTTGAAATCAAAAATGGTTTCCATCAGGTCCGCATAATCGCAAACGGGATCGACGACCTCGACCGTCATGCCGCCCAGATGGCTTTCCCCGACCATCTCCAGATTGACATCAGGCGCCTCGAGCTTGCGGAATTCGGTGATGACCTTGCTGCGGGCAAAGATCGCCTCTGTCACCGCTTCGGACGCGGGGCCGCCATTGGCCATGTTGTATTTCAGGCCGAAATCTTCATCCGGGCCGCCGGGGTTATGGCTGGCCGACAGGATCAGCCCGCCATCCGCCTTGCGCTGGCGGATCAGGTTCGAGGCGGCCGGAGTCGACAGCCAGGCGCCCTGCCCCACGATCACCCGCGCCGCGCCATTGGCCGCCGCCATCTTCAGGATCACCTGCGCGGCACTGTCCCCGAAATAGCGCCCGTCGCCCCCCAGAACCAGCGTCTTGCCCGCAACGCCACCGATCGCGTCGAACGTGGCCTGCACGAAATTTTCCAGGAAATTCGGCTGCATAAAGACCTTCGTCTTCTTGCGCAGCCCCGAAGTGCCGGGTTTCTGGCCGTCAAACGGGGTGGTCGGGTAGGTGGTCATGCTTGCTCCTGCTGGGCGGTGGGCCGGGTGAACAGTTGAACAGATTGCGCGGCAACGCAAGTGATGCTCGCGTGACAGATCCGCTCGGGTGCGTCGGGATCGGCGCTATCCAGCGCAAGCGTCCAGCGGCCCTCGGGCAATGTGACCTCGGTCGTCGGACCGGCATTGAACACCGCGAACACGGCCTCGCGCGCCGCGGCGCCTTCGGGCCCCTCGGCCGCGCCGCGGATCTCGACGCACAGGCATTGCGCCTGCGCGTTGTGCCAGTCCTGCGGTCCCGGCTCGGCCCCCGAGGGAAGCCGCCAGATCAGGTCGCGCTTGCCATCCTGGGCGCGGATCTTGGCATGCAGGAACCGCGTCTGGCGCAGCACCGGATGGGCCCGGCGCAACCGCACCAGACGCGCGACGAAGGCGGTCAGACCGGCGTCCGCCGCCGGCCAGTCGATCCAGCCCACCGGGTTATCCTGGGCGTAGGCGTTGTTGTTACCGCCCTGCGAATTGCCGATCTCGTCGCCCGCCAGCAGCATCGGCACGCCCTGCGCGATCAGCAGCGACGCCAACAGCGCCCGCTTGCGCGCGATTTGTGCGACCGGGTCGTCCAGCGCCTGCGAGAAATTCGCGTTATGCCCGTCACGGTTTTGTTCGCCATTCGCCTCGTTTCGCTTTTCATTATAGGAAACAAGGTCTTGCAGGGTAAAACCGTCATGCGCCGTCAGAAAGTTGACCGAGGCGGTCGCCGGCCTGCCGGAATGATCGAAGATCTCGGCCGAACCAGCAATCCGCCGCGCCAGCTCCGGCATCTGCCCCGCATCGCCACGCCAGAACTGCCGCAAACCATCGCGGAAGCGGTCGTTCCATTCGGCAAAGGGATGCGGGAAACTGCCCAGCCGATAGCCCCCCGGGCCGATGTCCCAGGGCTCGGCGATCAGTTTGACATGGCGCAGCACCGGGTCTTGCCGCAGCGCCGCCAGAAAACAGGCCGTGCCCAGATTGACCGCGCCGGTGGCGTCGCGCGCCAGCGTCGCCGCCAGATCGAACCGGAACCCGTCCACGCCCATCTCCACCACCCAATGACGCAGACAATCCATCACCATCCGCAGCACCATCGGATGCGACAGATCCAGCGTATTCCCGGTGCCGGTGTCGTTGATATAGCCGCGCCCGCCCTCGGCCAGCCGGTAATAGCTGGCATTGTCGATGCCGCGCAGGCTCAGCGTCGGGCCCTGCCCGTCGCCCTCGCCCGAATGGTTGAAGACGACATCCAGGATCACCTCGATCCCGGCGCTGTGAAAACTGCGCACCATGGCGCGAAACGCCTCGGGCGTGCCATAGCGCGGCTCGGGCGCGAAAAAGCCCACCGGCTGATAGCCCCAGTAGTTGCTCAACCCGTGCTCGACCAGGAAGCGGTCGTTCATAAAGGCGCAGACCGGCAGCAATTCGATTGCGGTGACCCCCAGATCCTGCAGATGGCGCAGGATCGGCGGGCTGGCGAGCCCCGCGAAAGTGCCACGCAATTCTGGCAACACCTCGGCGTGCAACATGCTCAGGCCCTTCGGGTGCGCCTCATAGATAATCGTTTCCGACCATGGCGTTGCGGGGCGTTCCCAATGCGGATTTTGCGGCGCGCAGACCACGGCGCGCGGCATGGCGGCGGCGCTGTCGCGGCGGTCGGGGCGTGCGGGCCCCGCACCGCCCTGCAAAGCCGCGTCCCAGATCAGCGGCTTGCTGAGCGCCCGCGCATAAGGGTCAAGCAACAGTTTGGCCGGGTTGAAACGGTGCCCCAGATCAGGCGCCCAGGGGCCATGCACACGAAACCCGTATTCCGCCCCCGGCCCCAGCCCGGGCACGAACCCATGCCAGACATCGCCCGCCCGTTCCGGCAGCGCCACCCGCTCTTCGCGACCGTCCAGGAACAGGCACAGATCCACCGCCTCGGCATGGGCCGAGAACAGGGCGAAATTCACCCCGCCGTCGCGGGGCGTGGCCCCGAGTTCGGCCGGATCACCGGGCAGGATCTGCATTTACAACAGGCTTTCATAAAGCGCCGCATAGCGCGCCGCCGAGGCATCCCAGCCCCAGTCCGTCTTCATGCCGCGCCGCACCAGCGCTGCCCAGCCCTTGCGATCGGCATAAAGCGAGGTCAGTTTGCGCAACGCCTGACGCAATGCCAGATCGTCGACCGGATGGAACACGACGCCCGTCGCGGCACCCGCCGCCTCGGTCGCGGGGGTCGCACCGATGACCGTATCCGCCAGACCGCCCACCGCCGACACCACGGGCACACAGCCATAGCGCAGACCGTAAAGCTGGGTCAGGCCGCAGGGTTCGAACCGGGACGGCACCAGCACCGCGTCGCCGCCCGCGAACATCCGGTGGCTCAGCCCCTCGTCATAGCCGATCTTCACACCGACCCGCCCGGGGTAGCGCGCGGCCAGCCCCTGCACCATGCCCTCGGCCCAGGGATCGCCCGACCCGAGGATCGCCAGCCCACCGCCCGCCGCAATGAAATCCTCAAGGCTGGAGGGAAGAAGGTCGATGCCTTTCTGCGGCGTCAACCGGCTGACCAGCACCGCCAGGGGCCCCGGAACATCCAGATGAAACTCGTCCATCAAGGCTTTGCGGTTCTTCGCTTTTCCCGCCATCTTGCCGGCCGAGAACGGAATGATCTCGGGGTCGTGCGCGGGGTTCCAGACCGCCATGTCGATGCCGTTCAGAATACCATGCACAGCCCCCGCGCGGGCCTGAATGACCCCCTCCAGCCCCAACCCGAATTCTGCGCGCATCAGCTCGTCGGCATAGCGCGGGCTGACGGTTGTGATCGCATAGGCCACGGTCAGACCGGCCTTCAGCGTGGAAATATCGCTCCAGTATTCATAGCCGTCACGGTGGAACCAGTCGGGCGGCAGCCGCAGCGCGGCCATTTTCGTGGCGCCGACCCGGCCCTGAAAGGCCATGTTGTGAATCGTCAGCACAGTCGGGATCTGCACGCCCCAATAGCGCAGATAGGCCGGCGCCAGGGCCGCCTGCCAGTCATGGGCGTGCACCACGTCGGGCTGCCAGCCTCCCGCGCCATCGCGCACGATCGCCGCCGCCGCCCAGCTGAGCGCGGCAAAACGTTCGGCATTGTCCCAGAAATCGCCATCCGGCCCCGAATAGGGCCCGCCCGCGCGGTCATACAGATGCGGCGCATCCAGCGCCATCACCTCGACCCCGCCACATTTTCCCAGAACCACCCGCGCCGGACCGCCGAACAGATCCGGGTCGGTCCAGACCTGCCTGACCTTGCCCAGCTGCGCCAGAACGCCCCGGTAGGCCGGGATCAGCACCCGCATCTGCCAGCCCTGCCCGGCCAGCGCCGCAGGCAGCGCGCCCACCACATCGGCCAACCCCCCGGTCTTGATCAGCGGCACAGCCTCGGACGCGACGGACAACACCTTTTTCATGGTATCCCTTTCTTTTGGCCTTTCACTTTGGCGCAAATATCCTCGGGGGTGCGGGGGCAGACAGCCCCCGCCCTCAGCCCAAAATCGCCGCGCGCCGGTCCAGCATCGGCTGGGTGATCAGGACCACCCCGCCTTCGGTCCGGCGGAACCATTTCGCGTCTTCTTCGGGGTCTTCGCCCACGATCAGCCCGGCCGGGATCTGCACGCCGCGGTCGATCACGCAGTTGCTCAGCTCCGCCTTGCGTCCGATATCGACATAGGGCAGCGCCACCACATGTTCGAGGCTGGAAAAACTATGCGCCCGGCAGCCGGTGAACAGCAGCGAGTTGCGCACTTCCGACCCGGACACGATGCAATCCCCCGAGACCAGCGAACTGACCGCCGAGCCACGGCGCCCGTCCTCGTCATGGATGAATTTCGCGGGCGGCACCAGTTCGGCATAGGTCCAGATCGGCCATTCGTTGTCATACAGATCCAGCTTCGGCGTGAATTCGGTCAGGTCGATATTGGCCTGCCAGAACGCGTCGATCGTGCCGACATCGCGCCAGTAGGGCTCGGTCTCCAGCCCCGTCTTGACACAGCTTTCGCTGAATTTATGCGCCATTGCCTTGCCGTTCTTCACGATCTGCGGGATCAGATCGGTGCCGAAATCATGGCTCGAATTCGGGTCTTCGGCGTCGCGGATCAGCAGATCGCGCAGGAATTGCCAATCGAAGACATAGATCCCCATCGACGCCAGGCTGTGCGTGGGGTCGCCCGGCATGCCCGGCGGGTCGGCGGGTTTTTCCAGAAACTCGGTGACGCGCCCGGTCTTGTCCACCGCCATCACGCCAAAGGCGGTGGCCTCCATCCGCGGGACGGTCAGGCAGCCGATGGTGACATCCGCGCCGCTTTCCACATGCTGGCGCAGCATGATTTCGTAATCCATCTTGTAGACATGGTCGCCAGCCAGGATCACGACGTATTTGACCTTGTAATCCTCGATGATGTCGATGTTTTGCGTCACCGCATCGGCGGTGCCCAGATACCACTGGCTTTCGGACACGCGCTGACTGGCGGGCAGGATGTCGAGGTATTCGTTGCGCTCGGCCCGGAAGAACCCCCAGCCGCGCTGCATGTGACGGATCAGGCTGTGGGCCTTGTATTGCGTGGCGATCGCCATCTTGCGGATACCGGAGTTCAGCGCATTGGACAGCGCAAAGTCGATGATCCGGGTCTTGCCGCCGAAATAGACGGCAGGTTTTGCACGCCGGTCAGTCAACTCCTTCAGGCGCGAACCGCGCCCTCCGGCCAGAACAAAGGCCATCGCCTGGGACGAGAGGCGTTGATTGGGCTGTGTGTTCATTTTCCCCTCCTCGCACCGCTTTTCGGCGCGAACATCACAACCGCCAGCGGCGGCAGATAGATTTCGGCACTTTGCGCGCGTCGCGACCAGGGCAGATCCTCGGCTTCGATCAAGCCGAGATTCCCGCGGTTCGCCCCCCCGTAGAACGCGCTGTCGGTATTGAGCAATTCCACCCATTCGCCCCCCTCGGGCAGACCGATGCGCATCATGCGCTCGACCGGCGTCAGGTTGGCGGCAATCACCACCGGCGCCGCCCCGGGGGCACGGCGCTCGAACACATAAACGGAATGTTCCGCATCATCGGCCTCGATCCAGGCGAAGCCTTCGGGCTCGCAATCGCTCCAGTGCAGCGCGGGCTGAGTGCGATAAACCCGGTTCAGATCGCGCACCAGACGCTGCACCCCCAGATGGCGCGGATCATCAAGCAAATGCCAGTCCAGCGCGTCCTGATGCGCCCATTCGCGCGCCTGGGCGAATTCCTGCCCCATGAACAGCAGCTTCTTGCCCGGATGCGCCCATTGGAAAGCATAGAAGGCCCGCAGGTTGGCGAATTTCTCGGCCTCGTGCCCGGGCATCTTGTTCAACATCGACCCCTTGCCATGCACCACCTCGTCATGGCTGATCGGCAAGATGAAGTTTTCACTGTAAGCATATGAACTTGCAAAGGTAAGTTCATTGTGGTGGTGCTTTCTGTAGATCGGATCACGGGCGAAATAGCGCAGGGAGTCGTTCATCCAGCCCATGTTCCACTTGTACCCGAACCCCAGCCCCCCTTCGTGCACC
Organism: Rhodobacteraceae bacterium UBA6796; assembly: GCA_002452815.1. Taxonomy (GTDB): domain Bacteria; phylum Pseudomonadota; class Alphaproteobacteria; order Rhodobacterales; family Rhodobacteraceae; genus Rhodobacter. The sequence continues at coordinate 107,214 of DKFM01000023.1, forward strand.
GGCTTGCTGACACCCGGGAAGGCGGTGCTTTCCTCGGCGACCGTGATGATCCCCGGCGCGCCGCCATAGGCCTGCGCGTTCATCGCCTTCAGGAATTCGATCGCTTCGAGGTTCTCGCGCCCGCCGTATCGGTTGGGCACCCACTCGCCCTCGGGACGCGAATAATCACGGTAGAGCATCGACGCCACGGCATCGACCCGCAGCCCGTCGAGGTGATATTCCTCAAGCCAGAACAAGGCGTTGGCCAGAAGATAGTTGGAAACCTCACGCCGCCCGTAATTGTAGATCAGCGTGTTCCAGTCGCGATGGAACCCCTCTTTCGGGTCGGCATGTTCGTAAAGCGCGGTGCCGTCGAACCGGCGCAGTCCGTGTTCATCGGTCGGAAAATGCCCCGGCACCCAGTCCAGGATTACGCCGACCCCACGCCGATGCGCCGCATCGACCAGCGCCGCAAATTCCTCGGGGCGGCCATGGCGGATCGTCGGCGCATAAAGCCCGATCGGCTGATAGCCCCAGCTGCCCTCGAACGGATGTTCGGTGATCGGTAGCAACTCGATATGAGTGAATCCCATATCCACAACATAATCAATCAGTTGCGAGGCGAGTTCAAAGTAGCTCAGCGGCCGCCCGCCTTCGTTCCAGACGCGCCGCCAGCTGCCCAGATGCACCTCGTAGACAGAGACCGGCGCGTGAATGTTCTGCACCGCCTCGCGCCGCCCCATCCAGGCGTCATCGCCCCAGGGGTGCAGCCCCAGCTCGCGCACCACCGAAGAGGTCTGCGGCGGGTGTTCGGCACCAAAACCCAGCGGATCGGCCTTGGTCGGCAGCAAGACATCGCCCGCCCCCAGAATTTCGAACTTGTAGGCCTCGCCCGCCTGCAGCGCGGGCACGAAGATCTCCCATACGCCCGTTGCCCCGCGACGACGCATCTGATGGCGCCGGCCATCCCAGTTGTTGAACCCGCCAACCACCGACACCCGCCGCGCCGAGGGGGCCCAGACCGCGAAATGAACCCCGCGATGGCCTTCGTGGGTAATCACATGCGCGCCCAGAACCTGCCACAAGCGACGGTGCGTGCCCTCGCCGATCAGATATTCGTCGATCTCGCCCAGCACCGGACCGAAGCCGTAGGGATCTTCGAAATCCCAGGTGGCATGCGCGTTCTGCGCCCGCAGGCGATACGGACCACCCGGCCATTTTCCACTGAAAACACCATGGGTTACAGGGGAAAGCTCAACTTCCTCTTCCCCCATGGCCCAAAGCCGCTCGGCATCGGGCACCAGTGCAGTGACCCACCCCTGGTGGTAGCCCAGAACCGAGAACGGGTCATGGTGCCGGCCTGCGGCCAGCTGCTCTGCCTCGGTATGGTCAATCCGTCCCATCACGTCCCTCAAAGGGCCGATTCCGTCTCCCAGATCTCGGCCATGTAACCACGAATGGCCCGGTCAGACGAGAAAAAGCCCATTCGTGCGGTATTCAATGCGGCCATGCGCCACCAGCGATCCTGGTCGGCAAAGGCCCGGTCCACCTGCGCCTGCGCGCTACGGTACGCCTCGAAATCAGAGGCTACAAGAAAGTAATCCGAATGCCACATATTATGGACAAGCCCATGATAACGTTCGGGTTCTTCGGGGCTGAAGCGGCCTTCGGCGATCATTTGCAACACATCCTGCAATGGCTGGCTTGCAAGGATTGCATGGCGCGCGTGTTCGGGGTCTTTGCGGCGTTCCATCACCTCTGACGCCGTCAGGCCGAACAGGAAGAAATTCTCGGCGCCGACCTCTTGCCGGATCTCGACATTGGCGCCGTCGAGCGTGCCGATCGTCAGCGCGCCGTTCAGCGCAAATTTCATGTTGCCCGTGCCCGAGGCTTCCTTGCCCGCGGTCGAAATCTGTTCGGACAGATCGGCCGCCGGGATCAGCCGCTCGGCCATCGAGACGTTGTAATTCGCGGGATAGACGATCTTCAGCCGATCCCCGGTCAACGGATCCGCATTAACAACACTCGCCACGTCATTGATAAGACGGATGATTTCCTTGGCCGTATGATAGCCCGGCGCGGCCTTGCCGCCAAAGATCTTGACCCGCGGCTGATAGTCGGCCTGCGGGTTGTTCCGCATCTCGTGCCATTCCGCGATGGTCTGCAGGATGTTCAGCAGCTGGCGTTTGTATTCGTGGATGCGCTTGACCTGCACATCGAAGATCGCCGCCGGATCGACCTTGACCCCCTGCGTTTCCAGAAACCAGTTGGCCAGCGCGTCCTTGTTCTGCCGCTTGGCAGCGGCGAAATCCGTGCGAAAGCCCGGGTCGTCGACATGCGGTTCCAGATCGCGCAGCCGGTCCAGATCGGCCTCCCATCCGGTGCCGATGGTTTCCGTGATCAGCCTGGAAAGCGCCGGGTTCGCCATCCGCAGCCAACGCCGCGGGGTCACACCGTTGGTCTGGTTGATGATCCGCCCGGGATGCAGCTTGTCGAGTTCGGGGAACAGGTTTTGCTTGATTAACTCGCTGTGCAACGCGGACACGCCGTTGACCTTGTGCGCGGTGACGAAGGCCAGCTCGCCCATCCGCACCTCGTGGTGCTTGACGACGCCGACGTAATGCGGCCGCGCGGGGTTGTTCTTCAGGTGCCAGGCGTCGATCTGCTCGATGATCTGCATGTGCCGCGGCAAGACCGAGCCCATCAGATAGGTCGCCCAACGTTCCAGCGCCTCGGGCAGCAGGGTGTGGTTGGTGTAGCCCAGACATTTTACGGTGATCTCGATGGCATCATCGAAGCTCATGCCGTTCAGATCGACCAGAATCCGCACCAGCTCGGGCCCGGCGATCGCGGGGTGTGTGTCGTTCATCTGGATCGCGACATGATCGGGCAGATCCTTGAGCGCATAGCCGCCCGAAACATGCCGGCGAATGATGTCGTGCAAGGCGGCGGCGGTCAGGAAATATTCCTGTTTCAGCCGCAGCTCCTTGCCCTGATAGGTGGTGTCATCGGGGTACAGCACGCGCGAAAGCGTGCGCGCCAGCGCCTCGGGTTCGGCCGCGGCGGCGTAATCGCCGTGGTTGAAGCGCGCCAGATCGAACAGCGTCGTGGGCGTGGCCGACCACAGCCGCAGCGTATTGGCCCATTTCCCCTTCCAGCCGATCACCGGCATGTCGAAGGCCTCGGCCATGACGGTTTCGCCCGGCACCCAGACCGATTTGCCGTCGCGTTTCTCGACCGTACCCTTGAACCCGATCTCATAGGCCGCCTCGGGGCGCTCGAACTCCCAAGGGTGGCGTTGCTTCAGCCAGTCTTCGGGGGTTTCGACCTGCCGTCCGCCTTCGAACCGCTGCCGGAACAGCCCGTGCTCGTAGCGGATGCCATAGCCGTAACCGGCACAGCCCAGCGACGCCATGCTTTCCATGTAGCACGCCGCCAGACGCCCCAGCCCGCCATTGCCAAGCGCCGCGTCGGGTTCATCCTCGACCACGGCACGGAAATCGACGCCAAGGCTTGTCATCGCATCACGGCAAGTGGCGCGCAGCCCCAGATTGATCGCCGCATCTTCCAGCACCCGCCCGATCAGGAATTCCATCGACAGGTAATAGACCCGCTTGCGCCCCTGATCCCAGGTCTGCCGCGTCGCCGCAAACCACGGCTCCACGATCCGGTCCCGCAGCGCGAAGCTCAGCGCCATACGCCAGTCGTAGACCGAGGCATGATCGGCGTCTTTCCCCATCGTATAGGTCAGATGGCGCAGAATATCATCCCGCAGAGCTTCGACGGTGGGGGCAGTGATATCTTTCAAGCTCGAACCCTTCGGCGCTGTTTCACCCTTGATGGGCCTCCACGCCCGCCCCGTCAAGCGTCAGCGGGCATTGATTTGCTGCGCGGGCAAACAGGTCTATGCTTTGCCCGAATCTCAGGCAGCGAGGGGGCATCATGGCGCAGGACTGGTGGCGGGGCGCGGTGATCTATCAGATCTATCCGCGCAGCTTTCAAGACGACGGCGGCAGCGGCGTGGGCGATCTGCGCGGCATCACCCGCCGGCTGCCGCATGTCGCCAGCCTTGGCGTGGATGCGATCTGGCTGAGCCCGATCTTTCCCTCGCCGATGGCCGACATGGGTTATGACGTGTCCGACTATTGCGGGGTCGAACCGCTGTTCGGCACGCTGGCCGATTTCGACGCGCTGGTGGCGCGGGCGCATGATCTGGGGTTGAAGGTCATCATCGACCAAGTGCTGAGCCATTCCTCGGACAAACACCCCTGGTTTGCCAATTCGCGCACGCGCGGCGACAAATCCGACTGGTATGTCTGGGCCGATGCCCGCCCCGATGGCAGCCCGCCCAACAACTGGCTGTCGGTGTTCGGAGGCCCCTCCTGGGAATGGGACGCGGGGCGCAAGCAATACTATCTGCACAATTTTCTGCCCGCGCAGCCCGATCTGAACCTGCGCAACCCGGCGGTGCAGGACGCCATGCTGCAGGTGCTGGAATTCTGGCTCGACCGGGGCGTCGACGGGTTCCGTCTGGATACCGTGAACTATTACATCCACGACGGACAGTTGCGTGACAACCCGCCCGCCACGCCCTTCGGGCCGGTCTGGCCGCCGGTCAACACCTATGACATGCAGCGCCACGCCCATGACAAGAGCCAGCCCGAGAACCTTGCCTTCCTGGCCCGGCTGCGCGCGCTTCTGGATCGCTACGACGAACGCTGCCTTGTCGGCGAGGTGGGCGAGGTCGCGCCCTATGCGCTGCAGATCATGGCCGCCTATACCCAAGGGCCCGCGCATCTGCACATGGCCTACAGCTTCGACATGCTCGGCCCCGAATTCACGCCCGCGCATTACCGCACCGCCATCGAGGGCTTTTTCCGGGCCGCGCCGGGGGGCTGGCCCTCGTGGTCATTTTCCAATCACGATGTGAACCGCCATGTCACCCGCTGGAAGGAATTCGGCACGCCCGAGGCGCTGGCGAAGCAGGCGATCGCGATGCTGGCCTCGTTTCAGGGCACGATCGGGATCTATCAGGGCGAGGAACTGGGCCAGACCGAGACCGAGCTGGAATATGCCGAACTGACCGACCCGCCCGGGCTGCGCTTCTGGCCCGAGAACAAGGGCCGCGACGGGTGCCGCACGCCGATGGTCTGGGACGCGGGGCCGCATGCCGGTTTCTCCACCGCGAAGCCGTGGCTGCCGGTCAAGCCGCCGCAGGCCGCGCGTCATGTGGCCGGGCAAGAGGCCGACCCGAATTCGGTGCTGCACCATTACCGCAAGATGCTGGCGTTCCGGCGGGAAAGCCCCGTGCTGCGCCTCGGCACGACCGAGTTTCTGCCCGCCCCCGCCCCTGTTCTGGCCTTCCGCCGCAGCACGGGCGCGGCCAGCCTGCGCTGCTATTTCAACCTTGGGCCTGATCCGGTCACCCTGACCGCCCCCGCGGGCACGCCGGTCGGTCCGATCCTGGCGGCCAGGGTCCACGACGGGACATTGGAACTGGGGCCGAACGCGGCGATCTGGTTCGAGGACTGAACCGACGCCGGGAATATGCGGACAGGAAGCCAGCCATGCCGTGCAGGCGGCCCCCCTGCCCCGGATTTCAAAGCGCCGGCAGGATCACGCTGAAACAGCTGCCCTTGCCCTTTTCGCTTTCGATCTTCAGCCGTCCGCGATGGCGCGCGACGATGTGCTTGACGATGGCCAGCCCCAGCCCGGTGCCGCCCTGCTCGCGCGATCGGTGGGTGTCGACACGATAGAACCGCTCGGTCAGGCGCGGCAGGTGCATCGGCTCGATCCCCTCGCCCTTGTCGGATACCGCGACACGGAAGGCCGGGCCGCGCAGCACGGGCTCATGCGCGATATGGGTCACGGTGACCGTCACCGAACCACCCGCCCCGCCATATTTGATGCCGTTCTCGATCAGGTTGGAAAACACCTGCGTCAGTTGATCGGCATCGCCCGAGACCTTGAGCACCCCGGTCTCGCCCGCCCGGATCAATGCGACCTTTTGCGTCTCGGCCACGGGCGTCAGCGTCTGCATCGCGCCTTTCAGCACCGCCGACAGATCGACCTGTGTCGTCGGCCGCAGACGCTCTTCGGATTCGACGCGGCTGAGTGAGAGCAGATCGCCCACCAGACGGTTCATCCGCCCCGCCTCGCGTTCCATGATCGCCAGAAACCGGTCGCGCGCCACCGGATCATCCTTGGCCGCGCCGCGCAGGGTTTCGACGAATCCCATCAGCGCAGTCAGCGGGGTGCGCAGCTCGTGGCTGACGTTGGCGACGAAATCGCGGCGCATCGCCTCGGCTTCCTCGACGGCGGTGATGTCCTCGAAACTCAGCATGGCGCCGCCGCGCGGCAAGATCCCGCCTTCATCGGGGGGCAGCGGCGCGACCGAAACCAGCGTCAGCATCTCGCGCCCGGGTGGCGTGATCCGCAGCCGCACCTGATCGGCCCGCCCGTCGGTCAGCGCGGCCTCCAGCGCCCGGCCCAGCTGCGGCTGGCGCAGCACCGTCACGAAGGCCCGCCCTTCCAGCGCCGCGCCAAACAGTGCCTGCGCGCCCTGGTTCGAGGCGACGATCTTTTCCTCGGCGTTCACCAGCAGAACCGGCAGGGGCACGGCCTGAAGAACCGGGATGATGGACGATTTCAGCATGATGGCTCTCCGATTCGCTGTGCGGAGCGTCGACCAATCCCGGTGCAGAGTAAACCACGCATGCAAATTCGCTTGAGGCCCGGGGCGTGCAGGGCTAACCCTTTGCATGTGATATAAAGATTTTTCACCCGAGGGATGTTCTCTCAGCCGCAGCCTTCAGGACCGCCGCATGACGATTCCGCCCTCTTCGAACTTGCGGCAGTCCGGTCCGGCGGGGCGGGTGCGCGACGATCTGGCCGGCCGCCGCATTCTGATGGTGGAGCCGTCCGCGACACTTCCCCTGGCGTTGCAGGCGGTCTCTGGCGCCGCGGTCGCGATTGTCCAGCTGGACGCGATTGACGCCGAACTGCTGGCACGCACGGCACCCGATGTGGTGCTGTCGCCCCTGATGACGTCAGAGTATGACATTCTGGATCTGGCGCGCGTCCTGCGCGATTGCGGCTATCAGGGCGCGTTGCGGGCCTATTGCCCGCCGCTGCCCAATACCAGGCTGGTGCGCACCGAGGTGGCCCAGATCTGGCCGGGCGTCGATTTCGACATTCTCGAAGTGCCCCTGAAGGCCGACTGAGGCGCGCTCAGGGCAGGAACAACCGCCGGAACACCCAGCCCGTCACCCCCGCCAGAACCGCACCGGGCAGCACCCAGCCCTGATCGAAGGCCAGGGCCGAGCACAGCAACGGCACCGCGGTCACCGCGATCCGCGCCCAAAGCGGGCGCAGCCACGGGGTTTGCGGGTCCAGCAGCATCACAGCGCCCTCAGCCCGCGGGCATAGCGTGCCGCATTGGCGCGGTAATGCGCCGCCGATTTCAACAGCCGCGCCTGTGCCTCTGCATCCAGTTCGCGCACCACCTTGCCTGGGCTGCCCATCACCAGGCTGCCGTCGGGGATTTCCTTGCCCTCGGTAATCAGCGCGCCCGCACCGATCAGGCAACCGCGGCCGATCCTGGCGCCGTTCAGCACCGTGGCGCCCATGCCGATCAGGCTGCCCGCCCCGATGGTGCAGCCGTGCAGCATCGCCTTGTGCCCGATGGTGCAATCCGGCCCGATCACCAGCGGGAAGCCCATGTCGGTGTGGCAGACGACGTTTTCCTGCACGTTCGAGCCGCGGCCAACGCGGATTTCTTCGTTATCGCCGCGCAAGGTGCAGCCGAACCAGACCGAGGCCGCGTCTTCCAGCACCACACGGCCGATCAGATTGGCATCGGGGGCGACCCAGGCGTCCTGCCCGATCACCGGCGCAATTCCGTCGAGTTCATAGATCATCGCGCGTCAAACTCCTTGTGCAAGCCGCGCACGAATTCGGTCAGACCCGGCTGACGGTCGGCGCGCGCGCGTTCAGCCGACAGGATGGTTTTCAACTCTTCCGTCGCCTGATCGGCGTCATGGTTCACCACCACATAATCATATTCGGCCCAGTGGCTGATTTCATGCATGGATTTTGCCATCCGCGCCGCGATCACCTCGTCGCTGTCTTGCGCGCGGCCCCGCAGCCGGCTTTCCAGCTCGGCGATCGAGGGCGGCAGGATGAAGATGCTGACCACATCCTTGCCCAGCGACGAGCGGCGGATCTGCTGGCCGCCCTGCCAATCCACGTCGAACAGCGTATCATTGCCCGCGCGCATTGCGGCCTCGACCGGGGCTTTCGGGGTGCCGTAGAAATTGCCGAACACCTCGGCATGTTCCAGCATCTCGCCCGCCATCACCATCTCGTTGAAATCGTGCTTGCTGCGGAAGAAGTAATCGACCCCGTCGGTTTCGCCCGGGCGCGGCGCGCGCGTGGTGGCCGAGACCGAGAATTTCAGCGACGGGTCCCAGGCCATCAGCCGTTTCGCCAGCGTCGATTTGCCTGCCCCCGAGGGCGAGGACAGGATGATCAGCAAGCCGCGGCGGGCCAGGTCGGTCATGACTTACTCCACATTCTGGATCTGCTCGCGCATCTGGTCGATGACATGCTTGAGGTCAAGCCCGATCGCGGTCAGCCGCTCTGACCCCGATTTGGAACACAGCGTATTCGCCTCGCGCACGAATTCCTGCGTCAGGAATTCGTACTTGCGCCCCACCGGCGCCGGATCTGCCAGCAGCGTGCGCGCGGCGGTGACATGGGCGCGCAGCCGGTCGAGTTCTTCGGCCACGTCGGCCTTGACCGCCAGCATCGCCAGTTCCTGCGCGATGCGCTGCGGATCGGCGCCGGGCGCCCCCTCCATCACGCGGGCCAGATTGGCGCGCAGGGCGGTTGCGACCTCGGGGCGGCGCGCCTCGGCGGCGGCCTGTGCCTCTTCGGTCAGGGTCGCGATCCGGTCGATCTGCGCGCCGATCACCGCCCCAATTTCGCCACCTTCTGCCGCCCGCATCGCGCTGAAATCGGTTAACAGCGCCTCAAGATCCGTTAACAGCGCAGCGCGTAACGCAGCCGGATCCTCCAGCGCGGGCGGTCCCTGTTCGATCACGCCGCGCAGGGTCAACAGGTCGCTTGCACGGCTGGGGGCGAGGGTCAGGCCCTGCTCTCGCGCCGCGGCCTCGATCTGCGCCACAGCCCCCAGAACCGCGGTCAGACCAGAGGTGCTCAAGCGCAGCCCTTCGGCCTGTTCGGACCGGGCAAGCCGCAGATTCAGCGTGATATTTCCGCGCGCGGCCACCTGTGCAACGGCGCTGCGTACGGCGGTTTCCAGCCCCTCGACCTCGGGCAGACGCAGCCGCAGATCGAAGCCCTTGCCATTCACCGAACGGATGTCCCAAGTCCATTCATACCCAAGCGCCGCCCCCTGACGGGCGGCGAATCCGGTCATCGAAATCACCCTGCTCTGGGGGGCGGTCATGCGGTTCTCGGCTGTGTCGGGCTTAACCATTTAAGACTTTAGTTCTCCATGTGGCAGAAAAAAGGCGTATTAAGAGTTCAGTAAGGATTTCGCTCCGTGGGTCAACCGAAAGACCCGATTTCGCCGAAGGCAACGGAGCTTTTCAGCGCCGGGCACGCGGTTTTTACGCCCGGGCGAAGAAACAGGTGCTATGATGGAACGCGACGAGAAAACCTTGGGGAAGGTTGTTCAGATGGTGCAGCAGGCGGGGGCCGGGCAGCGGATCGTGGCCGAGATGCGCGCCTATTGGGAGGCGCTGCGACGCGGTCGTCTGGTTCCTGCACGCTCGGATGTGGACCCGCGCGGCATCGAACGGGCGCTGGAATATGCCTTCATCATCGAACGCGTCGCCCCCGGCATGGGCCGGTTCCGGCTGGCGGGCATGCATCTGAACGACCTGATGGGGATGGAGGTGCGCGGCATGCCGTTGACCGCGATGTTTACCCCCGAAGGCCGCCGCCGGATCGCCGAAGTGACCGAGGCGATGTTTCAGGACCCCGCCATTGTAGAGCTGACGCTGCGCGCGGAAACCGGCATCGGCAAACCGCCGCTGAACGCCCGGCTGGTGTTGTTGCCGCTCAAATCCGATCTGGGCGACATCACCCGTGCCCTGGGCTGTCTGGTGGCCGAGGGCGAGGCGATCGGGCGCACGCCCCGTCGTTTCGAGGTGATGGCGGCCCAGGTCACCCCCATCGTCCAGGGTGCCGACACGCCCGCACCGGCCCCTGTCCCGGTCAATCCCGCCGCACTGGGGCTCCACGATCCGGCCCCGGCGTTTGGCAAACCCGCCCCTGCGGCACAGCCGCAGCGCCCCGCCATCGCGCCCCGCACCCCCGAGGAGCGGCGGGCGATGTTCCGGCTTGTGCGCGCCGACGACTGAAATCTGGGTTCGTAACCAGTAAAGCGACCCGAAAGTGTTAACTTCGGGTCGCAAGTTTTTGTAATATGGCGGTTTTACTGGTTCGCAGCTTTTTGCAGCGCGCGCCGGTCACGCAGTTCTTCGGCCACCAGGAAGGCCAGTTCCAGCGACTGGCTGGCGTTCAGGCGCGGATCGCACGCGGTGTGATACCGGCTCGACAGGTCTTCGTCGGACACCGCGCGCACGCCGCCGGTGCATTCGGTCACGTCCTTGCCCGTCATCTCGAAATGCACGCCGCCCGGGATCGTGCCCTCGGCCTTGTGGATGGCAAAGAATTCGCGCACCTCGCGCAGCACCGAATCGAACGGACGGGTCTTGAAGCCCGAGGCCGATTTGATCGTGTTGCCGTGCATCGGATCGCAGGTCCACACCACATTGGCGCCTTCGGCCTGCACGGTCTGGATCAGACGCGGCAGGTGATCGCCCACCTTGCCGGCCCCGAAACGCGCAATCAGCGTCAGCCGCCCGGCCTCGTTGGCGGGGTTCAGTTTCGCCATCAAGACCTTCAGATCCTCGGCCGTGGTCGAGGGCCCGCATTTCAGCCCGATCGGGTTTTGCACACCGCGGCAGAATTCGACATGCGCGCCGTCGGGCTGACGGGTGCGGTCGCCGATCCAGATCATATGGCCCGAGCCCGCCACCGGCAGACCCGACGTCGAGTCGATCCGGCACAGCGCCTCTTCATATTCCAGAAGCAGTGCTTCGTGGCTGGTGTAGAAATCGACCGTGCCCAGCTCATGCGCGGTTTCCGAGGTGACACCCGCGGCGCGCATGAAATCCATCGCCTCGGCGATCTGCTCGGCAACCTTGCGGTATTTCGCGGCCTCGTCTTCGTCGGTGAAGCCCGAAATCCAGCTTTGCACGCGGTGAATATCGGCATAGCCGCCGGTCGAGAAGGCGCGCAGCAGGTTCAGGCTGGCCGCGGCCTGGGTATAGGCCTGCAGCATCCGGTTCGGGTCGGGCAGCCGGGCGTCCATCGTGGCCTCGAACCCGTTGATGATGTCACCGCGGTAGCTGGGATATTCCACGCCGCCGATCATTTCGGTCGGGGCCGAGCGCGGCTTGGCGAATTGCCCGGCCATCCGGCCGACCTTGACCACCGGCACCTTGGCGCCCCAGGTCAGCACGATCGCCATCTGCAACATCACCTTGAACGTGTCGCGGATGTTGTCGGCCGAGAATTCGGCAAAGCTTTCGGCGCAGTCGCCACCTTGCAGCAGGAAGGCCTCTCCCTTGGCGACCTTGGCCAGATCTGCGCGCAGGCGCCGCGCCTCGCCGGCAAAGACCAGCGGCGGCATCTTCGCAAGTGTCGCCTCAACCGCGTGCAGCGCAGCCATGTCGGGATAGTCCGGCATCTGCACCCGCGGTTTCGCGCGCCAGTCCGATTTCGTCCATCCCTTAGCCATCTTCGCCTCCAAAGCATCCAGAGCGTGTCCGGTGCTTATAAAGCGGTCGGGGGGCCAGAACAAACCCAATATTCGTTTTTTGCAGGGCGGTCATAATCTGTGCGCCAAGCCGCGCGGTTCGCGCCCTCTTGCGGGGGACACAATTCCCTGATTGTGTGGCTTGAAACGACAAACACAGGTCGCAAATGCGCAGCCCTTCCACGCCCCGAACCCATACCCGCCCGGCCTCTTCGCATGGCACCGTGCGGCTGCCGCCGATCGAACGCCCGCGGCGTTATATCTTCCTGCTGCTCGACCGGATGACGATGATGGCCTTCGCCTCGGCGATAGAGCCGCTGCGACTGGCCAATCAGGTGTCGGGCCAGAAACTTTACGACTGGAAACTGGCCTCCGAAGACGGGCAGGATGTGTCTTGCTCGAACGGGGTGACGCTGCGGGTCGACATGGGGCTGGACGAGGTCACGCGCGACGACACCGTGCTGGTGTGCGGCGGCATCGACGTGACCGAGGCGACGACGAAACCGATCCTGAACTGGCTGCGGCGCGAGGCACGGCGCGGCGCCGCGATCGGCGGGCTGTGCACCGGCGCCTGGGCCGTGGCCCGGGCCGGGTTGCTGGACGGCAAGCGCGCGACGATCCATTGGGAAAATCAGGACAGCTTCGCCGAAGATTTCGAAGAGGTGCGGCTGGCCAAATCGGTCTTCGTGATCGACGGCAACCGGCTGACCACCGCGGGGGGCACCGCCTCGCTCGATCTGATGCTCAAGCTGATCGCGCGCGATCACGGCGAGGCGATGGCCAATACCGTGGCCGACCAGCTGATCTATAACTCGATCCGCACCGATCAGGACAGCCAGCGCCTGTCGATCCCGACAAGGATCGGCGTGCGCCATCCGAAACTGGCGCAGGTGATCGGCCGGATGGAGGCCAATATCGAAGACCCGGTGAGCCCGGCAAAACTGGCCGAAGAAGTGGGCATGTCGACCCGGCAACTGGAACGGCTGTTCCGGCGCTATCTCAACCGCTCGCCCAAGCGCTATTACATGGAGATCCGGCTGCAAAAGGCGCGCAACCTTCTGATGCAGACCGAGATGAGCGTGATCAACGTGGCGCTGGCCTGCGGCTTCGCCTCGCCCTCGCATTTCTCGAAATGCTATCGGGCGCATTATCAGACCACCCCCTACCGCGAGCGCGGCACCTCGGGGGCGGCGGGCGAGGCAGGCGGCGATTACGACCCGGCCCTGATCCCCGAAGACGACGATTGCGACCTGACCGGCATCGACTTCCCGGAAGAGAAATTCGAATGACTGCCGCGCCGATCGCCCCGCAAACGCGCGGACGCTGCGTCAAGGCGCCAAAAATTTGCCCGCATGGTCGGATTTCGGCCCTGCAAAGCAACCCTGTCCTATTTTCTTTTACGCAGGCGCGCTCTAACCTTCGCGCCAGGACAATGTTCCAACATGGGAGTGAACATATGAAAAAGCTTCTTCTGGCCACCGCCGCTGCCGCGCTGACCGCTGGCGGCGCTTTCGCCGAGGATGTCAAACTGGGGATTTCGCTGGGCTTCACCGGCCCGCTGGAATCGATGTCGCCGACCATGGCGCAGGGTGCCGAACTGGCGATGAAAGAAGCCACGGACTCGGGCAAGTTCATGGGCGGCGCGACCGTCACCCCGGTGCGCGGCGACAGCACCTGCGTTGACGCTGCGGCGGCCACCGCCACTGTGGAACGTCTGATCACCGCCGAAGGCGTGAAGGGCATCGTCGGCGGCATGTGCTCGGGCGAAACCACCGCCTCGCTGCAAAACGTCGCCATGCCGAACGGCATGGTCATGATCTCGCCCTCGGCCACCTCGCCCGCGCTCTCGACGCTGGACGACAACGGCCTGTTCTTCCGCACCTCGCCGTCGGACGCGCGTCAGGGCCAGGTGATGACCGAAATCATCATGGAGCACGGCATCAAGTCGGTTGCCCTGACCTATACCAACAACGACTACGGCAAGGGCCTGGCCGACAGCTTCGCCGAAGCCTTCACCGCCGCCGGCGGCACCGTGACGATCAACGCCGCCCATGAAGACGGCAAGGCCGATTACGCCGCCGAAGTCGGCGCGCTGGCCTCGGCCGGTGGCGACGCGCTGGTGATTGCGGGCTATGTCGATCAGGGCGGTTCGGGCATCCTGCGCGGCGCGCTGGATTCGGGCGCGTTCGAAACCTTCGTCTTCCCCGACGGCATGGTCGGCGCGACGCTGCAAGACAACTTCGGCGCCGAGGTGAACGGCTCGTTCGGGCAGATCCCCTCGTCGGAAGGCGCGGGCAAGGACAAGTTCATCGAGATGGCGACCGCGGCCGGCTTCGACGGCACCTCGGTCTATTCGTCCGAGGCCTATGACGCGGCTGCGCTGATCATGCTGGGCATGGCGGCGGCCGGTTCGACCGACCCGAATGTCTACAAAGAGAAGATCATGGATGTGGCCAACGCCCCGGGCGAGCCGATCCTGCCGGGTGAACTGGGCAAGGCGTTCGAACTTATTGCCGCGGGCCAGGACATCGACTATCAGGGCGCGTCCTCGGTCGAACTGATCGGCGCGGGCGAGTCGTCGGGCACCTTCCGCGAGATCGAGATCAAAGACGGCAAGATCGAAACCGTCAAATACCGCTGACCGGCGGCACAGGCATAGGACAGCCCGGAGAGATCCGGGCTGTTTTCCATTAATAACAAGGCCATAAACGGCAACCTTCATGTCGCGCATGAAGTTAGGGGACTGCATGATCCGGGTAGAGAACCTGCACAAGCATTTCGGCGGCTTCCGCGCTGTCGACAATGCCTCGCTAGAGATCGCCACCGGCTCCATCACCGGGCTCATCGGCCCGAACGGAGCGGGAAAGTCGACGCTTTTCAACGTGATAGCCGGGGTTCATAAACCGACCTCGGGGCGGGTCACGATGGATGGCGAGGATATTACCGGGCTTGCCCCGCACGAGCTGTTTCACAAGGGGCTGCTGCGCACCTTCCAGATCGCGCATGAATTCCCCTCGATGACGGTGCGCGAGAACCTGATGATGGTGCCCGGCAATCAGTCGGGGGAAACGCTGTGGAACGCCTGGTTCGGCCGCGGACGGATCGCGCAGGAAGAGGCAGCCCTTCTGAAGAAGGCAGACGAAGTTCTTGATTTCCTGACGATTTCGCACCTGAAGGATGAACGCGCGGGCAACCTGTCGGGTGGCCAGAAGAAGCTTTTGGAACTGGGGCGCACGATGATGGTCGAGGCCAAGATCGTGTTCCTGGACGAGGTCGGCGCAGGTGTGAACCGTACGCTTCTGAACACCATCGGCGATGCGATCGTGCGGCTGAACAAGGAACGCGGCTACACCTTCTGCGTGATCGAGCATGACATGGATTTCATCGGACGGCTTTGCGATCCGGTGATCGTGATGGCCGAGGGCCGCGTGCTGGCCGAAGGATCGGCCGAAAGCATCATGCAAAACGAGGCGGTGATCGAGGCCTACCTGGGCACCGGGTTGAAGAACAAGGTCAAGGCGGAGGCTGCATCGTGATCGGATTTTTCATGATCAAGCAAGGTGTTATGGGCTGTTTCGGAGACATCGCATGAGCTTTCTTGACGCCTCTGACATGACGGGCGGCTATGGTGCCGCCGATATTCTGCACGGCTGCACGCTCAAGGTCGAGAAAGGCCAGATCGCGGTGATCGTGGGCCCGAACGGCGCCGGCAAATCGACCGCGATGAAGGCGGTCTTCGGCATGCTGAAATTGCGCGGCGGCCATGTGAAGCTCGACGGCGAGGACATCACCGCGCTTTCCCCGCAAGAGCGGGTGCGCAAGGGGATGGGCTTCGTGCCCCAGGTCAACAACGTCTTCCCGACGATGTCGGTCGAGGAAAACCTGGAAATGGGCGCCTTCATCCGCACCGACGATTTCCGCCCGACGATGGAGCAGGTCTATGATCTGTTCCCGATCCTGCGCGACAAGCGACACCAGAACGCGGGCGAATTGTCCGGCGGGCAGCGCCAGCAGGTCGCCGTGGGCCGCGCGCTGATGACGCAGCCCAAACTTCTGATGCTGGACGAACCCACTGCGGGCGTCAGCCCCATCGTGATGGACGAGCTGTTCGACCGGATCATCGAGGTCGCGCGCACCGGCATTTCCATCCTGATGGTCGAACAGAACGCGCGTCAGGCGCTGGAAATCGCCGATCAGGGCTATGTGCTGGTGCAAGGCGCCAATAAATACACCGACACGGGCGCCGCGCTGATGGCCGACCCCGAAGTCCGCCGCACCTTCCTGGGGGGCTGAGATGGAATTCCTCAATGCGCTGGTCGCAATTCTGAACTACGTCGTGGTGCCCGCCACCGCCTATGGTGCGCAGCTTGCGCTCGGGGCGCTCGGGGTCACGCTGATCTATGGCATCCTGCGGTTCTCGAACTTTGCCCATGGCGATACGATGGCCTTCGGCACCGGCATCACGATCATCGTGACCTGGGGCCTGCAGGCACTGGGGATCGGGCTGGGGCCGCTGCCCACCGCCCTGCTGGCCCTGCCCTTCGGCATCGCGATCACCGCGGCGCTGGTGCTGGCGACGGACCGCGTGGTCTATCGCTATTACCGCAAGGTCAAAACCGCGCCGGTGATCCTGACCATGGTTTCGGTGGGCGTGATGTTCGTGATGAACGGCGTGACGCGCCTGCTGATCGGCGTCGATGAGATCCAGTTCGCCGATGGCGAGCGGTTCGTCGTCGCGGCGCGGGCCTTCAAGGCCGCCACCGGCCTGAACGAGCCGCTGGCGATCCGCACGACGCAGGTCATCACCGTGGTCGTCGCCGGTCTGGTGGTCTGGGCGCTGTTCTGGTTCCTGGCGCGCACCCGCACCGGCAAGTCGATGCGCGCCTTCTCCGACAACGAGGATCTGGCACTGTTGTCGGGGATCAACCCCAACCGCGTCGTGGCGGTGACCTGGATCATCGCGGCGGCGCTGGCCACCACGGCAGGCACGCTCTACGGTCTGGATAAATCCTTCAAGGCGTTCAACTACTTCCAGCTGCTGCTGCCGATTTTCGCCGCGGCCATCGTGGGGGGCTTGGGCAATCCGCTGGGCGCGATTGCGGGCGGGTTCGTCATCGCCTTTTCCGAGGTGGGCGTGACCTATGCCTGGAAGAAGGTGGCCACCTATCTGATCCCGAACTGGGAGGCCGAGGGGCTGATGCAGCTTCTGTCGACCGAGTATAAATTCGCGGTCAGCTTCGCCATCCTGATCATCGTATTGCTGTTCAAGCCCACCGGGCTGTTCAAGGGGAAATCGGTATGAGCACGCATCAACCGAGCGCCGCCCGGGGCGGCAAAATCCGCGCGCCGCTGCTGTTTGCGGTGATGGCCGTGCTGATCGGCTTCGAGGGCATGACCTCGGGCTGGAACGGCGCCATCGGCATCCTCAACATGGGGCTGATCTCGGCGATCCTTGCCCTGGGGGTGAACATGCAATGGGGCTATGCGGGGCTGTTCAACTCGGGTGTGGTGGGTTTCATCGCGCTTGGCGGTCTGGCGCCGGTCCTGGTGTCGATGCCCCCCACGCCCGGGGCCTTCGCGGCCGGCGGCTGGCAGATCCTGATCGGCCTGCTAATCGCCGTGGCCGCGATCGTGCTGGCGGTCTGGCTGAACGGGCGGCTTGCGGGGAAGGCGCGCGTGCTGGCCATCGTCGCGGTGCTGGTCGCGGGGTTCTTCATCTATCGCGCGGTCTTCGATCCGGCGGTGGCCGCAGTGCAGGCGATCAACCCTTCGGCCCTTGGTTATCTGGGCGGGCTTGGCCTGCCGGTGCTGCTGGCCTGGCCGGTGGGCGCGCTGCTGGCGGCCGGTGCCGCCTGGGTCATTGGCAAGACCGCGCTTGGCCTGCGCTCGGACTATCTGGCGATTGCGACGCTCGGGATCGGCGAGATCATCGTGGCAGTGCTGAAGAACGAGGAATGGCTGGCGCGCGGCGTGCTCAACGTCAACGGCATTCCCCGCCCCTGGCCCGTGCCCTATGAAATCGACCTGCAGGGCAATGCCGCCTTCGTCGAACGCGCCGCCGCACTGGGGCTTGATCCGGTCACGGCCTCGACCCTGCTGGTGAAACTGCTTTACACCGGGCTTTTCGTGGCGGTTCTGGGCCTTCTGCTCTGGGCGGCCCAGCTGGCGCTGAAATCGCCCTGGGGCCGGATGATGCGTGCGATCCGCGACAACGAGATCTCGGCCGCAGCGATGGGCAAGAACGTCACCCGCCGCCACCTGCAGATCTTCGTGCTGGGCTCGGCGGTGATCGGGCTGGCGGGCGCGATGATGATCACGCTCGACGGGCAGATGACGCCTTCGTCCTACAACCCGCTGCGTTACACCTTCCTGATCTGGGTGATGGTGATCGTGGGCGGTTCGGGCAACAACTGGGGCTCGGTTCTGGGCGGTCTGCTGATCTGGTATCTGTGGATCAAGGCCGAGGCCTGGGGCCCGCAGATGATGGATCTGGTCACCGCCAACCTGTCGGAAGGCGCGCTGAAACAGCATCTGGTCGATTCGGCGGCACATATGCGGCTGATCGTGATGGGGCTGGTGCTGCTGCTGGTGCTGCGGTTCAGCCCGCGCGGGCTCTTGCCCGAGCGCTGAAACCGACCGAAACCTGGGGGGCTTCGGCCCCCCTTTTCGACTCTGTTGCTTCTTTCTGGTTCAAATATCCCGGGGGTCCGGGGGCAGAGCCCCCGGCCTTGCCTCCCGCCTCTTGCTTTCCAAACGCGCGCCGAATATTCCCGCGTCATGACCCAGCATCAACGCCTCCTCATCATCGACTTCGGTTCTCAGGTCACGCAGCTGATTGCGCGGCGCCTGCGCGAGCTGAACGTCTATTGCGAAATCCACCCCTATCAGAACGTGACCGA
Organism: Rhodobacteraceae bacterium UBA6796; assembly: GCA_002452815.1. GTDB lineage: Bacteria > Pseudomonadota > Alphaproteobacteria > Rhodobacterales > Rhodobacteraceae > Rhodobacter. The sequence continues at coordinate 125,946 of DKFM01000023.1, forward strand.
CGCGTTCCTGGCCGATTTCGCCCCCCAAGCCATCATCTTTTCGGGCGGCCCCGACAGCGTCACCCGTGAAGGCTCCCCCCGCCCGCCGCAAAGCGCCTATACGATGGGCGTTCCGATCCTGGGCATCTGCTATGGCCAGCAGGTGATGATGCAGGATCTGGGCGGTCTGGTCGAAGCGGGGCAAAGCCACACGGCCGAATTCGGTCGTGCCTACGTGACGCCGGCCGCGCAAAAACTCTCGATCCTCGAGGGCTGGTTCGAAGGCGAACAGCACCGCGAGCAGGTCTGGATGAGCCACGGCGATCACGTCTCGCGCCTCGCCCCGGGGTTTGAAGTCTACGGCACCTCGCCGGGCGCCCCCTTCGCGATCACCGCGGATCTTGCGCGCAATTTCTACGCCGTGCAGTTCCACCCCGAGGTGCACCACACCCCGAACGGCGCGAAACTCTACGAGAATTTCATCCGCCTCGCGGGCTTCACCGGCGACTGGACGATGGGCGCCTATCGCGCCGAGATGATCGCCAAGATCCGCGAACAGGTCGGCGACAAGAAGGTGATCTGCGCGCTCTCGGGCGGCGTTGACAGCTCGGTCACCGGCATCTTGCTGCATGAGGCGATCGGCGATCAGCTGACCTGCGTCTTCGTCGACCACGGGCTCTTGCGGCTGGGCGAGGCCGAGCAGGTGGTGGACATGTTCCGCCAGAACTACAACCTGAACCTGATTCATGCCGAGGAAAGCGATCTGTTCCTTGGCGCGCTCGAGGGCGTCTCGGACCCCGAGGTCAAGCGCAAGACGATCGGCAAGCTCTTCATCGACGTGTTCCAGAAATACGCCAATGAGATCGAGGGCGCCGAATTCCTGGCGCAGGGCACGCTCTACCCCGATGTGATTGAATCGGTCAGCTTCTCGGGCGGCCCCTCGGTCACGATCAAGTCGCACCACAACGTCGGCGGCCTGCCCGAAAAGATGGGTCTGAAACTGGTCGAGCCGCTGCGCGAGCTGTTCAAGGACGAGGTTCGCGCCCTGGGCCGCGAACTCGGCCTGCCCGAAAGCTTCATCGGCCGTCACCCCTTCCCGGGCCCGGGTTTGGCGATCCGCTGCCCCGGAGAGATCACCCGCGAAAAGCTTGAAATCCTGCGCAAGGCCGATGCCGTCTATATCGACCAGATCCGCAAGCACGGGCTTTATGACGAGATCTGGCAAGCCTTCGTCGCGATCCTGCCGGTGAAAACCGTGGGTGTGATGGGCGACGGGCGCACCTATGACTATGCCTGCGCGCTGCGCGCGGTGACGTCGGTCGACGGGATGACCGCCGATTACTACCCGTTCAGCCACGAATTTCTGGGCGAGACCGCGACGCGGATCATCAACGAGGTGAAGGGCATCAACCGGGTGACCTACGACATCACCTCGAAACCGCCGGGCACGATCGAATGGGAATGAGCTTTCGCCCGCGCCTTTCGGGACGCGGGTGAAATCACACGCGGGCGGCGGCGCGCCTGTCACAATTTCGGTGCAGCCGGTCTTCGGCTGTGTCACGGGGGGGATGCATGGCACTGATCCGACTGACCGGCCATCTGATCTGCGCCTCGGCGGCAGAGCGTCAGGCGGTGCTGTGCCACCTTCCTGCCCATATCGCCGCGACCGTGCGTGAACCGGGCTGCCTGTTTTTCGACATTGCGCAAACCGCGGACCCGATGGTCTGGTCGGTATCCGAAGGCTTCGCCACGCAGGCGGATTTCGACGCGCATCAGGCCCGCGCTTCCACCAGCCCCTGGGCGGCGGCGACCCGGGCCATCAAGCGGGTCTACGAGATGGGCGTGGCCGAGCCCGAAATTTCCCCCGAAACCGACGCCGACATCGCGCCAATCGACCGGCTGACCCGGGCCGCGTTCGGGGGCCCCGACGAGGCGGAGCTGATTGCGCAGCTGCGCACGCAGGGGGATCTGGCCTTGTCTCTGGTCGCGCGGCTTGGACGCACCGTTCTGGGGCATGTCGCGTTTTCGCCGCTTTCCGCCCCGATGAAGGCCTGGGCGCTGGCGCCGGTCAGCGTGCGCACGGCCTGCCGTCGGCAGGGGATCGGCGCCGCGCTGATCCGCGCCGGTCTGGAATCCGCCCGCGCACAGGGCGTCGAGGCCGTTCTGGTGCTGGGCGATCCGGCCTATTACGGGCGTTTCGGTTTCAGCGCAAAGGCGGCCCAAGCGCTGCGCACCCCCTATGACGGGCCCTATCTGCAGGCGCTGTCCTTGTCGGGCACGGCGCGCCTGCCGGCGGGCGACATCACCTATCCGCCCGCCTTCGCGGTGCTGTAAGGCTCAGCCGATCAGCGGCGAGGCCCCGCCATAGGCTTCTTCGTAATGCCGTTTCAGCCGCATCAGCGCGATGCGCAGCACGATCTTTCCCGACCGCGCCGACCAGCCCAGACGCCGTTCCGCCGTTTCCAGACCTTCCAGAAAACAGCAGCACCGCAGCACCATATCGCCCAGCCCCGGCCCCAGATCGCGCAGGGCCAGCGCCACGCGGTCACGCGCCCGATCAGATCCGCCACCATGGCCCGCGTCGGGGCGATACTGTCCGCGGTCCCCGCCGGTCAAAAACCGTTCCCAGTTCTGCGCCACGCGCGGGCCGATCTGCGCCAGCTCGAAATCTTCGCGCAGCCGTTCGCCCGCCGCGACAAGGTCCGGGGTCAGAAAGGGCTCTCCGTCCTTGTCGCGGCGCCGCGCCAGAACGCCCAGCGGGCTTTCGGCCAGGTTGGCGCGAACCCGCCGGAGCCGCCCCTGCCCCTCGTTCACCGTGCGCTCGCCCCAGTCGCGGTGCTGATCGGCGAAAGGCATCGCTTCGGCCTCGGTTGCATCGACGAAACCACGGGCCGCGGCCTCTTCATCCAGCATCCGCTTCAGCGCGGCCCGCCCGGCCGGTGCGATTTCATAGCTGATAACGCGCCCGGTATGCCTGACCGTGATCCAGTCCTGCAACGCGAAGGCCTGCGCCATGGCGCGTTCGGTCACGGCAGTGCGCACCGTGCCACGCAACACGACGGCCTTGTCCATGTCGCCCGCCACGATCAGCAGGGCGCCCGGCTCGGCCATACGGCGCAGGATGCGGCGGCCTTCACGCGCCAGCTGGTCGGTATCGGTCGGGATCTCTTTCGAGCGGATCGGTGCGGTCATCTGAACGTTTTCCTCTTTATGGGCGGAGGTTTGGGCAGGGAGGCAGGCGACAGACCCCAGACAGGACAGCGCCTCGTCGACCAGCGGATCGTCGCGGCGGGCCTCGATCCGGCGCACCCGGCGCAGGACGGTCGAGGCATGGCACCCCTCCACCCGTGCCAGTTGCCGGATCGACACGCCTTCTTCCACATGGCGCAGATACAGCCGCGCGTAATCTGGCAGCCAGGCAGGCAGCGCTGCCCCGGCCGGTTCGGTCCTCATCGTCGTGTCCCCCGCAAAAGGCGCGGCGCAGCAGCCGCGCCGCTCTGTCATCCCATTCAACCGTGGGTTGCTTTGGTTACCCGTTCGTTAATAAATGGAACGATGCCGATAATTGTTTAAATTTCCTAAAGATCGTCAAACGTTGCGCACGCATCAGCGGGGAAACGCGCAACACCCGCATAAGTTGTATCATTCTGGTCCCCATCCAAGCGAGGGGAACCCCAATGACCGATCTGTTCGAGCTGATTTCCACCCTGAAACGCCCGCGCCTGCTGATCCGGGCCGCAAGATTCGGACAAGGCGAGTATAATCGGAGCCGCGATCTGAAACGCCTGATGCGGGCCGCGGTCGTGCCAAGCCCCGAGCAGGCACTACAGCGGCTGCTGGCCGAGGAAGCCCAGCTCGAGGCCTCGCGGCAAGAGGGAGATGCCACCTACAGCCTGATGCGGCACATCGAAATCCTGATCGCGATGATGGCCGAAGTGCGCCTGCTGCCGCGCCCGTCGGCCCAGGTGTGACCCGCGCAGCCATACGGACAGCACCATCTGCCGAAAGGGCGCGTCACGGTCGCGGACCGGCGCGCCCTGCCCGTTCAGCGGGACTTGAACAGTGATCCCAGCACGCCGCGCACCAGTTGCTGCCCGGCCTTGCTGCCCAATTGCCGCGCCAGGCTTTTGCCGAAGGTCTCGATAATCGAATCCGACCGGGAGGCAGATTTCCGGCGCGTACTGCTGGCGGATTTCTCGGGCTTGACCGGATCGAACCGACGCGCCTGTTTGAATTCACGCGCCCGCGCGGCCTCTTCTTTGGCAGAAGCGGCCTCTGCCGCCTCGCGGGCCTCGGCCTCGGCGGCCTCTTGCGCCGCCGCAGCCGCCCGTGCGCCCAGAATTTCAAAGGCCGACTCGCGGTCGATGGTCTTGTCGTATTTCAACCCGAAGGGCGAGGATTGCACGATCGCGCGGCGTTCTTCGGGTGACAACGGTCCGAGCCGCGATTGCGGCGGGCGCACCAGCGTGCGTTCGACAATCCCCGGCACACCCTTGTTTTGCAGGAACGAGGTCACCGCCTCGCCGGTGCCGACCTCCTTGATCGCGTCCTCGGTGTCGAAGCGCGGGTTCGGGCGGTAGTTTTCGGCGGCGCGTTTCAGATCCTTCTGATCCTTGGCCGTGAAGGCGCGCAGCGCGTGCTGCACCCGGTTGCCCAGCTGGCCCAGAATATCCTCGGGCACATCGGCGGGGTTTTGCGTGATGAAATAGATCCCCACGCCCTTGGACCGGATCAGCCGCGCGACCTGTTCCACCTTGTCGATCAGGGCCTTGGGCGCGTCGTCGAACAGCAGATGCGCCTCGTCGAAGAAAAACACGAAGCGCGGGCGCTCGGGGTCGCCGACCTCGGGCAGTTCCTCGAACAGTTCGGACAAGAGCCACAGCAGAAAGGTCGCGTACAGCCGGGGCGACGACATCAGCTTGTCGGCGGCCAGAATGTTGATCCGCCCCCGCCCGTCAGCGGCCAGGGTCATCATGTCCGACAGCGCCAGCGCCGGTTCGCCAAAGAATTTCGTCGCACCCTGGGTTTCCAGCACCAGCAACTGACGCTGGATCGCGCCCACGGTCTGCGGCGCGACATTGCCGTAACGCATGCCGATCTCGTCGGCGTTTTCCCCGACATACAGCAGCATCGCCCGCAGATCGGCCAAATCCAGCAGGGCCAGCCCCTCGGCATCGGCCAGATGGAAGGCGATGTTCAGAACGCCTTCCTGCGCCTCGGACAGACCCATCAGCCGCGACAGCAGCAGCGGCCCCATTTCCGTCACGGTGGTGCGCACCGGATGGCCCTGTTCCCCGAACATGTCCCAGAAGGTCACCGGAAAATCGCGATAGCTCAGCTCGTAACCGATGGTGTCGGCGCGCTTCTGGAACGCATCGTGCAGCTTGCCCGAGGCGCTGCCCGCCATCGCGATGCCGGCAAGATCCCCCTTCACATCGGCCATGAACACCGGCACGCCCGCGCTGGAAAACGCCTCGGCCAGGATCTGCAGCGTGACGGTTTTGCCGGTGCCGGTGGCCCCCGCGATCAGACCGTGACGGTTACCGTATTTCAGCAGAAGTTCCTGCGGCGTGGCATAGCCTTCGCCGCCGCCGCCCACGAAAATTCCTGTTTCGGTCAGAACCCCGGTCATGCCGCCCTCTTTATACAAAGTGTCGTTAGTTGGTTAGCGGCAAGAATACTTATTTAACCATTCTGTGCCAGTGTTGATCTGTCCCGCGGGTGACCTCCGTGTTGCTCGGGACGCTTCCTCCCTGTCAGACTGGCCGCGCCTTCGGGCGCGGCTTTTTTCTTGCAAAACAGGGGTTTGAGACATCTGTTTTTGCCTGTTGACGGATCGCCCGATCCGTTTTAGCAATTGTACCAATGACAAAGTCGGCTGGTCTGACAGGGAAACAACGGGAAAGGGTTCCGAACGCGGAACCCTTTCTTTTTCCGCCCGCCCCCAAACGTCGGCCCACGGCATGCGACGGGCGCGACCGGCTCACGAAACTGTGGTGGCAAAGCGGCGCTTACGCCCGCCGGGACCCGATTTCGCCCCTGACTCTGCGCGCCGCCCGTGCTAGAAGCGCGCCATCCCTTCTAAGGATGAAAGACATGATGAAGCTGACCAATCCCCTCGTGATCGCGCTGGCGATCGGCCTGACCGCTTCGGCCGCGACCGCGCAGGATACCGCGGCTCCCGCAGCCGACACGGCCACCCCGGCCGCAGAGACGCCCGCCGCCGACGCGCCCGCAGCTGCCCCCGAGGCGCCCGCCGCCGACACCGCTGCCCCCGCAGCGGAAGCGCCCGCCGCTGACGGCCCCGGCACCACTTATATCGCCGAAACGATCGGCGACTGGGGCATCCAGTGCGTGCGCACCGAAAGCGGCAACGATCCGTGCCAGATGTATCAGCTGCTGAAAGATGCCGACGGCAACAGCGTCGCGGATATCTCGATGTTCGCCCTGCCCAAGGGTGGCAAGGCCGTTGCCGGGGCCACGATCATGACCCCGCTGGAGACCCTGCTGACCCAGAACGTCGTTCTGAAGGTCGACAGCTCGGAACCGCGCGTCTATCCGTTCACCTTCTGCGCCCAGGTCGGCTGCTTCAGCCGCATCGGCCTGACCGCCGAGGAACTCGCCGCCTACAAGAAGGGCAACAAGGTGCAACTGACCGTGGTGCCGATGGTCGCGCCCGACAAGAAAGTGCAGCTCGACATCTCGCTCAAGGGTTTCACCGCGGCCTATGATAAGGTTGCGGAAATGAACGCTGACAACCAATAAGGCGAGGGGCGCATCAAGATCGCCCCGCAACCTATTGAAAACAAAGCGCCGCCTCGATCCGGGGCGGCGTTTTTCATGGCGGGAAACAGGTCAGACGCGCGCCAGCGCCAGCACCGCATTGAGCCCGCCGAAGGCAAAGGCGTTTGACAGAACCGCGTCGACCCGGGCCTGCCGCGCCACGTTGGGCACCACATCCAGATCGCAATCGGGATCATCGGCGCGATGGTTGATCGTCGGCGCAATCACGCCCTCGCGCAGCGCCAGCAGGCAGGCCAGCAGCTCGACCGCGCCGGTGCCGCCGATGCAATGGCCATGCATCGCTTTGGTCGACGACACCATCACCCGATCCGCCGCCGGGCCGAACACCTGCCGGATCGCGGCAACCTCGGTGCGGTCATTGGCCGCCGTGCCGGTGCCATGGGCGTTGATATAGCCGACCTGATCGGGGGAAAGCCCGGCATCGTTCAGCGCGCCCCGAATGGCCCGTGCCGCGCCCTCGGGGCTGGGCATCACGATGTCGCCCGCATCCGAGGTCATGGCAAAGCCATTGATTTCCGCCAGAATTTCGGCGCCGCGCGCGCGGGCATGGTCATAGTCTTCCAGCACGAAGACGCCTGCGCCCTCGCCCTGCACCATGCCGTTGCGGTCCGCGCTGAACGGGCGGCAGCCGTCGGTCGACATCACGCGCAACCCCTCCCACGCCTTCAGCCCCCCGAAATTCAGCATCGATTCCGAACCGCCCGCCAGCATGCCATCGGCCATGCCTGCGCGGATCATCTGGAACGCCAGCCCGATCGCGTGGTTCGAGCTGGAACAGGCGGTCGCGACCGAGAAACTCGGCCCCTGCAACCCATAGCCCATCGAGATATGCGAACAGGCCGCGTTGTTCATCAGCCTAGGCACGGTAAAGGGATGCACGCGGTTCTTGCCCTCGGCAAAGACGGTGCGGAAGGCATCGTTGACGGTGCCGTTGCCGCCACCCGCCGTGCCCATCACGCAGCCCCAGCGGGTCGGATCGCCGGGCGCGCCCGGCAGCCCGGCCTGCGCCATCGCCTGCGCCGCCGCGACCAGCGCGAATTGGGTGAACAGGTCATAAAACGCCAGCTTGCCGCGTTCGAAATGCGCCTCGGGCTGCCAGCCCTGCACCTGCGCGCCGATTTGCACGCTCAACCGCTCGACATCCGGGAAATTCAGCGTCCCGATGCCGCAGCGCCCCTCGGCCATCGCAGCGAAGGTGCCAGGGACATCTTGCGCCAGCGCGTTGACGGTCCCGGCCCCGGTGATGACAACGCGCCGCATTCGTTCAGGCCGCGGCCGGGGCGGGCCCCGCGATCATCCGCTCGACCGCGCGCACGATGGCGCCGACCGAGGAAATGTCGAAGTCGGATTGCGAAGGCTCGTTGGCATTGAACGGAACCGAAATGTTGAACGCCTCTTCAATGGCGAAAATCATCTCGACCAGCCCGAGACTGTCGAGCCCCAGCTCGTCCAGCGTCATGTCGGGGTGCACCTCGGCCGGTTCCAGAACCGCCTCGCGGGCGATGATGCTGATGATTTGATCTTGCACGTCGGGCCTCATGGTTTGCCGTTACTCCGCGCTCCCCTTTTGGGTCAGTTTTGCAACAGTTTCGCGAAGCTCGGCCACTTGTGCAAACAATCTTGTCAGGCGGCGGATATTTTTCCACGCTTCGACATGGGTTTCCATCTTGATCGCCGGATAGCCGAGCAACACGCGCCCGGCCGGGGCATTGCTGAAAATCTTGGTCGCCCCGCCCGCGATCACATCGTCGCCGACAAAGATATTGTCGCTGACACCGCATTGCCCGGCCAGAACCACGCGGTTGCCGATCCGGCTGGACCCGGCGATGCCGACCTGACCGCACAGCAGGCAATCCTCGCCCACCTGCACGTTATGGCCGACATGCACGAGGTTATCGAGCTTGGTGCCGCGCCCGATGCTGGTTGCGCGCACGGTCCCGCGGTCGACGGTGGCATTGGCGCCGACCTCGACATCGTCGCCGATCTGCACGGTGCCCAGGCTGTGAATCCGGGTCCAGGATTGCGGATGGATTTCCTCGCGGTGGCCCAGCGTCTCGCGGATCTCCTCGATCCCGGATTTTTCCGGGGTGACGAAGGAAAACCCGTCGGCGCCGATCACCGCGCCCGGCTGACAAATGAAGCGGTGACCGATCACCACCCGCGCGCCGATCCGCACGCCTTGCAGGATCAGGGCGTCATCCCCGATCCGCGCGCCTTCGGCAATGCTGACATGGGCGGCGATGCGGGCATTCGCGCCGATCTGCACGCCGCGACCGATCACCACGAAGGGGCCGATGGCCGCGCCGGGCCCGATCAGCGCGGAAGGGTCGATCACGGCGCTTGGGTGCACCCCCGGCGCGATCTCGGGGCCCGGATCGAAGGCGCGGCTCAGCCCGGCCATCGCCAGCCGCGGGCGCGCCACGAAGATCGCGGCCTTCAGGCCATAGCCTTGCCAGTCGGCCCCCTCCCACAGGATCGCCGCCTGCGCCTGGCCCTGCGCCAACCCCGGCGCATATTTCGCATCCATCGCCAGCGCGATCTGCCGCGGGCCGGCGCTGGCGGGTTCCGAGGCGCTGTCGATCGGCAGGCTCAGATCGCCCTCAGCGCGGGCATTCAACGCACGGGCAATGGTTTCAACGGTATGCGCCATCGGCAGGCCCTTTCGATCAGGCGACGCGATCACCGCGCCCTGCCCCCGATTTAATGCGCGGCGCCCGGCAATTCCACCCCGGCTTTCGCCAGCGCCGCCCAAAGCGTGCCGTCTCGGCCATAGACATCGCGGCGGTATTCCATCTTGCCGCGCGCCGTGGGCCAGGCGGTGAAATAGACCAGATGCACCGGCACCGGCTGGTCCAGCTTCACAGTGGTTTCCGCGCCGGTGCGCAGGATGCGCTGGAAATAGCCTTCGGGGTCATCGGTCTGCGGCGCCAGCAGCGCATAGGCCAGATCGAAGGGCTTGCCCACGCGGATGCAGCCATGGCTGTAGGCGCGCACCTCTTTCTGGAACAGCGACTTCGACGGCGTGTCATGCAGATAGATGTTGTATTTGTTCGGGAACAAAAATTTCACCAGCCCGAGCGCGTTCCCGTCCGAGGGCGGCTGCTTCATCGCAAAGGGGAAGTTCCGGGCGTTGTAAGAGGCGAAATTCACCGCCGAGCGCGGCACCGTGCGGCCGCGGCTGTCGACCAGCTTGATATGGCCCGCCGCATTGGGGTTACGCTGCATCATCGGCAGGTATTCCTTGACGGTGATCGAGCGCGGCACATGCCAGCTCGGGTTGATCACCATCATTTCCATCTCGTCCGAGAATTCGGGGGTGCGGCGGTCGGATTGATTTTGCCCGACAACCGTGACGCTCTCGAAGCTCTGCTTGCCGTGGTCGATGATACGGACGCTGAAATCGGTGATGTTGACCCAGATGTGGCGCGCGCCCAGGTCGATACCGTTCATCCAGCGCAGCCGCTCCATCGCGACAAGGATCGACTGCAGACGTTCCTGCGGGCTGCGGTTGATCTCGGTCAGCGTGCCCGCGCCCGCAACGCCATCCGGGGTGATGCCCAGATCGAACTGATATTGCTGAACCGCCTTTTGCAGATCGCCGTCGTATTCGGCCGTCGCCGTGCGGCCCAGATAGCCCATCGCCTGCAACCGGTCGCGCAGCGCCACCACCGCCGGGCCCTGATCGCCCGGGCGCAGCGCCTTGGCGGGAACCGGCGCGCCCCAGCCCCCCTGCGCCAGCTGCGCTTCGAGGTCGAGCTTGGCCTTCATCAGCAACGCGTATTGCGGCGCATGCGGGGCCAGCGCGCGCAGGAAGGGCGCGGGCGCCTCGGCCCCGGCAATTCCGGTCAGTAGCTCCAGCCCGTCGCGGCGCGGGATCTGGCGCACGATGCCGCTGTCGATCTTGGCGGGCTCCAGAATCCCGTTCGACACGTCATGGGCATAATCGAGGAACGCACGCGACATCGCCACTTCCAGCAGGCCCCGTTCGCGTTCGGACCGGATCGCGGCAAAGCGCGCGCGCAGACCTTCGGCATCGTAGCGGCTGGCAGGCAAGCCATGCGCCGCGGCCCCATCAAGCGCGCGCAGCAAGGCACCACGGCGTGCGGCATCCGCGCCAGTGGTCCAGATCGGGGCATAATCGCGCTGCGCATAGAACGCGGCAAGCGCCTGATCGGCGGCGGCCTGTTCGGCAATCGCCTGGGTAAAGCCCGAGATCGTCGCCCCTTGCAGCGCAGACTGGGCAGCCCCGGCCCCCGGCGCCATGGCCAGAAATGCCGCGAAAATAGCCACACCACACCGCAACCTCACCGCAACCGACATCTTTACCCCGATATTCAAAACCCTATCGGCGCAAATTCAGGGAAAACCCCGCCCCTGTCCAGAGTTTGCCCCCCGTCCCCTGCACGCCTGCCACCGGCCGATGCAGCCCCGCCACAGGCGCGCAGCCCCCGCAGAGCCCCGCAATGCCTGCCATTTGAGCAGAAACCTGCCGATTGGGCCCCATACTACCGTTAACGGGGAAATCAACAGTTGGAAGCAGAATCACGCTGTGCCATAACTGTGCCATCGTTTGGGGTTAAGAACGCGTTAAGCCACTGGTACATGTGGCACAAAAGGCAGGACAGGCGAACAGAATGAGCATGACGACACTGACCCGGCGTGGGCTTTTGGGAGCCTTTGCAGCCACCATGGTGACAGCAGCCCCCACCATGAGCAACGCCTTCGGAATTCTGCGCGGCGCAGGCGACATCCGCCGCATCCGCATGTACTCGGGACGCACCGGCGAAAGCATCGACACGGTCTATTGGATCGAAGGTGAATACGTCAAAGAAGCCCTGAAAGAAATCAACCACTTCATGCGCGACTGGCGCAACAATCAGGTCATCGGCATCGACCCGCGCACGGTGGACATCGCCGCCGCCTCGCACCGGCTGATGGATGTGTCCGAACCCTACATGATGCTGTCGGGCTATCGCTCGCCCGCGACCAATGCGATGCTGCGCTCGCGGTCCAAGGGTGTTGCCAAGAATTCGCTGCACATGAAGGGCATGGCCGCCGACCTGCGCCTGAAATCGCGTTCGGTCGGGCAGATCTACAGCGCCGCGACCGCCTGCCATGCCGGGGGCGTGGGCCGCTACAACCGCTCGAACTTCGTGCATATGGATTGCGGGCAGGTCCGCACCTGGAACGGCTGAGCCGATCCGATCCTTCCCGACTTGCAGAACAAGCGCCGCTTTCGCGGCGCTTTTCCGTTTCTCAGCCCAGGTGCCGGAGCCGTGCGATCAGCGACGAGGTGTCCCACCGCGCGCCGCCCAGCTTTTGCACATCCTTGTAGAACTGATCGACCAGCGCAGTGACCGGCAGGCTGGCGCCGTTGTCATTGGCCGTGCTCAGGCAGATCCCCAGATCCTTGCGCATCCAGTCGACGGCAAACCCGAAATCGAAGCGGTTTTCTTCCATCGTTTTGTAGCGGTTCGCCATCTGCCAGCTGCCCGCTGCGCCCTGGCTGATCACCTCGACCACATCCGAAATCGACAGCCCGGCCTTTTCGGCGAAATGCAGGCTTTCCGCCAGCCCCTGCACCAGCCCCGCAATCGCGATCTGGTTGCACATCTTGGTCAACTGGCCCGCGCCGCTGTCCCCCAGACGACGGCAGATCTTGGCATAGGATTCGATCACCGGCTCGGCCGCCAGATAGGCCCCGACCTCGCCGCCGCACATCACCGACAGAACCCCGTTTTCCGCCCCGGCCTGACCGCCCGACACCGGCGCGTCGACAAAGGCCAGACCGCAGGCACGGGCCTCGGCCTCCAGCTCGCGCGTGACTGCCGCGGATACCGTGGTATGATCGACAAAGATCGCGCCCGGCTTCATGCCCGCAAACGCGCCATTTTCGCCCAGGCAGATCGCCCGCAGATCATCGTCATTGCCGACGCAGGCCATCACGAAATCGCAATCGCGCACGGCATCCGCGGGCGTCGCCGCCCATTCGCCCTTGTGATGGCGCACCCAGGCCTCGGCCTTGGCCGCGGTCCGGTTGTAGACAGTCACCTCATGCCCCTTGGCGGCCAGATGCCCCGCCATCGGAAACCCCATCACCCCAAGACCCAGAAAAGCCACTTTCGCCATTGCGCATCCCTCCGCCTGTCGCGCAAACGCGCGTTGAAACTTCGCCTTGCCTGACTTAGTAACGCCCCGACCTGCCCCGTCAACCGTGGCGGGCGTTTGGCGCGTTTTTTCAAGCCCGAGAGGCCGCATGTTCTCGCTGTTCCGCTGGATGGTTCGCATTGTCTCGGCCGCGCTGATCGCGCTGGCACTCGGGGGGTTCTTCATCTGGTATTTCGCGGCCCGCTCGCTGCCCGATTACAACGCGACCTACGAGGTTGCGGGGATCTCGGCGCCGGTCGAGATCGTGCGCTCGACCGAGGATGTGCCGCATATCTTCGGCGCGACCGACGCGGATGTGTTCTTTGCACTGGGGCTCGCCCATGCGCAGGACCGGCTGTGGCAGATGACCATGCTGCGCCGCACCGTGCAGGGCCGCCTGTCCGAAGTCTTCGGCGCCGAGACGCTGAAGACCGACGAGCTGATGCGCAGGCTCGATCTTTACGGCGCGGCCGGCGCCTCGGTCGCGGCGCAGGACGACGACACCCGCACCGCGCTCGAAGCCTATGCCCGGGGCGTCAACCAGTGGATCGAACAGGTGAATTCGGGCGCGCTTGGCCGCGGCGCGCCCGAATTCTTCCTGTTCGAAAATACCATCGCCTACTGGACCCCGGCGGATTCGCTGGCGATCCTGAAGCTTCTGGCCGCGCAGCAATCAAGCCAGATCGAGACCGAAGTGCTGCGGGCCCGCGTTTCGATGCTGGGGCAGGACTGGGTGCGCGATCTGATGCCGGATGTGCCGGGCAACGGGGTGGGCGCCCTGCCCGGCTATGCGCAGATCTTCCCCGATGCGCCGCGCGCGACCCAGACCGCCAGCAATGCCACGCCGCCGCTCAGCCCGTTTGCCCCGCGCGCGCTTGCCGCCGCCTCGAACGCCTGGGCCGCGGCCCCCGGGCGCTCGGCCGCGGGCGGTTCGCTTCTGGCCAATGACCCGCACGGGCCGCTGACCGCACCCTCGGCCTGGTATCTGGCACGTCTGGAGCTCAGCAGCGGCGGTGTGATCGGCGGCACCATTCCGGGCATTCCGCTGATCCTGTCGGGGCGCAACGCGCGGCTGGGCTGGGGCATCACCGCCGCCTGGGCCGACGATCAGGATCTGTATATCGAGGAACTGAACCCCGCCGATCCCGAACGCTATCTGACGCCCGAGGGCTGGAAAACCTTTGAAACCCGGCGCGCGATCATCACCGTCAAAGAGGCCGAACCCGTCACTGTCACCCTGCGCTGGACCGAAAACGGCCCGGTCATTCCGGGCGGCCATTTCAACCTGGCCGCGATCACCCCGCCCGGGCATGTCGTCTCTCTCGCCTGGACCGCGCTCGACCGGCAGGACACGACGATGAGCGCGGGCCTCGCGCTGATGCGTGCGGGATCGGTCGATCAGGCCGTCGCGGCAGGCGAACGGGTGGTGGCGCCTGCGCAAAACCTGGTGCTGGCCGATCAGAACAGCGTGGCGATGCTGACCGTGGGCGCACTGCCGCTGCGCGATCCGGCCCATGTCACCCGGGGCCGGATGCCCAGCCCGGGGTGGGAACCCGCAAACCGCTGGAAGGGCCGCCTGCCCTATGCCGAAAATCCGCGCTTCCTGGACCCCGAGGGCGGCATCGTCATCAACACCAACAACAAGACCGTGGATCGCGCCTTTCCGGCCCATGTCAGCTTCGACTGGGGCGACAGCCAGCGCGTGCAACGCTTGACCCGCCTGATGGGCGAGCGCGAGGTGCATTCGCGCGAAAGCTTCATCGCGGCCCAGCTCGACACCGTTTCCCCCGCAGCGCGGGGCTTGCTGCCGCTGGTCGGGGCCGATCTGTGGTTCACCGGATCGCCCGCCCCTGACGGCACCCCCGAACGCCGCCGCCAGCGTGCGCTGGAACTGCTGGCCGCCTGGGACGGCGAAATGAGCGAGCACCTGCCCGAACCGCTGATTTACGCCGCCTGGATGCGCGCGCTGCAAACCCGGCTGATCCGCGATGAGCTGGGACCGCTTGCGGCCGAGTTCACCCATCTGGAGCCGCTGTTCATCGAGCGGGTGTTCCGCAATACCGGCGGCGCCGCGCGCTGGTGCGACGTGATGCAATCGGCCCCGGTCGAGACCTGCACCGATATCGCCCGGATGGCGCTGGACGATGCGATCCTCGATCTGACCGAACGCTATGGCCCCAAGGTCGAAAGCTGGCGCTGGGGCGATGCGCATGAGGCGGTGCATGACCATCAGGTGCTGGGACAGGCACCGATGCTGTCCTGGGCAATGAACATCCGGCAATCGACCTCGGGCGGGGATTTCACGCTGATGCGCGGCATGACCCGTGGCACCGGCGCCAACCCGTTCGAGAACGTGCAGGGCGCGGGCTATCGCGGGGTCTATGACTTCGCCGACCCGGATAGTTCGGTCTTCATCATCGCCACCGGCCAGTCGGGCCACCCGCTCTCGCGCCATTACGACGACCTGTCCGAACTGTGGCGGCGCGGCGAATATATCCCGATGTCGCTCGACCCCGCGCTGGCGCGGGCGGCCGCGGCCGGGATCACCCAGCTTGTGCCAATCGCCACAGAGCAATGAGCGCGCGCCCCCTGGCCGCGCGAGGATGAGTAGTTGAGCCAAGCAGAAGCCCGAAGGTCAGGGCTTTGCCGATACGGTCTTCTTCTTGGCAAAAATACTCCCGCCGGAGGCATCCGCGGGCAAAACCGGGCGCGGGGCCCGCAAACCGGGGGTCAGAGCGCCGCGAACCGGGCGCGCTGTGTCGCCGTCCAGTTGACATCCAGACGCCAGCCGGTGTCGGTCTGGGTTTCAGAGCGCACCACGTTCTGTTCGTGCAGCCAGGCGCGGGCGCGGCCTTGCGAAAAGCTCAGCTCCAGCGTGGTGTCGTGGCGTTCTTCGCTCAGCCGGGCCTCGATCGCGGCCAGAAGCGCGGCGAAGCCCTCGCCGGTCAGGGCCGAAACCGCCTGCACATCCGACCGCCGTGCATCCTGCACCAGCAACGCCGCGCGGGTCTGTTCGCTCAGCGCGTCGATCTTGTTCCAGACCTCGATCAGCGCCACATCCTCGTCCACACCCAGAGATTCCAGAATGTCGCCGACATCGGCGGCCTGTTCCTCGGTCTCGGGGTGGGAAATGTCGCGCACATGCAAGATCAGATCGGCTTCCAGCACCTCTTCCAGTGTCGCACGGAAGGCTGCGACCAGTTCATGCGGCAGATCCGAGATGAAACCCACCGTATCGGACATGATGACCTTGCGCCCCGAGGGCAGCGTGATGCCGCGCATCGTCGGGTCGAGCGTCGCGAACAGCATGTCCTTGGCCAGCACGTCGGCGCCGGTCATCCGGTTGAACAGCGTGGATTTTCCTGCGTTGGTATAGCCCACCAGCGCGACGATAGGGAACGGCACCTTGCGGCGCGCGGCGCGGTGCAATTCGCGGGTTTTCACCACCTTGGCCAGTTGGCGCTTGATGCGGATCACCTGCTCGTCGATGGCGCGGCGGTCGGCCTCGATCTGGGTTTCGCCCGGGCCGCCGACAAAGCCGAAGCCGCCGCGCTGGCGTTCGAGGTGGGTCCAGGCCCGCACCAGCCGCGTGCGCTGATAGCTCAATGCCGCCAGTTCGACCTGCAGCACGCCCTCGCGGGTGCGCGCACGGTCGGCGAAGATTTCCAGAATGAGCCCGGTCCGGTCAAGCAGCTTGACCCCCCATTCCTTTTCCAGATTGCGCTGCTGCACCGGGCTTACGGGGCCGTCGACCAGAACCAGATCGACCTCCAGATCCGCCAGCTTCTGCTTGATCTCGTCCAGCTTGCCGGTGCCGAACAGGTGGCCCGGGTGGATCTTGGGCAGGCGCACGACTTCGCCCCCCACGACCTCCAGGTCCGGCAGGGCGGCGGCCAAAGAGACCGCCTCGGCCAGCCCATGTTCGGGCATGCGCCGCGATCCCGCAGCCGATTTCAGATCGGGATGCAGGACAAAGGCGCGCGTGACCTTGGCAAAAGAGGAGACAGGATCGCTCAGTCTTCGCCCTCGTACAGCGAGATCGGCTGACCCGGCATGATCGTCGAGATCGCATGCTTGTAGACCAGTTGCGATTGACCATCACGGCGCAAAAGCACGCAGAAATTGTCAAACCAGGTAATCACGCCCTGCAATTTCACCCCGTTGATGAGGAAAATCGTGACCGGAACCTTGGTCTTGCGCACATGGTTCAGAAATGCGTCTTGAAGGTTCTGTTTGTCGGCAGCCATTTTTTATTATGCCTTTATATTCTTGTCGCGCGTTCGGGCGTTTCGCCGCCCCTCAAGTCAGTATGCGTAAGAAACCAGGAGATTCCACCCCTAAAAACAGCCCGTTAGCGCTGCCTTGGCGAAATATTGTATCGCAACGCTTCCGCGCGCGGCTCAGGCGCGCCAAAACTCGGGGTTGAAAAGCGCGATGATCGCAAGCGTCTCCAGCCGCCCCAGCACCATGGCACAGGCCAGAATGGCCTTGGTCGGGTCCGACAATGCGGCCCAGCTGAGCGGCACATCGGCCGCCACCGAGGCCAGCGGACCGGTATTCGACAGCGCCGCAATCGACAGGATCGTGGCGGGTTCGAATTCCAGCCCGGCCAGCGACACCCCCATCATCACCACCGCAATCGACATCGCAAAGAGCATGAAGAAGATCCAGGCGATGTAGGCGCCTTCGCGCCGCAGCCGCCGCGCCACATCGCCGCCTCCGGCGATCGAAGCGGGATGCACCAGCTTGTCCAGTTCGCGTTCGCCATGACGCAGCAGGGCATAAACCCGCAGCAGCCGCACGCCGCCCGCCGTGGTCGCAACGCCCCCCCCGGTGATCGCCAGCCCCGCCAGAATGAGCCCGGGCGTGCCCAGACCCGACCAATGCCGCGCATCGTCCCAGGTGCTCGATTCAAAGCCGGTCGTGGTCAGGAACGACAGCGAGGTGAACAACCCGCCCCAGTAGGATTTCACGATCGGCCCCAGCGTCGCGGCCGGGGTCTGCACGTCGAGCGCGGCGATCCAGTGGCGCATGAACAGCACCGTGGGCACCAGCAGCACCAATGCCGCGGCCAGCCGCAGCTCGGGGTCGTCGCGCAGCCGCTCGGTCGCGCGCAGCTCGCCGCCGCCGGGCCAGAAACGGCGCGACACCGCCGGGATCAGGAACAGGAAGATCACCAGTTCCCCGCCCAGCCCCGAAGCTGCGCCCCCCACTCCGCCGACTGGCGAAATCCCCGAGGTCGACAGCGTCGACATCGCATGGCACAGCGCCACCAGCGCCGGATCGCCCGCAATCAGCAACCCCACCCACAGCGCCAGCGTCAGCCCCAGATAGGCCGGCAGCAGCCGCAGCGTGTAATGCACGATCCGCTCGCCCGCCTCGGCCCCGCCATCGGACACCGCCGCGCGCGTCATCGCCGCCCCCTGTGCGCCGCCCGAAAAGAACACTTCGAACCCGCCCAGGCGCAGCGGCGCCAGCACCGCGATCGCCATCACCAGCATGAAGAACCCGCCCATCCAGCCGACCAGCGCGCGCCACAGATGCAGGCTCGGCGCCAGACGCGCGGGATCGTAGAGCGTGCCGCCCGTGGTGGTCAGATCCGACACCATCTCCCACCAGCTGTTGAACAGCCCGGTATCGGGCACCGCCTCGTTGAACGGCACCGCCAGCATCAGCGGCAACAGCGTGAAGGCCCCCAGCATCGCCAGCAGATGCGAGCGCCCCTGATGGCCGCGCGGGTTCGACACCGTGGCCAGCGCCAGCAGCACCGTCAGCGCCGAAAACAGCGTGCCCGAATACAGGAACGGCCGCGCAATGGCATAATCGCGCAGCATATAGGCATGCACCGCCGGCACGAACATCGCCAGCGCGCCGATCCCCATCAGGATCACGATCAGCGGCAGGTCCTGCAGTCTCCGGGCCAGCATCGCCGCGCCTCAGAAAAAGTCGATGGAGACCTGCAACAGGCGCTCCACCACAGGCACATCGGCGGCCAGCGCGAACAGCACGATCACATCGCCCTCTTCGATCTTGGTATCGCCTGCAGGTTTCAGCACCCGGTCGCCCTTTTTCAGCGCCCCCATCAGCACGCCCTCGGGGAAGTCGATATCGCGCAGCATCTTGCCCGCAATCGGCGAGGTGCCCATCACCTGCGCCTCGATCACCTCGGCCTCGGCATCGCCGATCGAATAGATCGCCCGCACCCGCCCGTGCCGGATATGGCGCAGGATCGAGCTGACGGTGGTCGCACGCGGGTTGATATAGGCGTCAATGTCCAAAGGCGCCATCAGCGGCACCAGCGTCGGGTCATTGACCAGCGAAATCGCCATCTTGCAGCCCGCCTGCTTGGCGCGCACCGCGACCAGAATGTTGGTCTTGTCGTCATCGGTGACCACCAGCACCGCATCGGCGCGCGCGATATTGGCCTCTTCCAGCAGTTCCGCGCTCATCCCGTCGCCATTCAGCACGATGGTGCGCTCCAGCGCATCGGCGGCGCGCTCGGCCTGCGGCCGGCTGCGTTCGATCACCTTGGCACGCACCCGGTCCGAACGCGCCTCCAGCGCCCGCGCCACCGCCAGACCGACATTGCCGCCGCCGATGATGACGATGCGTTCCTGCTTCTTCGTCGCCTTGCCGAAGATTTCCAGCGTGCGGTTCACATCCTCGGTATGGGCAAAGACATAGATCTGATCGTCCGCGAACAGCTGGTCGCCCGGCTCGGGCGCGAACAGCCGCCCCTCGCGGCGCACCCCAACGACAATCGCGCGCAGGGTCGAGAACAGATCGGTCAGCTGGCGCAGCGCGGTGTTCAGCACCGGGCAATCCTCGTCCAGCACGATCCCCAGCAACTGCACCTGCCCGTTCAGAAAGCTTTCGGTATCGAAAGTCGCCGGCGCCGCCAGCCGTTGCAGGGCAGCCTCGGCCACCTCACGTTCGGGGCTGATAATCACATCGATCGGCAGGTGATCGCGGCGGTAGAGATCGGAATATTGCGGCGCCAAATAGCTTTGCGCCCGGATTCGCGCGATCTTGCGGGTGATGCCGAAAACCGATTGCGCAACCTGACAGGTGACCATGTTCACCTCGTCCGAATGGGTCGCGGCGATGATCAGGTCGCAATCGCGCGCACCGGCTCGGTCCAGCACATCGGGATGCGAGGCAAAGCCAACCACCCCCTGCACATCCAGCGTGTCCGAGGCCCGGCGCACCAGTTCGGGGTTGCTGTCGACGATGGTCACATCGTTGCGCTCGCCCGCCAGATGCCGCGCGATCTGCCAGCCGACCTGACCCGCGCCGCAGATGATCACTTTCATGGGCCAACCCTCTTTGCGCCTGTCTGGCACCCGTTCTATGCGGCCCCGCAGGTCCGGTCAATCGCGCGCCCGGCCCGGGCGGCGGACGCCTCCGGCGGGAGTATTTGCACCAAGAAGAAATCCTGTCCCTTCTTCTTGGCAAAAATACTCATTCCGAAGCCGGCCCCCTGCGGCCGCTCAGAGCTCTTCGTCCTCGTCTTCCAGATGCGCCACCCGGGCACCGGATTTGGCCGAGGTGACGACGCCGAGGCTTTTCAGCTTGCGATGCAGGGCCGAGCGTTCCATGCCGACGAAATTCGCCGTGCGCGAGATATTGCCGCCGAAACGGTTGATCTGGGTCAGCAGATATTCGCGTTCGAACAGCTCGCGCGCCTCGCGCAGCGGCAGCGTGGCCAGCGCCCCGCCCAGAACGATCCGGCCCTCTTCGGCGGGGGCGGTCTCGCCGGGCAATTCGCGCGCCTCGATCTCGCCCGTGCCCTCGCCCAGGATCAGCACGCGCTCGATCACATTGCGCAGTTGGCGGATGTTACCGGGCCAGTCCATCGTCTGCATCATCGCCGCCGCGTCTTCGGAAATCACCCGCGCGGGCAGGCCCTGGGTGCGATTGAAGGCCTCGATGAAGTGGCTTGCCAGCAGCGGCACATCCTCGCGCCGCTCGGCCAGGGCGGGCACCGCGATCGGCACGACGTTCAACCGGTCGTAAAGTTCCTGACGGAAGCGCCCGGCGGCGATTTCGGCAGGCAGATCGCGGGTCGTCGAGGAAATCACCCGCAGGTCGACGCGCACCTTGTCGGAGCCGCCCACCCGCATGAACTGCTGTTCGGTCAGCACGCGCAGGATCTTGGATTGCGTGCCCGGCGGCATTTCCGCCACCTCGTCGAAATAGACCACGCCGCCATGTGCCTGTTCCAGCAGGCCCTTTTCGATGCCGCGCTCGGTGGTTTCGCGGCCAAACAGCACCTCTTCCATCCGCTCGGGCGCGATCGAGGCCGAATTGACCGTGATGAAGGGCGCGGAGGCCCGGCTTGAATGCTGATGGATATAGCGCGCGGCCGATTCCTTGCCCGACCCCGGCTCGCCCGTCAGCATCACCCGCCCGTTCGATTTGGTCACCTTGTCAAGCTGATCCCTGAGCTTGCGAAACGCCGCCGAGGCGCCCAGCATCTCGCCCGAATGCAGGTCGCGCCGCCGCAGGCTCGAATTTTCGCGCCGCAGCCGCGAGGTTTCCATCGCGCGCGAGATCACCACCATCAACTGGTCGATGTTGAACGGCTTTTCGATGAAGTCATAGGCGCCCTGCTTGATCGCGGCGACTGCGATTTCGATATTGCCATGCCCCGAGATGATGATGATCGGGATGTCGGGATTGTCGCGCTTGACGGTTTTCAGAATGTCGATCCCGTCCATCCGGCTGTCTTTCAGCCAGATGTCGAGGATCATCAGCGCCGGCGCCTCGGCGTTGATCTGTTCCATGCAATCGTCGGAATTGGCCGCCAGACGGGTGGCAAAGCCTTCGTCCTTCAGAATATCGGCGATCAGTTCGCGGATGTCCTTTTCGTCGTCAACGATCAGAATGTCACTCATGTCAGTCACTGTCCTTGATGGCACGATGGCCTGCACGGGCGCGCGGCAGGCGGATTTCGGCAAGCGCCCCGCAGGGCGCGCCGGGGGTGAAGGCGGGGGCGTCGGTCAGGACCAGCGTTCCGCCATGTTCCTCGATGATCTTCTTGACGATCGGCAGGCCCAGCCCGGTGCCCTTGGCACGGGTCGTCACATAGGGTTCGAACAGGCGCGAGCGGTCGGGCGGCAGGCCGATGCCATTGTCGGCTATGCGGATCGTGACCTGCTCGGGCGTGGCCTCCATACTGACACGCACCTCCGGCGCATAGCCTTCCGGTGCACCTTTTTCAAAAACGCTTTCAATGGCTTCGCCGGCGTTCTTGATAAGGTTTGTAACCGCCTGCGAGATCATCGTGGCATCGAGTTCCACGATCACCGGATCTTCGGGCAGATCGGCGCTGAGCTGCGCACCATGCAGCGCGCCTTCCTGCAGCAAAACCGCATCGCGCATCAGCCGCGCCAGATCGTGGTCGCGCCGGTCGGGCTCGGGCATCCGGGCGAAGCGTGAGAACTCATCAACAATGCGCCGCAAGTCATTGGTTTGACGAATGATAACGCCGGTCAGCTGTTCCAGGATCTCGGCATCCTCGCCCTCGGTCAGGCGGGTATATTTGCGTTTGATCCGTTCTGCCGACAGCTGGATCGGGGTCAGCGGGTTCTTGATTTCATGCGCGATGCGGCGGGCCACATCGCCCCAGGCCGCCATGCGCTGCGCCGAGACCAGCTCGGTCACATCGTCGAACGCCACCACATAGCCTTCGGGCGCACCATCGTTGCCCCGCCGCAGCGCCATCCGCACCAGCAGGCTTTCCAGACGCCCCCCGCGCGAGACCCGGATTTCTTCTTGAACCACTTCATGAAGACCGTCCTGCAACCGACTGAATAGGTTTGCAAATTCAGGAACTGCATCGGCCAGCGGGCGGTCATGGTCACGCGCGGGATCCAGCCCCAGCATCCGCGTGGCCGAGCGGTTGAGGAAATCGACCTCGCCCGCCGCATCGAGCCCCACAACCCCCGATGTGACAGAGGACAGCACGGAATCGAACAGTCGCCGCCGTTCCTCGGTTGCGCGATGGCTTTCGACCAAGGCCTCGCGCTGCCCCTTCAACTGCCGCGTCATCCGGTTGAAACTAGCGCCCAGCGTGGCGATTTCATCGTCGCCTTCGGCCTCGATCACCCGTGCGTCCAGATCGCCCGCGCCGACCCGTTCCGCCGCCGCCGCCAGCCGGCCGATCGGACGGCTCAGCCGCTCGGCGAACCACAGCCCGATCCAAACAGCCGCCAGAATCAGGATCAGCGCAAAACCGACGTAGACCAGCCCGAATTCGAACAGCACCCGCCCGCGCGAGGTTTCCAGCTGCTGATAGAGCGTCACGGTCTCGCGCGTATCGTCCAGCAGCGACAGGATCTTGCCGTCCACCGTGCGCGAAATATAGAGGTATCTGTCGACGAAGGCATCCAGCCGGATCAGCGCGCGAAATTCGCTGTTGTCCCAATCCTCGATCAGCGCGGTCGCGCCCTTTTGCGCCTCGACCAGCTTTTCGGGGCCGGGTTTTTCGTAATCGAACAGATAGCTGCGCTCGCCCCGGGCGACGATTTCACCCGTTCCGTCAATGACATAGGCTTCTTTCAACCCGCGCTGGATGCCCGCCTGCCCGGCCTGCAGCAGCTCGCGCAGATCGCCGTCGGCCATGAAGGTCGCGGCCTGGCGGCGCAGGTTCAGAAAGCCCGCCAGCGCCTCGGCATCGGCGATCAGGTCGCGGCGGTGTTCTTCCTGATAGGCCTCGGCCGCGGTCAGCGAGGTGCCCACCACCTCGCGCACCCGGTCCGAAAACCAGCCCTCCAGCCCGATGTTCACCGTCAGCCCGGCAAACAGCGCGACCAAAACCGTCGGCACCAGCGCGATGCCCGCAAACACCCCGGTCAGCCGCAGCGTCAGCCGCGAGCCCGAGGCCTGCGCCCGCCGCGCCGCCAGCATCTGCACCAGACGCATCACGATCAGCCCGGCAAGCAGCAGGAAATAGATGAAGTCGGCCAGCAGGATCAGCCGCAGCGCCGTGCTGTCGGCGCCCTGCCCCATCGGCCCCAGAACGGTGAAGGTCGCCACCGCCAGAACCGGCCCCAGAACCGTCAGACCCAGCGTCACCGCATTCTGAAACCGCCGCTGACGGCGCAGCCGAACCAGCTGATCCCATGCTGTGCGATGTGCAACGCTGCGCAAACTGGCCCCCCGGTCACATGGGCTGGCACCGAATCCGCACCCGGCAGATTTGCCACAAACCCCTGTTGCGGGTTTACATCAGTTTGCGGCGCCGTGTCACCTGAATATCAAGATCGGTGATCTTCTTGCGCAAGGTATTGCGGTTGATGCCCAGCAGATCCGCACATCTGGCCTGGTTCCCGCCCGTCGCATCCAGGGCGATTTCAATCAGCGGGGCCTCCATTTCGCGCAGAATCCGGTCATACAACCCGGGCGCCGGCAGGTTTCCGCCGTGCAGATCGAAATAGCGCCGCAGATGCCGCGCGATCGAGGTCGACAGCTTCTCGCCCTCGCCTCCCTGACGCAACGGTTCGATCGCGGGCTGGTTGCCCAGCACGAATTCGACCTCGGCGCGGGTGATTTCCTCTTCGGACGAGGTCACCACCAGCCGCCGGATCGTGTTTTCCAGCTGCCGCACATTGCCCGGCCAGGCATAGGCGCGCACCAGCGCCATCGCCTCGTTCGAGAAGCGCCGCGTGCCCAGACCGTCACGCTCGGCGCGGGTCAGGAAATGCTCGGCCAGAAGGGGAATATCCTCGACCCGTTCGCGCAGCCCCGGCACCGCCAGCGTGACGCCGCCCAGACGATAGAACAGATCCTGACGGAAGCGCCCGGCCTCCATCAGCGCGGACAGATCGACCTGCGTCGTGGCCATGATCCGCGGCGCGGGATCGGGCAGCGCGTCAAGCATCCGCACGATCCGGCCTTGGGTTTCGTCGTCGTAATCGCCCACCTCGTCAAACACCAGACTACCGCCCTTGGCCCGCGCCAGCAGCGCCGAAGGCCCGTCGGCGCCCTGCAGGTCGGCCGCCTGCGCGACCACGAAGGGCAGCGTGCGACGGTCGGAAAAATCGTGGATCGCCCGGGCGATCAGCGATTTGCCCGTGCCCGACTCGCCCGAGATCAGCACCGGCAGATCGGCGTTCATCACCCGCGCCACCAGCCGATAGAGCGCCTGCATCGCCGCGGTGCGCCCGACCAGCGGCAGATCGCCGCCTTCGGTGCGCGGCGTCTCGATCATCTTGGGGGCCACCTGCGCCTTGCGCTTCTGTTCCAGCGCGCGGGCGGCGCGCTTCATCAGATCGGGCAGATCGAAGGGCTTGGGCAGGTAATCATAGGCCTCGGCCTCGGCGGCCTGAATCGCGGTCATGATGGTGTTTTGCGCGGAAATCACGATCACCGGCAGGCCCGGGCGTTCCTGCGCGATCCGCGGCAGCGCCTCGAGCCCGTTCCCATCGGGCATCATCACATCCGAGATCACCAGATCGCCCTTGCCCTCTTCGACCCAACGCATCAGCGTCATCAGCGAGGCGGTCGCATGGACCTTGCACCCCGCACGGGTCAGCGCCTGGGTCAACACGGTGCGGATCGTACGGTCGTCATCAGCTACAAGAACGGTGCCGTCCATCGGTCAGGTCTCCTTCGGGGCGACAGGCAGGGAAATGCGAAAGATCGTGCGGCCGGGCACCGAGTCGAGACTGACCCAGCCGTCGTGATCCGAGATGATCTTGGACACCAGCGCGAGGCCAAGGCCGGTGCCGTTTTCACGCCCCGACACGAAGGGCTCGAAGATCGAACTGGCGATGTCGGACGGAATGCCCGGGCCATCGTCGATCACTTCGATCTGCAGGGGCAGCGCCTGCCCCTTGCCATCGGCGCGACGCAGCCGCAGCGACAGGTCGTAGAAGGTGTGCAGCCGGATCGTGCCCTCGCCCCGGGCCGCCTCGGCGGCATTTTTCAGCAGGTTCAGGAAGACCTGCGTCAACTGATCGGCATCGCCCAGAGTGGGCGGCAGCGAGGGGTCGTAATCCTCGATGATCGTCATATGCGCGCCAAACCCCACGGCGGCAGATTTGCGCGCGCGGTCCAGCACGTCATGGATATTGACCGGCTTCTTTTCCGGCGGGCGGACATTGCCGAACTGTTCAACCTGCTCCAGCAGCTTCACGATGCGCCGGGTTTCATCGACGATCAGATCGGTCAGTTCCAGATCGTCGCCGCTCAGGTTCATGCTCAGCAATTGCGCAGCCCCGGCGATACCCGCCAGCGGGTTCTTGATTTCATGGGCCAGCATCTCGGCCATGCCGATCGCCGAGCGCGCGGCCGACTTCACCATGCTCGCGCGGCCCAGCCGGTCGGCAATCTCGCGCGGGGAAATCAGCAACAGAACGGTGTCCGGGTCGTCGCCCACGGGGGCCGCCTGCAGGTTGCACTGCACCGGGGCGCGTTCGCCCGTGGTCACATCGACATCGTTCACGAACAGCGCCGAGCGGTTCTTGCGGACGCGTTCGAAAATCTCTTCCAGCGGTGCCGAGATCGCCAGCCGCTCCAGGATCGACTGCCCTTTCAGCGCCTTGGCCGAAAGATTCAGGAACAGCTCGGCTGCGGGGTTCACCTCTTCGACGCGGTCGGCGGCATTGATCAGCAGCGCGGGCGTCGGCAACGAGTTCCAGATGATTCCGGGCGGCGGCAGGTTCATGCGGCAATCCTTTCGCCAAAGGCCGCGCGGATCAGCGCCAGCGCCGCCTCGGGGGTTTGCGCGGTCATCATTTCCGCCCGCAGCGGCGCGCCGCAGTCATCGGCATACCAGCCCAGATGCTTGCGCGCTAAACGCAGCCCCACATCGCGCCCGTAAAAGCTCAAGATCGCCTCGTAATGCTCTGAAATAAAATCGGAAAGATCGTTGCCGCGCGGCACATCCGGGGCCTGCGCGCCATAAAGGGCATGGGCAATCTGCGCCAGCCGCCAGGGCGCACCCTGCGCGCCGCGCCCGACCATCACCCCCGCCGCGCCACTGTCGCGCAGCGCCTGCGCCGCGCTGTGGGCGTCGATGATGTCGCCATTGGCCACAACCGGCACATCGACCGCTTCGACCACATCGCGGATCGCGGCCCAGTCGGCCTGCCCCTGATAGAACTGCATCCGGGTGCGCCCGTGGATCACCACCATCCGCACCCCCGCTGCCGCGGCGCGCCGGGCGATATGGGCGGCGTTGCGGGTTTCATCGTCCCAGCCCAGCCGCATCTTCAGCGTCACCGGCAGGTCGACCGCCCCGGCCACCGCCTCGATCAGCCGCAGCGCATGGTCGGGATCGCGCATCAGCGCCGCGCCAGAGGCCCCGCCCGTGACCTTTTTCGCCGGGCAGCCCATGTTGATGTCGATGATTTTGGCGCCCATGTCGGCCACGATCTTCGCGGCCTCGGCCATCGGTTGCGCCTCGCGCCCGGCCAGCTGCACCGAGCTTGGCAGATCCAGCCCCAGTTCGATCCGCGCCTTGGCCCGCACCGAGGGTTTCGCCGTCAGCATCTCGCCCGAGGCCACCATTTCCGACACGACAAGCCCCGCGCCAAAGCGCGCCACCATCCGCCGGAACGGCAGATCGGTGATCCCCGCCATCGGCGCCAGCAGCACCGGAGGCGTAAGTTGGACTGTATCGAGTGCGATCGTCACATGCGGCCCTGTCATAGAAGTCTTCCCTCAGGTAGCGACTTGATATGGGAATCACAATTCCGAGGCCAGTAAAAGGCGGCAAAAATCAGCAATCGCCCAAAATTTAATCCGACTTGCGCGGAAATATGCCGCAGAGCCCGCGGGAAAAGCGCCGATTGCGTCATATCGCTGCATCGCCTAAGCCTTTGGCGCAGAAACGTGGAGGCAGCATGACAGTTGCGGTGATCATCGTGGCCGCCGGGCGCGGCACCCGCGCAGGCGCAGGCCTGCCCAAGCAATGGCGCGATCTGGCGGGACAACCGGTGCTTGCCCATACCGTCGCGGCGCTTGCGGGATTTGGCCGGGTGATCGTGGTGCTGCACCCCGATGACATGGCGCGCGGGCTGGCGCTGTTTGGCGGCGCGGTCACGCTGATTGCGGGGGGCGACAGCCGCGATCAGTCCGTGAAAAACGCCCTCGAAGCCCTTGATGGAACACAGATTTCCAAGGTTCTAATCCATGACGGCGCGCGCCCGCTGGCGCCGCGCGATCTGGTCGAACGCGTTCTGGCCGCGCTCGATCATGCCCCCGCCGCCGCCCCCGCGCTGCCCGTCACCGATGCGCTGTGGCGCGGGGCCGAAGGCCAGGTGACCGGCACTCAGGACCGCACCGGCCTGTGGCGCGCACAGACGCCGCAGGGCTTCCGTTTTGCCGAAATTCTGGCCGCGCATCGCGCCCACCCGGGCGGCGCAGCCGATGACGTGGAAGTGGCCCGGGCCGCCGGGCTGGCGGTGGACATTGTCACCGGCAGCGAAGACAATCTGAAACTGACCTACCCGCAGGATTTCGCCCGCGCCGAGGCGATCCTGCGGTCCCGAAAGGAGGCATCCATGGATGTGCGGCTGGGCAATGGCTATGACGTTCACGCGTTCTGCGAAGGGGATCATGTCATCTTGTGTGGCGTGAAACTGCCCCATTCCAAGGGCTTGCTGGGCCATTCCGATGCGGATGTGGGCATGCACGCACTGACCGACGCGATCTATGGCGCGCTGGCGATGGGCGATATCGGGCGGCACTTCCCGCCCTCGGACCCGCAGTGGAAGGGCGCGGCCAGCTGGATCTTCCTCGATCACGCCGTGAAACTGGCAGGCTCCAAAGGCTACCGGATCTCGAACGTCGATGTGACGCTGGTCTGCGAACGCCCCAAGATCGGCCCGCATGCCCTTGACATGGTAGAGGAACTGGCCCGGATCATGGGCCTGCCCGCCGACCGGATCTCGGTCAAGGCGACCACATCAGAGCGGCTGGGCTTCACCGGCCGCGAAGAGGGCATCGCCGCCCTTGCCACCGCAACCCTGATCGGAGCCTGAACCATGCTGCGCGCCATCAACACGTTCTTCTTCGTGGGCCTGCTGCGCCCCGCCCCCGGCACCTGGGGTTCGGCTGCGGCGCTGGCCCTGGGCTGGGCGATCGAACGCTATCTGGGGTTCATCCCCCTGGTCGTGGCCACACTGGCCGTCACCGCGCTTGGGTTCTATACCGTCGCCGCCGAACTCAAGGACCGGCCCGGCGACGACCCTTCGGAAATCGTCATTGACGAGGTGGCGGGCATGTGGCTGGCGCTGCTGTTCCCCGCCGCGGGGTTCTGGATGCGCGACATGTCGATGGTCTGGCCCGGTCCCGTGGCGGCCTTCCTGCTGTTCCGACTGTTCGACATCTGGAAGCCCTGGCTGGTGGGCCGCGCCGACCGGCGCCACGATCCGGCAGGCGTGATGCTGGATGATCTGTGGGCGGGCGTCTTTGCCGGGCTCTGCACGCTTGTGCTGGCCGGGCTCTATCATGCGGTGCTGATGTGAGCCCCGCCGAGATCCTGTCCGCCGCGCGGGCGCAGGGCGCGCGCATCACCACCGCCGAAAGCTGCACCGGCGGCATGGTCGCGGCGACGCTGACCGATGTGCCGGGGTCGTCCAAGGTGCTGGACCGTGGTTTCGTGACCTATTCCAACGCCGCCAAGCACGACATGTTGGGCGTGTCCGAGGCGACGCTGGCCGCGCATGGTGCGGTGTCCGAACCCGTCGCGCGCGAGATGGCCGAAGGGGCGCTGGCGCATTCGCAGGCAACGCTTGCGGTGGCGATCACCGGCATCGCAGGCCCCGGCGGGTCCGAGTTCAAACCCGAGGGCCGCGTCTGTTTCGGCCTTGCGCAACAGGGCCGCGCGACGCGGGTCGAGACCGTTGAATTTGGCGCCCTGGGGCGGGCGCAGGTGCGGCTGGCGGCCCGCGATCATGCGCTGGCGCTGCTGGCCGGGGCACTGCACGCAGCTTCGCAAACCGATTAAATTATGGCGCATACGCAAAAATTACGCTCATAATTTACGCAATAGCCAATCTGCCGTATATTTAAGCGCCGATCCGGCGGAAATGCCTCTTTCATTGGCGGCAGCGCCATGGTCCTGCCCGATCCGAGGATCAATCGGAGGGATTCGGGGATGAATGGAGCGGATACGGCCTGGGTCATGGTGGCCACGGCGCTGGTGCTGCTGATGACGCTGCCGGGGTTGGCGCTGTTTTACGGCGGTCTGGTGCGGGCGCGCAACGTGCTGTCGGTGTTCATGCAGTGCTTTGCCATCGCTGCGCTGATGAGCGTGCTGTGGCTGCTGGGCGGCTATTCGGTGGCCTTCGGTACGGCAAACGGCTGGTGGGGCGGACTGGCGCGCACGGGGCTGATCGGGGTCGACGCGGCCACGTTGCACGGCACCCTGCCCGAGATTGCCTTCTTCGCGTTCCAGATGACCTTTGCGATCATCACCCCCGCGCTGATCCTCGGCGCCTTTGTCGAGCGGGTTAATTTTGCTTTCGTGATGGCGTTTTCCGCGCTGTGGATGCTGCTGGTCTATGCGCCGGTCACGCATTGGATCTGGGGCGGCGGCATCATGGCCGATGGCGGGATCTGGGGCGCCACGGGCACGCGCGATTTCGCGGGCGGTATCGTGGTGCATGAAACCGCCGCGCTGGCGGCGCTGCTGCTGGCGGTGATGATCGGGCCGCGGCGCCACCGCACCACGCCCCCGCATAATCCCGGCATGGTGGCGATGGGCGCGGGGTTCCTGTGGGTCGGCTGGTTCGGCTTCAACGGCGGCTCGCAACTGGCCGCCGACGGTGGCGCGGCGATGGCGATCACCGTCACCCACCTGTCCGCCGCCGCCGCCAGCCTGAGCTGGGCCGCATGGGAGCGGATCAAGTTCGGCCGCTCGTCGCTGGTGGGCATCGTCACCGGCACCATCGCGGGTCTGGCCTCGATCACGCCCGCTTCGGGCTATGTCGGCCCGCTGGAGGCGCTGGCGATCGGCACCATCGCCGGCATCCTGTGCCAGGAGGCCGTGGTGCTGATCCGCGAACGGCTGCACATCGACGACACGCTGGACGTGTTCGCGGTGCATGGCGTGGGCGGCATCTTCGGCACGGTGATGATCGCGGTCTTCGGCCACGGTTCCTGGGTGGCACAGCTGGGCGCGCTGGCCGTCGTGGGCGCCTATACGCTGGGGCTGAGCTGGGTCATCGCCAAGCTCGTCGCGCTGGTCTTCCCGATGCGGGTCGACAAGGAAGCCGAGACCAACGGGCTTGACCTTTCAACCCATGGCGAGCGCGCCTATGACATGAACTCCTGACCGCATCCCGTTGCAGTCACACCCAAAAGGCCGCCCTTCCCGGGCGGCCTTCGCCTTCAGGCGGAGCCGTAAAGGGCGACGGCGCGATCCTCGAAGGCCCGCACGATCCGACGCATCGCCTCGTCGAACACCACGCCGATCACCTTTTGCAAGATCGCATTGCGGAATTCGAAATCGACAAAGAATTCAACGTCGCAGCCGCCGCCCTCGCGGTCGGCGAACTGCCACCAGCTGCGCAGATATTTGAACGGCCCGTCCAGATACTCGACCTCGACCCGGTGACGCGCAGGAAACAGCGATGCACGCGAGCCGAAGCGTTCGCGGAACACCTTGAAGGAAATCACCAGATCGGCCTCCAGCACCTCGGACCCGGGCTCCGGCCCCGGACGGCGCGAGCGCACCCGCGCAGCCGAGTTCCACGGCAAGAATTCCGGGTAACGCGCCACATCCGCGACCAGCGCATACATCTGCGCCGCCGAATAAGGCATCACCCGCTTTTCCGAATGTGTCGGCATCCAGACCCCCGTTTCCTTCCGCCCCTTGTTGCGATAAACCGGGGGGGAGTTTCAAGGCCCTGCGCCCGCAAAGGAGCCCGCCGATGCCCGAACGCCGCTATGTTATTGACCAGTTGATCTCGGCCAAGCGCATCGCCGCCCGCGTCGAGGCGCTGGCACACGAGATCGAGGCGCATTTCGCAGATACCGACAAGCTGGTGGTGGTGGGCCTGCTGCGCGGCAGCTTCGTCTTCATCGCCGATCTGGTGCGCGAGATCGGCCTGCCCGTCGAGGTCGATTTCCTGGAGGCGTCAAGCTATGGCGATGCGATGACCTCCTCGCGCGAGGTGCGCATCCTCAAGGATCTGCGCGCGGGCATCGAGGGTCGCGACGTGCTGGTGGTCGAGGACATCGTCGACACCGGGCATACGCTCAAACATGTGATGGGCCTGCTGCGCGCGCGCAACCCGCGGCGGCTGGAATGCTGTGCGCTGCTGGACAAACCGGCGCGGCGCGAGGTCGATGTGCGCGCAACCTGGACCGGGTTCGAGATCCCCGACGATTTCGTCGTGGGCTATGGCATCGACTTTGCCCAACGCAACCGCAACCTGCCCTTCATCGGCAAGGTCCGCTTTCTGGAGCCCGAGGCGTGAACCCCAACTGGCTGCTGCGCATGGCGAAATGGGCGCGGCGCCCGCCCTCCATGCTGCAGTTGAAGATTGCGGCGGTGGCGGTGGCTGCGGTGCTGACGATTGTCGCACTGGATCATTTCGGACTTTGGCCCGAATGGGCGCAGATGGAGCGGCACCCGACCCGCCTGCCCCGTCTGCCCTGATCTTCCGTCGGCTTCGGGCGCGGGCTTACTCGCCCTCGCCCGCCAGAACTTCGGACAGCTGTTCGTCGATCACACGCTGGGTGATCGGGCCGGAAATCCGGAACAGCACCGTGCCTTCGCCATCGACGACAAAGGTCTCGGGCACGCCGGCGACGCCCCAGTCAAGACCCATCCTGTTCTTGGGATCGGCCCCGACCTTGGCGAAAGGGTCCCCCATATCGGCCAGGAAACCCAGGCCCTGATCGGGTTTGTCCTTCCAGTTCACGCCCAGAATTTCCACGCCATCCCCGGCCATCGCCATCAGGTTGGGATGCTCGACCCGGCAGGGCGCGCACCACGAGGCCCAGAAGTTCACCAGCTTGATCTTGCCGTCGCGCAGATCCGCGTCCCCGAAAACCTCGGCCTGCCCCAGCGGTTCAAGCTGCACGCCCGGTGCGGGCTTGCCCGCCAGCGCGGTGGGCATCGCGTTCGGATCGTCGCGCCCCATGCCCCAGATGAACACACCCGCCAGCCCCGCAAACAGCAGCGGCGGCAACAGCATCAGCGGCTTAACCATTCTTCTTCATCCGTTCTTCCTGCGCGTCCAGTGCGCGTTTGACCCGCGCCCCCTTCCACAACGTCAGCGCCACCAGCACCGCCAGCAGCGCGATCGTGGCGATATATGACCCCATCACCGTGACGGTGTATTTGCCCAGTTCCGGCATCATGCCATGCGCTCCCTCTGTTCCAGTGCCTTCAGGCGGCGCGCCCGGATTTCAGTGCGGGTGCGCAGCAGCAGCAACGTGACGAACAGCAACACGAAGCCCGCGATGCACAGCAGAAGCGGGAACCAATAGACATCCGAGATGTTCTCCTGCTTGTCGAGCGACAGCGTCGCCCCCTGATGCAGCCCCTGGTTCCAGAAATTCACCGCATAGCGGCTGAGCAGCGCAAAGACCGAACCGACAAGGCACAGCACGCCGGTCAGATCGGCGGCGGTGTCAGGGTTGTCGATCGCCTCCCACAGCGCCATGTAGCCCAGATAGAACAAGAACAGGATCAGGAACGAGGTCAGCCGCGGGTCCCATTCCCACCAGGTCCCCCACATCGGCTGGCCCCAGATCGCGCCGGTAATCAGCGCGATCAGCGTCATCACCATGCCGATCGGCGCCGCGGCCTTGGCGGCCAGCGCAGACACATGGTGGCGCCGGATCAGCCAGATCAGCGAGGTGACGAGCATCATCACCCAGATGTTGATGGCCATCATCGCCGAGGGCACATGGACATAGATCACCTTGACGGTCGAGCCGAAATTCGTGGCCTCGGGCGTCAGGAAGAACCCCCAGAACAGCCCCACGGCCAGACAGCCCACAGCCCCCACTGTCACAAAGGGCAAGGCCCAGGACGAGGTCTGCATGAATTTCTTCGGATTGGCATATTCCCAGATCGACATGCGGTCTTGCTACTTTCCTGTTCGTTCGCGCTCAAATCACTATCATGTATGCGCGCGGGATACCTAGCGCAGATTGACGCGGATCGCCGCAGCCGACGCGAAAGGCACCACCGCAACACAGGCCGCGGTGATCCCGGCCAGCATCAGAAGCGGCACCTGCGTGTCCATGCCATTGGCGCCGCGCCGCACCAGCTCGGCCCCGAAGATCAGGGTGGGCACGTACAGCGGCAGCACCAGCAGAGACAACAGCAACCCGCCCCGCTTCAACCCCACCGTCAGCGCCGCGCCGAAGGTGCCCAGAACCGACAGCGCCGGCGTGCCCAGCATCAGCGAGACCACCAGCCAGAAATAGGCTGGCTGCGGCAGATGCAGCAGCACCCCGAACACCGGCGCGGCCAGCACCAGCGGCAGACCCGTGGTGAGCCAATGTGCCGCCGCCTTGACGCTGACCACGCCTTCCAGCGGGATCGGCGCGGTGGCCAGCAGATCGAGCGAACCATCCTCGAAATCCAGCGCGAAGATCCGGTCGAGCGACAGCAGGCAGGCCAGAAGTGCGCCCAGCCACAAAATCCCCGGCGCGATCCGCGCCAGCACACCGCCCTCGGGCCCGACACCAAACGGCACCAGCGTGACCACGATCAGAAAGAACGCAAGCCCAAGCCCGAAGCCCCCGCCCGCGCGCACCGCCAGCCGCAGATCCCGTGTCAGAAGCGCGATCATGCCACACCTCCGCACAGGGTCCGGCCGCGGACGCTCCGCGGGGAGTATTTGGGCCAAGAAGAAATCCCTTCTCCTTGGAAAAATACTCCCGCCGGAGGCATCCCGGCGTCCTCGGGGGCGCAATGGGGGGACAGGCGCGCGCTCATGCGAAAGCCTCGTCGAAACTGCCGGCGATGCCGCCCTCTTCGGGCGGGCGGGCCTTGAACGGGGCAAGATCCAGAACCCGCGCCTCCTCCAGCCCGAGGTCGATATGGGTGGCCATCAGCGCCGCACCGCCCGATCCCAGATGCGCGCGCACCGCCTCGGCGAACAGCGCGACCGAGGCCGCATCGAGCGAAACGGTCGGTTCATCAAGCACCCAGACCGGCCGCCCGGTGACCAGCAGGCGCGCAAGGCCAAGGCGACGTTTCTGCCCCGCCGACAGGCTGTGCGCGGCGCGCTCGGCCAGTTGTCGCAGGTTCATCCGGTCAAGTGCTGTGTCAATCGCGCCCGTTCCATAGACCGAGGCCCAGAACATCAGGTTCTCGGTGACGGACAGCGTCGATTTCAGCCCGTCGGCATGGGCGGCATAGGCCATGGTTTCGGGCGGCATCGAGATGCGCCCCGACAGCGCCGGTTGCAGCCCGGCCAGGGTGCGCAACAGCGTCGTCTTGCCAATCCCGTTGGGCCCACGCAGCACCAGCGCATGGCCTGCCTCCAGGGCAAAGCTTACCCCTTCCAGCACGGGCAGACCGCCCCGGGTCACGGCCAGATTTTCGACGCTGAGCATGGTCATGGGCTAGGGCTTACCAGATCGGGCCGCGCGGGGCCATGTTGAAACACGGGCTCAGGCGGGCACGTCACCGGGCATCGGCAGCAGGGCGCAGGCGACGCGGCGGCCTTCGGACAACAGCACATTGTAGCTGCGCGCGGCCGAGGGGCTGGACATAGGTTCGGCCATCAGCCCGACCCTGCCCAGGTCATCCACCAGATCGCGCGGCAGAAAGGCGATTTCCGGCCCGGTTCCGACGAACAGCACATCGACCTTGTCCGCCAGCGCCAGAAGCGGCGCGCGGTCATCATAGCCGCCCCAGGGTCCGACGCTGCCCGCCTCGACCACCACGCCGCCGCGATAGACCACGCCCGCGACCCGGAAGAACCCCGGGCCGTAGCCGTCGACCGGCAGCGACGATCCGAATTCGGCCTCAGTGATCGGCATTGGGCGCCCCTTCGGTAAAGAATTTGGCCGAGGGGTCTTCGGGCTTCTTGTTGCGATCCAGACCGATGAACAGCACGATGTTCTTGGCCACGAAGACCGAGGAATAGGTGCCCACGATCACGCCCCAGGTCATCGCGAAGACGAAGCCGCGGATCACATCGCCGCCCAGAACCAGCAGGGAAATCAGCGCGATCAGCGTCGTGCCCGAGGTCATCACCGTGCGCGACAGCGTCTCGTTGACCGAGACGTTCATCACGTCCTTCAGCGGCATCGTCTTGTATTTGATCAGGTTTTCGCGCAGCCGGTCGAACACGACCACGGTGTCGTTGATCGAATAGCCAAGGATCGTCAGCAGCGCCGCGATGATCGTCAGATCGAACCGGATCTGGAACAGCGCGAACAGCCCGACCGTCAGCGTCACGTCATGCACCAGCGCGGCCAGCGCGCCGATGGAATACTGCCATTCGAAGCGCAGCCAGACATAGACCACGATCGCCAGCGTCGCCGCCAGTACCGACCAGATCGCCGTCCAGATCAGCTCGCCTGAGACTTTCGGCCCGACGCTTTCGGTCGAGATGAATTTCACCGCCGGGTCGACGCCCTGCAGTGCCGCCTCGACCGAGGCGATGGTTTCGGGCGTGATCGCCTCGGCGCCGTCCTGGGCCTGAATACGGATCATCGACACATGCTGATCGGGGCCGAAATTCGGATCGAAGACCTGGGTGATCGACACATCGCCAAGGTTGAGCGGCGCAATCGCCCCGCGATACAGCCCGACATCCAGCGCCTGCGTGGATTCGGTGCGGATCGTGGTGCCGCCCTTGAAGTCGATGCCGAAGTTCAGCCCCAGCACCAGCGCCAGCACGATAGAGGCAATCGTCGCCACCACCGAGGCACCAAAGGTCAGCCACGCATGTTTGAAGAAATCGAACGTGGTGTGATCGGGAACGAGTTTGAGCCGGAATGCCATGACGTTCCCTCCTTACAGAACCAGGGTTTTCGGACGACGGCGCGCGAACCACACCGTCACCATCAGCCGCGTCACCCAGATCGCGGTGAAGACCGAGGTCACGATGCCGATGATCAGCGTGACGGCAAAGCCGCGCACCGGGCCTGCGCCCAGAACGAACAGGATCACGCCGGTGATGAAGGTGGTGACGTTCGCATCCACGATGGCCGACATCGCCTTTTCATAGCCCAGCTCGATCGCGCGCGCGGGCCCCTTGGCGTGACGCATTTCCTCGCGGATGCGTTCGAACACCAGCACGTTGGCGTCGACGGCCGTGCCGATGGTCAGCACGATCCCCGCGATGCCCGGCAGCGTCAGCGTGCCGCCGATCATCGACATGAAGCCGAAGATCATCGCGATGTTGATAAGCAGCGCGACCGCGGCGAAGACCCCGAACAGGCCATAGCTTGCGACCATGAAGCCGACCACGGCGACCAGCCCGACGCCCGCCGCGATGCGGCCCGCGTCGATGCTGTCCTGGCCCAGTTCCGGGCCGACGGTGCGTTCTTCCAGGAAGGTCATGCCCGCAGGCAGCGCACCCGCCCGCAGCAGCAGCGCCAGATCGGTCGCCTCCTGCACGCTGAAGCGCCCGGTGATGATGCCCGATCCGCCGGCGATATGGCTTTGGATCGTGGGGGCGGAAATCACTTTGCCGTCCAGCACGATGGCGAAGGGCTGGCCGATATTGGCGGCGGTATAGTCGCCGAAGGTGCGCGCACCGGTCGGGTTGAACCGGAAGGCCACGGCCGGGTAGCCGTTCTGGTCGGTATCGGGGCGTGCGTCGGTCAGCTCGTCGCCGGTCACCACCGGCACCTGATCAAGCACATAATACAGCCCGTCCTGATCGGCGGCGGGCAGCAGGATATTGCCCGCCCCCGGCGCCGCATCGGGGTTCGAGCCGCGCCCGACGACCGCATGGAAGGTCAGCTTGGCGGTG
Organism: Rhodobacteraceae bacterium UBA6796; assembly: GCA_002452815.1. GTDB lineage: Bacteria > Pseudomonadota > Alphaproteobacteria > Rhodobacterales > Rhodobacteraceae > Rhodobacter. The sequence goes on from DKFM01000023.1 coordinate 163,790, forward strand.
GTGCCGATCAGCGCCTTGAGTTCCGCGGCCGAGCCGATACCCGGCACCTGGATCAGGATGCGGTCCTGCCCCTGACGCATGATCGTAGGTTCGCGCGTGCCCGCCGCATCGACACGGCGGCGCACGATTTCCAGCGATTGCTGCATCGTGCGGTCATCGGTGGCGGCCTGTTCGGAGGGGCTCAGACGGATGGTGATCGTATCGCCTTCGCCGGTCACCTCCAGATCGTTCTGCCCGACGCCGGTCAGGGTCACGACCGGGCTGGCCAGCGTGCGCGCGACCTCGACCGCGCGTGCGATCTGTTCGGGGTTGCCGATCTGGATGCGCAGCTCGTCCTGCGGCGAGGGCGCGCGGCGCACCGCGCCGATGGTCGCGCGCTCGGCCGCCAGCACCTTGCGGGCCTCGGGCCAGATCGCATCCATCCGCGCCTTGTAGACTTCGGCCAGGTGAACCTCGGCCAGAAGATGCGCACCGCCGCGCAGGTCCAGCCCCAGATTGACCAGCCCCGAGGGCAGGAAATCGGGCCAGCCCGCGCGGGCGGCAGCCTGCGCGTCGGTCAGCGCGCCGGTCTTTTCCAGCGCGGCAACCGCATCGTTATGCGCCTCGACGCGCGGGTAGAACAGGTTCGGCGCCGCCATGGCCAGCCCGAGAAGGCACAGACCGATGATGATGACGCGCTTCCAGAGCGGAATCTGCAGCATGACGGCGTAACCCTACTTAGCCGGCGTTCGCGGCGGGCTCGGTTTTCGACAGGACCTGAACGATCGTCGCTTTCACCACACGCACCTTGACGCCGGTGGCGATTTCGACTTCCAGCTCGCCATCTTCGCGCACATGGGTCACCTTGCCGATGATGCCACCCTGCGTGATGACCTGATCCCCGCGCCGCAGGCCTTCGATCAGCGCCTTGTGTTCCTTGGCTTTTTTCTGCTGCGGACGGATCAGCATGAAATACATGATCACGAAGATCAGGATCAGCGGCAGGAACTGGCCAAAGGCGGCGGCACCACCGGCGCCACCGGCAGCCTGAGCGAAAGCGGGAGTTGCGAACATGATATGGTCCTTTCTTGCGGGCCTGAGAGCAGCCCGCGCCCCCGCGAACCACCCTTGTTTTCGGCGCGCACCCTAGCCGTGCCCCCTGCCCTTGGCAAGGCACGCCGGGTGCGCGTCACGCGACTGTGGGCCGGGGCTTCGAGCGTAGCCGCTCCAGGGGGCGCTGCCCCCTCGCCCGTTCCGGGCTCACCCCCGGGATATTTCGGCCAGAAAGAAGCGCAGGGACGGGGTCGTTTTTCTTTCTGGACGAAATATCCCGGGGGTGAAGGGCCGCAGGCCCGAGGGGGCAGCGCCCCCTCTTGCCCGGTCAGGACAGCGGCAGCGCGCGTTCGACCAGCCGCGCAAAGAAGCTGGCGCCGATCGGGGCGGCCTCGTCGTTGAAATCATAGGCCGGGTGGTGCAGCCCGGGCCCCGGGCCGATCCCCATGAACAGATAGGCCCCGGGGCGCGCCTCGAGCATGTAAGAGAAATCCTCGGCGCCCATCTCGCGGCCGGCATCGTCCAGCACCGCATCGGCGCCGGACACATCGCGCGCCACATCGGCGGCGAACCGGGCCTGGGCGGCATCGTTGACGGTGGGCGGATAGCCGCGATCATAGGTGATTTCGGCCTTCACGCCAAAGGCCGCGGCCTGGCCTTCCACGATCTCGCGGAAGCGTTTCTCGGCCAGATCGCGCACTTCGGGGGTGAACGAGCGGATCGTGGCGCAGAACCAGCCTTCCTCGGGAATGATGTTGCTGGCGGTGCCGACATGGATCTGGGTGATCGAAACGACCAGTTCATCAAGCGCGCAGAGGTTGCGGCTGACGATGGTCTGCAATGCGCCGACCATCGTCGTGATCGCCACCACCGGATCGACGCATTCATGCGGCGTGGCGCCATGCCCGCCCAGACCCTTGACCGTGACCCAGGCGGTATCGACCGCCGCCATCAGTGGGCCCTGCGTCGTGTGAAAATGCCCGAAGGGCACATTCGGCGCGTTGTGGATGCCATAAACCTGCGCGATGCCGAAACGATCCATCACCCCTTCGCGCACCATCACCTCGCCACCGCCGCCTTCTTCTTCGGCGGGCTGGAAGATCAGCGCCACGGTGCCTGCGAAGTTGCGCGTCTCGGCTAGGTATTTCGCCGCCCCCAGCAGCATCGTCGTATGCCCGTCATGGCCGCAGGCATGCATCTTGCCGGGGTTCTGCGAGGCATAGTCCACGCCGGTGATCTCGTCTATCGGCAGCGCGTCCATATCCGCGCGCAAGCCGATGACCGGGCCCGGCTTCTGCCCGTGGATCAGCGCCACGATCCCCGAGGTGGCGATGCCTTCGTGGATCTCGTCCACGCCGAATTCGCGCAGCTTGCCCGCCACGAAGCCCGAGGTCACCGGCAGGTCGAATTCCAGTTCCGGGTTCTGGTGCAGGAAGCGGCGCCATTCGGTCATCTCGGGGGCGAGGGCGGCGATACGGTTCAGGACGGGCATGGGTTTACTCTGGCTCTGTCTTGGGGATGATGGCGCCAGATCACTCCAAACCCGAGGGCAGCGCAATGGCGAAACCGACCGACGCACAGATCTTTGACGCCAGCGGAGATGCCGCCGCGCAATTCGCGCGGCTGGTGGCGATCATGGAATGCCTGCGCGATCCGCAGACCGGCTGCCCCTGGGACATCGAACAGGATTTCGACTCGATCGCGCCCTATACCATTGAAGAGGCGCATGAAGTCGCCGATGCGATCGCGCGGCAGGCCTGGGGCGAGCTGGAGGGCGAGCTGGGCGATCTGGCGCTGCAGGTCGTCTATCACGCGCAGATGGCGGCCGAGGCCGGGCATTTCGACGTGGCCGCCGTGCTGCGGGCGATCAACGCCAAGATGGTGGCGCGTCATCCGCATGTCTTCGGCGATGAAAGCCGCGACAAGAGCCCCGAACAGCAGACCGCGGATTGGGAGCGGATCAAGGCCGCCGAACGCGCGGGGCGCGCCGAGGGCGGGGCGCTGGATGGCGTGGCGCTTGGCTTGCCGGCCCTGACCCGGGCGCTCAAGCTGCAAAACCGGGCGGCGCGGGTGGGGTTCGACTGGCCCTCGACCGACGAGGTTCTGGCCAAGGTGGTGGAAGAGGCAGGCGAGCTGGTCGAGGCGCGCGATCATCTGGGCGCGGCGGAACTGGCCGAGGAATATGGCGATCTGCTGTTCGTGATGGTCAATCTGGGCCGGCATCTGGGGATCGACCCCGAAGCCGCGCTGCGCGCTGCGAATGGAAAATTCACCCGGCGTTTCAGCTATATAGAGGATGAACTGAAAGCACGCGGCAAGGCGCCTGCCGACAGCGATCTTGCGGAAATGGACGCGCTGTGGAACGCGGCCAAGGCGCGCGGGATCAAATAAGGCGCGGGGCCCTGCCCCGCACCCCGAGGTATTTTCGGCCAGATGAACCCGCTCAGAACAGCGCCTTGCGCAGCATGTTCAGCGCGACCAGCATCAGAAAGCCCGCGAAGACGCGCTTGAGCGGCTTCGGGTCCAGACGGTGGGCCAGAGCGGCCCCCAGGGGGGCAGTGAAGGTGGTCATCGCGATCACGATCAGGAAGGCCGGGATATTCACCGCGCCGATGGTATAGGGCGGCGCATGCGGCGCGCGGGTCAGCAGAAAGCCGATGGCCGAGGGCAGCGCAATGGTGATGCCGAATCCCGCCGAGGTCGCCACCGCGCGATGGATCGGCACCCCGTGCAGCGTCAGCATCGGCGTCCCGATCGAGCCGCCGCCGATCCCCAGCAGCACCGACACGAACCCCATCAGCGGCCCGAACCACGCCCGGAACAGCCCGCCGGGCAGCTGGTCGGACAGCCGCCAGCTGGATTTGCCGAAGATCATGTAGCTGGCGATGGCAAAGACCATCACCGCAAAGATCACCTGCAGGGTCTGCGTGCGCAGTTGCGCCACCACCATCACCCCGGCAATCGCGCCCAGCATGATCAGCGGCGCCCATTGCCGCAGGATGACCCAGTCGACCGCGCCCCTGCCGTGATGCGCCATGACCGAGCGCGCCGAGGTGACGATGATCGTCGCCAGCGATGTCGCCACGCAGATCTGCATCAGATCGTCGCTGCCATAGCCCAGACCGGAAAACAGATAGAAGAACGCGGGCACCAGAACGATGCCGCCGCCCACACCCAGAAGCCCCGCCAGAACGCCGGCGAAGGCACCGACGGCCATCAGGATCGCCACCAGCGGCAGCAGCGTTGCAAGATCGGGCATGAAATCCTCCGTGTTTGGGCCTGCTTACGCGGGCTGCGCGACGCAGGCCAGCGCTTTGTCGTAAAGCGCCAGACCCGCACCCTCGCGCGTGGCGCCCTCGGACAGCACCCGGCGCCAGCCGCGCGCGCCGGGGCGGCCGTGAAAGAGGCCCAGCATATGGCGCGTGATCTGATGCAGCCGCCCGCCCGCCGCCACATGCGCGTCGATATAGGGCTTCATCGCCTCGGCCACGGCGAAGGGATCGGCGGGCGTGCCCTGCCCCCAGATCTCGGCATCGGCCGCGCCCAGCACATCCATCGGCTGATGATAGGCCGCGCGGCCGATCATCACCCCGTCAAGCCCGGCCTCCAGCTGTGCGCGGGCCTCGGCCAGGGTCGCGATGCCGCCGTTGATCGACAGGTGCAGATCGGGGAATTCGGCCTTCATCCGATGCACCAGCGGATAATCGAGCGGCGGGATCTCGCGGTTGTCTTTCGGGCTGAGGCCCTGCAGCCAGGCCTTGCGCGCATGGATCGTGAAGCGTTTGACCCCGGCGCGCGATACGGTTTGCAGAAACTGCGGCAGCACCTCGGCAGGGTCCTGATCGTCCACCCCGATGCGGCATTTCACCGTCACCTCGACCGGGCTGGCCGCGATCATCGCGGCCACGCAATCGGCCACCAGATCGGGCGTCTTCATCAGCACCGCGCCAAAGGCGCCCGACTGCACCCGGTCCGAGGGGCAGCCGCAATTGAGGTTGATCTCGTCATAACCCCAATCGGTGGCGATCCGGGTGGCCTCGGCCAGTTCGGCCGGGTCGGAGCCGCCCAGTTGCAGCGCCACCGGATGCTCGGCAGGCGAGTAGTCCAGCAACTGCCCGCGGCGCCCATGCACGATCGCAGGCGCAGTGACCATTTCGGTATAGAGCAACGCATTGCGCGAAATCATGCGATGGAACATGCGGCAATTGCGGTCGGTCCAATCCATCATCGGCGCGACCGAGAGGCGCGCAGCCGAAAGGAGTTGTGGTGTTTGCTTCATTCTGACGACGTACCCTTGGCCCGGTGCGGCATCTCGCGGGCCGGGCCCGTGGCTGCGATCTGCGCGCTCTCACGCCCGGCCTTTACACCAGATGCGCGGGGCCATGAAAGCCGTTCTTCGCCATTTCGCGAACTCAGCGCGCCCCGCGCCCCCGGCACCTTGCCCCCTCACATCGGCCCGAAGCTTTGCGCCATATAGGTCACCACCGCATCGAATTCGGCCTTGCGTGCCTGCGGATAGGTGATTTCGAACACCCGGAGCAACCCGTCGCGATCTTCCAGAACCCGGCGGTAGAAGATGTTCGTTCCACTAAATCCGGACACCACATACCAGCCCGGACCCGCACGTTCATAGGTGACGCGACGCTGCGCCGGATCGGATTTTTCGCGGGCGATCTGTTGGCGCTGGCTCAGTCCCTCGGCATTGTATTGCGCGAAGACGTAGAAGACCGCCGTGCCATCGACCGACTGGAACAGCCGCCCGTCGCCACTGTCGGGCGCGGGCGTGGGGCGGAAATAGCTTGCCGGGAACAGGATCGTGGTGCCGTAGCGCTGATTGCGATACAGCGCATAGCCGCCCTCCGTCGGGGTGAACGTGTCGGGATCGGCGGCGGGCGCGGGGGTGACCGGCGGCATCGGCACAGGCACAGGGGCTTGCGCGCCCTGCCCCGTGGCGCCCTGCATCGCCTGCCCCTGCTGCACCGGTTCAGGCGCGGCCTGCAAGACCGCCCCGCCAGAGCCCCCGGCCCGCGCAAAAGCCGTTCCCCCCTGCCAGCGCCCGGCCAGAGACTCGGTCGCAGGCGAGGGCCGCGTGGCAGTGGGCGGCTGCCCGAACCAGCCTTCATCCGTTTGCGGCGCGGACGCCGTCTCTGGCGCCCCCGATCCGGTTGGCATGACCGCGCGCGCGGTCACCGTCTCGGCCGGGACGCTGCCTGCCGCACCGCTGTCCGGCTGCGGCACGGCCTTTTGCGCGGGGGTCTTGCCGATACCTGCGCCCGGGTCGGGACAGGCCTTGATGTCATCGGGCATGTGCATCTTCACCTCGCGCAGCACCTCGGACAGCGCCCCCTCGTCCAGAAAGGCCTTGGGCGCCGTGACCAGCATGCCCATGCGCTCATCTCCGGGCAGGCAATGATCGTGGATCAGCAAACGGTTCAGACCGGCACTGTCCCCGGCAACCGGCCAGTCGTATTTCGTCACCGGCCACCCGAAAGAGATGGCACCGCGGTGGAAGGTGCCCTCGGGCACCAGAGCGCCGGGCCCATCCGGCCCTGTCAGCGCCGAGCCGCGCGCCAGGGTGATCGTGACGCTGCCATCGGCATTGACGAAACGGATGCGCGCATCGCCCGCCTCGGATGTGGCGGTCCAGCCGATCGGCAGACGGTAACTGAACAGCCCGCCCAAGGCCTGACCGCTGGCCCGCGGTTGCACCGCTCCGGGCGGCGCCACCCCGAAGGGCGGCGCGATGTCCGGGCGCGCGCCTTGCGCAGCAAGATCGGACCCTTCGGGCAGAACGCCCGGGGCACAGGGGGCAGAGCCTTCGGGCAGAACGATGGCCCCCTTGGCCACCATCTCCGCGACATCGGGCGCATGAAACAGCCCCGGCATGCCCGCGAAACGCAAAGAGATCGCCGCGCCGTCGGGCAGGCAGGTTTCCAGCACAATCACGCGCGCCTGACCGATGTCGCCCGTGCCGTCGTCTTCGGTTTCGGAGCCGTCTTCATGCGCGAAGACCTGCGCCTTTTGCCCCATGAACAGCACCGCCTTGCCGGGCGTGCCGATCCGCATCGGGCCGGTATTGACCGCCCCGCGGCTCAGCTGAATGCGCCCGTCGAGTGCATCGGTATGCAGGCGAACGTCTTCGGCATCCGTATCGCGCGCGCCAGACCAGCCCGGCCCGACCGGCATCCGCACCACGCCCCCCAGAAAATCGCGCTGCACCTGCTCGCCCGGGGGCGGCAGGACCAGACCGCCCAGAAACTGCGCGAACATCGTTTGGTAGTCGTCCAGATCGCGGCCCATCGCCATGACCGAGACGATCAGCCGGTCCTCGCCCTGCATCGGCAGATCCGACACCAGCGCCTCCATCCGGCCTTTCACACCCGCCTCAGGCGGGGCCTCGGCGGTATAGCGGCGAAAGACCTGACCGCTGGGCAGCACAAGCGCGGCCCCGTCGGATACGGCATCTTCGCGTTTCATGTCACGTTCCGGCGCATCGGAAAAGGCGATGCCCAGACCAAAGCCTTCGCGGGTCTTTTCATCGCCCTCGCCCCAGACATGCTCGTCCCGCCCGTCGCGCAGCACCATCAGCCCCGGCGGCAGCCACAGGTCAATGCCGTTGACCCGCGCGGCCTGCCAGTCTGCGGGCACCTGCGGCGCAACGAAAGCCTCGGGCGCAGAGGTGGCCGCGGTTTGCGCGGCAGCGGGCGCCACCAAGGCGGAACAGGCCAGCAGGGCGGCCAGCAGTGCATGACGATACGGGGTGGAAAACGGGATCATGACATGTCCTCACGATGCAGGAGCGCGCGCCCCGCCCTGGGCGGGGCTGTGCGGCAGGCCCGGAATGCCGCGCTGCGACAGGGCCTTGAGCAATTTGCTGCCTGCGGGATGCAGGCTGTCGGTTTCGATGACCAGATCAGGGTGCCCCCGAACCCGCAGCGCGATGCCACGCCGTTCGCGCGCCAGCATCACCGCCCCAGCCGGGCCATAACGGCCGGTGGCCAGCAGAAACGGCACCACGGCACGCATCCAGCGCGGCAGATCACGCCGCCATGGCCCCACTCCGCTGATCTCGGCATAGGGCACATGCCAGCACGCGACGCCCCGGGCCATCTCCAGCGCCTCGGGCGTCAGGCGCAGCGCGAAACTCTCTGACCGCCAGGCGATGAACAGAAGGCTGGTGCTCAGCAGGGCCATCGGCCACATCAGCCAGGCCGAAGGATGCAGCGCACCCGACCCCAAGTCGGGCGTCGCCCAGACGGGAAAGGCCGCAAACAGCCCCACCAGTGCAAACCCCAGAAGATCCGGGATGACGATGGCCGAAGCTGCCGCATAGGTGAAATCACCCCGGCCCGGGCGCCGTGCGACCGCATAAACCACCAGCCCCGCCCCGATCAGCCCGGCCGCCCAGCCCCATCCTGCCCGCGGCCCGGCGATCAGCGCGGCCAGCACCACTGCCAGAACCACCGCCCGCAGCACCAGCCCCCACAGGGCGACAAGATGGGCCTCCTTGCGCATCACGCCTCCTTCCCTGTGCGAGTTTACACCTCCGGCGGGACGCTGCTGTGACCTGAATCAACGCGAAAGGCACGGTTTGGCGATAGGGTGCCCTTGTCGTGCCCGGCGCTGAAGGCCGGGCCTGACCGGGGACCGGGACGGAGGGGGCCATGATGAAACGTCTGATGACCATGGTGTTCGGGGCGGTGCTGGCAGGGGGGATTTTGCTGTCCGCAGCCTATGCGCAAGACAGTGCCTATGATCTGCGCAGCGCCGAGTTCAGCGTGCCGGCAGGCTGGACACTGACCTATTCCAGCCGCGATCAGGAATACGATTTCGCCAGTCCCGACGGAAAATATCAGCTTTGGGCGCGCTGGTGGTTCCCGGACGAGCCGCTGCTGGGCTTCTCCGATATCGTGCGCCATGAAAAGCGCCAGCTCGCCGGGCAAGAGGCGCTATTCATCCATCTGGAAAACGGGGCCGAGCGGACCTTGGAACTGGCCTTCACGCAAAAGGATGCCGAGGGCGAGATGTTCCTGTGGCAACTGACCGGCACGAATGTCCCGCTGGCCGAGCACGAAGCGATGTTCGCCGCGCTGTTGGCCAAGCTGTCGCTGAACGGGCAGCCCGTCGTTGCGGCGCAACGCGCCCCCGTGCAGACCCCCACGGCGACACCGGCACCGACCACCCCGCAAGGCGCGATGCATCGCGACCCGGACGGCGCCTTCGCCCTGCCCCTGCCTGCGGGCTGGAGCGTGCAGACCACCGCTGCCGAGGGCCTGCGTCAGGCGGTGCTCGTGTCGCCCGGTCGCGATGCGATGCTGCTGGCCAGCACGGCCTTTCCGGCGCGTGGGATGAGCGCGGCGCAGGTGCTCGATGAACATCTGGGGGTGCTTTATCGCGATTCACTGGTGGTCAAGTCGATCGAGGACGAGGCCTATCCCGATATCGCCGGGACCACCATTCATGCGGTGGAAACCGTCGCCAAGGTTTATGCCATCAATGGGGTGGCAATGCCCTACACCCGTGGCCGGGTCTGGATCTATCGCGCGCCGGAAGAGGATGCCGGGCGCAGGCCGTTTCTGATTGTCTCGATCCGCCCGGAAAAGGCGCCTCAGGCGCTGTCCGACACATTGCAGGCCATCGCGATGGGCTTCACCTTTGACGCAGGAACGGCGCCGGTGCAGCAGATGGTCCTGCCCGCCGATCCCGCCGTGCAAACGACCGCACGCGTGTTCGTGCCGGGCCAGCCCGCGCTGATCTTTGACGGGCAATCTCTGGCGGGGCTCGTGCCCTTTGCCTTCGACGCGGCCAGCTTCGATACCGATGCCGCACTGGGCAATGACGCCATCACCTACACCATCGCCCAGGGCAAGAAGTGGGCGAACCTGGGGTTTGCCACGCCCGGCGCCGCCGTGGTGATGCCCCAGCCCGGGACCGAAACCGCACAGCGGATCACCGCCGTGATCGACGCCGACCGGAGCACCGGGATTTCCTTTGCCCTGACCCCGCCCGAGACCGCCGACAAGGACCCCTACGAGGCGGCCGATCTGCGATTGCAACTGCGTGCGACGGGCGAGGGTCAGGGCACGCTGGAACTGACCCAACGCGCGCCGCGTCTGGTGCAGACCGCCGCATTCCCCTGGCCGAAGGGGGATAGCGCGCTGCATCTTCTGCTGCGGCCCGATCAGGTGATCGAATTGCGCGCCGGGGATGGCAGCCAGATCGCGGAACAACCGCTGAGCGGCGCCTTTGCCGGGCGGGCTTGGGCGTTGCAAAGCTATCTGCAGGTGAACGCCAAGAACAGTGCCGCGGGGCTGGTGCTGAAACGGCTTTCGGTCGACACGATTCCCTTCGAACCCGCCCCCCGGCTCGACAGTATCGCCGAAGGCCCGCGGCAGGCGGTGCTGTTTGACGGCTACGCACTGGGCCGGATATGGACCCGGGTGTCGCGCCGCGAAGGTCAGTTGGCGCGCTTCATCGCCTTGCGCGATGGCGCATTGCGCGTGCATTGGACGCCCGGGGATGGCGGCAGCTGGACCGGCATTGCCACGCCCGAGGCGGTGCTGTGGCTCGACCGTTTCACCGGCGCGGCCGAAGCGCGGATCGAGCTGGCGCTGGCCGGGGCCGAGACCACCGATTTCGAAATCGCCCTGCAAAGCAGCTATGCCCTGCCCGGCAACCTGAGCGGCAACGGGACTTATGTGCTGCGTTTCACCCAGGCGCCCGATGGCACGTTCAGCGCACTCAGCGCCCTGCGGTCGCGCGAAAAGGACGGGCTGGAGGCCACAGGCCTGTCGGCGATCCCCGACCGCGTAACGCTGGTGCTGCGCCCCGACGGGGTGCGGGTCGAGGGCCCGGGCCTGCCCGAGGGTGTGCTGCCCTTCACCGAGTTGCAGGACGGCACCGGCCTGCGGCTGGCCATCCACGCCCTTGCGGCGCAGGATAAAAGCGGTGCGCTGGTGCTGCGCGGAGTGCGGGTGACCCACCGGCCGGGCGATTACCCCCCCGCCCCGGCGCCTGTTGCGGGTCAGACCGCGCTGCCGCAAAATGTGGTTTTCGACACCCGCCCCGGGGCCGGATGGGAGCCGCACAGCGAGGGCAAGGCCGATTTTGCCACGCTTGCGCGACAAGGCCCCGAAGGGCTCAGCCTGACCCGGCGCGTCCCGGTTCCCGACTGGAACCGCATTGCACTGATCGGGGCAGAACCGGTTGTCAGCCTGGATTACCGCGTCGATACAACGCCTTATGAGCTGAACTTCAACCTGGACCCGGCGCCCGGGATCGGTGCGCGGATTTTCCTGCACACCGATCCGGCACGGTTCGAAGATGCCGCCAAGGTTGCCGTGACCCTGCGCGAGCTGACCGAAGGCCCCGAAGCCGGTGGGCTAGAGGTGCAACTGCATTCTGCGCATTTCAGCTATCAGCACTGGCGCCGGGTCCTGCCCCCCGAGCAGTGGCGCAGCGGCTGGGACGGCAGCCTGCGCCTGCGCCTTGGGCCCGACTGGGTGGCGCTGGCACTGGGGCGCGACTGGTTGATGCGCGGGCTGCGCAACAGCCGCGAATTCATGCTGGCGATCACCCCGGGGGGCCTGGGCAAAACCGACGGCGGCAGCGTCACGCTGCGCCGGATCACTGGCGGCTGGGTGACCCCTGACGGCATGACCGGCACCGAACGGCTGCGGCTGAGCGATACCGCCGAATTCGACCCGGATCTGTTTTTGGAATTTCTTGCAACCGAAACCGAAGGAGCTGCCCCATGACCCGCTGTTTCCCGCGGCATTTCGCACGGCATGCCTTGGTGCTCGGCGCCGCATTCGCGCTCGCTCCGGCCGCGCTGGCGCAGACTGGCCCCGATCTGTGGTCTATCCCCGACAGTGCGCCCACGCAGGGCGTGCAGAGCGACACCTCCGCGCTGGATATGCGCGCCATCGACAAAACCCGCGCGCTGGCCGATGCAAAACTGAAATCGCTGACCGAAAGCGGGCTGATGACGGCACGGATCAACGATCTGTCGGCCTATTCCGACGAAACCGTGGCCGGTCTGGGCAAGATTCTGGAAGAAGACAGCGATCCCTGCACTCAGGCGGTGCGCGCCGCGGTCTATCTGGACGGCCACATCGAAGAGGCCGACTGGACCGAGGTCGCCCGCGGGATCGAGCGGCCCTGGGAACTGGCAGGCGAGATCGCCCTCGATCAGTTGATCCCGGACATGAACGATGTGCTGACCGATCTGTTTTCGAAACTGACCGTGATCGACAAGGCACTTGACGCTTATGGCGCCTATCAAAAAGCCAAACAGCATTATGCCCAGACCCAACTGGTGCGCGATGGGATAGCCGCCAATGATATCGTGCAAGAGGCCGCGCGCGGGAATTGGAGCGAAGCCGAAATTCAGCAAAAACGCGCCGCCCTGATGAAAGAAGCCCAAAGCGGCGCCGAAGAGATGTTGCGCGCACAGGAAAAGATCAAGGAGGGCCTGGAGGCCGTCGACAAGCGCTATGATGAAAAAGTGCAGATCGCCTATTATGAATTGAAGCGCGATATCGGAAAAGTGTACGGCACGATTTCCGATCGCGATCTGGACATGCTGATGGCAAACGGCAAGTTTCCAAATCTGAAGATGTCTTATGACGACAAGATCCTTGCGGCCGGAAATGAACGCGCGAAAGATCATGAAAGCGTGGTCGAGCGGTCCTATGCGCTGATGCATAAAACCCAATTCGCCACCGAAAGGGCGCTGGCGCAGGTCGATGCGCTGGCCCGCTATTCCGCCCCTCTGGCGCGCGGGGATTGTGCCGATATTCGCCGCGACGGCCCCATTGCCAAACCCGTCAAAAAGCCCGACACGGTGAGCGAGGTTTTGAAACTGCCGCATGACAAGCTTATGATATTTCTAGAAAAGATCGGCAGCAAACCGTCCGAGGCGATGCTGAATTGCGTTTGCCGGGCCGCCGGATATGGCAGCCCCGGCACCGCGCAGATGTATCACCCCGATACGCTGGGCACCTATGACAAACGCTATTCCTGCCAGCATCCGGGCGATCCGTGCATTGTCTCGGGCTATGGCTGCACCCGGCATCCGCTGCCCTCGGATAAAAGGATCTGGGATAGCTGTGCGGCCAGCACCGGCGAGGATATTACCGGCGCAATTACAGCCGCGGTAAAAGCACGGCAGGCCAAATCGGCCCCCTGAAATCACGGCGATCAAACGTGATCGCAGTCGTGCTTTGCATAATGCCGTGCTGGCCGAAAGATTGACGCCTTATCGGCACTGTGGCAAAAGCGGCGGATCGGCGGGCGGTTGTTTTATCATACAATCGCCGGTCAATCCCCTGATGCGCCGCATCAATCGGCCAAACCACAGGATGATTATGACTTATTCTGACCTGAACAGCCTGACCATTTCGGAATTGAAGCAGCTGGAAAAAGAAGTCGCCCGGGCGATTGCAAGCTATGAAAGCCGCCGCCGGGTCGAAGCCCGTGCCGAGGTCGAGGAATTCGCCCGCAAGCTTGGCTTCAGCATTTCCGATCTGGTCGCCACCGATGGCGGCAAGAAACGCGCCGCTATCGCGCCGAAATACCGCAACCCGGAAAACCCCGAACAAACCTGGAGCGGGCGCGGACGCAAGCCGCTGTGGTTCGTGGCGGCCCTCGAAGCCGGGAAATCGCCGGACGACATGGCGATCTGACAGGCACGACCCGGCGCGCGGATGCGGGCCGGGTGATCGGCAGGGGTGCGGCCCCTGCCCTGTTTCGGGGTGTGGGGGATCAGTGCCCCCAGGTCCGCTCCAGCACGGCCAGCCAGTTGCGATGGGCCAGTTTCTCGATCAGCTCGGCGCCATAGCCATGCGCGGCCATCGCATCGAGCATCCGCGGCAGACCCGCCACATCGCCCAGATCCGCAGGCACAGTCGCCCCGTCGAAATCCGAGCCCAGACCGACGTGATCCTCGCCCAGCTGGCCGATCAGATGGTCCAGATGGCGCAGCACCGGGTCCCAGCCGCTGAAGGCCTCTTTCTTGCCGGTTTCGGCCAGAAACACCGTGGCATAGTTCAGCCCGACCATACCCCCGCTGTCACGGATGACGCCCAGCTGCCGGTCGGTCAGGTTGCGCGCCGAGGGGGTGATGGCATGCGCGTTGGAATGGGTGGCGACCAGCGGCGCGGCGGACAGCGCGGCCACATCGTTGAAGCCCGCCTCGTTCAGATGGCTCAGATCCAGCATGATTTTCAAGGCGTTACATTCGCGCACCAGATCCTTGCCCGCTGCGGTCAACCCGTCACCCGTATCGGGCCCCGAGGGGAAGGCGAAGGGCACGCCATGGCCAAACGCGGTCGGGCGCGACCAGACCGGGCCCAGGCTGCGCAGCCCCGCCGCGTGCCAGACATGCAGCGCGTCCAGATCCGGGCCGATCGCCTCGGCGCCCTCCATATGCATCACGGCGGCGATCTTGCCCGCCGCCATCGCCGCGCGAATATCCGCGACCGAGCGGCAGATTTGCAGCGTTCCGGTCCGCTCCATCCACATCAGATGCCCCGCCATCGCCAGCGCGACGGGCACCGCATCTTCCAGCGGCACCGGATCGGGCAGCGGCAGGTGATAGGGCGGATGGTTCATCATCTCTTCGAAATCGGGCGCGTCATGCGGCATCGGCGAGGGAATATAGATCGCGAAGAACCCGCCCACGAAACCGCCCGCCTTCATCCGCGGCAGATCAAGGTGGCCTTCGCCCTCGCCGGTCAGCCAGATTTCCTCACGCCGTGCGGGATCGCGCAACAGGCGCAGCAGAAAATCGTTATGGCCATCAAAAACGGGGATCATGCGGTCACCTCTGCGCTATAGCCTTCCGAGGCCTTCAACAATGTCTTGGTGTAATCGGTCTGCGCCTGACGCGCGCGCAGCGCCTCGCGGGTCAGTTCCTCGACGGCCTGCCCGTGCTGCATCACCAGCAGCCGCTCGCACATATGCGACACCACCGCCAGATCGTGCGAGACAAGGATATAGGTCAGCCCGCGTTCGGCCCGCAGCCGGTCCAGCAGGTTCAGCACCTCGGCCTGGATCGAGGCATCGAGCGCCGAAGTCGGTTCGTCCAGCAAGATGATCTCTGGCTCCAGGATCAGCGCGCGGGCGACGGCGACACGCTGGCGCTGCCCGCCCGACAGCTGATGCGGGTAACGGAAGCGAAAGCCCTTGCCCAGACCCACATCTTCCAGCGCCTGCTCGATCCGCTCCTCGCGCCGGTCGAAGCCCTGAATCGCCAGAGGTTCGGACAGCACCGAGTCGATCGTGTGGCGCGGATGCAGCGAGGCGTAAGGGTCCTGAAACACCATCTGCACCCGGCGGTAGAACGCGGCATCGCGCGGGGTGCGGATCGGCGCCCCGTCCAGCACGATGCGCCCGCCCGAGGTCGGCGCCAGCCCGCAGATCGCGCGCAGCACGGTGGATTTGCCCGACCCGCTTTCGCCGACGATGCCATAGCTTTCGCCCCGCGCCACGGTGAAGGACACGCCGCGCACGGCGCGCACCTCTTCCAGACCGGCGCGGAAGGTGACTTCAAGGTTTTCGACGCTCAGCACGGTGTCGGTCATGGTCTTGTCGCTCATTTCGGCACCTGTCATTTTGTCCAGGCCTCGTCGCGGTTCAGCGTCGGCAGCGGGCGCTGATCGCCGTCGATCTTGGGCAGGCAGTTCAGCAGACCCTGCGTATAGGGGTGGCGGGCGTTGTGCAGATCGGCGGCGCGCAATTCCTCGACCACCTGGCCTGCATACATCACCAGCACCCGGTCGCAGAAGCTCGACACCAGCCGCAGGTCGTGGCTGATGAAGATCAGCCCCATCCCGCGTTCGGCCACAAGCTTGTCGAGGATGCGCAGCACCTCGATCTGGATCGTCACATCCAGCGCCGAGGTCGGTTCGTCCGCGATCAGCAGGTCGGGCGCCGAGACCAGCATCATCGCGATCATCGCGCGCTGCCCCATGCCGCCCGACAGCTCGTGCGGATAGGCGCGGAACACCCGTTCCGGGTCGCGGATCTGCACCGCCTCCAGCATTTCAAGGGCGCGTTTTTTCGCCTCGGATCGTGGCGTGCCGTGGGTGCGCAGGGTTTCCATCAATTGCTTGCCCACCGGCATCACCGGATTGAGCGAGAATTTCGGGTCCTGCATCACCATCGACATGCGCCGCCCGCGCAGCGACCGCCATTGCCGGGCATCAGCCTGACGCAGGTCGATGCCGTCAAACTCCAGCCGGTCGGCGGTGGCCACGCCGGGCTTCGGGGTCAGCCCCAGAATGGCGCGCCCGGTCTGCGATTTGCCAGACCCGCTTTCCCCAACGATTCCAAGGCGTTCACGGCCAAGGGTGAAGCTGACGCCGCGCACGACCTCGGCCGGACCCTGACGCGTGGGATAGGTCACGCGCAGGTTTTCTACGGATAGCAAGCTCATTTGCGCCCCTTCGGATCAAGCACGTCGCGCAGGCCGTCGCCCAGCAGGTTGAACCCCAGCGAGACGATGAAAATCGCGATGCCGGGCATCGTGGCGACCCACCACTGGTCGATCAGGAAGCGGCGGCCCCCGGCGATCATCGCCCCCCATTCGGGTTGCGGCGGCTGCGCGCCAAGGCCCAGGAACCCCAGCCCCGCCGCCGTCAGGATGATCCCCGCCATGTCGAGCGTGACCCGCACGATGACCGAGGACATGCACAGCGGCACGACATGTTTCCAGATGATCCGGGTCGAGGACGCGCCTTGCAGCCGCGTGGCCGCGATGAAATCGCTGTCGCGGATGGTCAGGGTCTCGGCCCGGGCCAGACGGGCATAGGGCGGCCACGAGGTAATGGCGATGGCGATGATCGCATTCTCGATCCCAGGGCCCAATGCGGCGACGAAAGCCAGCGCCAGGATCAGCCGCGGGAAGGCCAGCACGACATCGGTGAAGCGCATCAGCACGGTATCGACCCAGCCGCCGAAATAGCCTGCGGTGGTCCCCACCAACAGCCCGATCGGCGTGGCGATCACCGCCACCAGCGCCACCACCATCAACGTCAGCCGGGTGCCATAGATCAGCCGCGACAGGATATCGCGCGCCAGATCGTCGGTGCCCAGCAGGTGCCCCGGCGACAGGGGCGGCAACAGCCGCGAGGTATTCAGATCCTTCCCCACAACCGGGTCATAGGGCGCCAGCCAGGGCGCGAAGACCGCCACCAGCACCAGCGCCAGCACGATCGCCAGCCCCACCATCGCCAGCCAGTTGCCACGCAACGCCAGCCAGGTGCGGTAACTCTGCCCCAGCCGGGCCTGACGGCGCGAGGTGGGGTGATCGGACAAAAGCCATGCACGCGTGCTCATGCGCGCCTCCGCACGCGCGGATCGAGCACGTTATACAACAGGTCGGACAAGAGGTTCAGCCCCACGAAGATTGCGCCGATCACCAGCGTGCCCCCCAGCACGGCATTCATGTCGGCGTTTTGCAGTGAATTGGTCAGATACTGGCCCAGACCCGGCCAGGCAAAGACGGTCTCGGTCAGGACCGAGCCTTCCAGAAGCCCGGCATAGGACAGCGCGATCACGGTCACCAGCGGCACCGCGGCATTGCGCAGCGCATGCACCCAGACGATGCGCCATTCCGGCACGCCCTTGACGCGCGCGGTGGTCACATATTCCTGCGCCAGTTCGGCCAGCATGAAGCTGCGCGTCATCCGGCTGATATAGGCCATCGAGAAATAGCCCAGCAACGAGGCGGGCAGGATGATATGCGAAAACGCATTGGCAAAGGCGCCCCATTGCCCCTGCATCGCCGTATCCCACAGGATCAGCCCGGTTTTCGGCGTGAAGGCATATTCATAGGCAATGTCGATCCGCCCCGGACCGGCTACCCAGTGCAGCTTGGCATAGAACACCAGCAGGCCCAGCAGACCAAGCCAGAAGATCGGCGCCGAATAGCCCACAAGCCCCAGCACCCGCACCAGCTGGTCGGGCCATTTGCCCTGCCGCACCGCGGCCCAGATCCCCGCGGGCACGCCCACGACCGTGCCGATGATGATGCCCACCGTCGCCAGTTCCAGCGTCGCGGGAAAGACCCGCGCGATGTCGTCGACAATCGGACGTTTCGACAGGAACGAGATCCCGAAATCGCCGGTGAACACTTTCTGAAGATACATCCAGAACTGTTCCCACAGCGGTTTATCGAGGCCCAGCTCGATATAGACCCGGTCATAGACCGATTTGGGCGCGCGGTCGCCCACGACCGCCAGCACCGGATCGACCGGGACGATCCGCCCGATCAGAAAGGTCACGAGCAAGAGCCCGAAGAAGGTTACGGCCACCGTCAGGACCAGCCGCGCGAATTTCCCAAGCCAGAGGGCGCCGCGGCGCCCTCTGAGATGTGTTGTCCCGGTCATGTTTATTTCGTGACCTTGGCAAAGGAGTTGTCGTTGAACGACGGCCCCATCACGAAGCCCTTCACGTTGTTACGCTCGCCCAGAACCTCGATTTCCTGGAACATGATGACGAAGGGCGACGTTTCCATGCTTTCCTTCTGCAGCTCGACATACATCTGCGCGCGCTTGTCGGCGTCGGCTTCCAGCACGGCGGCATCGGCCTTGGCGGTCATTTCCGGGATGTCCCAGGCATTGCGCCAGGCCAGCGGTTTCGAGGCCGCATCGTCGCTGTTGTCGGGGTTGCGCGCGAAGGTATCGGCGTTGGTGTGGGGGTCCTGATAGTCCGGCCCCCAGCGGCCGATATAGATGTCGTGGTTGCGCGCGCGATATTTGGTCAGCGTCTGGCCGCCATCGCCCGGGATCAGTTCAAGCTTGATCCCGGCCATCGCCATCGTCTGCTGGATCGCCTGCCCCATCGCGGTGATTTCGGGCGTGTTGCGGGTATCCATGGTCACGGTGAAGCCCTCGGGCACACCGGCCTCGGCCAGCAGTTCCTTGGCCTTTTCGACATTCAGGCTGAAGGGCGTGTCATTGACCGCCCCCAGGAAGCCCTTGGGCAGGAAGGCCTGGTGAACCTCGACCTTGCCGGCCATGATGGTGTCGGCGATGGTCTGGTAATCGACCAGATATTTCATCGCCTGACGCACCTGCGGCTTGCTCAGGAATTCGTTCTTCTGGTTCAGACCCATGTAGTAGATCGACCCCTTCACGCCGGCTTCCAGCGTCACGTTCGGGTCCTGTTTCAGCGCCGCGATGTCTTCGGCCGCCAGGTTGCGCGCGATGTCGATATCGCCTTGCTGCAACAGCAGACGCTGGGTCGCGGTTTCCGGGATGTGGCGATAGATCGCCCGCGCCATCGCCGGTTTGTCGCCTGCGTAATTCTCGTTACGCTCCATCACCACGACTTCATTGGCGCGCCATTCGCGAATCGTGAACGGGCCCGAACCGGCATAGTTCACCTTCAGCCATTCATAGCCGAAATCGCCGTTGACCTCGTGTTCCATGACCAGCTTCTTGTCGACCACCATCGCGACGGTCGCGGTCAGGCAATACAGCACCAGCGTCGGCGCGTAGGGCTTGTCCATCTTGAAATCGAAGCTGTAATCGCCGGTCTGCACGATCAGATCATCGACCGTTTCGGGGGTGAAGCCGAACTGGGTCAGGATGAAGGCAGGCGATTTGTCGAGCTTGACCGCGCGGGTCAGCGAGAACACCACGTCTTCGGCGGTGATCGGGTTGCCCGAGGCGAAGCTGCGGCCTTCCTTGACCTTGAACGAGATCGTCTTGCCGTCTTCCGAAATCTCCCAGCTTTCGGCGACCTTGCCGAAGATGTCGGCGACGTTCTTCGGGTCGTAACCGATCAGCGTTTCATAGGTGTTGCCGGCGATTTCAGAGGCGGTGAATTCGAAAATCTCGGCCGGATCGAGCGAGATGATATCGTCGATCGTCCAGGCCTGAATCAGCGTATCCGCAGGCGTTTCGGCCCAAAGGGTGACCGGCGCGGCGCTCAGCATCAACGCCGAGACCGTGGCCGTCAGCAATGTACGGCGGTGAATCATGGAATTCCCTCTCTGTTGGTTTTTCAGTGCAGCTGCCGCCCGGTGTTCCGGGTCGACGGAATGTGACGATTAATCGCTTGGTCAAAAATGGTGTCAAGGCGAAAGCACCCTGCCCGCCCGGATAAGCCGTCTCGCACCGCCCCTTGCGCAGCAAGCGGGCGCATATTCAATCCAGGGTTGCGATCAGCCGCACCAGTTCAGCCACAGATCCGGCCTGCATCTTGGCCATCACCGCGGCCCGGTATCCCTCGATCGTCTTGATCGACAGGTCCAGATCCTGCGCCATCACCTTGTTGGCCTTGCCCGCAAGGATACCCTCCAGCACCTCACGTTCGCGCCGGGCCAGCCGCTCCAGCCGCGCCGCGATTTCGCGGCGCTGCGCGTCCTGCGTCAGCCGGGCCCGTGACACCCGCAGCGCCGCCTCGACCAGATCCAGCAAGTGCTGTTCCTTGAAGGGTTTTTCGATGAAGTCGAAGGCCCCGGCCTTCAGCGCCTCGACCGCCATCTGCACGTCGCCATGGCCGGTGACGATGACGATGGGCAAGGGAAAATCGCGCGCCGCCAGCAGGCGTTGCAGTTCCAGCCCGCTCATCCCCGGCATCCGCACATCCAGCACCAGCGCGCCGGGGCGCATCGTGCCGGGCGCGGGCAGATCGGCCAGAAACGCATCCGCCGCATCCCAGGCCCGCGCCTGCAGCCCGACCGAGGCGAACAGGAAACACATCGAATTGCGCATCGCCTCGTCATCGTCGACGATCAGGATCAGCGCGTCATCGGTCGGGCTCATCGGCAGTCCTCCGGTCTTGCCACGGGCAGCGCAAAGCGCATCGTCAGCCCGCCGTCAGGTTCGGCCTCGGCCCAAAGCCGCCCGCCGTGGTTTTCCGCAATCGTGCGGCAGATCGACAGCCCCAGGCCCAGCCCGCGCGGCTTGGTGGTATAGAAGGCGTCGAACAGATGCGCCTCGGCCTCGGGGCTGAGCCCGCAGCCGTGATCGCGCACCGCGACCGTGACGCGCGCGCCATCATTGCGGGTGCTCAGCACGATGCCATGCGCGCGCGCGGCGCCATCCTCGACCATCGCGTCGACGGCGTTTTGCAGCAGGTTCAGCAAGACCTGTTCGACCTCGTTGCGGTCGGCACAGACCGGCGGCAGATCGGGCGTCAGCTCCAGTGCAACGGGAATCCCGCGTCGCGCCGCCGTCGCCTCGAAAAACCCCAAAGCCGCGCGCAGCACCTCGTTCATGTCCAAGAGGCCGCGCTGCGCCTCGCGGCGGTGCATGAAGGTGCGGATCCGGCGGATGATCGCGCCCGCGCGTTCCGCCTGCCCCGCGACGCCGCGCGCCCCGTCGCGCAGAAACGTCAGGTCGGGCGCGCCGCGGTCGATCGCGCGGGTCATGCCCTCGGCGTAATTGGCGATGGCGGCCAGCGGCTGGTTCAGCTCATGCGCGATCCCCGAGGCCATCTCGCCCAGAATCCCCAGCCGCGAGAACTGATCGCGTTCCTCGCGGTGCAGGCGGGCGGCACGTTCGGCTTTCTCGCGTTCGGCGATTTCGCGCGTCAGCTCGGCGGTGCGGCGGCGCACCAGCGTCTCGATCCGGGCGACATGCACCACCCACCAGGCCAGCGCCAGCGCCGCCAGCGCGAACCAGTGCCAGTGATCGCGGATGTAATCGCCCAGCGAGGGATGCGCGAGATAGGCATAGGGCCCGATCTTCAGATCGCGATAGAGCGTGTGAACGGCGGTGTAATCCTGCGGCGCGGTCCAGGCGCGACCATCGACCGGGGCCATGCCCAAAAGTGCCGCCGTGACCGCCTTGGCCAGATCGGGCGGCGTGGCCGACAGGCGCGCGAAGGGCCAGTCGGGATAGAGTTGCGACGACACGGCGCAGGGAAACTGCGGCGTATCGCGGCGCCCCAGCACGGCGAATTCGTCGGGTCCGACCTGACCCGCGGCGATCTGTTCTTCCAGCAGGCAGGCGCGCAGCACCCCGGCCTCGGCGCGGCCTTCGCGCAGCGCGGCGATCACGCCCTCCATCGGGAAGCCGGTTTCGACCAGCCCGCCCAGACGGGCCTGCGCCACCCCCGCCGCGGCCAGTTCGCGCCGGATCACCAGCCAGCCGCCAAACGCGCCCTGCGACACCACCGCCACCCGCTGCCCCGCCAGATCGCGCAGCGACTGTGGGCGATCCGCACGGTTCGGCACGATCACGGTCGATCCCACCGTATCGGTCGGCACCGCATGATCGCGGCTTTCCAGCGTCGCCAGCCGGGTCACGCCGAAACGCGCCTCAAGCGCGATGTAATCGCCGGGGTTGGTGATGACGAAATCCAGATCGCCCGTGCGCACCGCCTCGGTGATGCCTGCCAGATCAAGCGGCACCATCACGAACCGGTCGGCACCGCCAAGCCGGCGGTTCAGATGGTCCACCGTGGGCGCGAAATCCTGCGCCGCGCGTTCCGAGCCCTGAAACGCCAGAACGCCGATGCGCAGATCGCGCGCCAGTGCGGGGGCGCACAGGCCCAGCAGCAGCGCGCAGGCGATCATCAGACGAGAGGCAAACAGGGTCATGGCGGTCACAATGGCGCAGGCGGGTGGTAATGGAAAGACCGGCCCAGGGACGCGGGGCCGGCCTTTCACGAGGCGCGCGCGATCAGTAGCGCGCATCTTTCGGTTTCGGATCGTTGGGCCAGTCCTTCACCTTGTCGGGGAAGTCGGGGCGCGGCATGTGGCTGAAATACTCGGCCACATCCACCGCGTCCTGATCGCTCAGGCCACCCTGCCCCAGCGGGAACTTGCCATGCGCGGCAATCGGCATGTTTTGCTTGACGAAGGCCGCCGCCTTGAACGTCCGCGCCATACCCGCGCCGATGTTATAGGACCGGTCCCCCCAAAGCGGCGGATAGACCACGCGCCCGGCCGCATCGTTCAGGCCCTCGCCATTCTCGCCATGGCAGGCGGCGCATTGCTCGGCGTAGATGTCCTTGCCGCGCACCGGGTCCGGGGTCAGCGAGGTGTCGACCTTGCCGATGCCGCGGCCGGGCACCTTGTCCTCGGGCTTGGTTTCGCCCTTCATCCAGTCGAAATAGGCGATCATCGCCTTCATGTCGTCGCCCTCTTTCGGCAGCGGCTTGCCGTTCATCGAGCGGCGGAAACAGCCGTTGATCCGGTCCTCCATGGTAATCACCTTGCCCGCCCGCAGTTGGTAGGACGGGAAGAAGGCGGTGATGCCCACATAGGGCGAGCCATCGGCCACCGTGCCCGCGTTCAGGTGGCACGAGGTGCAGTTCAGATCGTCGCCCACGTTGTCGGGCAGCAGATCGCGGGTCTCGGCGTTCAGGCGCATGCCCCGGACCAGTTGTTCGGCATTGGGCGCGGCGAGCATATCGGCCAGGCGCGGGGTTTCAAAGGTCGCGTCGTCGATCGCGGGGTCGAGCGTGGCCCGCGCCTGCGCCACCTGTTCGGCGCTGATCGGCGCCGCGCCCGCGCCCCAGTTGCCGCGCACGAAGCTCAGGATCTGCGCGATCTCGGCATCGGCCAGCTTGGCAAAGCCCGGCATGTGGAAGGCCCGCGGGTGCGCCTCGGTCACCGCCGTCTGCCCGCCGGTCAGGGTGATGTGAATGAGCGTGGCGGGATCGTTGGCCGCGATCGTATGGTTGCCGCCGAAGGGCGGAAACACGCCCGGCACGCCTTCGCCATTCGGGCGGTGGCAATCCGAACAGAACTGCATGTAGCCCAGCCCGCCCGGCGTGCGATAGGTATCTTCGGGCACCGCGGCCGCCACCACCTGTGCGGGGGGCTCGACCGGGGCCGGACGCTCGGCAGGCAGCGATTTCATGTAGACCGCCATCGCGGTCAGGTCTTCGTCGCTGAAATGCTGGGTGGAATGGGAAATCACATCGACCATGCTGCCCGAGACCGTGGCGAACCGGTTCTGCCCGGTTTTCAGCAACTGCACCATGTCGGGCACGGTCCACAGGTTGCGCAGATTGACCGCGTTCCAGTTCTCGACCTGCGCACCGGCCAGGAATTTATCGCCCTTCGCGCCGGTCTCGTCCATCGTGACTTCCTGAAAACCCACGCCGCGCGGCGTATGGCAGGCACCGCAATGGCCCAGGCTCTGCACCAGATAGGCGCCGCGGTTCCATTGGGCGTCCTGTTCCGGGTCCGGGGCGAAGGGCGCCTGTTTCAGGAAAGCCAGGTTCCAATAGGCCAGACCCCAGCGCTGGTTGAACGGAAAGCCCAGATCGGTGCGCTGATTTTCCTGCGCGACCGGCGCCAGACCCTGGCTCAGATAGGCCCAAAGCGCGCCCATGTCTTCGTCCGACATCCGCGCATAGGACGGGTAAGGCATTGCCGGATAAAGATGGTGGCCATCCGCCGCCACCCCCTTGCGCATCGCCCGATCGAATTCGCCAAAGCTCCAGCCGCCGATGCCGGTTTCGGGATCGGGGGTGATATTGGTCGACCAGATCGTGCCCATCGGGCTTTCCAGCGCCAGCCCGCCTGCCATCTCGACCCCGTCTTTGGCCGTGTGGCAGGCCACGCAATCGCCCAGCTCCGCGATATAGCGCCCGCGCGCGATCAGATCGGGGCTGGCGGTGCCGGTGAAGCCCGGCGACAGATCGGCCACCTTCGGCGGCAGCGCCAGCCACAGCGCGGCCCCGCCCAGGATCACGGCCATCCCGCCCAGTGCGATTGCGATTGTTCTTGTGCGACGGCTTTTGTCCCCGGCCATGACCTGCATCCCCATGATTGCGATGGGCCAAGGCTAGAAACCTGCGCGGCCCGGGACAATTCGGGACTATCCCGCCCGCGATCAGGGTTTCCCCGGGTCCGCAATTCGCGCGCACATGGCAAAACGCCCCGGACCATTGGTCCGGGGCGTTCGGGGTTACGGCTGCGAAATCAGCAGGAACCGCTTACTTCAGCTTCTGCACGACGTGATCGGCAAAGGCCGCGATCATCGCGTCGTAATATTCCTGGCTGTCGCTCATGATCGTCGACAGATCGGTGCCCGGGGCGAAGAACGGGCCGGCATCCGCGAAGCTCACGCTCAGGGTGTACGCATCGAACTTGCTGTGGTCGCTGTCATGGGTCACGCCGACATCGCCATCCATGTGCGAATCCGCCACGCCCAGCTCCGACTGGAAGCTGTTGGCCAGTTCGACCTCGTTGATGTCGATGGTGATCTTGCTGCCGGTTTCGCCCATCTTGCCATCCAGAGCGGCGATGATGGCATGCTCCAGATCGTCCGACAGATGCGCGTAATGCTTGGCGGCGGCCGGATTTTGCAGCGCCTCCAGATCGGTGGTGACCTCGACATCGCGCACCATGACTTCGGCCAGGGTCGGGGCGGCCGTCGCGGTCGCGATGACAAGACCCGTCAGCAGGCTGCGTGCGGTGGTGGTGAACATGATCTCACTCCTCAATCGTTGATCGCGGCCAGACAAGGGCCGTCTGCCTCAACAACCCGCCCGCCCGCCTGCCGGTTCCCACCTTTCACGCCGACGCCTGCCGACCGGCGGGGCGATTTTTTTTCGGGAACCGAAACCGCAAGCCCTGCGTTTACAACGCAGAGATCGGGGCAGAGACCGGGCGCAAAGGCGGGTGCAGGTCCCGGGAAAGGCAGCTTCGGACGATGACATGGCGCACCCCGTTCACCGCGCTTCTGACCGTTCCCGCCTCGATCGCGCTGCTGATCGCGGCGGCGGGCTGGGTTCTGGTCATGGCCGAACGCCTTTATGGCACGCCCGCCTGGCTGATGCCCCTTGATGCCGAGGCCGCGCGCACGATCCTGTCGGTCATCGCAACCAGCACGATGACCGCGCTTTCCCTGACCTATTCGCTGACGCTGGTGGTCTTCACCCTTGCCGCGTCGAGCATCGGGCCGCGGCTGCTCAAACGCTTCACCACCGAACGCGCCAATCAGATCACGGCCGGCTTGCTGGGCGGCACCTTCCTTTTTGCGCTGGTGGCACTTGGCTTTTCGGGCGCACGGCCCGCGCGGATCGCAACGGTATGCGCGGGCGGGCTGGCGGTCGCCTCGGTGGTGCAGCTGATCTGGTTCGTGCGGATGGTCGCGCAGTCGGTTTCCGTCGATGACGAACTTGCCAAGATCGCCGCACGGCTGCGCGCCGATCTGGCGCGGCTGCGTGACAACAGCGCCGAAGACATCGCCCTGCCGGAGGCCGCGACCTTCACCCCCTGCGCGGCGGTGGCCGAACCGGGGTATCTGGCACGGCTGGATCGCGCCGGGCTGGTCGCATTGGCCGAAAAGGCCGGGATCGTGCTGCGGGTCGAACATGCCGCGGGCGCCTACCTGTTTCCCGGCACGCAGGTGCTCTCGCTCAGCGGCACGGCCTCGCCCGACGTCATGGCAGAGTTGCAGGGCTTCGTGCGGCAAGAGCCTGCGCGGTCAGACGCGGGGACGGTGTATTTCTCGCTCAATTTGCTGGTAGAGATCGCGTTGCGCGCGCTTTCGCCCGGGGTCAATGACACCTTCACCGCGCTGGCGGTCAGCGACATGCTGTCCGGTGCATTGTCCGAGGTCGCCCGCGCCCGCCCCCGTCCCGAAGTGCTGCGTGGCGCCGATGGGGCTGCGCGACTGATCCTGCCCGGCGCTGCGATCCGCGCGCTTCTTGATGAGGCCTATAACCCGCTGCGCCGTGCCGCCGCGGGCAACATCCTGATGGCACAGGGGATCGCCCGTGCCTATCAGCGCCTGTTTGCCGCCGGACATGCCGAAACCCGGGCCGCTGTGCGGGCCCATGCGGCGGCGCTGCTGGACGGGCTGATCCGGCACGGCCATGACGATCTCGACATCGCGGCGGTGCGCGATTTGATGCCGGGTCCGGTGTCGCCCGATCGCGGCTGCTGAAAAATTCCGGGAACCCTTCAGCGCCCGGCACGTTGGTGATGCAAGCGCAACGGCGCTTTCACAGGACCGACAAACGGAGGATACCCCTATGAAAAACCTCATGATTTCCAGCGCTCTGGTGGCCATCACCGCGACTGCTTCCTTTGCCGAGGATGCCATGTTCCGCGCCGAGGCGAACCCGATGGATGTGCAGATGTCCGAGTTCATCGGCCAGCGCGTCTACAGCTCGGAAGCGGCGATCGAGGGCACCGAGGCCAACGGTATTCAGGACGGTTGGGAAGACATCGGCGAGATCAACGACGTGATCGTGTCGCGCGACGGCACCGTTGCTGCGGTACTGGTCGATATCGGCGGTTTTCTTGGCATCGGCGAACGTCAGGTTGCCGTCGACATGAACGCCCTGCGCTTCGTTTCCGACAGCGCCACCGCCGATGACGAGACCGACTATTTCCTGGTGATGAACGCGGCGCGCACCAACCTTGAAGAGGCGCCGGCCTACAGCTGGGGTGAAGCGGCCCAGCAAAAGATGCAAGAGGTCGGAACCGCGGTGAGCGATGCCGCGACGGATACCGCGAATGCCGTCAGCACCGCGCTGAACGATGCCAAAGACTCGGTGACGCGTCAGCCGATGCTGGTCGAAGGCTATCAGTCCGTGGGTCCGAGCGAACTGACCGCCGACATGCTGGTGGGCACCTCGGCCTATGACGCGAACGACGCGCATGTCGGGGAGGTTTCGGAACTGATCCTCAGCGATGACGGGGCCGTGACCCATATGATCGTCGATGTCGGCGGCTTCCTGGGGCTGGGCGAAAAGCCTGTCGAACTGTCGCTTGCCGACATCGACATCCTGAAGGAAACCAATGGCGATGACCTGCGCGTCTATATCGGCAAGACCCGCGCCGAGCTGGAAGAGATGCCGACCTACAAGAAATAAGACCCGCCGCGTCACCTGACGCTGCAATCCCCGCCGCGGCCTGTCCAGATCTGGACGGGCCGCGGTTTCATGTCTGCGGCAGTCCGACGTCGCGACACGGCGGCCAAAGCCCGTGGACTGCGGCGCCACGTTGGGAGGAGCGGATGTTGTCGATATTCCCCCCTAGGCCCGGCCTGCCTTGCGTCCCCCTTGCTGCCTTAGCCGGCCCTCCGGCGCACGATCTTTCCCCAGCCCCGCGTGCCGGTCTTTGGCCATCCAGCTATCGTGGCGCGGCTCTACCCCCCGTATCGCGCAGGTCAGTGCTGACCCGCCCGTGCCCTGTCCCGCCCTATCTGCACTGCCCACCCATGCACCCGGCACAAGAAAACGGGCCGGTGAGAGGAACTCACCGGCCCGTTTTGGCCGCGTCGTATCAACCTGGTGTCGATCAGAGCGGCGGTTTGCCGCGCAGCGCGCGCGCCAGCATCGCGACGACGAAAAGGATCAGGAAGATCACGAAGAGGATCTGCGCGATCCCGGCAGAGGTGCCGGCGATTCCGCCGAAACCCAGAGCCGCGGCGATCAGCGCGATGACAAGAAACGTAAGGGCCCAACCCAACATAGTATTGCTCCTGTTGCTGTTGCATGTGGTCGTGAATGCAGATGCAAGACCAACGCCCCAAGCGGCAAACGGTTCCCGAACCGAGCATGGAACCGTTCCGACACGGCCCGATCGCCCCGCAGCGCTGGCACAGGGAACCCATGGCCCCGTGCAGGCGTTGCCTTTGAAACCCACGCAACGGAGGACATTATGGAAATGAACATGTTTGGTGGCATTTCGGGACTTGGCGGGCTGGTGCTTCTGGCACTCGACATCTGGGCGCTGGTCTCGATCGTCGGCTCGAACGAAAGCACCGGGCGCAAGGTTCTCTGGGCATTGCTGGTGATCGTGCTGCCGTTGCTGGGCTTCCTGATCTGGCTGGTGGCAGGCCCGCGCGCCCGCGGATGACCGCCTGGAACAAAAATGCCGATGGCGCGTTTACTCCGGGCAAGACACGTCGTTTACTCCCGGCATGACGCGTCACGGCGCACAGGATGCGACCCGGCGTGCATCATCCACCAACGGAGGTTCCGGTGACTTCACGCATCGCCAATCCAATGATTTCCCCCCTCGCCCCCGCATCTCGCGGCACAGATCAGCGCGGGGGGCAGCGATGAGCGACGATCCGCATACCCAGCCGCCGCACGGCCTGCTGGCCACATTGATCGACGTGTTGGTCGAGATGGCCCAGGCGCATGTCGCACTGGCGCGTGCCGAACTGGCGCGGGTGTTGCGCCGGATCGGCGCGGGGCTGGTGTTGTTCGCCCTTGCCGTGGCGCTGGCGCTGGCTGCGCTCAACCTGTTGGCGGGGGCGGCTGTGTCGCTTCTGATCGCGCAGGGGTTGGAGCCCGGCTGGGCGGCGCTGGTTGTCGCGGCGATGATGGGGTTAAGCGCTGCAGTCGCAGCCCTTGTCGGCCTGCGTGTGCTTCGCCCCGCCAAGCTTGTGCCCTACCGCCGGACGCCCCCTGACAGCCGGTCGCGACCATCCTGACACTGGAAATTCCGACATGGAAGGAGACCCGAACCATGACCCGTCACATCAACACCGATCCTTTTGAAGACGATCTCGATCGCAGCCGCGCCCGGCTGCGCGCCACTCTTGATGCGCTGCAGGACCGTGTGGGCATCGACTTTCTTGCGCAAGAGGCGCTTGGCCTGCTGCGCCACAACGCGGCCGACTACAGCCGCGTGATCGGGCGCGCCGTGCGCGACAACCCGCTGGCCGTGGCGCTGACCGGCGCGGGGATTGCCTGGTTGCTTCTGGGGGCCAAAGGCAAATCTTCGGCCGAACCCGACGAGGCCCCCGCCCCGCGCGTGGCCGCGAAGGCGCAGGATGTGGCCGATCTGAGCGCCGCCGAACTGACCGATCTGGAACGCTGGTCCGAACGCCTCGATCAGTTGCGCGAGGCGTCGTCCGAGGCGCTGCGCAAGCTGGAACAGACGGCGCGTGACCGGTCGGGCGATCTGCGCGATGTCGCGGCAGAGCGCGCGAAGGTTCTGGCCCGCTTTGCCGAAGACATGCAGGCCAGTCTGCTGGATGGGCTTGACGGGCTTGAGGACAGCGCCCGCGACCGTATCGTGGCGGCCCGCGAGGCGGCCTATGCCGCACGGCTGCGCATCGAGGCCTCGGCACGCAGCGGCACCCGCGAAGCGGAGCGGCTGGTGCGCGAACACCCGATGGTCGCGGCGGTTCTGACGCTGGCGCTCGGGGCGGCCCTGGGCGCCGCCCTGCCCCGGCGTTCCCACACCGAACCGAAAGACAAGGGCCGCGCCGGGGAAGACAGCGCGGAATTGATGGCAGCAGCGGCAGAGCTGCTGCGCAAGGCCCGGGCGCGCAGCGCGTAACCCGCGATACGGCGTCCGGTCGTCCCCAGGGGCAAACGCGCCTTTCCCTCGCGCAGCCCGCACCCCTGACCCAGCCGTAGCCGGCCGTCGCGCATCTGCGCGGCGGCCGGTTTCGCAATGGGGTGTCATGGGGCGTCGCCCGCTGGATCATTGCGGTTCCGGTTTCCAAACGGCCCTGCGCCGTCCCTGCGCCCCAAACGCACAACGCAAAACGCGCCCCCGAAGGGGCGCGTTTCACAGGCTTTCGCCCGACGGTCCGGCGGCGATCAGAGGCGCCCGACCCAGTCGTCGACTTCGCGCTCGGCCGCCTCTTTGGCGTGGCCGTATTTCTCTTGCACAAGCCCGACAAGCTGCTCGCGGCGACCTTCGACGCTGTGCCATTCGTCGTCGGTGATATCACCCCATTTGGCCTGCGCCTTGCCTTTCAGCTGTTTCCAGTTACCGGCGATCTGATCCCAATTCATGTCGTCCTCCTAGAGTTTGGTTCACGGGAGTAGTGCAGAAACAACGTCCCGATCGCGGCCCTGTTCCCCACAATATTTCACGCGCCGCAGGAAACCGCGCCCATCGCCAGTGCGTTCACACACGGGGAACGGGCGCGCGCAGGCGCCGATCCCGCAGGGAACAAAACCTGCCGCCGGACGTTGCCCCCTGAACCACGGAGGATCGCATCTTGGACAAGACAGAACGCCTGGCGCATTACGCGGTGATCGCGCTTGCCGTGATCGCACTTGTCGCCGCGATGAGCCTTGGCGAAGCGATCCTGGCGCCCCTGACGCTGGCGCTGGTGGCCGGGGTGGTCCTTTCGCCGCTGTCGGATTTCTGGGAAAACCGCGGCTATTCGCCGGTCTGGGGCGCGCTGCTGGGATTGGCCGCGACGCTTCTGGTTGCGGGCACGCTGGTGCTGACCTTCCAGCCGGTGGTGGCCCGGCTGGTGGTGCAGGTGCCCAAGGTCTGGTCGGACATGCAAGAGGTCGTCCACAGCCTGCGCGGCCTGATGCGCGGCTTGTCCGCCGTCAGCGAAGGCGTCGCCGACGCGATCACCCCCGAAGCACATGCCGCCACCGCCACCGCCGAGGAAAGCGTCGCGATGCCCTCGGTCGCGGATGCGCTGATGGCCGCGCCCGCAATCCTGTCACAGATCCTGATCTTTGCCGGGTCGCTGTTCTTTTTCCTGCTGACCCGCAGCGAGATCTACGGCTGGGTGGCACGGCACCTGTCAAGCGCCTGCGGCCGGGTCGAGCTGGCACAGCGGCTGCGCCGCGCCGAACGCCATGTCTCGCGCTACTTCCTGACGATCACGCTGATTAACGCGGGCCTTGGCGCGATCACCGCGACGGTGCTGCAACTGCTGGGCCTACCCAATGCGATGATCTGGGGCGTGGTCGTGTTCATGGTGAATTTCGTGGTCTATCTGGGCCCCGCCGTGCTGATGACAGTGCTGCTGTTCGTGGGCGTGGCCGAATTCGACGGTCTGGTGGCACTGGCGCCGGCGGCCGCGTTCCTGATGCTCAACACGCTCGAAGGGCAGTTCGTGACGCCTGCGCTGGTGGGGCGGCATATGGCCATCAACCCGCTGCTGGTATTCCTTGCGCTGATCTTCGGGTTGTGGCTATGGGGGCCGATCGGGGGGATCGTGGCGATCCCGCTGCTGCTGTGGGTGTTGGTGCTGAACGATGCGATCCGGGCGCCCGGCAATCAGGGTGCCGCACCTCCCGCCGAGAGCCGGTGACAGAGGGTTCTGTCACCGCGCCAGGCCGTCGTCAGACCATCTCGCCGGGGACCAGCGGCACCTCTGTCGCATGTGCCGCCGCCGCGACCATGTCATAGGGCAGGATGAATCCGGCGCGGTCCTGCGGCGCGGCGCGGGCATTTTCTTGCGCCAGGCGGCGCCATTCCGAAACCGCCCGCGTGGTATCGAAGAACCCCTCGCCCGCGCCTGCCGGCAACCAATGCGCCATCACCTGAGCACGCAATGTCTGAACATCGCGACGATTGGTAACCAGCAGCCCGGCCTCGGTATCCCAACGCAGGCTGCGCCCGTTCAGATTGGCCGAAGACACGATGGCCGCGGTGTCGTCGAAGATCGACACCTTGGCGTGGATATACACCAGCGGCGCGCCGTTCAGCCGGTCGCGCCCGTGATCGTGCCGCGCACCGCCCTCTTCCGCCGGACGCGGCTGCGCGGCCCCCCCGACGAACAGGCGCGCCCCGAAGGCCCGGGTCAGGATCCTGAGCGCCCGCGCCTGCATGAATTCGCCAAACCGGCTGTCGAGACTGGCCTTGCGGCGGAAGGCGACCTCTTCGGGGGCGCCCGGCAGGATCAGGATCATCCCCAGCCCCGGGTTGTCACGCGCCAGATCGGCCAGATAGCGCGCCAGATGCAGGTCGCGGAAATACTGCGTCTCGACATAAATCAGCCGCCGGGTCCGGCGGGCGTAATGCTCATGGGCGGTGGCGATTTCCTGAACGGCGGGCGCGGGTCCGAAATGGACCGCATTCCATGCCCGCCGCTGCGACAGCGTGCGCAACAGGAAACGCTGGCGTGGCGGTGCCGCTTGCTGCCCGGCCGTCACCGCCAGAAAGCTTTCCAGATGCGCCTGCGCCTCGGCCGCCGCAGGCCCGTCGACCAGCAACTGCACATCATGCCAGGTCTGTTCGGCTTCCTGCCGGTGCGCGGGGGTATCATAGCGGCGCTCGTCCAGATCGAGCCCCCCGATATAAAGCCGCTGGCGGTCGAACACGGCCAGCTTCTGATGATGGGTCGCCGGGCACAGGCAGGGCAGCGGCCACAGCCGCGGGCGGCAGCGCCCGTCACGGCCGGTCACCAGAAATTCCCTCAGCCCCGGCATCTCGCGCAGGGCGGTGGCGCGTTCAGCAGCAGGCCGCCGGTTGAGCCACCGCGCCGCGCGGGTCTGCCGGGCCACGATCATCGGCCAGACCGCCAGCCGCGGCAAAAGCCCGGTGCGCGCCGGATGCATTGCGGGAACCACCCGAAGCCGCGCCTGCGGGCCGACCAGCTCTGCTGCCGCGATCAGCCGGCGCACCGACGCCCAGGTTGCGCGATGCAGGCCCGGGCGTGCCACCGGGTCGAAATCCGTGATCGCGATATTCACCGCGACGCCACGCGCCAGCGTGTGCACGATCAGGTCGAACCAGGTCTCGCCCACCGCCCGTGCCGCGCGCGAACGCAACCGGGTCGTCACATCGAAGATCCGGAAACTGGCCCAGATCTCGGTCTGGGCACGCAGGAATTCCCGCTCCAGCACGGGATAGGCCTGCGCTGCGGTCAGCAAAGGCCGGAACGTGGACTGGGGGGCGGCTTTATAGGCGAAAGGCTTCAGCATGACAGCTTAACGCCCGAAACGGACGCGGGTTCCCGCTAATCTGCGTCCGTTTCGGGATCTGGTTCGGTATTGCGTTCTTCGGCACTGCTCAGCGGGCGCAACTCGAATTCCACGCGCAGCTCATAGCTGTCCTCGGTATCCGCACGCTCGACCGAGCCACCCAGTTGCATCGCGAAAGCCGAAATCAGCTGCGTGCCCAGGCCCGTGCCCTGCGCGGCCATCGTCTCGGACTCGGTCGGGGGGACGGACGAAGCAGGCGCGGCGGCGTCGACACTGTTGCCGATGGTGATTTCGGCGCGCGTTTCTCCGACCCGCCGGAACAGCACCCACAGCTGCGCCTGGGCATTTCCCGACCCATGGGCATATTTCAGCGCATTGGTCACCGCCTCGGACACCAGCAGGGCCAGCGGAACCGCCTGATCCGGGGTCATGCGGATATCGGCAAACTCGGTGCGGACCGCAAAGCGGCGATCGGGCCGCTCGGCCATGTTGGTGATCTGCCGCACGATCGTGGTCAGCAATTCGTCGGAGTGGATGTCGGACAGGCCCGCGGTCTGATAGAGTTCGCGGTGGATCGTCGCAAGGCTCATCACCCGGTCCTGCAACCCGCGCATGATGCTGCGTGCCTCGGCGGAATGGGTGCGCCGCATCTGCATGTTCATGATCGAGGCAATCAGTTGCAGGTTGTTCTTGACCCGGTGATGCACCTCGCGCAGCAGCACCTCTTTCTGGTGGACCATATCCTCCAGTTCGGCTTCGTCATGCAGGATCGTATCGGTCATCTGCACATAGGCCTCGGCCATATCGCGGATTTCCAGCGGCGCGTTGCGCACGTCGATATCGCCGACCAGCCGGTTGCCCCCCGCGAACGGCGCAGCTTGCGGATATGGCGGATCACCAGCTGTTCCACCGCCAGCCAGGCCACCACGAGGCTGGCGATCCACATCAGCGCCGGGAACAGGATCGGCACCGAGCCGAGCAGGCCGTCGGTCTCGCCCGTCGTGAGCGGCGGCCAGGACCCCAGCGCATAAAGTTCGTCCGGGACCAGCGGCACCACCGAAAACACCCGCGGATCGCCGGTCATCGCCCGGGCCGAGAAGGACAGCGCCTTGTCGCCCACCAGCGCCGCCAGCGCTCGGTGCTTGGGAATCGCCCCGCCGATATCGTCCATCTGGCGCGTGGCGGTCAGCACGGTGCCCGCGGAATCATAGGTGATCATCGTCAGCGGCCGGTGATCGTCGGTGCCGCTGTCCTCGGCCACGCGCAACCCGGAATGCGGCAGCGACAGGCTGACCAGCCCCATGTAATTTCCCGCATCGTCAAACACCGGATGGGTGATGATCAGCACCGAAGCGCCCGACACCAGCCCGACCGGCTTGACCGCGAAAGAGGTGCGCAAACTGCGCGGAGATTTCTGAAACAGCGGATCTTCGGCAAAATCGAAGGTCTTGCCCTCGGAATTGCAGGTGCTGATACCGGACTGGGGAACATAGGCGATCAGCGAATACTGGCGTTCTTCCTCCAGCAGGCGGTGCAGCAACGCCGAACAGGCGTCATTGTCCGGCACCAGTGGCACGATCGCATTCGACAGCACCGTGGCCGCCCCCTGCGCGCGCTGGATCAGGCGCAATTCGCCGCTGGCCGCGCGCATCGTCTCGCCCATCAGCGCCGCCTCCGAGCGGGCCCGGGATTCGTCGATCACCGCGACGGATTTGAACATCGAGATCAGTGTCAGCGGCAACAGGACCACCGCCAGCAGAAAGGCCACACGATAGCCCAGCCGGTCCTGAAATCGGCGCCGTCCCGGCGCGGGCGTCATGCTGCCTGCACCCCGGACGTGCCCATGACCGCCAGCGTGTCCCCATCGGCGCCCGAAATCGGGTCTTCACCCGCACGCAGCCCCAGCAGTTCGCACAACCGCGCCCGCGCCCGGTTCACACGGCTTTTCACCGTGCCCACCGCAACCCCGGTCATCTCGGCCACCTCTTCGTAAGAGAACCCCGAGGCCCCGGCCAGAATCAGAACCTCGCGATGCTCGGGCGACAGCTGGTCGAACGCCTTGCGAAAATCGTTCATCGCAAGACGGCCGTCGTGCGCGGGTTTTTCATAAAGCGTTCCGGCATGGATACCCTCGCTGTCCGAAACCTCGCGCTTGCGCTTGCGTTTGACCGAGAAAAACGTGTTGCGCAGGATCGTGAACAGCCATGCCCGCATATTGGTGCCGACCTGGAACTTGTCGATATTGGTCCAGGCCTTCACGATCGTATCCTGAACAAGGTCATCGGCCATCGCGGCATTGCCGCACAGGCTGATCGCAAAGGCCCTCAGCGACGGCAGATGCTCGGGCAGCGCATCACGCGGATCGGCACTCGAACTCATACTTTGGCTTCCTTCTGACGCAGCTGTTCCAGAAGCTCCAGAAACCTGTCGGGGACCTGTTCCTGGAGCGCGTCCTGATAGACCTTTTTCAGGTTTGCATCGATCTGCGCTTGCAGCATTTCGGTTTCCTTGGTCTGTTTCTTTGCACGCATCTGCCGGGCCCATTTTTTTTACGATCGTCTGGAACCTAACGCAGGGCCGCGGAGTTGGTTCCAAAGAAAATTACGATGGGAGACAAAAAAATGACGTCGACGGAGCCTCGAGACTTCGCCACCTCGGTCGCGGCGAATGTTCCGTTCCTGCGCCGCTATGCGCGCGCGCTGACCGGCAGTCAGGACAGTGGCGACCGCTATGCGGCCGCGACCCTGGAGGCGGTCTTGCTGGACGACACCGCGGCCAAATCGACCCCGGACGCCAAACTTGGCCTGTTCCGCGCCTTCCATCTGGTCTGGTCGAGTGCAGGCGCCCCGGTGGGCGAAGCCGACACCCGGCTTTCGGCCCGCGCCCAAAGCCATATGGCCGACCTGACCCCCAACACCCGCGAAGCACTGCTTTTGCATGTGATCGAGGGCTTCCCGCCCGCCGATGTCGCCGCGATCATGGGCGTATCGACGGATGAAGCGATCGAATTCATCGAAATCGCCCGCCGCGAGATGGAAACCTCTGTGGCCGGGCGCGTCATGGTCATCGAGGACGAGGCGATCATCGCGATGGATATCGTCTCGATCGTCGAAGATCTGGGCCATGGCGTGACGGGCGTTGCACGCACCCGCACCGAGGCCGTGGCGCTGGCCGCCTCGAACCGGCCCGACCTGATCCTTGCCGATATCCAGCTGGCCGACAATTCCTCGGGCATCGACGCGGTCAATGACATCCTGGCCCAGTTTGACGACATCCCGGTCATTTTCATCACCGCCTTCCCCGAGCGTCTGCTGACCGGCTCGCGCCCGGAGCCGGCCTTCCTGATCACCAAGCCGTTCTCGGAAGATCAGGTGCGCTCGGCCGTCAGCCAGGCGATGTTCTTTGCCTCGACCGAGACCCTCGCCGCCTGAGGCGCGGGCACAGCACCCAAGATGGCAAAGGCCGGGCAGATCACTGCCCGGCCTTCGTATTGGTGCGGCCCGAGTCACTTCGCGGTCGCCCGCAGCATCCAGGCGGCTTTCTCGTGGAAGGCCGAGCGCGCGGTGATCAGATCGGCCGTGACCGGATCGTCATGCTCTTCCGCCAGAGAGATCAACGCATGCATGCGCTTTGCCACGGCGGCATGATCGGTCGCCAGATCCTCGACCATCGCCTGCGCCGAAGGCAATTTCTTGGCATCTTCGACCACCGAGGCGTCGATCACCTCGCTCAGCCGCGCGGGTGCCAGCTGTCCCAGAGCACGAATGCGTTCGGCAATCTCATCGGCGGCGGCGAACATCTCGGTGTATTGCGCTTCGGTCAACTTGTGGATCGGATGAAACAGCGCGCCCTCCACATTCCAGTGGTAGGCATGGGTCTTGAACACCAGCCGGTAGGTATCGGCCAGCGCTTCGGAAAGGCCTTGCGCGACCGGTTTCACATCCTCGACCCCGGTATCCACGGTTTCCGAAGCGGGAACGATTTTCATCGCATCTTTCATGGTCTGTCCTCCTTGTAGGCGCCGGTTCGGGCGCGGTGAAGTCTTGGGCAGCGGCGGCAGTTGCACCGCCCGCCGTCTGCAAAATCAACGCGACCCCCGCCTGCCCGGTTCCCTACCCCTGCGGCACCGCCCGCAGCAGCCTGCGCACCGCCTGACTGGAAAATGGCCGGATCAGCACCGGCCACAGACGCCCCGTCACCGCCCCGCTGTCCCAGGCGTCCTCGGCTTCGCCGCCCAGCAGGACCAACCGCCCGCCACGCGCCCGGATCGCCTCGTCCAACCGCAATTCCGCGACCCGGTCGGGCCCCGCCTCCACAAAGGCCAGCGCCAGCTGTGGCTGATCCGCCACCGCAGCCAATGCCGCAGCACAGTCCGGCGCGGTCACGATCACGGCGGCAGGCACGGCCTCGCGCACGGTATCGCTCAGATCCTGCGCCACGACGAAATCTTCGACCGCGATCAGATAGATACCGCCGGTCCCTGTCGATGCTTTCATCTGCCCGCTCATCCCATTGAAAGGACGGAGCATGGAACCAAACCGCGCATCGCGCATTAAACTGTGACATACGCCGAAAGGATTTTCGCCATGACGATGACGGCCTGCAAAAACTGCCCGCTGCGCCAGAAATCCATGTTCACACCCTTCACCCAGGATGAGCTGAGCTTCATGCAGTCGTTCAAGACCGGCGAGCTGAAGGTCGACCCGGGCACCACGATCCTGCTGGAAGGTTCCAACAGTCCTCAGCTCTACACCGTGCTGTCGGGCATGGGCACGCGCTACAAGACGCTGGAGAACGGCCGCCGCCAGGTCATCAACTTCCTGTTTCCGGGCGACTTCGTCGGCTTGCAGGCGGGCATCATGGGCGAGATGAAGCACTCGGTCGAGGCCAGCACGCCGATGACGCTTTGTGCGTTTCGGCGCGATGACCTCTGGACGCTGTTTCGCCAGCATCCGGCGAGGGCCTATGACCTGACCTGGATCGCGGCGGTCGAGGAACATTTTCTGGGTGAAACCATCGCATCCCTGGGCCAGCGCGACGCGATCCAGCGCATCGCCTGGGCGCTGGTCCGAATCCACGAACGGCTGAAAGCTGCCGGTCTGCAAAAGGCAAACCGGGTGCCGCTGCCGTTTCGCCAGCAGGATCTGGCCGACGCATTGGGGCTGTCGCTGGTGCATACCAACAAGACGCTGAAAACCCTGCGGTCCAAGGGCTTGGCACAGTGGAGCGACGGCACGCTGGAACTGCGCGACATCGCCACATTGGCCGATCTGGCGATGATCGACCCGGAACGCCCGCAACAGCGCCCGCTGCTGTGAAAGGCCCCGGGCCCTTTTGGCCCGCGGCTCAGAAATCCCAGTCTTCGTCCTCGGTCGCGACCGCCTTGCCAATGACATAGGACGAGCCCGAGCCCGAAAAGAAATCGTGGTTCTCGTCGGCATTGGGGCTGAGCGCGGCCATGATCGCAGGGTTCACCCGGCAAAGATCGTCCGGGAACAGGCTTTCGAACCCCAGGTTCTGCAGCGCCTTGTTGGCATTGTAATGCAGGAACTGCTTCAGATCCTCGGTCAGGCCGACACAGTCATACAGGTTTTCGGCATAGCGGCTTTCGATCTCGTAAAGATCGAAGATCAGCGCAAAGGCGAAATCCTTGATCTGCTGTCGTTCGGCCCCGGTCAGCCGTTCCATCCCGCGCTGGAACTTGTAGCCGATGTAATAGCCATGCACCGCCTCGTCGCGGATGATAAGCCGGATCAGATCGGCGGTGTTGGTCAGCCGGGCGCGGCTTGACCAGTGCATCGGCAGGTAGAACCCCGAATAGAACAGGAAGCTTTCCAGGAACACGCTGGCGACCTTCTTGTGCAGCGGATTGGCGGCCGCGTCATATTCATCCAGGATCAGCCGCGATTTCTGTTGCAGCTGGGCGTTTTCCTCGGACCAGCGGAAAGCCTCGTCGACCTCGGCAGTCGAGCACAGCGTCGAGAAGATCGAGGAATAGCTGCGCGCATGCACCGCCTCCATGAAGGCGATGTTGCTCAGCACCGCCTCTTCGTGCGGCGTGATCGCATCGGCCATCAGCGCGGGCGCGCCGACCGTGTTCTGGATCGTGTCCAGAAGTGTCAGCCCGGTGAAAACCCGGATCGTCAGGCGCTGTTCATCCTCGGTCAGATGCGACCAGCTTTGGATGTCGTTTGACAGCGGCACCTTTTCGGGCAGCCAGAAATTCGAGGTCAGGCGGTTCCAGATCTCCAGGTCCTTGTCGTCCTGCATCCGGTTCCAGTTGACGGCGCGCGGCACGGCGCGGGGATGGGTCAGGTCTTTCATGGCGGGCCTCACAGCGAACAGGAAACGCAGCCCTGCACCTCGGTCCCCTCAAGGGCCATCTGGCGCAGGCGGATGTAGTAGATCGTCTTGATGCCCTTCTTCCAGGCGTAGATCTGGGCGCGATTGATGTCGCGCGTGCTGGCCGTGTCCTTGAAGAACAGCGTCAGCGACAGGCCCTGGTCGACATGCTGCGTGGCCGCGGCATAGGTGTCGATGATTGCCTCTGGCCCGATCTCATAGGCATCGCGGTAGAATTCCAGATTGTCGTTGCTCATATAGGGGGCCGGGTAATAGACGCGGCCGATCTTGCCCTCTTTCCTGATCTCGATCTTCGCGGTGATCGGATGGATCGACGAGGTGGCATTGTTGATGTAGCTGATCGAGCCGGTGGGCGGCACCGCCTGCAGGTTGCGGTTGTAAAGCCCGCCCGTCATCACCGCCTCGCGCAAGCCCGCCCAATCGGCGCGCGTGGGCACGGTGATGCCGAAGCGCGCGAACAGCGCGCGCACGGTCTCGGTTTCCGGCTGCCAGTCGCGGGTGGTGTATGTCTCGAAAAAACTGCCGTCGGCGTATTTCGAGGCCTCGAACCCCACGAAGCTGCGCCCCCGCTCACGCGCCAGTGCATTCGAGGCGCGCAGGCAGTGGTAAAGCACCGTGGCGAAATAGATATTGGTGAAGTCGATGCCCTCGGCCGAACCGTAATGGATCCGCTCGCGCGCCAGAAACCCGTGCAGGTTCATCTGCCCCAGCCCGATCGCGTGGCTTTCGTCATTTCCCCGCCGGATCGACGGCACGGAGTCGATCGCCGACATCTCGGAGACCGCATTGAGCGCGCGGATCGCGGTCTCGACCGTCGCGCCCAGATCGCCGCCATCCATCGCCCTGGCGATGTTGAGCGAACCGAGGTTGCACGAAATATCCGTTCCCAGATGGCGATAGCTCAGGTCGTCGTTGAATTCGGACGCCTCGTTGACCTGCAGGATTTCCGAACACAGGTTCGACATGGTGATCCGCCCCGCCACCGGGTTGGCACGGTTCACCGTATCTTCAAACATGATATAGGGATAACCGCTTTCGAACTGGATCTCGGCCAGCGTCTGGAAGAACCCGCGCGCGTTGATCTTCTTCTTGCGGATCTTGGGGTTGTCGACCATCTCGTGATAGCGCTCGGAGATCGAGATTTCCGAAAACGGCTTGCCATAGACCCGGGCGATATCATGGGGCGAGAACAGATACATGTCCTCGTTTTTGCGGGCCAGTTCGAAGGTGATATCCGGGATCACCACGCCCAGGCTCAGCGTCTTGATGCGGATCTTTTCATCGGCGTTTTCGCGTTTGGTATCCAGAAAGCGCAGGATGTCGGGATGGTGCGCATTCAGATAGACCGCCCCTGCGCCTTGCCGCGCGCCCAGCTGGTTGGCGTAGGAAAAGCTGTCTTCCAGCAGTTTCATCACCGGGATCACGCCCGAGGACTGGTTCTCGATCCCCTTGATCGCCGCGCCATGTTCGCGAATGTTGGTCAGCATCAGCGCGACACCACCGCCGCGCTTGGACAGCTGCAGCGCCGAATTGATACCGCGCCCGATCGATTCCATGTTGTCTTCCAGCCGCAGCAGGAAACACGAAATCAACTCGCCGCGCTGCGCCTTGCCCGCGTTCAGGAAGGTCGGCGTCGCCGGCTGGAACCGTCCGGCGATGATCTCGGTCATCAATGCCAGCGCCTGCGCCTCGTCGCCCCGCGCCAGCGTCAGCGCGACCATCACCACCCGATCCTCGAACCGTTCGAGATAGCGCTTCCCGTCACGCGTCTTCAGCGTGTAGCTGGTGTAATACTTGAAGGCCCCCAGAAAGGTCGGAAAGCGGAATTTCGCCCGGAACGCCGCATCCCAGATCCGGGCAAGGAATGCCGGGCTGTATTGGGACAGAACCCGCGCTTCGTAATAGCCTTCCTCGACCAGATAACGCAGCTTTTCCTCCAGCGAATGGAAGAACACGGTGTTCTGGTTCACATGGCTCAGGAAATACTGCCGCGCGGCCATGCGGTCGGCCTCGAAACGGATATGCCCCTGATCGTCGTAAAGGTTCAGCATCGCGTTCAGCGCGTGGTAATCCAGCCCCTGCCATTCGGCGGGCACCGCCGTCGCCGGGGCGGCATCGCTCAGATCGCGGTCGAGAATTGCGTCTTCCAAAATCTGTCCAGTCCTTCTGTGACACGGGCGATGTCGGTGGGTGTTCCGGCCAGCTCGAAGCGGTAGAACACCGGCACCGCGCATTTGCGCGCGATGACATCCCCGGCGAGCGCGAAAAGCGCCCCGAAATTGCGATTGCCCGAGGCGATGACGCCGCGCAGATGGGCGCGTGTGTCCGGGTCGTTCAGGAACCGGATCACCTGGGGGTGGACCGCGCCGCGCCCCTGCCCGTCGGCATAGGTCGGCGTGATCAGAACGAAGGGCGCGCGGGGGGCGGGCATCGGCGCTGTGGGCGCGATCGGAATGCGATCGGCCGTCAGCCCCAGCGCGCGCACGAAGCGGTCGGTATTGCCCGAACGCGACGAGAAATAGACCAGCCCGCCCATAGCGGCCTCAGCTCAGCGCGCTGATCTTGTCCGGGCGGAACCCGGCCCAGTGGTCGTCACCCGCCATCACCACCGGAACCTGCCGGTAACCCAGTTCGGTCACCCGCGCCAGCGCCGCGGCATCCTCGGTCAGGTCGATCAGATCGAAGGCAAGCCCACGGGCGGCCAGCGCGCGGGTGGTGGCCGTGCATTGCACGCAAGCGGGTTTGGAATAGACGGTAATGCTCATCCGGGGTCTCCTGACCTGTGCTCATGGGCGAAAGGATCGGAAACGAGGCACGCCGCGGCACGACCGGCCACGGCAGATACGACATCCCCGGACCCTCCGTCCGGTTTCGTTTCTCATGTCCTGGCAGGTCTCCTGGCTCGCGGTTCGAACGCTCCGGCCCCCCTTCCCGACGCTGACGCGCCAGTGGATAACGGGCCTCGGCTTACCGCTCACAGTTGCGGGGGCAGCGCCGGTATCGCACCGGCTTCCCTTTTCACCCACGACGAGTCGCGGGCACCAAGACCACATGATATAGCAGGCCAATGCGACGCCTTGTCAACATCTGGTTGGCGCATTCGGCAAACAAGCGGCGGGGATCGCCGCAGGCAGGGGCGGCCACCGCCCTGCGAACACTGCAGGGCTGCGTGGTGCGGGCCGTCGGGGTGCGGGTCAAACGCCGCTCGACAGCCCCGCCATCAAGGTTGCCACCACCCCCGAGGTGACGGCATCGCGGCTCAACTGGCCCGTGGGCTCGTACCAGCGCCCGATCCAGTTCAGCGCGCCGGTCAGGGTGAAGGTGACGATCCGCGCGTCGCCCGCGCGCAATGACCCGTCATCCATGCCCGCCTGCACCAGCCCGCGCATCACATCGTCGATATGGCGCTTGAGCTTGCGGAACTCCTTGCGGCTCGGTTCGGCCAGATCGGTATCGGCGGTGCGCGTCACGCAGCGGCAGAAATCCTGCGTCATCGCAAAGGCATAGCCGGTCATCGCCGCCTCCAGCCGATCCCGCCCCAAGCGCTTGTCCTGCGGCAGGGCCGCGATCGCTTCCAGAATGATCTCCAGCCCCCGTTTGACGCAATCGAACAGGATCTCGTCCTTGTTCCGGGCGTAATGATAGATCGTGGGCTTGGTCACCCCCAGCCGGGCGGCCACATCGTCCAGCGAGGCCGCACGAAAGCCCTTTTCGTTGAAGGCGCTCACCGCAGCCGCCAGCACGGCCTCGCGCTTGACCTCGCGGTTGCGCCGGCGATCCCCCGGAACAGGCTCTGCCTGGTCGGGGCGCACGGCCTTGATCGGTGTCTTTGCCATTTTCCGTGTGCGCCTTCATTTCGCAAAAATTTCTGTTGAAACGTTTCTATACTCGTGAGTAAGTTTAGAGCAACAGAAACCCGAGACCGCCAGGGGGAGGAAACGAATGGCGCCGCGGATCTGTGCATAAGGGAGCAGGGTTTTCCATTTTATATCATGTGGTTGCCGGTTTAACGCCAGCCACGAATCGGTTCGGTTGAACCTGGAAGACCCAACAAGGGAGGAAGGCCGTCATGGCGCAGAAATGCGAAATGGGGGGTGGGTTCGATCATGCCTGAGGCAAGGGGCGCCACCCTGGAAGTCGACAATGTCACGCTGGCCTTCGGCGGGCTGAAAGTGCTGCGCGGCGTGTCCTTTGCGGCGCAGGCCGGGTCGGTCACCGCGCTGATCGGACCGAACGGTGCGGGCAAGACATCCATGTTCAACTGCATCTCCGGATTTTACCGCCCCTCTGCGGGCACCGTGCGTCTGGACGGGCAGGATATCAGCCGCGTCAAGGCCTCGTCGAGGGCCGCACTCGGCA
This sequence comes from Rhodobacteraceae bacterium UBA6796, assembly GCA_002452815.1. Classification (GTDB taxonomy): domain Bacteria; phylum Pseudomonadota; class Alphaproteobacteria; order Rhodobacterales; family Rhodobacteraceae; genus Rhodobacter. Next base: position 208,118 of record DKFM01000023.1, read on the forward strand.
TGGCGCGCAGCTTTCAGAACATCGCCCTGTTCCGGGGCATGACCGTGCTCGACAATATCAAGCTCGGGCGGCATGCGCATCTGCGCACCAACCTGTTGCAGGGGTTGCTGCATCTGGGTCCGGCCGCGCGTGAAGAAGAGGCGCTGCGCGCCGAGATCGAGCGCAAGATCATCGACTTCCTGGAAATCGACCACATCCGCAACAAGCCGGTCGCGATGCTGTCCTACGGGTTGCAAAAACGCGTCGAACTGGCCCGCGCGCTGGCGATGCAGCCGCGCATCCTGCTGCTGGACGAGCCGGTGGCCGGGATGAACCGCGAAGAGACCGAAGACATGGCCCGCTTCATCCTGGACGTGAAGGACGAATGGGGCGTCACCATCCTGATGGTCGAACACGACATGGGGCTGGTGATGGATATTTCCGATCATGTCGCGGTGCTGAATTTCGGCGCCAAGATCGCCGAGGGCCGCCCCGAAGAGGTGCAAAACGACCCCCATGTCGCCGAAGCCTATCTGGGCAGCGGCGATCCGGCCGCGCTGATGCGCCGCCTGCACGCCGAGGAGAGTGCCGCATGAGCGACGATCTGCTGTTCTTCACCGAGGTCACGCTGGCGGGCCTGGGCTCTGGCGCGTTGCTGGCGCTGACCGCGCTGTCCTTCGTGCTGATCTACAAGGCGACGCGGGTCATCAACCTGGCCGTGGGCGAAACGCTGATGCTGGGCGGCTATCTGTTCCTGGCTTTCGCGGCCGGAATGGGGCTGCCGGTCTGGGCCGCGCTGCCGCTGGCCATCGCGGGCGGCGGTGTTCTGGGCGCCATCGTCGAACGCGGGCTGATCCGGCCGATGCTGGGCAAAAGCCCGATCTCGGTCTTCATGGTCACGGTCGGGCTCGGCTCGGTCCTTGTCGGCCTGGTCGAGATGCTGTGGGGCACCGATCCGCGCACCCTGCCCGGCTTCATCGCCAATACCCCGGTGTTCATCGGCGAGGCCTATGTCTCGCGCAAGATCGTGGTCGCGTTCATCGCGGCGGCGCTGGTGATCGGCGTGTTTCTGGCGCTGTTCCGGTTCTGGCGCGGGGGCGTTGCGCTGCGGGCCACCGCCTCGGATCAGGCCGCGGCCTATTCCTGCGGCATCAACGTGCCGGGCGTGTTCTCCATCGCCTGGATCATCGGCTGCGCCACCGCGGCGGGAACCGGCGTTCTGTTAGGCGCGATCGGGGGGATTTCGCCCTCGATGGGGATCTTCGGCCTGTCGGCGCTGGTGGTGGTGATCGTGGGCGGGCTCGACTCGATCCTCGGCGCGCTGATCGGCGGGCTCGGGCTGGGGCTGATCCAGGCCTGGACCGGGTCTTACCTGGGCGGGGAATACCAGTCCGTCGTCACCTTCGGCCTGCTGATCGTGACCCTTGTCATCCGGCCCTACGGCCTGTTCGGAACCCATGAGATCGAGCGACTGTAATGATCATTGGAACTGCGAAAGAAACCTATCGCGCCGATGAGGCCCTGCTGACGACGCGCCCGCAACAGGTGTGGATGGCGGTCTTGCTGGCCGGGCTGGCGGTGCTGCCCTTCACCTTCAACGCCTACTGGACCTATCTGGCCTGTCTGGTGCTGATAAATGTGATCGCGGCGACCGGGCTGAACGTTCTGACCGGCTTCACCGGGCTTGTCAGCCTGGGGCACGCGGCGTTCATGGCGATCGGCGCCTATACGGTGGCCTGGCTCGAACGCGACATCGGCACGCCGCTCTTGCTCAACCTGTTGGCGGGCGGGTTGCTGGCGGCCGGGATCGGCGTGATCGTCGGCCTGCCGAGCCTGCGGGTCAAGGGGCTCTATCTGGCGATCGCCACGATTGCGGCCTCGTTCATCCTGCATTTCGTCTTTGTCGAATGGACCGCAGTCACCGGCGGCAGCGCGGGTATCAGCCTGCAGCCGGGCACGGTCTTCGGGGTCGCGCTTGTGGACTATACCCAGCTTTACTGGCTGATCATGCCGATCTGCGTGCTGATGGTGACGGGGGCGGCCAACCTGTTTCGCAACCGCATCGGGCGCGCCTTCATCGCGATCCGCGACCGCGACATCTCGGCCGAGGTGCTGGGCATTCCGATCCTGCGCTACAAGCTGATGAGCTTTGCGCTGGCGTCGTTCTACGCCGGGGTCGCGGGGGGCTTGTGGGCCTATTTCTTCCGCGTCGTCACGCCCGAAAGCTTCCCTCTGCTGACCTCGATCTTCCTTTTGGCGGCGGTGATCGTGGGCGGCATGGGCACGATCCTGGGCGGGGTGATCGGCGCGCTGTTCATGACGCTGGTGCCCGAACTGCTGCGCTTCGGCGTCGAATTGCTGGGTCCGGTCATCCCCAACGCCGGGCTGATCCTGTCGCCCGTGCGCACCATCGTCTTCGGCGCGCTGATCGTGGGCTTTCTGGTGTTCGAGCCGCAGGGCCTGACCGAGATCGTCCAGCGCATCCGCCGCTTCTTCCGGCTCTGGCCATTCCGCACCTGAGCCATCCCCGCATTCCGGCCGCACCCGGCCGACAACGCATCCGTGTCGCATTCTGGGAGGAAAACGCATGACTACGGTTTCACGTCGAAATCTGCTGCAACTGATGGGCGCCACGGCGCTGTCTGCAGGCGTTCTGGGAGGAAGCGCCCTGCAGGTCCGCGCCGAGGCGGGCGAACTGGTCATCGGCGGTTCGCTGCCGCTGACCGGGGTCTTCGCCTTCGCCGGCATCGCCATCGAGCGCGGCATCCAGGACTACATCAAGATCGTCAACGACGCGGGCGGGATCGCCGGGCGTCAGGTGCGGCTGGCCTATGAGGATACCGGCTACAAGCCCGACACCTCGGTCGCGGTGTTCAACAAGCTGACCAGCCAGAACGATCTGAACCTCTATTACGGCGACTCGACCGCCTTCGCCAAGACCATCGCCCCCGAGTTGCAGCGCGGCGGCAAGATCCTGATGGGCGGTGCGTCCTTCGCCTCGGAACTCAACGACCCCGAGGCTTACCCGAACCTGTTCATGGCCGGCCCGGATTATTCCGAGATGATCTCGATCCTGATGGAATACATCGCCGCCGAGAAGCCCGGCGCCAAGGTGGTGCTGGTCAATTCCGACAGCGAATTCGGCCGTGATCCGATTGAATCGTCGCGCAAGAAGGCCGCCGATCTGGGGCTGGAAATCGCCGCCGAAATCATCACGCCGCCGACCGCCGTCGATGTCTCGACCGAGGTTCTGAAACTGCGCCGCGCGCGGCCCGACTATGTGATCTTCCACGGCTACATTCTGGCCCCGCTGCCCGAATTCATGAGCCAGGCCAAGCAGATGGGCCTCGACACCAAGTTCATGGGCACGTTCTGGAGCATGGACAGCTCGATCTGGGCGGATGTGGGCGAGACGGCCGACGGCTTCATGGGTGTGATGCCCTATCGCTATTACTACGACGACGAACCCGCGCCGATGCTCGACACGATCCGCCAGATGCGCCCCGAGTATCAGGCCACCGGCTATACCCAGGGCATGATCACCGCGATGGTCTTGCTGGAATCGGCCCGGCGGGTGATCGAGGCCGGGCAGGAAATGACCGCGCCCGCGCTGAAGGCCGCGATGAACACGATCACCGATTTCGACACCGGCGGGCTGATCGGCGTTCCGATCTCTATCCCCGGCAACTCGATCCCGGTCGGGCGGGTCTATCAATACAGCGCCGCCGAGCAGAAGATGCTGCCGGTGTCCGACTGGATCAAGGTCGGGGGCTGATCTATGGCGCAGGGCCAAGACGCATCCGACCCGATCCTTCAGGTCGAGAATATCGAAGTGATCTACAACAAGGCGGTGCAGGCCCTGCGCGGCCTGTCCCTGTCGGTCCCGAAAGGCAAGGTGGTGACGTTGCTCGGCTCCAACGGGGCGGGCAAATCCACCACGCTCAAGGCGATCTCGGGGCTTCTGGGGCTTGAGGACGGCGCCCTGAGCGCCGGGCGTATCCTGTTCGACGGGCAGGATATTTCCCGGATGCGCCCGCACGATCTGGTGCGGGCGGGGCTGTTTCACATCATGGAGGGGCGGCGCATCTTCGAGGATCTGACGGTCGAGGAAAACCTGACCGCCGCCACCTTTGCGCTGTCGGGGCGCGGCGTCGCGCGCACGCCCTTCGATCTGGTCTATGACTATTTCCCGCGGCTGCACGAACGCCGCCACCAGCGCGCGGGCTACATGTCGGGGGGCGAACAGCAGATGCTGGCCATCGGCCGCGCGCTGATCGCCCAGCCCAAGCTGATCCTGCTTGACGAGCCTTCGCTCGGGCTGTCGCCACTGCTGGTGGAAGAGATCTTCACCATCATCGGGCGGATCAACCGCCAGACCGGCGTGTCGATGCTTCTGGTCGAACAGAATGCCAATGTCGCCATGGCCATCGCGCATTACGGCTACATCATGGAAACCGGGAAGATCCAGCTCGACGGGCCGACCGAAAAGCTGATGCACGACCAGGACGTGCGCGAATTCTACCTCGGCCATGGTGGCCACGGCGGCGAAAAATCCTATCGCAACATCAAGCATTACAAGCGCCGCAAGCGCTGGCTGTCCTGAGAGAGACCGCAATGACGCCAAATACCCTGCCCGAACTGACCCTGCCGCAAATGCTGGCGCAGAATGCCGAACGTCTGGGGGCGCGCACGGCGATCCGGCAAAAGGATTACGGGATCTGGAACCCGACCAGCTGGCGCAGCTATTTCGAACGCTCGGCCGATCTGGCGCACGGGCTGCGTGCGCTCGGGGTCGGGCGTGGCGGCCATGTCGCGGTGCTGTCGGAAAACCGCATCGAATGGGTGCTGGCGCAGATGGGCGCGGGCCTGTGCGGCGCGGTCACCGTCGGCGTCTATGCAACCTCGCCCGCCAATGAGGTGGGCTATGTGCTGGAACATTCCGGCGCCGAGGTGGTGATCTGCGAGGACCAGGAGCAGGTCGACAAGGTCATCGAGGTGCGCGACAGCCTGCCCGCGCTGCACCGCATCGTGGTGATCGAACCCAAGGGGATGCGCAGCTATCCCGCCGATCTGGTCATCTCGTTCGCGCAGCTTGAATCCGACGGTGCCGCCGATCGGGCCCGCGCGCCGGGTCTGGTGCCCGAGACACTGGCACAGCAGCGGCTCGATGACATCGCGCTGATGATCTATACCTCGGGGTCGACGGGCAAGCCCAAGGGCGCGATGCTGTCCTATCGCAACCTGCGCGCGCAGGCCTTCGCGGTTCAGCAGACCCTGGGGCTAAGCGCGCGCGACACCCATCTGTCCTATCTGCCGTTGTGCCATGTGGCCGAACAGATGCTGACCACAATGACCCCTATCTATGCGGGCTCCAGGGTGGATTTCGGCGAAAGCCTGCGCACCGTGCATGAAGACCTGCGCGAGGTCGCCCCCACCACCTTTCTGGGCGTCCCGCGGATCTGGGAGAAGATGCACTCCTCGATCCATATCGGCGTGCTGGAGGCCAGCGGGCTGCGCAAGGCGATCTACGAACGCGCGCTGCGCGCCTGCGAGGGCTTCGCCAACGTGCCCCCTGCCCGCCGCAGCCTGCGCCAGAAGGCGACCTTCCAGTTCTATTACTGGCTGGTGTTCCGCGCACTGCAGAATTTCGTAGGCCTGCGCCGGGCGCGTCTGGTGCTGACCGGGGCCGCGCCGATCTCGCCCAAGATCGTGCAGTATTTCCGCACCATCGGCCTGCCCCTGATCGAGGTCTACGGCGCGACCGAAACCTCGGGCGTGGCCCTGGCGCAGCGTCTGGACCGGCTGGAGCCCGGCTCGGTCGGGGTGCCGATCCCCAATGCCGAGGTGCGCATCGGTGAGCAGGGCGAATTGCAGATGCGCGGCGAAACCGTCTTTGCGGGTTACTACCGCAACCCCGAGGCGACCGCGCAGGCGATGCGCGACGGCTGGCTACATACCGGCGATGTGGTCAGCCAGACCGACGGGCAGTTCCGCATCGTCGACCGGCTCAAGGACATCATGATTACCGCGGGCGGCAAGAACCTGTCCCCCTCGGAAATCGAGAACACGATGAAATCGAGCCCCTTCATCAAGGAATGCATCGTCATCGGCGAGCGGCGCAAATTCGTCTCGGCGCTGATCCAGATCGACGCCGAGATCGTCGGCAAATGGGCCGAGGAACAGGGGCTGGCCTACACCACCTATCGCTCGCTGGTGGAAAACCCGCGGGTCGTGGCGCTGATCGACAGCGAGGTGCAGGCCCATAACGCCAGCCTCGCGCAGGTCGCGCAGGTGCGCAAATTCCACCTGCTGACCAAGGAACTGGACCATGACGACGACGAGGTGACCGCCACGATGAAGGTGCGCCGCGCCAATATCTTCAAGAAATACGACCCGGAAATCGAGGCGCTTTACGCCTGATCCCCGCACGAAAGGACAAACCGATGGATCTGCGACCCCGCCGCCCTTGGGAAACCGAGGAAGCGGCCCTGTTTCGCGCGGCCCTGCGCCGCTTTCTGACCGACGAGGCCCTGCCCCGCGAAGAGCGCTGGCGTGCGCAGAACTTCGTGGACCGCGAGTTCTGGCAGATGGCCGGCGAGATCGGCGCCCTCCTGCCCTCGATCCCCGAGGACTTCGGCGGTTCGGGCGGCGATTTCGCCTTCGAGGCGGTGATCGCCGAAGAACTGGGCTATTGCGGGCTGACCTCGTTCCAGCAGCTCATTCACGGCACCATCGTCGCCCATTACCTGCTGGCCTATGCCACCGCAGAGCAAAAGGCCCGCTGGCTGCCGCAGATGGCAAGCGGCGCGATGATCGGCGCGATCGCGATGACCGAACCGGGCGCGGGCAGCGATCTGAAGGCACTGCGCACCACCGCCCGGCGCGATGGTGACAGCTATGTCATCAACGGATCGAAGATCTTCATCACCAACGGGATCATGGCCGATCTGGTGATCGTTGCCTGCTCGACCGATCCCGCGCGCGGCGCCAAGGGAATTTCGCTACTGGTGCTGGAAACCGCCGATGCCACGGGGTTTGCGCGCGGGCGCAACCTGCACAAGATCGGGATGAAGGGATCGGACACGGCCGAGTTGTTCTTCGAGGATGTCCGGGTTCCGGCCGAAAACCTGCTGGGCGGGATCGAAGGTCAGGGCTTCATCCAGATGATGACCCAACTGCCGCAGGAACGGCTGGGCGTCGCGGTCGGCGCGCAGGCGATGAGCGAACACGGGATCGAGCTGACGCTAGACCACGCCCGCGACCGGGCGGCGTTCGGCGGGCGGCTGCTGGATCTGCAGGTGCCCCGTCACATGCTGGCCGATTGCCTGCGCGAGGTGCGCGTCAGCCGCGCCTTCGTCGATGACTGCATCGCGCGCCATATCGCCGGAACGCTTGGCCCCGCCGATGCCTCGATGGCCAAGCTGCACACCACCGAAATGCAAAGCCGGGTGCTGGATGCCTGCCTGCAACTGCACGGCGGCTATGGCTTCATGGAGGAATACCGGATCGCCCGGATGTTCGCCGACAGCCGGGTGCAGCGGATCTATGCCGGCGCCAACGAAATCATGAAAGAGATCATCGCGCGGGAGTTCTGACCCGCCGATGCACGGACCACAGCGAAAGAAAGACCTGCCATGAAACTCAACGGAACCTCCGCAATCGTCACCGGCGCGGGCTCGGGCCTGGGCGCGGCAACGGCCCGGGCGCTGGCCGCGGGCGGCGCGCGTGTCGCCCTGTTCGACCTGAGCGCAGAGGCCGCCGCCCGTGTCGCGGCCGAGATCGGCGGGCTTGCGATCCCGGTAGATGTATCCGATGCCGCCAGCGGCGAGGCCGCCTTCGCCCGCGCGGCCGCCGCGCACGGCCCGGCCCGCATCCTGGTGAACTGCGCGGGCGTCGCGCCCGTTTGCAAGGTACTGGGCAAGCAGGGGCTGATGTCGCTTGACGCCTATCGTGCCGGGATCGAGGTGAACCTGATCGGCACCTTCAACATGCTGCGGCTGTTTGCGCAGGATGCGCAGGCGCTTGATCCGCTGGAGGGCGGCGAGCGCGGCGTGATCGTCAACACCGCCTCGATCGCGGCCTATGAGGGCCAGATCGGCCAGACTGCCTATGCCTCGTCCAAGGCCGGGGTCGTCGGGCTGACCCTGCCGGCCGCGCGCGAATTCGCGCCGCTTGGCATCCGGGTCTGCACCATCGCGCCGGGGATTTTCGAAACCGCGATGCTGCGTTCGCTGCCGCAGGCCGCGCAAGACAGTCTGGGGGCCTCGGTGCCCTATCCCTCGCGGTTGGGCAATGCCGCCGAATATGCCGATCTGGTGCTGCATATCGTGGCCAACCAGATGCTGAACGGCGAGACGATCCGCATCGACGGCGCGCTGCGCCTGCCCCCGAAGTGAGGCGCATACGATGACCGACGCATTCATCTTTGACCACCTGCGCACCCCGCGCGGCCGCGGCCGGGCCGATGGCGCGCTGCACAGCGTGACGCCCGTGCGGCTGGCCACCGGCCTTCTGCAGGCGCTGGAGGCGCGCGCCATTCCCGACACCGGTCGCGTGGACGACGTGATCCTGGGCATCGTGGGCCCGGTGGGCGAACAGGGCCAGTGCCTGCCCCGGATCGCCGCCATCGCCGCGGGCTGGGCCGAAACCGTTGCCGGGGTTCAGGTGAACCGGTTCTGCGCCTCGGGGCTAGAGGCGGTGAACATGGCCGCCGCCAAGATAATGGCCGGACAGGCCGACATGATCGTCGCGGGCGGCGTGGAAAGCATGTCGCGGGTGCCGATCCTGTCGGATGGCGGCGCCTGGGGGGCCGATCCGGCGGTGGCCCTGCCCACGCATTTCGTGCCACAGGGGGTCTCGGCCGATCTGATCGCCACGCTTTGGGGCTATGATCGCGCGGCGCTGGACGGCTATGCCGCCGAAAGCCACCGCCGCGCGGCCGCGGCCTGGGCGGCAGGCCATTTCGCGGGCTCTGTGGTGCCGGTCCATGGGCGCGATGGCCAGATCCTGCTGGCGCAGGACGAAACCATCCGCCCGGGCACCAGTGTCGAGAGCCTGGCGAGCCTGAAACCCTCGTTCGCCGGGATGGGGGCTGCGGGGTTCGACCGCGTGGCCCTGAACCGGTATCCGCAACTGGACGAGATCGTGCATGCCCATCACCCCGGCAATTCCTCGGGGATCGTGGACGGCGCGGCGGCAGTTCTGCTGGGCACGGCGGCGGCGGGGGCTGCGGCGGGCCTGCGCCCGCGCGCGCGCATTCGTGCCTGGGCCGAAATCGGTTCGGAACCCACGATCATGCTGACCGCCCCCGCAGAGGCGGCGCAAAAGGCACTGAGGCGCGCGGGCATGACCGCCGCAGACATCGACCTGTTCGAGGTGAACGAGGCTTTCGCCGCAATCGCCCTGCGCTTCATCGAGGCGCTGGAACTCGACCCCGGCAAGGTCAACGTCAACGGTGGCGCCATTGCCATGGGCCATCCGCTGGGCGCCACCGGCGCGATCATCCTGGGCACCGCACTGGACGAGTTGGAACGCCGCGGCCAGACGACCGCGCTCGTCACGCTGTGCGTCGGCGCGGGCATGGGCGTGGCCACCATCATCGAGCGGATCTGAGGAGGTCGCCATGCTGAACACAGAAATTTCCGGCGGCATCGCCACCGTGACGATCGACCAGCCCGGGCGGAGCATGAACGTCATCTCGACCGGCCTGGCCGCCGCGCTTGCCGCCGAATTCGACCGTCTGGCCCCCGATCCGCAGATCCGCGGGGTCATCCTGACATCGGGCAAGCCCAGCTTCGTCGTGGGCGCCGATCTGGCCGAGGTCGCACAGGTGCTCGACGCCGGGCTGAGCGCGCCCGAGGCGGCGGCCCGTTTCGCCGGTCTCGGCACGCTGATCCGCCGGATCGAAACCTGCGGCAAGCCGGTCTGCGCGGCTCTGCCCGGCACGGCACTGGGCGGCGGGCTGGAACTGGCGCTTGGCTGTCACACCCGGATCGCTGCGGCGACACCCGACGCGCGCTTCGGCCTGCCCGAGGTCGGTCTGGGTCTGCTGCCCGGCGCGGGCGGCACACAGCGTCTGCCCCGGCTGATCGGGATCGCGCGCGCCCTGCCCCTGCTGACCGGCGGCACGCCGATTGACGCGCCCCAGGCGCTGGAAATCGGGCTTCTGGACGCGGTGGTTCCGGCCGCCGAACTGCTGGCCGCCGCCCGCGCGGCGCTGGAGGCGGGCCGGGTTCCCGCCATCCAGCCCTGGGATCAACGCGGCTTTCGCCCGCCGGGCCTGCCCGTCAACAGCATCGAGGCCTTTACCGCCTTCACCTTCGCCAATGCCCAGGCCGCCAGCACTGCGGGCCCGTTCCGTCCGGCTGCGGCGGCGATCCTGTCGTGCGTCTATGAAGGGCTACGGCTGCCGATCGCGCAGGGCCTGCAGATCGAGGCGGGGTATTTCGGCACGCTTCTGACCACACCTGCCGCGCGCAACCTGCTTGCGACCCGGTTCTTCCTGCGCCAGCGGCTGAACAAGCGGGGGCTACGTGCGGCAGACGCGGGCGATCCGGTGCAGGCGGCGCTGGCCGCGCGGATCGGCGCGGCTATCCTGACCGAGGCCCAGCAACTGGCGCAAAACGGGGTGTCGGCCCCTGTGCTGCGCAACGCCGCGCTGCGCGCCGGATTGCCCGCCCCGCAACTGGCCGATGCAGGTGCGCCGCCCCGCTCCACCCGCCCCGTTCCGGCCGAAGATCTGGACCGGATCGCCCATGCGCTGCTGAGCGCCGGGGCGGCGGCCGTCGCGCAAGAGGAAGATCGCGATCTCGTCGATCTTGCCGCGCTCGAACTGGCCGGATTCCCGGACTGGACCGGCGGACCCAGCCGCTGGCACGCCGCCTGAAGGCCGCACCATCCCCTGCGCCATGCCGGTGACGGCATGGCGATTTCCGCCAGCGCCGCACGTTATCTGCATCGACCGTTCGGGGACCCGTCGCGCCCCGGATTGACAGCCTGCGCCTTGATATTGAGGGGCAAAAGCAACAGACTGCGCGGATTGAGTGTGACGGGGTTTTCAAGTCGATGGACAGCGGTCTGATTTTACTGGGTCTTTTGGGCATCCTTTATGGGTTGATGATCCTGATCGGGCTGCCCGTCCTGCTGCTTGGACAGCGCGGCCTGAAGGACCGGATCGCCCGGCTCGAAGCCGAGATCGCCCGCATCGCTTCCGCAGCCCCGCAGCCCGACAGGCCCGCCGCGCCAGAAACCGCGACGGCGCCAGAGAAAGAGCCAGCGCTGGCCCTGCCCCGGCAAGAAGCGGCAGAGCGCATGACCGAACAACCGCCGCCAGCGCCCCGCCCGGAACCCATCGCCCCGCCGTCCCGGTCCTATGTGCTGCGCGCTGAAAACGTCGCACGGCTCGGGGCCTGGCTGCGCGCGAACTGGACGCTGGCAATCGCCGCGCTGTCGCTGGTGCTGGGCGGGCTGTTCATGGTGCAATACGGTGTCGAGCGCGGGTTGCTGACGCCGCCCATGCGCGTTCTGGGCGCGCTCGCGCTCGGGGCTGCCCTTGTCGCGGGGGGCGAGTGGTTGCGGCGCCGTCACGGGGACGTGGAAACGCCCACGATCCGCCATCTGCCCTCGACCCTGGCCGGGGCCGGTGTGGTGGTTCTGTTCATCGGCCTGCTGTCGGCCAATGCCCTTTACGGGCTAATCGGGGCCGGCGCCGCGCTCAGTGGCGTGGCACTGGTGGCGGCGGGCGCGGTGGTGCTTGGCTGGCTCTATGGGCCGGTGCTGCCCGCGGTGGGGCTGCTCGGGGCCGGGGTTGCCCCGTTCCTTGTCGCCGCAAGCGATGTGGATGCGACACCGCTTTACGGGTATTTCGCGATCCTCGGGCTGGCCGGGCTTGCGATCGACAGCCTGCGCCGCTGGGCCTGGGTATCGGCGCTGGCCTTGAGCGTGGCCACGCTGGGGTTGCTGGCCGTGCATGCCGATGCCGCCTTTGCGCCCGGGTTCATCGGGGCGGCATTCGTGCTGGCCGCCGGGGCACTGATCTTGCCCGAACGGCAGCTGCAACCGGTGCAAACCGGGGCGCCCCTGTGGCCGCCCCGGCGCGGCGCGCGGCCCGCATTTCCCACGTTGCTGGGCGCGGCAGGCATCGCGATCGCCACGGGGGCCGCCACGCTTGAGGCCCTTGACCGCACGGGCAGCCCCGCCGACGCCGGTCTGGGCCTTGCCGCCCTTGCGGGACTGTTTGTCGCGATCGCGCTGTGGCTTTATCGGGCACCGGCGCTGGATGGCGTCATCGCCCTGCCCACGGCGGGCTTCCTGGCCGCACTGGCCGCGCAACCGATCCTGGACACGGCGCTGTTTTCCGGGTTCGACAGCTATCGTCTTGCGCCACCGGAAACCGATATGCCGACGACGCTGTGGTGGGTGATGGCGGCCGCGGCGACGATGGCGGCCGCAGCCTTTTGGCGGCTGCACCGGACGGTGTGGACCCGCACCGAGGCGCCCCCCGAGGCCAGCCTGCTCTGGGCGCTGATTTCGGCCGCGATCCTGCCCGCGACGGCACTGACGCTCGAATTCCTGTGGCAACCGCGTCTGGTGATCGGCAATGCGCCCTGGGCGATGGCCGCGATGGTCAGCGCCGCGGTTCTGGTGCTGATGGCCGAGCGGCGCGCCCGGCTGGGCGGCCCCACCCGCGCGCGCGATACCGGGCTCTTTGCCGCGGCGGCCACGCTGATGATCGCGCTGGCCTTCTTCCTGCTTCTGAGCAAGGCCGCGCTGACGCTGGGGCTGGCGCTGCTGATGGCGCTGGCAAGCGCGGTGGACCGCCGCTTCGCCCTGCCCGCGCTGGCCTGGATCGCGCAACTTGGGGCCGCGGTGATCGGGTATCGGCTGCTGGTGGACCCGGGCCTCGATCACAGCCTGCACGTCGCCAGCTGGGGTGAATTCCTGCGTGGCCATCTGGGCGCGCTGGCCGGGTTCGAAGCGACCCGTCGCCTCGCCCGCGCCGAGAGGGGCGCGCTGCGGGCGGTGGCCGAATCCGCGCTGCTCACCACGGCGGCCCTGATTGCAATGCTGGCCCTTGCCCGCGCGATCGGCACGCAAGACGCCTTCTCGACCCATTGGATGCAGGGGCTGAGCGCCACGATCTGGGCAGGCTCGACCCTGGGGCAGATGTGGCGACTGGCCGCGAGCGCGTCGCTGCTGCGCAGGCTGCGCGCGGTCTTTGCCGCAATCTCTGGCGGGGTGGCGCTGGTGTTCGCACTGCGGCTGAGCACCACGACATCCGAAATGCTGACCTTCGAGTGGGCAGACAGGGTTCTGGGCCCGCCGATCTTCGACAGCCTGACGCTGGCCTTCCTGCCACTGGCCGCGACGCTGGGCGTCGGGTCCTGGGCCCTGGGTCAGCCGGGGCGCCCGCTGGCGCGGATGCTGCGTCCGGTTCTGGGGGCAAGTGCAGCGCTGTTCGTGCTGCTTTGGGGATTTGTCGAAATCCGCAGGCTCTGGCGCGGGCCGGAACTGTGGCAGCCCGGCCCCTCGGACGGCGAACTTTACAGCTATACGGTAGCGATGCTGGCGCTGTCGCTAGGGCTGCTGGCCATGGCGGTATTGCGCCGCTCGGGCTGGATGCGGCGCGCGGCGATGACCGGGGTCGCGCTGACCATCGCCAAGGTCTTCCTGATCGACATGAGCGGGCTGTCGGGGCTGACGCGGGTCGTGTCTTTCGTCGGGCTGGGGCTGGCGCTGGCCGGGCTTGCCTGGATCAACCGCAAGATCGACGGCTTCTGGGGCGCGGCGGAACGCCCGAAAGCACCGGCACCGCCCCCCGGGACCACGCCGGACACCTGAGCCCGGGCCTGCCAGCCTCTGCACCGCCGCGCGGCGGGCGGTGTCTTTTCCGCGTCAAGAAAGCTTTACCCCATCGCCGCCTGAACGTCATGCGATGCGGCTACCCCGTGCAGGCAAATCAAAGGAGTTTCCGATGCGTTTCAAACTCGCATTTCTGGCGGCCTGCACCGCCCTGTCCACCCCGGCCCTGGCCGAAGACGTGTTTCCCGCCACGCTGGCCGGTCACGCCTATCTGCCCGCGCTGAGCATGGTGGCCCCGCCCGCCGATGCCCCGCGCGATCTGTGGGTTTCGGGCAAGTTCACCGGCACCGCCCGCAACGATCAACCGATGAGCGTGATGGGCAATGTCGGCAAAAGCTATGGCGGCCACGACACCGGCATCGCGCTGCCCTTCCTGGGCCAGCCGGTGCAGGGCATGTCGGGCTTCGCTATGAACCGCGCCGAGGATGGCAGCTGGTTCGTGCTGACCGACAATGGCTTCGGCAGCAAGCTCAACAGCCCCGATGCGGCGCTGTTCTTCCATCGCATGATGCCCGATTTCACCACCGGCACCGTGGCGCGCAAGGAAACCGTCTTCCTGCATGACCCCGACGGCAAGATCCCGTTCCGCATCGCCAACGAGGCGACCGAGGCGCGTTATCTGACCGGCGCGGATTTTGACCCCGAAAGCATCCAGTATCTGAACGGCGAGATCTGGATCGGCGAGGAATTCGGCCCCTATCTGCTGCGCGTGGCGCTGGATGGGCGCGTGCTAGGGATCTTCGAAACCAAGCTCGACGGCGCGGTGATCGCGGGGCCGGATACCCCCGGCGTTCGGGTTCCGGCCGAAGCGGGCAAGGACTTCCGCGTGCAGCGTTCGGGGGGCTATGAAGGCATGGCGCTGCAACCCGACACCGGGCTTCTGTGGGCGATGCTGGAAAAACCGCTGCTGGTCGAAGGCGGCGAAACCGAAGGCGATTTCCTGCGTGTCATCACCTTCGACACCGCCGCGCAGGACTGGACCGGCCAAAGCTTCAAGTTCAAGCTGTCCGAGGGCGCCAAGGCGATCGGCGATTTCAACTTCATCGACGCGACCCGCGCGCTGGTGATCGAACGTGACAATGGCGAGGGCGACGCGGCCAAAGCCTGTGCCGAGGGCGCGAGTGACACCAGCGCCTGCTTCCCGAACCCGGCCCGCGTGAAGAACATCGTCCTGCTCGACACCGCCGATATCGACGCGGACGGTTTCATCCGCCGCATCGGCCATATCGACCTGATGAACATTCAGGACCCGGACGGCAAGGCCCTGCCCGGCCTGAAACCTGCCGAAGGGCCGTTCACCTTCCCGTTCTTCACCATCGAGGACGTGGCCCGCGTGGACGAAACGCACATCATGGTCGCCAATGACAACAACCTGCCCTTCTCGGGCGGGCGCGAGATCGGCCAGGCGGCGCAGAACGAATTCATCCTGCTGTCGGTGCCCGAACTTCTGTCGGCGAAATAACACCGGGACAGGTGGCAAGATTCAGACCGGCGGCAGGGGTGTCGCCGGTCTTTTTGCGGTCGTCAGGCCGGCTCAGACACCTGCGCCGAACCGCTCCAACAGCCAGTGCGCCACGCTCAGCACCGCGCGGTCATCGCCATGGCGGCCCACGACCTGCACCCCCATCGGGCGGCGCGCGGGGTCGCGCAGGATCGGCACCGTGCAGCAGGGAAAACCCAGCAATGACCAGATCCGGTTGAAGATCGGATCACCCGTGCCGCTGTCGAAGGGCGGCGCGGCACCGGGGGTGGCCGGCGTCAGCCAGATGTCGCCCGGGCGCGTCTCGGCCATCGCGCGCTGCCTCAGCGCAATCATCTGCGCCCGGTCGGCATGGCGTTGCGCGGACGATTGCGCGGCGCCCTGCGCGATCTGCGCCTGCAACCCCTGCGACAGCTGATCGGGCGCGATCATCGCTTCATAGGCCAGCGCCTGCGCCGCCTCGGCCGCCATGATCCGCGCATGCAGCGCCGGGATCCCGGCCATCGCATCATAAAGGCCTTCGGAAAACGGCGCGTGCCGCAGCCGGGTGCGCAGCGCAAGCCGGTCGGTAAACTCGACCCAGGCGGTCTGCATCTCGGGGCTGGCCGCATCCCAGACCGGGCTGCGCAGAGTCGACAGCGCAATCGCCCCCATCCCGTCTTCGGGTTGCAACTCCAGCCCGCTCAGCGCCTCGACCGCCAGCGCTGCATCGGGCACCGTGCGGGCAAAGACGCCGACCGTGTCGAAGCTGCGCGCGAAGACGCTGATGCCGCCCGTCTCGATCAGATCGAACGAGGGCTTGAACCCCACCACCCCGCAAAACGACGCCGGACGGATGATCGAGCCCGAGGTCTGGGTGCCAAGCGCGATCGGCACCATCCCCGCAGCCACCGCCGCCGCCGACCCCGCAGACGAGCCCCCGGGCGTCGCGCCGGGCACCACCGGGTTGCGGGTGCGCGCGGGCTGGTAGCCGGCGAATTCCGTTGTCTCGGTCTTGCCCAGGATCACCGCGCCCGCCTGCCGCGCCAGCGCGACTGCGCCCGCGTCGAAATCCGCCACCCGGTCGCGCCAGATCGGTGAGCCGCAGCGCCAGGGCAGGCCGCGGACCGCGAAAATATCCTTCACCCCGACCGGCACCCCGTGCAGCTTGCCCCGCACCGCCCCCTGGTCCAGCGCCCGTGCCGCCGCCAGCGCCCCGGCCGCGTCGATATGCACCCAGGCGCCCAGATCGTCCTCCAGCGCGGCGCAGCGATCGAGCCGGGCGCGCAGTGCGGCCTCGGCACTCCATTCACCCTGCGCGATGGCGCGGCAGGTCTCCAACGCGCCGGGCAAATCCGCGCTTCGGTCTTTCATCGCTCACTCTCCCAACAGGCCAGTGCCCCGCGATAGATCGCGACTGCCTCGTGCAGGCGGGCAATGGACACATATTCATCGGTTTTATGGGCCATCGCGGGATCGCCCGGGCCCAGAATGACAGTCGCAACCCCGTCCAGCGCCGGGGTGAAGACCGAGGCGTCGGTGAAATAGCTCATCGCCACGGGGTCGGTGGGCGCGCCGGAAATCGCGGCGCTGGCGCGGGTGATGGCGCCAAGCCAGGGCGTTGCCGGCTCGGTCCAGACCGCGGGCAGGTCGATCAGCGGCTCGACCTCGGTTCCCGCGGGCAGCAGTGCCCGGATCGCCGCGATCAGATCGGCATGCGCGACCCCGGGGACCGAGCGCAGATCGAGCGTCACCTCGCACAGGTCCGGCACCGAATTGGTGTTCAGCCCCCCCGCAATCGTTCCGATGTTCAACGTGGGCGCCCCCATCACCGGATGCGCCGCCCCTAGGTCCAGCGCCTCGATCCGGGCCAGCGCGCGGGCAGCCAGACCGATCGCGTTCACCCCGCGTTCGGGCATCGAACCATGCGCGGTCACGCCATGGAACCGCAGCCGCAGCCACAGCGCACCCTTGTGCCCGGGAACGGCGCGGTTCTCGGTCGGTTCGGCCACGATCAGCGCGCCGATCGGCGGCAGCGGCCCGGCGCCAACCATGGCGCGCGCGCCGTCGCTGCCGGTCTCTTCCCCCGCGGTCAACAGCAGCGCCACGCCCCCCGGCGGCGGCGGTGCAGCCAGCGCAGCGATCATGAAGGCCGCGACGCCCCCCTTCATGTCGGTGCTGCCCCGGCCGTAAAGCCGGCCGTCTGCCACCGTCCCGGCATGGGGCGCATAGGCCCAGGGCGCGGCCCCCAAAGGCACCGTATCCAGATGCCCGGTGAAGCCAAGCGCGCGCCCCGTGCCGGTGCCGCGCGTCGCGATCAGATTGCAGCGGCCCGGCCCCTGCGGGATCATCTGGCAGTCGAAACCGCCTGCCGCCAGAAGACCCGCGCAGAACTCCATCGCCGGTCGTTCCGCCCCGGGCGGGTTCACCGTGTCAAAGGCGATCAGCCGTTGCGTCAGTTCGATGACATCCATGATCTTACCCGAAATAAGCTTCGCGCACGGCTTCATCCCCCGCCAGATCGGCGGCCGGGCCCTGCGCCACCAGCTTGCCCCCCGACAGGACATAACCGTAATCCGCAATCGCCAGCGTCTGACGCACGTTCTGTTCCACCAGAAACACGGTGATGCCCTGATCGCGGATGTCCTTGATGATGCGGAAGTTTTCCTTGACGTAGAGCGGCGAGAGCCCCAGCGACGGCTCGTCGATCAGCAGGATCTTCGGCCCGCCCATCAGCCCGCGCCCGATCGAGACCATCGCCTGCTCGCCGCCCGACATGGTGCCCGCCAGCTGATCGCGCCGTTCGGCCAGACGCGGAAAGGTGGCAAAGACCGTGTCCAGCCGCTGCCGGATCAGCGCCGCGTCGGTGACCTGAAACGCCCCCAGCCGCAGGTTCTCGGTCACTGTCATCTTGGGAAACATCCGCCGCCCCTCGGGGATCGCGGCGATGCCGCGCGCGATCACCTTGTGCGTGGCCAGCCCGGTGATGTCCTCGCCCTCCAGCAGGATCTGCCCGCTGTGCGGCGGGGTCAGCCCCAGGATGGCGCGGATCAGCGTCGATTTCCCCGCCCCGTTAGAGCCGAGCAGGCAGGTGATCTGCCCCGGCGCCACGTTCAGCGACACGTCATGCAGCACATCGGCCTTGTCATAGGCCGCCCGCAGCCCCCGAATCTCGATCCCAGCCATCAGTCCGCTCCCAGATAGGCGTTTTGCACCTCGGCATCGGCCGCCACTTCGGCATAGGTGCCCTCGGCGATCTTGCGCCCGTAACTCAGCACGATGCAGCGGTCCGTGATCCGTTCGATCACGCCCATTTCATGCTCGACGATGATGATCGACAGGCCTTCGCCACGCGCGCGCACCGCCAGAATGTCATCCATCAACTGATGCGTTTCATCATGCGTCATCCCCGCCGAAGGTTCATCCAGCAGCAACAGCCGCGGGCCGGAAATCAGCGCGCGGCAAATCTCGATCCGGCGCCGCTCGATCATCGGCAGGGCGCCGACCGGCTGATCCATGCGGTCCGCCAGATGCCCCGAGAAACCGCCCACCAGATCGCGCGCCAGCCGATACGAGGTGTCGATCTGCCCCTGCAACCGCTTGCGCGAAATCAGGTTCGACCACAGGCTGCCGGTCAGTCGCGCGGTGTCGCCGATCATGATGTTGTCATAGATCGACAGCGGCAGACACAGGCGCGAGCGTTGGAAGGTGCGCACGATCCCCGCCTCATAGACCGCGCGCGCGGCGGCATTGGTGATATCGCGCCCCTCGAACAGCACCTGCCCGGCGGTGGCCGGATAGATCCCGGTCAGCACGTTGAAGCTGGTCGTCTTGCCCGAGCCGTTCGGCCCGATCAGGCCCAGGATTTCCCCCTGCCCCATGCGCATCGAGAAATCGTCCAATGCGGTCACACCGCCGAAACGTTTGACGATATTGCGGAATTCAAGAAGTGTCTGGGTCATTTTCCCGCCCTCCGGCTGGCAAAGAAGGTCCGCAGCGGGCGCGGCAGGATGCCGTCGGGGCGGAACAGCAGCACCAGCATCACCAAGATCGAGAACAGCAGGAACCGGTATTCCTGCAGCAATTGCAGCTTTTCGGGCAGCAGCACCACGATCGCCGCCGCCACCGCGCTGCCCCACAGGCTGCCCAGCCCGCCCAGAAGCACGATCGACACCAGCAACAGACTGTCCGAAAAGGTGAAGGATGCCGGCGCGATGAAGGAAATCATCATCCCGTACAGCGCGCCGCTGACGCCAAGGATCGCGTTCCCCAGCAAGAAGGCCGTCAGCTTGATGCGCGCAACCGGCACACCGAAACAGGCCGCGGCGGTTTCATCCAGCCGCACCGCATCCATGTGCAGGCCGATCCAGCTACGCTCCAACCGCCGCACCAGCACGAAGACAAGCCCGGCCAGCGCCGCCGCCAGCAGCGCATAATTGACATAGAAGGACATCTCGTAACTGCCGATCACCGGCGCGCTGTTGAAATCCCAGCCAAACAGCCGCATCGGCGCCACCATCAACCCCTGTGGCCCGCCCAGAATCTCGTTCACCTCCAGAAAGGTGCGGAACAGCACGCCGAAGGCGATGGTCACGACCGCCGCATAATGGCCCGTGGTGCGCAGGATCGGCAGCAACAGGGGCAGGCTCAGCACCAGCGCGACCGCGCCACCGATGGCAAGCGTCAGCAGGGGCGGCACAGCGGTGACAGTGCCCAGCACGGCGGCGGTATAGGCCCCCGCCCCGAAGAACGCAGCGCCGGCGAAATTCGCCATGCCGGCAAAGCCGAACTGGATGTTCAGCCCCATCGCGGCGGTGAAATACAACAGCGTCGTCGCCACCATCAACAGCGCGAAATGCGCATCCGACAAGGCAAAGATCAGCACGATCAGCGCGGCAAAGGCCAGCCGGTTCAGCCGCGGCTCGGATGCGGCCCAGTCCTGATGCAGGCGCCGCGCGAAGCCGGTCTTCAGCGCGGCCAGAACCGCGGCCACGGCCAGCACCAGCAGCCCGGTCACCTGCCAGGTTTCTTCGGCCATCAGCAGCGCCCAGGCATAGACCCCGGCGGTCACGATCACGGCGGCCCCGGCGGCCCAGGGGCGCGCGGCGGCGGCGGTGGAAGAGATCGGAAGATCGGTCATGTGATTACACCCTGTCACTGGAGCGTTCGGGGATCAGCCCGGTCGGTTTCCACGCCATCAGCGCGATGACGACGGCAAAGGCGAACACATCCTTGTAGGCCGAGGCGAAAGGCAGCAGCGCCGCCCCGATCACCTGCAGGCCCGCGAACAGGAACCCGCCCAGGATCGCGCCATACAGGTTGCCAAGCCCCCCGATGATCGCCGCGGAAAAGCCGATCAGCCCCAGGATCAACCCCATGCCAAAGTTGATCTCGTTGTAGTAAAGCCCGTTCATGATCCCCGCGAAGGCGGCGACGCCCGAGCCGATGGCGAAGGTGGCCAGAACCACCAGCGTATAATTGATGCCCATGATCCGGGCGGTTTCCTCGTCCTGCGCGACGGCGCGGATTGCCAGACCCAGCCGGGTGCGGTTGATGACCAGGCTCAGCACACCGATCAGCCCCAGCCCCGCCAGCACCAAGATCACGCTGTCGGCGCGCAGCGAGAAACTGCCCAGCTCGACCGCCGCATCGGGCAGAAGCGCGGGAAACGCCTTGGGGTTAGAGCCATTGGGATAGAACAGACGGACCGCCTCGCGGATCGCGGTGCCCAGCATCAGCGTAATCAGCAGCGTGTTGAGCTGCGGCGCCTTCTTCAGCGGCAGCACCAGCCATTTCGCAATCGCCGCCCCGATCAGGGCGGTACCGCCCAGACTGCAGATCAGCACGCCCAGCAATTGCACCCAGGGGTTGGTCACGCCGATCGCCGCCAGCCCCATCCAGGCGGTGAAGCCGATGAACGTGCCCAGCATCAGCACATCGCCATGGCTGAACTTGATGACATCCAGCACGCCGAAGAACAGGGTGAAGCCCACCGCCACCAGCGCATACATCGTGCCCAGCAGAATGCCGTTGGCCAGATATTGCGCGATCAGTCCGAAATCCATCGTGTCGTCTTTCCTTGAAAAGGGGCGATGCGGCGCGGCCTTCCGGCCTGCCGCATCGCGGGTCGGTGGATCATTTGGGCGCGGGCAGCGAGCGCGTGCCCTTGGCATAGTCGCTGTCTTCCCAGACAACCCATTTGCCGTCCTGCGCGACATAGCCGGTAATCAGCGCCACGGTGTTCTGGCCGTGATCGTCGAAGGTGATCAGGCCGGTGATCGACTCGTGATCCTTGACGGTGCCCATATATTCGACAATCGCCTTGCGATCGGGGCCGACCGCTTCGACCGCGTCGATCAGCAGGTTCATCGCGGCAAAGGCGAAGGGGCCATAGGCCTCGGGCGGGGTGCTGAACCCGGCCTTCTCGTATTCGGTCAGGAAGAACGCACCGCCGGGCAGTTTTTCCGCAGGCGCCCCTTCCAGGAAGGTCAGCGTGCCCTCGGCCAGATCGCCGCCCAGGCCCTCGAAATAGGCATCCGACTTGATCCCCGACACGCCCTGGAACACCGCGGTGATCCCGAGCTTGGCCATCTGCTGGCGCACCCGCACGCCGCCCGGCGTCAGGCCCGCGTAGACGACCACATCGGGGTTCAGCGCCTTGACCTGCGTCAGTTCGGCGGTGAAGTCCTGCTGATCGGCGCTGACACCGAAGGCGCCCACAACCGTCGCCCCATCTTCCGCCAGGAACTTCGACAGATAGCTGTTGTGGCCCTTGCCGTAATCGGTGGTGTCATGGATGATCGCGAAGGTCTTGTAGCCAAGCCCGGTCATGAATTTCGCGGCGGTTTCGTTCTGGTTGATCATCGTGCCGTTCACGCGCGTGATCTCGGGGTAGTCGTTGCCATAGGTGATATCGGGCAGCACCGCACCCCAAACCGTCATCGGCAGGCCGAAGCGGTGATAGACATCGACCGTCCCCATCGCCACCGCCGAACAGTAATGTGCCACGGCCCCCGCCAGCTTGCGGTTGGTGGCCAGTTTGGTCGCGACCTGCACGCCGACATTGGGCTTGCATTCGTCATCCAGCGCTTCCAGCTCGTAGCTGTATTTCGCGGCCGGGTCGGCGTTGCGCAGCCGGATCGCCAGCTCGGCCGAGTTGCGCCCGCCCAGACCGACCGACGACACGCCCCCGGTCAGCGGGCCGATGAAGCCCAGTGCGACGGTCTCTTTCGCCGTGGCCGCGGTGCCGCATGCAAGGCCCGCACAGGCGCCAGCCGCCAGCACGATGCGGTGAAACTTGGTTCCGATATTGAATTTCATTCCACTTTCCTCGAAATTACCTGCGGGCGATTTGACCCGGACACAAAAATTGATGCAGCAACTTGAATGACATTCAACTTTTTTGGGGTGAAACTCAACAAAAGTGAATACCATTCCCGACGTGCTGCATTTGCAGGCAGGAATTGAGGGAATGAGCGGGGAAATCGGGCAGGACCGGGCCACAGGCGATGATGCACAGGGCGACTCGGGCCCCGGCATGTCGGGCACCAGCACGATGTCGGATCTGGGCCGGCGGCTGCGCGAGACCCGCAAGGCCAAGAAGAAAACGCTGCGGATGCTGGCCGAAGAGGTCGGCTGTTCCCCCTCGATGCTGTCGAAGATCGAAAACGATCAGGCCGCGCCCTCGCTGCGCACCTTGCACCGGATTCTGGCGGCGCTGGACACCTCAATCGTGCATCTGTTCGCGGGCGATGCCAGCCATGACGACATCAGCCTGATGCGCGCCGACGCGCGCCCCTCGGTCCGGGTCAGCCATGCGGCAGAGGCCCCGGCGATCTTGCTGGAACGGCTGACGCCCACCTTCCCCGAACTGATGCTGGACGCCAATATCCACACGCTGGAACCCGGCGCCGACAGCGGCGGCGACATCCAGCACGCGGGTCAGGAGGTGGGCTATGTGCTGCAAGGTCGCGCCGAGCTGATCGTCGACGGCAAGAGCCACTTCCTGGGGCCGGGCGACAGTTTCTTCTTCGCCTCGAACCTGCCGCATCGCTACCGCAACATCGACCCCGGGGTGACGCGCATCCTGTGGGTGGCCACGCCCGCCACCTTCTGATGCGGCGGGGCAAGGCGGGTCGTCCCCGCCCTGCCCGCGCCCGTCATTTCTGCACCAAGGCCTTGCGCCGCGCCTCTTCGGCGGCGATGGCGCGGTCGATCTCGGTGCGGTCGGTGACGCCCGAGAAATTCGCCCGCGTCGGCATCGCATCCGCCACGATCAGATAGCGTTCATGCGCAACGTCATACAGCCGGCGCAGTTCGGCCAGCGGGTCGGGGTGATCGTCGGCGCGAATGTCGATCCAGGGGTAATCTTCGCTGCGATGAATCCGCAGCGCCGCCGATTGCTTGCCGCGCTTGTCGCCGCCCGCGGCCTCGCCCGCCTCCATCGCGCCGAGCAGCCGTTCGGCGAAGGGCAGATCGGGATGATCCAGATAGCACGCCAGCGTGTCCGCGATGACCTGTCCGTTGGCCAGCATATTGCCCGCGACCGAGACCCCCTCGGCCTGAACCTGCCCGCACCAGTCGATGCAGGCAGCCCCGGTATGCGCCCCGATCCGGCCCCGCGCGTCGATCATGTGGATCTGACGCTGGCTTTGCCCGCGGTCGCGGGCGGTCAGATCGGCGATCACCGCTTCCGGCGCCTCGCCTGCGGCCAGCCGATCCGCCGCCTCCATCCCCCAGAGCGGGCTGATGAAGGCCTGCGTAGCGACCGCGCATTGCCCGCCCCGGATATGCGGCAGCAGCGATCCCACCGCGAAGAACCGCGTGGCGACGGCGATGCCGAAATTGCCGGTCTGCGGGTCGCGCGCAACAATGGACCAGGTCATCTGAGCGCCTCCTTATCGGCCGATGGCATAGGCTTGCATCAGGCGCGGCGTCGCCGCCGCCCGCAGCAGGCCGGACGGATCGCGCTGCGCCGCGGTCAGGCGGCCCACGGTCCAGGGCTCGGCCACCTCGATGCGGTGACCGCGCGCGCGCAGATCGGCAATCACCGCCTCGCCGAAGTTCGGCTCCAGCATCAGGTGCCCCGGCCGGGTGCCGCGCGGATAGAACGAGGCCTGGTTATGCGCGGTGTGGAACAGCGGCGCGTCGATGGCCGCCTGCAGGTTCGCGGTCTGATGCACCAGCCGCAGGAAGAAGATCAGCTGCCACTGGTCCTGCTGATCGCCGCCGGGCGTGCCGAAGGCCAGCGCCGCGCCATCGTCGCGCAGCCCGATCGAGGGCGTCAGCGTCGTGCGCGGGCGCCGCCCCGGCGCCAATGAGGTCGGCAGCCCTTCGTCCAGCCAGAACATCTGCGCCCGGCTGTTGAGCGGCATCCCCAGCCCCGGCACCACCGGCGAGGATTGCAGCCACCCGCCCGAGGGCGTGGCCGACACCATGTTGCCCCAACGGTCGATGACATCCAGATGCACGGTATCGCCGCGCTTTTCGGTCAGATGTGCCATCGTGGGCTCTCCCGCCCCGGCGCCCGCCTCTTGCGCGGTCTGCGTGCCCGCCCGGGCGATCGCGGCATCGGCCCAGGCCTCGTATCCCGGCACCCGGCCGGGGCGCTGTTCCAGCGAGGCGGTTGGCCCGATCAGCGCGCGGCGCGCCTGCGCATAGTCGCGCGACAGCAGCACATCCATCGGGATTTCCGTGAAATCCGGGTCGCCGTAATAGGCCTCGCGGTCAGCCATCACCAGTTTCAGGGTCTCGGTGATGGTATGCACGAACTCGGCGCCGTTCGGGTCCATCGTCTCGATCCCGGTGCCCTCCAGAATCCGCAGCGCCTGCAGCAGCATCGGCCCCTGCCCCCAGGACCCGGTCTTGTAGACCGTCCAGTCGCCATAATCGACCGACAGCGGGCGTTCATAGGTGGCGCTCCACTCCGCCATGTCCTGCCCGCTCAGCACGCCCTTGCGGCGCCCGCCCGCGGCATCCATCACGCAGGCATCCTTCATCCAGGCGTCGATCGCCTCGGCCACGAAGCCCTGCGAGAAGGCCGCGCGTGCCTTGTCGATCTGCGCCTCGCGGCCGGTGACGGTTTCCCCCTCGGCCACCAGACGGCGCCAGGTCGCGGCCAGATCGGGGTTGGCAAACAGCGCGCCCGCCTGCGGCACCGCATTGCCCGGCAGCCAGGTCGCGGCCGAGGTCGGCCATTCCTCGCGGAAGAAATCGGCCAGCCCGGCGATGGTGGCCGCAACCCGCGGCAACATCGGGTGACCGGCCTCGGCATAATGGATCGCGGGTTCCAGCACCTGACGCAGGCTCATGCTGCCATGATCGCGCAACAGCAGCATCCAGCCGTCAAACGCCCCCGGCGTGACCGTCGCCAGCAGGCCCGACCCCGGGATCATGTCCAGCCCCTCGGCGCGGTAATGCGTGATGGTGGCGCGCGCCGGGGCCACGCCCTGCCCGCAGATCACCGTGGGCTCGTCCGCGCCCGCAGGCCGGAAGATCACCGGCAGATCGCCCAAGGGGCCGTTCAGATGCGGTTCGACCACATTCAGAACAAGCCCCATGGCCACCGCCGCATCAAAGGCGTTGCCGCCCTGTTCCAGCAGGCTCATGCCCACTGCCGAGGCGATCCAGTGGGTCGAGGTGGCAACCCCGAATGTCCCGGCGATTTCGGGGCGTGTGGTGAACGTCATGATGGTCCTTCCGTCTGTCTGTCCGGCCCGGTTCGGCGCGGAATGTCGGTAAATCTGTCAAATCCGTCAGCTGTCGCGCGGGTCCAGCGCATCGCGCAGCCCGTCGCCCAGCAGGTTGAAGCCCAGCACCACAAGGAAGATCGCGATGCCCGGCCACAGCGCCATCCAGGGCGCCTGTTCGAGGAAATTCTTGGCGACGTTCAGCATCGAGCCCCAGGAGGGTGCCGGCGGTTGCTGTCCGAGGCCCAGGAACGACAGCGACGCCTCGGCGATGATCGCGGTGGCCACCGTCAGCGTCGCCTGCACCAGCAGCGGCGGAAAGATGTTGGGCAGGATGTAGCGCCAGATGATCGCCATATGACCAAGACCCACGGCGCGCGCGCTTTCGACGTAGTCCTCGGTCATCACGCTCATGGTCTGGCCTCGCGCGAGCCGCACGAAGACCGGCATCGCCGACAGGCCGATCGCGATCATCGCATTGCTGAGCGAAGGGCCCAGAAACGCCGCCAGCGCAATCGCCAGGATCAGGAAGGGCGCGGCCAGCAGCGCCTCGGTGCCGCGGCTGATGACGGCATCGGTCCAGCCCCGCGCATAGCCCGCGGCCACGCCCAGCGGAATCCCGATCGCCAGGGCAATCGCCACCGACACCACCCCCGCCAGCAACGAGGCCTGCGCGCCCCAGACCATCCGTGCCAGCACGTCGCGGCCGATCTCGTCCGTGCCCAGCAGATGCGCGCCCGAGGGCGCCTTGCGCACCGCCATCCAGTCGGTCTCCATCGGGCCGGGCAGCGGCAGCACCGGCGCCAGCACGGCGATCAGGGTGAAGAACCCCACCAGAACCGCCCCCAGCAGCGCCGAAGGGTTGGCGCGCAGCTTGCGCCAGACCCGGCTGCGGGGCTTGCGCGGCGGGTGGGTCGTGTCGGTCAGTGCGGTCATTGCTCGTCTCTCATGCGCGGGTTGAGAATGCGATAGATGGCATCGGCCAGGATGTTCATCGCGATGAAGGCCACGGCGGTGCACAGAACGATGCCCTGCACCACGGCGTAGTCGCGGTTGAACACCGCATCGACGACCAGCTTGCCAAAGCCCGGGATGGTGAAGATCTGTTCGGTCAGCACGGCACCGGCCAGCAATTCGCCAAACAGCAGCGTGGTCACCGTGACGATCGGCACCAGCGCGTTGCGCAGTGCATGCTTGATGACGACGACACGCTCGCTCAGGCCCTTGGCGCGCGCGGTGCGCACATAATCCGAGCGCAGCACCCCCAGCATGGCCGACCGGGTGTGGCGCATCAGCGTGGCGGCGAGCCCGGTGCCCAGCACGAAGGCGGGCATGATCATCGTTCGGATCGACTGCAGCGGGTCTTCGGACAGCGGGACATAGCCCGAGGCAGGCAGCAGCCCCCATTTCACCGAGACCAGCAGGATCAACATGATGCCAAGCCAGAAATTCGGAATCGACAGCCCCGACAGCGCCACCAGATTGGCGCCCCAGTCGATCAGGCTGCCCTTGCGATAGGCCGAAATCACCCCGGTCGGCACCCCGATCACCAGCGCGATGATCAGCGCCATCACCGCCAGCTGGATCGTCACCGGCAGTTTTTCCCCGATCAGCGTCAGCACCGGCTGCTGGGTGCGCAACGAGACCCCCAGATCGCCCTGCACCGCCCCGCCGATCCACGACAGATACTGCCGGTGAAGCGGGTCGTTCAGGTGGTATTTTTCGCGCAGGAACTCCAGCACGGCGGGGTCGCGCTCTTCGCCCGCCATCGCCAGAACCGGGTCGCCCGGCAGCAACTTCTGCAAGGCAAAGACGAAGACCGAAATCAGCAGGATCGTCGGAATGGCGATCAGCAGGCGGCGGATGAGAAAACCGATCATGGGGATGCTTCCGGCAGGGTCAGGCAGGCCCGGCGCAACACTGCGCCGGACCCGGTTTCAGATCATTCGGTCGCGCTGACGCCCTGCAGGCGGATCATCCCGTCGGGATAGGGCACGAAACCGCTGAGCTTGTCGTTCAGCGCCCAGATCCAGGTCTGGTGATACAGGTAGATCAGCGGCAGCTCCTCCATCAGCACATCCTGCGCGGCATCATAGGCGGCCTTGCGCGCGGCGGTGTCGGTGGTGGTGCGGGCGGTTTCCAGCGCGGCATCCACAGCCGGATCGCAGAACTTGGCGTCGTTGATCCCACCCTTGCAGGTCACGAACTGGTGCAGGTTGCCGTCCGGGTCGACCCGGCCCGACCAGCCGACCTGGCTGGCGACATAGTCCCCCGCGGTCTGATCCTTGAGCAGCGTGGCAAATTCCTTGGCCGTCAGGGTGATGTTGATGCCCGCCTCGGCGGCCATTGCCTGCACCACCTGCATCATCTGCATCTGCACCGGGTTGTTGGCGACCTGGAACTCGATATCGACGCTGTCCAGACCCGCCTCTTTCAGCTTGGCCTTGGCGGCTTCGACATCGCGCGGCTGAACCGGGTATTTCGCGTCATACCAGGGCGAGTTCGGCGGGAACGGCTGATTGCCCGGCGCGAAGGCGCCCTCGAACACCACCTGGTTGATCACGTCGCGGTCGATCGCCAGCGACAGCGCCTGACGCACCAGCTTGTTCTCGCCCAGCGGGTTTTTCGCGCGCTCGCCATTGGCCAGGTTGATGGTGATGCCCTGATAGCCCAGCGACACCGCCTGTTCGACCTTGAGCCCCGCGTCCGCCTTGGCCGAGGCCAGATCGGTCGCCGCCAGCCGTTCGAGCATATCCAGATCGCCCGCCCGCAGGTTGGCCAGACGCACGGTGGTGTCCGGGATCGGCAGGAAGGTCACGGTATCGAAATGATAGGCGTCGGCGTTCCAGTATTCGGCGAATTTCTCCAGCACGATGCGGTCCTGCTGCACCCGTTCCTTGAACTTGAACGGGCCCGAGCAGACCGGGTTCAGCCCGAAGTCCACGCCCGCCTCGGCCGCGGCCTTGGGCGCAACCATCATCCCCGCACGGTCGGCCAGCTGCGCCAGCAACGTGGCGTCGGGCGCGGTCAGGTTGAACTTGATGGTGTAGTCGTCGACGATCTCGGTCGAAGCGATCGAGGTCAGCTCGGACTTGCGGCGGCTTTCGGGCATCGTCTGGCTGCGTTCGATATTGGCGGCGACGGCGGCGGCGTTGAAGGGTTCGCCATCGTGGAAGGTGGCGCCCTGGCGCAGCGTCATCGTCAGCGCCATGCCATCCGCCGACCATTCCCAGCCGGTCGCGAGTTGCGGAATGATTTCCAGCTCGGGGGTGATGTCGACCAGCTTGTCACACATCGAGGCATAGACGATGCGCCCCACGAAGGTGCGCGACTGATCGGGGTCGAGGATGTCGGGGTCTTCCTGCAGACCGATGCGCAGGTCTGCCGCGAAGGTGCCCGTCGCGGCCAGGCTCATGGCCAGCGCAAGGGCTGCAGTTCGAATTCGTGCCATTGGGGTATCGCTCCTTGTCAGATCTCAGGTTCGGGGGGGACCGGAAGGGTTTGCCCTTCTCGTTGTTCACGCATCGCGCGATAGAGCGCGAAACGGCGTTCGGCGGCCGGACTGCGCCCCGTGCCCGTGTCGTTCAGCCCTTGCAGGCTCAGGTCCGGGGCATGGTGGCAGGCGACCGAGGCGCCCGCCGCCAGCCGCGTCAGGGGCGGCGGCGTGCTGCGGCAAAGTTCGGTGGCATAGGGGCAGCGCGGATGGAACCGGCAGCCCGCAGGCGGTGCGATCGGGTTGGGCGGTTCGCCCTGCAATCCGTGCGCAGGCGGTTTCACGCCCACCCGCGGCACCGGAATCGCCGAGATCAGCGCCTCGGTGTAGGGGTGCCGCGGGTGGGTGAACAGCGTGTCGGTGTCGGCGACCTCGACCAGCTGCCCCAGATACATCACCCCCACCCGATCGGCCATGTGACGGATAACGGCCAGATCATGCGCGATGATGATCAGCGTCAGCGCAAATTCATCCTTCAGATCCTGCAGCAGATTGACCACCTGCGCCTGGATCGACACATCAAGCGCCGAAACCGGCTCGTCCGCGATCACCAGCTTGGGCGCACAGGCCAGCGCGCGCGCAATCCCGATGCGCTGGCGTTGCCCGCCCGAGAATTCATGCGGGTAGCGGTCGGCGTGCTGCGGCAGCAGGCCTACGCGCTCCAGCAGTTCGGCCACCCGGGCGCGCCGTTCGTCCGGCCCGCCCAGACCATGCGCGCGCAGCGGTTCCTCGATCAGCGCGCCCACCGTCATCCGCGGATTGAGCGAGGCGAATGGGTCCTGGAAGATGAATTGCAGATCACGCCGCATCGCGCGCATTTCCTCGCCGCGCAGCCCGGTGATGTTGCGGTTCTCGAACAGCACGGTGCCTTCGCTCGGCTCGATCAGACGCACCAGCATCCGTGCCAGCGTGGACTTGCCGCAGCCGGATTCACCGACGATGGCGAAGGTCTCGCCGCGGCGGATGCGCAGGTCGACCCCGTCGACCGCGCGCACCTCGACCGGCGGCCCGAGCAGCGGCTTGCGGGTGACGAAACGGCGGCGCAGCGACCGGGTTTCCAGGATCAGATCGGGCGTGGTCATGACGCGGCCCCCTGTGCGGCAGGATGTGCGGCCAGATCGGGTGCGCCGAACTCCAGCGGCGCGCGCCAGCAGGCGACACGGTGCCTGTCCCCCAGATCGCGCAAGGGCGGCGCAGCGGCACAGTCGGCCCCGGCGAAAGGACAGCGTGCGGCAAAACGGCAGCCTTCGGGCATCGCATCGGCAGGGGGGACGACACCGGGGATGGTGACCAGACGCCCGCCGCGCGGCCCCAGATCGGGCATCGAACTCATCAGCCCGATCGTAT
The DNA here is from genome assembly GCA_002452815.1 of Rhodobacteraceae bacterium UBA6796. Classification (GTDB taxonomy): domain Bacteria; phylum Pseudomonadota; class Alphaproteobacteria; order Rhodobacterales; family Rhodobacteraceae; genus Rhodobacter. Next base: position 238,944 of record DKFM01000023.1, read on the forward strand.
AGGGGTGCTGCGGGTCTTCGAAGACCTTGCGCACGGGGCCCGCCTCGACGATCCGCCCCGCATACATCACCACCACCGTATCGGCCATTTCCGCCACCACTCCCAGATCGTGGGTAATCATGATCAGCGCGGCATTGGTTTCGCGCTGCAGGGTGCGCATCAGATCCAGCACCTGCGCCTGCACCGTCACATCCAGCGCCGTCGTCGGTTCGTCCGCGATCAGCAGCGCCGGGTCATTGGCCAGCGCCATCGCGATCATCGCGCGCTGACGCATGCCGCCCGACATCTGATGGGGGTATTCGTCAAGCCGCTTTTCCGGCGCCGGGATGCGCACGCGCCGCAGCATTTCCAGCGCCCGCGCCCGCGCCTGTTCCCGGTTCACGCCCTTGTGGCGGCGCACCGCCTCGGCGATCTGCTCGCCGACCTTGATCGCCGGGTTGAGCGAGGTCATCGGTTCCTGAAAGATCATCGCCATGCGGTTGCCGCGAATGTCCTTCAGCGCTTCAAGCGGCATATCGAACAGATCCTGCCCCTCGAAGATCGCCTGCCCGGACATCCGCCGCGCAGGCGGCATCGGCAACAGCCCCATCAGCGCCAGCGCGGTCAGCGATTTGCCGCACCCGGACTCGCCCACGACACACAGCGTTTCGCCTGCATTCAGCGTCAGCGAAACACCATCCACCAGATTGCCCGGCACCCCGGCGAACCGGATCGACAGATCGGTGACCTGCAGCAGCGGCGTGGACTCAGTCATGTGCGCCCCCGATACCATCTGCTGCGCCCTGGGCGTCGTCGATCACATGTTTCATCCGCGCCGACAGCGTATTGAGATGCGCGCGCATCGCCTCTTCGGCGCCCACGACATCGCCGCGCTCGATGCAGTCGATCAGATGCATGTGCTGACGGAAATACAGATCGTTGCTGCCCGGGCTGCGCGCCTTTTCCCGCAACGCCCGCCACGCATCCGACGAGCGGATTTCGTCGACCAGCGAAAATGCGGTCAGCAGCACGCGATTGCCAGCGGTGCGCGCGATCATCCGGTGCAGCGCACCGTCCCACAGTTCGGCCGCGTCACGATCGGCGGTCTGATGCGTGCGTTCGGCCAGCACCCGCATCCGGCGCACGTCGTCAGGCTTGGCCCGCGCCGCGCACAGGCCCGCCAGCGCGGGTTCGATATAAAGCCGGGCCTCGGCCACTTCGGAGGCCCGCGTCTGCCCGGCAATCGCCGCCGCCAGCGCCCCGGTCGGATCGGGCGGCTGGCCGATGAAAGTGCCCTTGCCCTGCTTGCGCCAGACCAACCCCTCGGCTTCCAGCGCCTCCAGCGCGCGGCGCACGGCCCGCCGCCCGACGCCCAGGGTTTCGGACAATTCACGCTCGGTCGGCAGCTTGCCCGTGCTGTCCACCTCGCCACTGGTGACCAGAAACCGGAGCTGCCGGAGCACGAAGGACGAGTTTTCGCCATCCTGGATTGTATTTTTGGCGTCTGACATCTTCGGACCACTTGTTGATTGGTTCACTCATGCAGGATCAGCAATATGTCCACTGTCAATTTCCATCAGACAAACACGCCCCAATTGCACAAAATTTAATCGAAAATTTTGCCAAACGAATGCATTAAGCCCAATATTTACAAGGTTTTTGGGAATCCAAGCCTGCGCACGGCGCTTCAGACCTGAAACGAATCACATCCGCGTTCGTTTCAATTCCGTGCGATCCAAATGCCACATTGGTTCGCACCAACGATTCGGCCTTCGGTGCGAAATCAGCCCTTTCCCAAGTTTACATTGCGCCATTTTCGAACACATTTTTGCTTTTCATTGTTCATTTTGTATACAATATTGCGATCCATATGCAGCTTTGCATCCACAACTGGCGCCATATCCATCTCGCCGCCCTAAGCAGGTCGGACAGACCTCCCCCTTGAAAGGACAGCGAATGGACAGACGTAAATTCCTGGCAGCCGGCGCGACCCTGGCCGCCGTTCCGCTGGCCGCGCCTTCGGTGGCGCGGGCGCAAACCAGCTTCAACTGGAAGATGACCAATGCCTATGGCCCGGGATCGCCCTTCTACGTCGAAGGCCCGGGCAGCCCGACCGATTTTTGCAAGAAGGTCGAGGCGATGTCGGACGGCCGCCTGAAGATCCAGCATTTCGCCGCGGGCGAGCTGATCCCCGCGCTGGAAGGCTTCGATGCGGTGCGCTCGGGCGCGGTCGAGATGAACGCGGCCAATTCCTACTTCTGGGCCGGCAAGATCCCGGCGGCGCAGTATTTCACCACCGTGCCCTTCGGCCTGAACTTCCAAGGCATGAACGCCTGGCTCTACCACGGCGGCGGCATGGATCTGTGGGATGAACTTTATGCGCCCTTGGGGCTGAAGGCCCTGCCGATGGGCAACACCGGCGTGCAGATGACCGGCTGGTTCCGCAAGCCGATCGAAAGCGTAGCGGATTTCAAGGATCTGAAAATGCGCATCCCGGGCCTTGCGGGCAAGGTTTACGCCAAGCTTGGCGTCGATGTGAAACTGCTTCCGGGCGGCGAAATCTTCCCGGCGCTGGAACGCGGCGTGATCGACGCGGCCGAATTCGTCGGCCCCTATCAGGATCGTCGTCTGGGCCTGCAGAATGCCGCGAAATACTACTACACGACCGGCTGGCACGAACCCTCGAACGTGACCGAGCTGCTGATCGGCAAGGCCGCGTGGGACAGCCTGCCCGCCGATCTGCAGGCGATCGTGTCGACCGCGGCAATGGCGTGCAATCTGGAAAGCCACACCTGGTGCGAGGCCAACAATGCCGCCGCGCTGAAGGATCTGGTGGAAAATTCGGGCGTGATCGCCAATGTCCTGCCCGATGAGGTCGTGGCCGAACTGCGCCGCGTCACCGAAGAGGTGCTGGCCGAAGGCGCGGCGGCCGATCCGGCGACCCAAAAGATCCACGATGCCTTCATGGCCTTCCGAGCCGAGCATCGCGACTGGGCGGCGGTTTCCGAGAAACCCTATCACAACCTGCCGGCGTAAGATGACGACGGGTTTCCTGGATAAAATCGCGAACGGTGCTGCAAGCACCGTTCGTCACATCGGCCAGATCGCGGCGTGGAGCGGTCTGGCGCTGGTGCTGCTGGTCGCGCTGAATGTGCTGCTGCGCTATTTCTTCGCGCTCGGCTCGGTCGCGCTGCAAGAGGCGGAATGGCATCTGATGGCGGTGGGCGCGCTGTTTGGCATGGCCTACGGGCTCAATCAGGGCGGCGAGGTGCGCGTCGACATCTTCTATGCCCGGATGTCGCGCGGCAAACAGGCGGTTGTCGATGTGATCTCGCATGCCGCGCTTGGCGTGATCGCGCTGATCATCGGCTGGCTGTCGATCGCCTATGTCCAAAGCAGCTATGCCATTGCCGAAGGCTCGCCCGATCCGGGGGGCCTGCCCTATCGCTATCTGCTCAAGGCCGCGATCCCGGCGGCCTTTGCCCTGCTTGCCCTGCAATCCCTTGCGATGACCACCGAAAGCCTGGCCCGCCTGCTGCGGCGGCTGCGGCGCGGGTCGCGATCAGAATGAATGGCCCTGTCCGATGCCTGTGAATGAAATCCTTGCCCTGTGTATGATCGGGGCCTTCTTCCTGCTGCTTCTGGGCGGTGTCCCGGTGGCGATTTGCCTTGGCGCGACCGGCCTTGTGTTCGGCTATGCCGGGTTCGGGCCGATGCTGTTTTCGCTGCTGCCCGCGCGGATCTATGGCGTCATCACCAATTACACGCTGCTGGCGCTGCCGCTGTTCATCTTCATGGGCATCATGCTGGAGCGATCAAAGATCGCCGAGAACCTGCTGGAGGTGATCGGCCTTGCCATGGGCGGCCTGCGCGGCGGCATGGCGCTGGCGATCATTCTGGTCGGCGTGCTGATGGGCGCGGCCTCTGGCGTGGTGGGCGCGACGGTGGTCACCGTCGGGCTGATCGCGCTTGGGCCGATCATCCGGCGCGGCTATGACACCGGGGTGGCCAGCGGCGTTATCTGTGCCTCGGGCACGCTGGGGCAGATCATCCCGCCCAGTCTGGTGCTGATCCTGCTGGGCGACATCATGGGCGAATCCGTGGGCACGCTGTTTGCCGCGGCACTGATCCCCGGGCTGATGCTGTCGGGGCTGTTCATCGGCTATGTGCTGCTGCTGGGCATCTTCAAACCCACCAGCGTCCCCGCAATCCCGCAGGACGAGCGCGCGCAATATACCCGCGGCGACATCGCGATGAAGCTGCTGCGCGTGGTGCTGCCGCCGATCGCGCTGATCGTGCTGGTATTGGGCTCGATCATCGGCGGCATCGCGGCCCCGACAGAGGCCGCCTCGATGGGCGCCTTCGGCAGTATCGTGCTGGCGGCCTTTTCCGGGCGGCTGAGCTGGCCGGTGCTGCGCGACACCGTGCGCGGCGCCTTCGTCACGAGCGCGATGGTGTTTCTGATCCTGATCTTCGCGCAGCCCTTCGGTCTGGCCTTCCGGGGTCTGGGCGGCGAGCGGCTGGTGCAGGATGCCTTTGCTGCGGTGCCCGGCGGGCTGAACGGGCAGATCGCCTTCCTGATGCTGCTGCTGTTCGTGCTGGGCTTCTTTCTGGAATGGATCGAGATTTCCTATATCGCCCTGCCGCTGTTCTTGCCGATTTTTCATGCGGCGGGCGCCGACATGGCGTGGATTTCGATCCTGGTCGCGGTAAACCTGCAGACCTCGTTCCTGACGCCGCCGTTTGGCTGGGCGCTGTTCTTCCTGAAAGGCGTGGCGCCGCCCTCGGTCAAGACCAGCGACATCTACCGCGGCGTCATCCCCTTCATCGGCCTGCAGCTTCTGGCGCTGGCGCTGGTGTTCTTCTTCCCGCAGCTGGCGACCTGGCTGCCCAATGCAATCGGATGGTAAGACATGCTACATTCCGCACTTGGCTATAACGGCGCGATCACCGCGCCCCATCGGGCGGCGGCGCTGGCCGGGCGCGACATTCTGGCCGCAGGCGGCAGCGCGATCGAGGCGATGGTGGCCGCCGCCGCGACAATCGCGGTGACCTACCCGCATATGAACGGCATCGGTGGCGACGGGTTCTGGCTGATCCATCGCACCGGTCAGGCGCCGGTGGGGATTTTCGCGGGCGGCCACGCGGCGGCGCTGGCCACGCCCGGCTGGTATGCGGCGCAGGGGGTGCGCGATGCGATCCCCGCGCGCGGCGGTCTGGCCGCGCTGACGGTTCCGGGCACCATCGGCGGCTGGGAGGCGGCGCTCGATCTGATCCCCGCCGCGCGGCGTCTGCCGCTGGCGCAACTGCTGGCCTCGGCCATCGGATATGCGCGCGACGGGATCGCAGTCACTGGCAATCAGGCGCGCACCACCGCCGAGAAGCTGGACGGTCTGCGCGATGTGCCGGGCTTTGCCGAGATCTTCCTGAACGACGGCGCCGCGCCCCAACCGGGCGACCGGATGCGGCAGCCCGCACTGGCCCGCACGCTGGAACGTCTGGCGACCGAGGGGCTGCGCAGCTATTACGAGGGCGAGATCGCGCAGATCCACGGCGATTTTCTGGCGACCCACGGCAGCCCGCTGCGCGCCGCCGATTTCGCCGCCTATCGCGCCCAGCTGGTCACGCCGCTGCAAGTCACGACCTCGCAAGGCACGCTCTATAACATGACCGCGCCGACGCAGGGCGTGGCCTCGCTGATAATTTTGGGGCTGTTCGACCGGCTGGGGGTGCAGACAGGCGAAGGGTTCGACCACATCCACGGGCTGATCGAGGCCACCAAGCAGGCCTTCCTTCTGCGCAATGCCGGGCTGGGCGATCCGGCAGCGATGGCTGAACCCGCGCAGAACTGGCTGGCGGATGACCGGCTGGACGCGATGGCCGCGCGGATCGACCGCACCCGCGCCCTGCCCTGGCCGTACGAGCCCAAACAGGGCGACACGATATGGATGGGCGCCGCCGACCGCGACGGCACCGTTGTCAGCTTCATTCAAAGCGTGTTCTGGGAATTCGGATCGGGCCTGACCTGCCCGCAGACCGGCGTCTTCTTCCAGAACCGCGGCGCGGGGTTTTCGCTGCAGCCCGGGCCGAACCAGCTGGCGCCCGGCAAGCGCCCGTTCCACACGCTCAACCCCGCGCTGGCGCATCTGCCCGACGGGCGGGTGCTGGCCTATGGCACGATGGGCGGCGAGGGCCAGCCGCAGACGCAATCGGCGATCTTCACCCGCTACGCGCAATTCGGGATGGATCTGCAGGCGGCCGTGACGGCGCCGCGCTGGCTGCTGGGCAAGACCTGGGGTGACAACACCACCTCGCTCAAGCTGGAATCCCGCTTCGATCCGACGCTGGTGGCGCAGTTGCAGGGCGCGGGCCATCAGGTCGAGATCCTGCCTGAATTTTCCGATCTTGTGGGCCACGCCGGCGGCGTTGTCCTGCATCCCACCGGGCTTTTCGAAGCCGCAACCGACCCCCGCGCCGATGGCGCCGCAGTGAGTTACTGACCATGACCGACCTATCACTTCTGCAACTGGCGATGATCCTTGGCGGCGTCGCGGCCACCGCAATTCTGGCGGGCATTCTGGCCGGGCTGCTGGGGGTCGGCGGCGGCATCGTTCTGGTGCCGGTGCTGTTCTGGATCCTGTCGCTGACCCATTTCCCGCCGGAACTGTCGATGCATATGGCCGTGGCCACCTCGCTTGCGACGATCATCTTCACATCGGTCTCCTCGGCGCGCGCGCATCACAAGCGCGGCTCGGTCGACCCGGCGCTGTTGCGGCTTTGGGCGCCGGGGATTGTGCTGGGCGCACTGAGCGGCGGGCTGGCCGCGAAATACATCGACGCAAGCGGCCTGAAGGCGATTTTCGGCACGCTGGCGCTGCTGGTGTCGATCAACATGGCCACGCCGAAGACGCTGGTGATCAGCGACCACCTGCCCCGCAGCCGCGCGGTCAACGGGGCGATTTCCTATGTGACCGGGCTGTTGTCGGCGCTGATGGGGATCGGCGGCGGCACGCTGTCGGTGCCGCTGCTGGCCGGGTTCTCGGTCGAGATCCGCCGCGCGGTGGGCACGGCCTCGGCCTTCGGCTTCATGATCGCGGTGCCCGCCGTGCTGGGCTTCATCTATTCGGGGCTGGGCGTGCCGAACCGCCCGCCGCTGTCGCTGGGCTATGTCAACCTGCTGGCCGCAGGCATCATCCTGCCCTTCACGGTGGGGTTCGCGCCGGTGGGTGCCGCGCTGGCGCACAGCCTGGATACGGTCTGGATCAAACGCGCCTTCGCGCTGTTTCTGATGATCACCGCGGTGCGCATGCTGATCTCGGCCTTCGGCTGATCCTTATCGCATCCGCGACAGAACCTCGCGCGCGGCACTCACAAGGTGCCGCCGCAACGCATTTTCGGCCCGCTTCGGGTCGCGGTCCAGCAGGGCCGAGACGATCGCCTCGTGTTCCTCGTTCGAGCGCGCCATCCGGGCATCGCTTTGCAGCTGCGATTTGCGGAACGGCGCCAGTTTCAGCCGCAGCGCATTGGCCAGTTCGATCAGGTCGCGGTTATGCGTCGCCTCGAAGATCCGCTGGTGAAAGACGCTGTTGGCGGCCTCGTAGGCGGCGATTTCGCCGCGCTGCGCCATCTGCGCCATCGCGCGGTGCAACTCCTCCAGCTCGCCACGTTCGCCAATCGTCATCCGCTCGGCGGCGAAACGCCCGCATAGCGCCTCCATCTCGCCCATCGCCTCGAACATCTGCTCGATCCGGTCACGGGTGATATTGGCCACGACCACGCCGCGAAACGGCGCCCGGTCGGCCAGCGACAGTGCCACCAGCCGGTGCAGCGCCTCGCGGATCGGGGTGCGCGACACGCCGAAGCGCTGCGTCAGGCTCTGCTCGTCCAGCTTGCTGCCTGCGGCCAGATCGCCCGCGATAATCTCGGCCTCCAGCTGCGCCGCGATCAGCGTGCTTTGCAACGGACGCGGGGACTGGGACGAGACTTCCTCGGGGGGCGACATGCGTCATCCTTCGACTGCAGGGCAAGGGTTGTGATGATGTTCTAGCCGACCGCCAGACGGGTTTCCAGCCCAAGCGCCCGGCGCCGATGCCCCCGTTCAGCCCAGCAGATAACTGTGGCGCGCACGGTCGAAGCCCACGATACCCTGCCCCGCCGCAAAGGCCGATTGCAGCGCGGCGCGCACCCGCAAACGCTCGGCCAGGGCCGTCTGCCGATCCTGGGCGAGCAGCGCGTCGATGTCGCGCGGGATTTGGAGCCACGCCTGCCCCGCGTCAGCCTGCGGGACGGCGGCGGCGCCCCGGGCGCGCGCCACGACCGCAGGGCTGTCCAGATGCCACACCGCCATCACCCGGTCCGAGGGCAAGCCCGCGTTGATCCCGGGCATCGGGCCATAATAATCGACCAGATAGTCGTGGCAGACCGCACCCAGCACGCCGATGTTGAGCCCCGCGTTGATTGCGCGCAGCGGATCATAGGTCCAGCGTACGGTGGTGATGCCGCGCGCCAGACACCAGTCGCGCTGAAACCATTTCATCCGCGCGCCCAGACCCAAACCCCGCGCATCCGGGTGAATGCCCAGCCGGTGCGAATGCTGCAACCCGGGCGTGGCGGTCGGAAAGCCCAGCAGAAAGCCCAGCATCTCGGCCCCGCGAAACGCGCCCGCGACCAGCGCGCCTTCGGATTGCAGCGCCATCATAATGTCGGAATTGTCGGGTTTTTCACCCGCGCCCCAGACCTCGACCTGAAACGCCTCGGCCCGGGCCAGTTCGTCCAGCCCCGACAGTTCGCGCAAGATCACGCCATCGCCGCTCATGCGCCAAACTCCTCGGTGCTCAGCGTAACGGTGTTCAGGAAGTCCCAGTCCAGCGTCACCCCGATGCCCGCGCCATTGCCCGGCACCGGCATCAGGCCGCCCGCAGCCTCCAGCGGTTCGTTGATGATGTCGCGGTGGAAATAGCGGCTGGAGGACGAGGTATCGCCCGGCTTGGTGAAATTGGGCAACGTAGCGAGGTGGATATTATGCGCCCGCCCGATGCCGCTTTCCAGCATGCCGCCACACCAGACCGGGGCGCCGAAGGATTCGGACACGTCATGGATCGCGCGCGCCGCCGCATAGCCGCCGACCCGCCCGACCTTGATGTTGATGACCCGCGCCGCCTCGGCCGCCAGCGCCTTGCGGCAATCGGCGGGAGTGCGGATCGATTCATCCAGACAGATCGCAGTGCGGATCTGGCGCTGCACGATGGCGTGGTCGTGGATGTCGTCGACCGCCAGCGGCTGCTCGATATAATCCAGATCGAAATCGTCCATCGCGCGCAGCGTGGCCAGATCGGCCAGCCCGTAGGCGGTGTTGGCATCGACCGTCAGCTTGATCTTCGGGAAATCCCGGCGCGCGGCGGCCAGCAAGTCCAGATCATGCCCCTGCGCGACCTTCAGCTTGATCCGCTTGTAGCCCGCCTGCTGCGCCACCGCGATACGCGCCAGCGTCGCGCTGATCGGCGCAATTCCGATCGACACGCCGACCGGCACCGCATCGCGCACGCCGCCAAGCGCGGATTTCAGCGGCAGATCCAGCGCCTTGCACCACAGATCCCAGAACGCCATTTCGACCACGGCCTTGCTCATCCGGTGGCCGCGCCAGGGCGCCATCAGCGCGGTCAGCTCGGCCGGCGAGGCAAAGCGACGCCCGACGATCTGCGGCAGGATCAATTCGCGCAGGAAGGCCAGCGCGCCGGGGATCGTTTCCTCCAGATAATCGGGGAACGGGTCCATCACCGCCTCGGCGTAACCTTCCAGCCCCTCACCGCGCAGGACCAGCAGAGGAAACACCTTGTCGGTCATCGTCTGGTTCGAGACGACGAAGGGGGTAATCAGCGGCAGGCTGACCACGCGCAGCTCGGCCCCGTCGATGCGCAGGCCTTCGAAAACAGATGCCATTTTCCGGCTCCAGAGTTAGCGGATGTTCGAGATGAAGCGGGCGAATGCCTCGCTGTCGGGATGGTTGAACAGCTTGTCGGGCGTGCCCTGCTCGGCCACCCGGCCCTGATGCAGGAAGACGACCTCGGTCGAAACCTCGCGCGCGAAGGCCATCTCATGCGTGACGACGATCATCGTGCGGCCCTCGGCGGCCAGATCCTGCATCACCTTCAGCACCTCGCCCACCAGTTCGGGGTCCAGCGCCGAGGTCGGCTCGTCGAACAGGATGGCGTCGGGTTCCATCGCCAGCGCGCGCGCGATCGCCACGCGCTGCTGCTGGCCGCCCGACAGTTGCGCGGGATACATGTGCATGCGTTCGGCCAGACCGACACGGGCCAGCAGCGCCTCGGCCTGATCGCGCGCCTCGGCCTTGGGGCGGCGTTTGACCTGCACCGGGCCTTCCATCACGTTTTCCAGCACGGTGCGGTGGGTCCACAGGTTGAACTGCTGAAACACCATGCCAAGCCGCTGGCGCATCCGCTCGATCTGGCGCGGGTCGCCGGGGCGACCGTTGCGCACCACGATTTCCTCGCCATGCACCGACACCTGACCCGATGTCGGGATTTCCAGAAAGTTCAGACATCGCAGGAAAGTCGACTTGCCCGAACCGGACGAGCCCAAGATCGAGATCACGTCGTGATTGCGCGAGTCCAGCGAAATTCCCTTGAGCACCTCGTGCGTGCCGAAACTCTTGTGGATATTCTGCGCGCTGAGCACGACATCTTGCGAAGGTTGCGGCTGCATCACTGAACTCCCTGCGGGGTTTGCCCCGTCATGTGTCGAGAAAGGCGGCGCTCGGCCAGGCGCCACAGAAGGACGAAACTGATCGTCATCGCGAGGTAGAGCACGGCCGCCCAGAAATAGATCGAGAAGTCGAAGCTGCGCGAAAAGATCTGCCGGGTGCGGCCCATCAGATCGAAGACCGTGACGACCGAAGCCAGCGCCGAGGCCTTCATCAGCAAGATGATTTCATTGCCAAGCGCGGGCCAGGCGATGCGGTAGGCGTGCGGAAACACAATCCGGCGCAGCACCGTCAGCCGCGACATGCCGATCGCGCGGCCGGCCTCGATTTCACCCGGCGCCACGGCCTGAATGCCGCCGCGCAGGATTTCTGTCTGATAGGCGCAGGAGTTGATCGCAAAGACCAGCACCGCGCAGTTGAACGGATCGCGGAAAAACCCCCACAGTCCCAGCGACTGCAATTCCACCCGGAACTGGCCCGAGCCGTAGAACACCAAAAACAGCTGCGCCAGAATGGGGGTGCCGCGGATGAACGAGATGTAGATGCGCAGCGGCGCCTGCGCCAGGGCGGAACCCTGCGCGCGCAGCAGCGCCAGCGGCGGCGCGGCCATCGCCGCGATCAGCGCGCCCAGACCCGTCAGCGCCAGCGTGGTGCCCACCCCATCAATCAGCTTCGGCCAGTTCTGCGCCAATGTGTCGATCAGGGCCATGCTCATGCTCTCCTCACGCCACGGTTGGCGCGCTGTTCCAGCCGCGACAGGCCCAGTTCAGAGACCAGACACAGCAGCCAGTAGATCAAGCAGGCCACCAGATAGAAGGTGAAGGGTTGCTTGGTGACGCCCACCGCAACCTTGGTCGCGCGCATCAGATCATCCAGCGCGATGACCGACACCAGCGCGGTGTCCTTCAGCAGGTTCAGCCAAAGATTGCCCATTCCCGGCAGCGCGAACCGCCACAGCTGCGGCAGCTTGATGCGCCAGAAGATCTGCCGCGGAGTCATGCCGATGGCGCGCCCGGCCATGATCTGCCCCTCGGGGACCGCCAGAAAGGCACCGCGCAGCACCTCGGCCGCGAAGGCGGCAAAGACCAGCGCCAGCGCGACCACCCCGGCGGCGAAGGGTGAAAACTCGACCGGCGCGGCCTCGGGCGACAGCATCGCCATCGCCCGGTTCAGCAGCAGGCCCACGCCGTTATAGACGATGAACAGCGTCAGGATTTCGGGCAGCCCGCGCATCAGCGTGGTATAGCCCACCCCAAGCGCGCGCAGCCCGCGATTATGCGACAGCGACAGACCCGCCACCGCAAAACCGATCAGCAATCCCACCGGCAGGGTGGTCACCGCCAGACGCAGCGTGACCCACAGCCCCGCCAGGATCTCGTCGCCCCAGCCAAGGGGCCCATAGGAGAACAGCTCAAACATGATTGTCACCTTTGACCAGGGCGGCGAGGGTTACTGCATCGTGTAAAGGTCGATCGAGAAATACTTGTCGTTGATCGCCTTGTAGGTGCCATCCGCGCGGATCTCGGCCAGAGCCTTGTTCAGACGCTCGCGCAGGTCGTTGTCTTCCTTGCGCAGCGCGATGCCCACACCTTCGCCCACGAATTTCGGATCGGTGATCGGGGCGCCGGCGATCTTGCAGCACGCGCCGTCTTCGGTCTTTTCGACGAAATCCAGAAGCGGCAGCATGTCGCCCACCATCACGTCAAGCCGGCCCGAGGCCATATCGAGGCTGGCTTCGTCCTGCGTCGGATACAGCCGCACATCCGCGTCGGGATAGGAGGCGACGGCATAATCGGCCTGCGTCGTGCCCGCCTGCGCCCCCACGACCAGATCTTTCAGCGTGTCATTGGTGAACTCGGTCAGTTCCGACTCTTTCGGCACGACATGGGTCATCGCGGCCATATAGTAGGGGTCGGTGAAGGCCACCTGTTCCTTGCGGGGTTCGGTGATGAACATCGAGGCGATGATGAAGTCGTATTTCTTGGCCAGAAGCCCGGGGATGATGCCGTCCCAGTCCTGCGCCACGATCTCGCACTCGGCGCCGATGCGCTTGCACAGCTCCAGCCCGACGTCGATGTCGAAGCCTTCGACCTTGCCCTCGGGGGTGACGTAGTTGAAGGGCGGATAGGCGCCCTCGGTCCCCAGTTTCAGCGTTTCGGCCGACACGCCCGAGGCGATGCCCGACAGCAGCACCGCAGTGCCCAGAAGTTTGGAAAGTTTGGTCATGATGGTCCCTGTTGGTGGTTGGTTTATCGAAAACGGGGTGGCTATTCGGCGACCGGGGTCAGCGGGTTGCCGACATGGCCGGTGAAGGCGCCGTACAGCCGCGCGACTTCATTGAGCCGCGCCTCGGCCCCCTCGCCGCGCGCGAGGAAGATGTCGTTGATCATCAGATTGCTCAGCACCGCCAGATGCGCGGTGGAATCCCAAAACTGGTTGAACTGGGTGGCGACCATGAACTGCTCGGTCGCGAAATCCGCGCCCCAGCTGCAGAACTGATCGGTGAAGATCGTCACCGCGATGCCGCGCGCGCGCGCCTCGCGCGCCAGCACCAGCGCCTGACGCGAATAGCGCCGCGCCTCGAAGATCGCCAGGCAAGCCTCGCCCGCCTCGGCCAGGACTTCGGCAAAATTGCCCATCGACAGGTCGATCATCTGCACGCCGGGGCGGACATATTGCATCTGGCTGGCAAAATAGAGCGCAAGCCCGCGTTCGGTCTGAAACCCCGCGACGAAGACCTTCGGGCAGTGCGAAAACCGCACGACCGCGCGCTGCCAGTCCGGCGTGCGTGCCATTTCGTAAACACCGACGAGCCCGGCGATTTCCGCCTCCAGTCCCTGCGACAGCCGCTCTTCGCGCTGGCCGGGCGCCTGACGCAGCGCATCCAGCCGGTCCTTTATCAGCCAGGGCTGATCGCCGATGTCGTCCTTCAGATGTTCCTTCAGGTCTTTCAGATTGGCATAGCCGATGGCCCGGCAGAACCGCCCGATGCTGGCCTCGCTGACCTGTACCTTTTCGGCCAGCGTTGCGGCGGTTTCAAACGGCAGGTCCTTGAGCCGCGCCAGCATGAACCGCGCAATCGCCCGGTTCGAGCGCGACCCGGCCTCGGCGGCGTCGGTCAGTCGGGCATGCAGCGGCAGGGGGGCGGTCATCAGGGTCTCACGGGTGGCTTTATGACAGTTTTTTGCCAGATGATCCGCAATGTCAAATATCTTGCAAAAAATCCGGGGCAAAACCGTCGCCCCGCCCGCAGATGCCGCATTTTGCGGCACCCCTGCCCCCGCAATGCCCGCCCCCACCATCAATCAGCGCGCCCGCTGCAACATGCCAAACAGATCGCGCGGATCGTCGGGATCGGCCAGCATGTCGAGTGGCTCGAAAAACGCGGTGCCAGCGATGCGTTCATGCACGAAGCGCAGGGCCGAGAAATCCTCGGTCGCGAAGCCCACGGAATCGAACAGCGTGATCTGCTTGTCATGGGTCCGGCCCGGGATCTCGCCGCGCATCACCTGCCACAACTCGTGCACTGGGTGGTCGGCAGGCAGCTGCTGGATCTCGCCCTCGATCCGGGTCTGCGGCGGATATTCCACAAAAATATCCGAACGCAGCAGGATGTCGCGGTGCAACTCGGTCTTGCCCGGGCAATCGCCGCCGATCGCGTTGATATGCACCCCGGCGCCGACCATGTTGTCGGTCAGGATCGTCGCATATTGCTTGTCTGCGGTGCAGGTGGTGATGATCTGCGCGCCCTCGACGGCACTTTGCGCATCGGCGCAGGCGGTAATCTCGAAGCCCTGCGCGCGCAGGTTGCGCGTGGCCTTTTCGGTCGCGGCCGGGTCGACATCATGCAGCCGCAGCCGGTTGATCCCGCACAGCGCCCGGAAGGCCAGCGCCTGAAATTCGCATTGCGCGCCATTGCCGATCATCGCCATCACCTCGGCCCCCTTCGGCGCCAGATAGCGCCCGACCAGCGCCGAGGTCGCCGCCGTGCGCAGCGCGGTCAGCACCGTCATCTCGCTCAGCAGGATCGGATAGCCATTGCTGACCGAGGACAGCACGCCGAAGGCGGTAACCGTCTGATACCCGTCGCGGGTGTTCTTGGGGTGGCCGTTGACATATTTGAAGCCGTAATTCTCGGCATCCGCCGTCGGCATCAGCTCGATCACGCCCTCGGCGGAATGGCTGGCCACGCGCGGGGTCTTGTCGAAATCGGGCCAGCGGCGGAAATCATCCTCGATATAGCCGGCCAGATCGGCGATGAACCGTTCGACCCCGATCGCATTGACCAGATGCATCATGTTTTCGACCGAGACGAAGGGCACATAGGCCAGGGGCGAGGGTTGCGGGCGCACGGACATCAGTAGCTCCGGGTTTGGCGGTCGAGCACACGGCGACCGAACAGGCTGGCGGTCAGGTCGCACAGCAGTTTCGCGGTGCGGCCCCGCTCATCAAGAAACGGGTTCAGCTCGACCAGATCGAGCGAGGTCACCACCTTGGAATCGCACAGATATTCCATGATCAGATGGGCCTCGCGGAAGGTTGCGCCCCCGGGCACGGTGGTGCCGACGGCCGGGGCGATGCCGGGTTCCAGAAAGTCGACATCGAAGCTGACGTGCAAAAGCCCGTTGTCGGCCTGCACCCGCGCGATGAAATCGCGCAGGGGCGCAAGAACGCCGGTCTCGTCGATGGCGCGCATGTCATGCACCTCGATCCCGGTGTCGATCAGGCGCTGATGTTCCGCCGGATCGACCGAGCGGATGCCCATCATGCAGACCTTGGCCGGGTCCAGCGCGACCTCCAGCGCCGGATAGGCACCGAACCCCGGCAGGCCGCAGGCATAGGCCATCGGCGTGCCATGCAGGTTGCCGCTGGTCGTGGTGTCAAGGCTGTGCAGATCGGGGTGCGCATCAAGCCACAGCACATAAAGCGGGCGCCCCAAGGTGCGCGCATGCCGCGCAATTCCCGGGATCGTGCCCGCCGACATCGAATGATCGCCGCCCAGAAAGATCGGCAGATCGCAGGCGGCCGCGGCGGTCTCGGCCTGGGTCACCAGCAGGTCGATCCAGGCGCGGGTTTCGGCCAGATGGTGCACCGCCGGGTTGGCGTGGCCCTGCGGCGCCTGCGCGGGGATCGACAGATCG
The DNA here is from genome assembly GCA_002452815.1 of Rhodobacteraceae bacterium UBA6796. GTDB lineage: Bacteria > Pseudomonadota > Alphaproteobacteria > Rhodobacterales > Rhodobacteraceae > Rhodobacter. Next base: position 254,784 of record DKFM01000023.1, read on the forward strand.
CCGCGATCCTCGACCTGCCAACCCAAGGCGCGCAGGGTTTCGGGCAGGCCCGCAGTGCGCAGGCTAGCAGGCCCCATCAGGCAGCCGGGCTGGTGGGTGCCGCTTTGGATCGGCGCCCCGAGGATGATACTAGATTTCGGCATATGGCTCTCCCGTTCTGGATCGAAAGTCACAGATGGGATTGCAGGTTTCGATTGCCATCTTACGCAATCTGAATATTTATCTAGTCATATTGCATAGACAGATGGACAAAATGAAATGCCAGAGTTGTCAGCCACCGATCGCGCGATCATCGCCGCGCTGCGCGTGAATGCACGGTTGAGCATCACCGAACTGGCCCATGCCGCACAGGTGTCGCGCACCACGGCCAAGCTGCGGCTGGATGCGCTGGTGGCCGATGGCCGGATCCGGCGCTTCACGATCGAAACGGATGTGGATGTCGAAGGCGAGGTGCGCGCAATCACGCTGGTCGAATTGCAGGGCAAGCTGTCGCGCAACGTGATCCGCACGATCACGGCGATCCCCGAGGTCAGCACCGTGCATGCGACCAACGGCGCCTGGGATCTGGTGGTGGAAATCCGCACCGACTCGCTGGTCAATTTCGACCGGGTGCTGCGTGCGATCCGGGAAGTGCCCGGTGTGCTCAACAGTCAAAGCTGCCTGTTGCTGGCGCATGTGGCGGGGTGATTGGCGCCGGCGCGCAACGCAGAACGCCGGCGCATCGCCGGCATCCCGCAAAACTATCCGCTAAGGGGCGGCAGGGGTCGCCCCCCGGCCCGCCGCCGGATCAGCGCTTGTAGCAGCGCGATTTGGAGCCGAAGCCCGCGGGCGAGCAGATCCAGCTGCCCGAACCCAGCGACCGCGATGCAACCACGATCCGTTCGTCCGCCGGGGCCGTGCGGGTGGCCAGCCAGTCGAACCGCGCCGCGCCCTTGCCAGCATGGGTTTTCACCTTGCTTGCGGCCGCGCGGGTATCGTCGCTCGGCCCTTCGGCCATAGCCGGTGCCGTCGAAACGACGAGAGTGCACGAGATCAGCGCCGCCGCCGCGGCCGACTTCAGAATGGAAAGATCGGTCATTTGCTCCGCCTCATTGTTGCACGTCAGACCACTCGCGAAAGCCGTCTTCAGCTCTTATTGGCAACCACAAGTGTTAAAAATCTTCCTACAGGTCAATAAAAACCTTGACGTGGCAGAACTGCGGCGAAGATGTGGCGAAACATGAAAAACAACGCGCAGGAAATTTCCTGCGCGTTTTCATTGCCTTGCAAACCGAACCACAAGTGGCGGATTTTCGCCACCTGTGGTGTCGAAGTCGGATATTATTTCAAGATCTGGTTCTTCACACGCCAATCGGGGGCGCCGAACCCTTCAGGCCAGGGATAGACCTCGGGCTGGTTGAAATAGACCACACCGACAAGATTCGGGTATTCCGGCTTCTCCTGACGGACCGAAGCGTTCCAGGTCTTGACGTAACCTTCCTTGCCGACATAGCCCAGTTCGGCCACGACGACCGGCTTGCCGAAGGCCGCCGCACGTTCGTAGCGGGGTCCGAAGATTTCGTCGAAACTCCGGTCGTGGCCGTATTTCGCCTGATCCCAGGCCTGCAGCCCAAACACCGTCAGCCCAATCAGATCGGCGTAATCGTCACCCGGATAGTATTTCGCCATCTCCTCGTCCCCCAGAGGCGACCACATCACGGTGATATTGGGCGCGCTCTTGCGGCACAGGTCGATCATGTGGCGGTAGGCTTCGATATAGGTCTCCGGCTCCCAGCCCGACCAGATGAACTGCCCCGAGCGGTCGTCCATCTCATGCGCGAAGCGCAGCGTCACCGGGCTTTTCAGCGTGCCCAGCACATCGCAGACCGCCTTCATGTTCGCGTCATAGCGCCCGTCCTTGATACCGCGGCGCAGATATTGCGCGGTGTTGCGCTCGCTGCGCGACCAGGTCCAGGGCTCCAGCGTGACCAGAAGCGCCCTGCCCCGTTCCAGCGCATAGGTATCGGCATCGTTGAGCGAGGGCAGATAGACGTCTTCCCAGGGCAGGAACAGATGTTCGATCACCACCTGATCGTCAGCGGTGAAATCCCCGTCAGGATCGTAGACGCCGAACGGCAACGTCCCGGGGGGAGCCGCGAAACTGGCGGTCCCGGCAAGCATGAGGCTAACCGACAGCGCGGCGCGAATGCGTTTCCCGATCTGCATCATGGTAGTGTCCTCCTTTACAATATCCGGCGCTCAGTTGCGCCAAATGGGCCCGAAGTGAACGCGGATTTCGCCGGGGCGGCCCATCCCCGCGCCCGAAACCACATACTCGACCGTTGACAGACCGGCGGGCTCAAACCCGATCGCCAGGGCCTGCAGGCTTTCCTCGCCGCGCATCGCCACCGCCCAGATCACCAGTGCGATCATGCAGGTCAGCCCCACGAGATAACCCGAAAGACTGGCGCCCATTTCGCGGATCAGCCCGGCGCGACGGTTTTCCCACAGATGGCGTAGCACGATGGTGACCAGCAGCGCCAGATACAGAAACACATTGACCAGCGACAAAAGATAGAACCCGCGCGCCTGGGTCAGGTCCGACACCACCAGCACCGGGATCAGCGCCCCAAGCGCAAGCGCCGCATAAACCACGATGATCCGTGGCGGCAGTTTCGCGCTGGCCGCCTCGCCCTTGGGGGTGATGCGAAAATCGACAAAACCGCCGGAAATCCGGTCGTAAATCGCCATCGCACAGCCCCAGAACACCCAGGGCCATTGCAACAGCACGAACAGCGCCTTTTCCCAGGACAGGACCTTGGCATCCACCGGACGGAAGAACCCGTCGCGCTTGATCAGTGTGGCAAATAGCAGCATCAGCAGCATCGAGGGAATGAAATGACCGATGAAGGCGGCATAGGTCACATCGGCGAAGCGGATGTCGAAACTGACCGCCAGGATCGGCACGAAATACATCATCGCCATCGACAGGGTGAAGAACGCATACCAGCTTTGGCACAGCAGGAACAGGAACCGCAGCCGCAACGGCAGCGCGCGCAGATAGTGCGGCGTGTAGCGCAGCAACAGCGTCATCAGCGACCGCGACCACTGGAATTCCTGCGTCACCAGATCGGGCAGCGTGGCGGGCCCGTCGCCGATCGCGATGGCATCCATCGCATGCACCCCGCGCCAGCCCGCAGCCGCGATCAGCATCGTCGTCGAATGATCCTCGGCCAGTTCGGGGCCCAGACCGCCGGCCTGCTTCAGCGCCACGGTGCGCACCGCGTAATGCGACCCGATGCACATTGGCGTCAGCACCGCCGAATAGCCCGCCTGAAAGACGCCGTGAAACGCCGCTTCGGAATAGAGCCGCGTGCGCGCGGCCCAGCTTTCCCGTGTATTGGCCGAGCAGATCGAGGGCGCCGAGACGTAGCCCACTTTCGGATCGGCAAAAGGGCGCAGCATCTCGCGCAGGTAACCGGGCTGGGGCACATGATCGCTGTCGAGCTGCGCGACGATGTCGTAAGTGTCATAACCCCAAGTATCGTAGAAATAGGCCAGATTGCCCTCTTTGCAGCGGGTCCGGCGCGGCCATTCGGCCCGGTGATAGGCCGCGATCCCCTGCCGCGACGAAATCCGCACCCCATGCGCCGCGCACCAGGCGCGGGTGGCGTCATCGGGTGCCTCATCCGCAAGCCAGGTGTCATGCGGATAGTCCTGCGCCAGCATCGCCTCCAGCGTCTTGCGCACCACCGCAAACGGCTCTGATGGGGTTTTCGTCGTCACCATCGCCACCCGCCAGCGCCCGGGCACCGGATCGGGGGCAGATGAACGGCGGGCGGCCAGGAAGACGAGCACGAAATAGAGCTGCATCCCCCAGATCCAGAGCATGGCGCCGGTCACGATCCAATAGCGCCCCAGACCAAGGACATGGGAAGGCCGCAGCCACCATGCCCAAAACCAACCCGCCGCGACCATCCAAAGCCCAGCCACCACATAATATTTCACCGCACGCCGCCCGGACAGGATGGGGACAAGAAACGGGCGGGATTCGGTGGCGGGATGGCCAAGCCTTGAATGAGTCATTTCTGCAGTCATCTACACGCGACCTCGGACTGCGGCGCAAACCAGGGTGCCGCATCGGCAACGATGCGATCCAGATCGCGGTGGCGCGCGCGAAAGCCCAGCCGCGCCTCCGCCAGCCGCGGGTCCGCCGTCAGCTCGGCCGGGTCGCCGGGGCGCCGCGCCTCGAACGCGACCGGAACCTTGCGGCCGGTTACCCGCTCGACCGCGGCGATCACCGCGCGCACCGAGGCCCCCTGTCCGGTGCCCAGGTTGACGGCCAGACTGTCGCCGCCATCGGCCAGATGGGTCAGCGCACGCAGATGCGCCTGCGCCAGATCGTCGACATGGATGTAATCGCGGATGCAGGTGCCGTCGGGCGTCGGGTAGTCGGTGCCGAAGACCCGCAGCGCAGGCCCCGTGCCATAGGCCGCCATCAACGCCAGCGGGATCAGGTGGGTCTCGGGGGTGTGGTGCTCGCCGATTTCGCCCTCCGGATCGGCGCCCGCCGCATTGAAATAGCGCAACGCGACATAGCGCAGATCACCCACCGCCGCCGCATCGCGCAGCATCCATTCGCAAAACAGCTTGGTGCGGCCATAGGGGTTGATCGGGTTTTGCGGCGTCGCCTCGTCGATCGGCAGCACCTGCGGCACGCCATAGGTCGCGCAGCTTGACGAAAACACAATCTGCCGGACCCCGGCCTGCGCCATCGCCCCCAGAAGCGCGACCATCCCGCCAAGGTTGTTGTCGTAATACAGCGTCGGCTGCGTCACGCTTTCGCCCACATAGGCAAGGGCCGCGAAATGGATCACCGCCTCGATGCGGTGCCGGACCAGCGCGTCCAGCACCGCATCCCGGTCGCGCAGATCGCCGACCTCCAGCGGCCCCCATTTCACCGCATCACGATGCCCGCGCGACAGGTTGTCGAAGCTGACCGGCTCGATCCCGGCGCGGGCAAGGGCCTTGCAGCAATGCGCCCCGATGTAGCCGGCCCCGCCGGTCACCAGAATGCGCGGCGCGGCTGTCATGACACCGCCTCCCCCGCGCGCCGTGCGGTTGCCAGTCCCTGCATCTGCGCCAGTTCGGCGCTGAAATAGGCGATGGTCGGAACCAGCCCTTCGGCAAGCGAGATCTTCGGCGCCCAGTCGAGCAGACGCCCGGCGCGGGAAATGTCGGGGCGGCGCTGGCGCGGGTCGTCGACCGGCAGGTCGCGATAGGTCAGCGCCGATTTCGAGCCGGTCATCTGCAGCACAAGTTGCGCCAGCTCGATCATCGTGAACTCGCCCGGATTGCCCAGATTGACCGGGTCGTTGATCGTGGCCAGATGCTCGTCGGCATCCATCAGCGCCATCAACCCGTCGAGCATGTCGTCGATATAACAGAACGACCGCGTCTGCAGACCTTCGCCATAGATGGTGATCGGCGCACCGCTGAGCGCCTGCACCACGAAGTTCGACACCACGCGCCCGTCGCCCGGGTCCATCCGCGGACCATAGGTGTTGAATATCCGCGCGATGCGCACATCAATCCCATGCTGGCGGTTGGTTTCGTAAAACAGCGTCTCGGCCGCTCGCTTGCCCTCGTCATAACACGACCGTGGCCCGACCGTGTTGACCAGCCCGCGATAGTCTTCGGACTGCAACGGGCAATCGGGGTCGCCATAGACCTCGGAGGTCGAGCTTTGCAGAATCCGCGCGCCCTTTTCGCGAGCCAGCGCCAGCAGGTTCAGCCCACCGAAGATGCTGGTCTTGAAAGTATGCAGCGGATCGCGCTGGTATTTCGGCGGCGAAGCCGGACAGGCCAGATTGTATATCTGGTCGATCGGACCATTCACCCGGAACGGCGTGACCACATCGTGCAGCACGAAGGCAAACCGCGGATGCGGCAACAGGGCTGCGATATTCTCACTGCGCCCGGTTTCCAGATTATCCAGACAGATGACCCGGTCGCCCCGGGCAATCAGGCGTCGGCTCAGGTTCGATCCGATAAAGCCGGCCCCCCCGGCAATCAGAACCGTCCGCTCTTTGCCCCGCTCCTTACTTGTCGCACGCAAAGCCCTAGGAACACCCCCGAAATCGGGCGTGTAGACATAATCCTTCCCCATTTTAGCCCCCCAAAACTGAGACGAGGGCGCTTGCTTCAAAACACAAACATCCCACAACCCCCACCTTTCACGGATGAAGGTGGCGTCTCATCAGATCCCAAACAGTTATTGAATTTATTTCCTCAGATGTGCCCCCCAGCACCTCCGATCTTCGCAGCGAGGATATTCGATCCCCAAGACATCACTATAATATTTTTATTACAGAAATGCCACTTAACCTTTTGGATAGTGTCGCAGCCGACCACGCATCGTCAGCCGCGAAACGGCGGGTGACGATCATATCGTCCTTGCAAACAGTCCTTTTTCGGGCCAAGGGACTGTTTTTACATTCTATTTACCGCGTTCATCCGCAGCCGCGACAGACGCGCTGCCGCCTGGTGTTTGGCAAAAAATGACCGGAAATCATTCAGTTCCCGGTCATTTCGGCATCAAGACCACACCCCGACCGCCGACAGGGTCCGAATCGGCCCCAAATACCCCACGGAGCCTTTGGCTACTGCGCGGCGATCAGCGCGCCGATCAGCTCACCGCGCAGCACCCCATGACCGCAATCGTTCCGGCCCAGTGTCGCACGACACATCCGCGACAGGCCACGCAGTGTCTTTTCCCCCGCCAGCCCGTCAAGCTTGCCCGCATATTGCCCGACCTGTTTCATCCGCGCTTGCAGCAGGTAGATCGCGAAATTCGGGTTCGCCTTGAACAGATCCTTGCCGAAATCCGCATCCACCGGTTCGGGCGCAGCCGCCAGTTGCTCTTGCAATCCGGCATAGGTGCGCAGCTGCTTGGTCTTGGCCGCGGCGATGGTGAAGCCATAGCGCCATTGCTCGGCCGGGCTCAGCAGCGCGGCGTGACGCTCGACCAGGGTCGCGGCACGGGCGGGCTCTTTGCGGATGTTCAGGCCGTTGCCATCCCGCACCAGCCCGATCAGATAACGCGCGGCCTCGGCATTACCCGCATCCGCGGCCGCCCCCAGTTTCGCCAGCGTGGCCGGACCGTCGGCGCGCATCGAGATGCCCCACATCTGCCGTGTGGCATCCAGCACCTCGATCCGTTCGTTACCCATGGCGCGCGCCCGGCGGGCAAAATCGTCGAATTTCATCCGCGAGGTCTTGCCGCCGCCGAGGTAGCCATACATCGCCCCCTCGGCCAGAATGGCCCAGGCCGCACCCTGCCCCATCTCTCCGGCGCGAACCAGATAGGCCTGTGCGGCCTTGGGGTCTTTCTGACTCCACATCAGCGCTTCGCCATAAAGCCGCAACCCGGTCGGATCGCCCCGGTCGGCCGCCTGTTCGAACAGCTCGCGCGCGCGTTCCATGTCCTTCGGCAGGCCGGAGCCATACAGCAAAAACGTCCCCAGCGAGAGCTGCGCCTTGACATCCCCGGCCGCGGCGGCGGTCTCCAGCAGCGCGCGCCCGGTCGCGGGATCGCTTGGCCCCGCCCAGCCACCGATCAGCATTTCGCCCAGATCGCGCTGCGCCACGACATCGCCCGCAGCAGCCAGATCCCGCAGGATCGCCATTCCGGCATCGACATCCGGCGTGACGCCCTCGGCGCCATAGATCAGGGCCATGCCCTGTGCATGCGTCGGCGCCGCCCCGGTTTGCGCAAGGGTGCCATCGACCGCGAACACCGCCAAGGCCGCAACGCAAACCCCGATCCGGAGCCCCCGCGTCCGCCACAACTGCCTGGAAACGAAACTCGTCATGATCACCCTCCCGTTCGTTGATCTTGCACGCGCAGCAGAATACCACGCGCTGCACCGGCAAGCCCCGGTGCAGGATTCGGAATGGATCGTGACCTGCGCTGTTCATAGCACATATTCGCGCAATTGTGCAGTGCAAAGGTGTCGGATGTCGCAGGCTTGCTCAGTCCGGGAAGATCCCGGGCGAGGTTTCGGCGCCATCGTCGAATTGTTCCAGATAATCGACGATTACCGGCCGGTTGACCGCAAAGCCCTTGTATTCGGCCAGCTCGTCGGGCAGGTCGCGCAGCACCCGGTGCAGACGGCGGCCCCATTTTGGCACCGTCACGATATCCTCCAGCGAACACAGGTAGCAGCGGATCGGAAAGGCAATCGCGTTCGAGCGCGGCAACCGCCACAGCGTCTGCAACTCGACCCGCAGGTATTGCTTCGATCCCACCGTCGCGGGCGTGATCGTGCGCTTTTCCGGGCCCCATTTATGGTAGTTTTCCGGGCTGGTATCGAGCCGCGGATTGACCGTCATCGTCCAGTTCAGCCGCCGCGTCGGTGCCCCTTGTTGCAGGTTCAGCAGGAATTTCAGCGCGCGCTGGAACACCCCCATCTCATTGGCCTTGGGCACCGGGGCGTGCCATTCGAAGAAGTTCATCCCGATGTCGAAATCCAGCGACCAGTCGGCCTGGCTGGTAATCATGCCCGCATCCATCCACAGATTGCCCTCGCGCTGATCCAGCAGCGCGTGGTCGCCCTGGGTCTGGCGGGTGATGTATTCCAGCGGCCCGCAGGGCAGCGTGGTCGCATCCAGAAAGGTGAAGCGTTGCTCGATCCCCAGCGGACGGTTGATCCAGTGCCAGCGGTCGCCGTCGCGGTGCAGTTCGAACAGATCCGGGTAATCCTCGGATTTCGACACCATCACCAGTTCCAGGAAATCCCAGCCCGCCAGTTCCATATGCGGCAGCGACTGGCAGCGCAGCGGATCGTCGCGCAGGGTGATTTCGCGGTCGCGCATCTCGGCCACATAATGTTCGTCGACATCGAAGCGTTTCTCGAACGGGCTGCCCGCCCGCCCGCCCGCGTGCGGCTCCAGGTTGACCGAATACATGTAGCTGTCCTGGTCGAACGGGAACGGGAAGCGGCGGATGCCTTCGGGCGAGTTGTGGAAGGTATAGTCGTCGCGGAAGGTTTCGTCGTGGAATTGCAGCGTCATCAGTGCCTCCTAGAGGTCGAGAATAAGGGTGTCGCCCCGGAACCGCGACACGCAGGGCATGATCTTGGTCTGGCTGGATTTTTCGTCATCCGACAGCCAGTGATCGTGATGCTCCAGCTGCCCGTGGCAGGCGCTGACCCCGGTTTCGCAGCGCCCGCAGGCGCCGCCCCGGCATGACCAGTCGACCGGCACCTGCGCGGCCTCCAGCGCTTCGAGCAGGCTTTGATGCGCGCCCACCGTCACCGTCCGGCCCGAGCGCGCAAGGGTCACGGTAAAGGGCGTGCCGGGGGGCGGTGCCATGAACACCTCGGAATGCAGCGCGCCCCGGGGCCAGCCCAGCCGCGCAGCCGTTTCCGCCACCGCGTCGATCAGGCCCTCGGGGCCGCAGGTATAGACATGCGTGCCCAGTGGTTGCCCGCCCAGCACCGCGCCCAGATCCATCCGGTTGCCCTCGTCCGAGATATGCACATGGATCTGCGGCAGATCGGGCAACAGCGCCAACCCCGCAGCCTCGGCGCGCGAGCGCGCGGCATAATGCAGCTCGAACGGCATTTGCAGGCGCGCCAGCTGTTTCAGCTGCGCCACGAAGGGCGTGATGCCGATGCCGCCCGCGATCATCACATGTTTCTTCGCGCGCAGGTCCAGCGCGAACAGGTTCAGCGGCGCGGAAATCCGCAGCAGATCGCCCACCACGACCTGCCGGTGCAAAAAGACCGAACCGCCGCGGCCGCCATCTTCGCGCCGCACGGCGATTTCATAGCCCGACCCATCCAGCGGATCGGAAATCAGCGAATAGGCATTGCGCCGCAGGACGTCCCCGTCCGGCATTTCCACGACGACATGCGCGCCGCCGGAAAACAGCGGCAGGGCCGCGCCTTCGGGGTGCTCGAACCGGAACCGGGTGACCAGCGGCGACAAGGCTTCGCGCGCGGTGACGCGCAACATCTGGGCGCTCATGGTTTGATCTCCTGCACGGGGGGGATGAGGCCGGGGGTTTCGGCATCGACGCAGACGCCCTGAAACGCCCCCAGACGGCGCGAGAAATGGTCGCGCACGAACAGCGTCAGGCCACAATGCGAACAGACGAACGGGTCGGTGGTGACGTTTTCGGTCATCCCCTTGCAATGCACGCATTGCATCCGCCGCGCGATATGGCCGCGATGTTCGGACTGGATCGCATCGGCGGGCAGCCCCGCCGCCAGCGCCTCGGCCGTGGCCTGCCCGATCAGCCCCTCGGTCCCCGCCAGATACAGCTGCGTGCCCATATGCGCATCCGCCAGCGCCTTGCGGAAGCGTTCCAGACAGGCGGCGAAGCTGGGGGCCTCGCGATACATCCGCGGGTTCAGCGCCGCCAGCCGGGGGCCGAAATCGGTGCCCGCGGGAATGAACATCAGATGCGCGCGATCCATGACCGAGCGGTCCTGCGCCGCCAGATCCAGGATCGCCTCGGCACCGGCGCCGTCCGCCAGCAGGATCGCAGGCGTAGCCCCCTGCGAGGTCAGCCCGGGATAGACCGGGCGGGTCGTGATCGAGGGGGAAAAGTGAGTTCGAGGCATGGCATGGTCCCTATTGGTTGCGGGCGGGGCGATCTGATGCCGCCCCTGCCCTGACGCATCAGCCCTTGGCGGTGCGGCGCTTCTTGTCGGGGTCGAAGAAGGGCATCGGCGCGGTGACGGCACCGATCCGGCCCGCATCCTTGCTGTCGACGACCAGCCGGGTGCCTTCGTTGGCGCAATCGACCGGCAGCCGGGCAATCGCCACGGTCCAGTCGTTGAGCGGCGAATACATCGCCTGCGTCACGACACCGATCTGTTGGCCGTCGCGCAGCACCGGCGCGCCGTTTTCGGGCGGCACCTTTCCGGCCAGCTTCAGACCCCAGATCTTGAACCGTTCGCGCCCCTTCAGGCGGTAATGCTCTTCCGCGCCCCGGAACCCGGTCTTGCCCGGGCTGACGGTGAAATCGAGCCCCAGTTCCCACAGCGTATCGCCGCAGGGATCGTTCTCGAACGGGTAGGCCTCGGAATTGTCATAAGGGAAGAACAGCAGATAGCTTTCGGTGCGCAGCAGATCGAGCGTGGTGAACCGGCACGGGATGATCCCCATCGCGGCGCCTTCGGCCACGATCCGATCCCAGACCATCGGCGCATCCTGACCGCGCACGAACAGCTCATACCCCCGCTCGCCGGTATAGCCGGTGCGCGAGATCATCGCGGGCACGCCGAACAGCGACGTCGGCATATGGCTGAAATAGGTCAGATTACGGATGCCGGGGACGTATTTTTCCAGGAAATCCACCGCCAGCGGGCCCTGCAGCGACAGATCGTGCAGGTTGTCGTCGAACCGGATCGACACATCGCGGCCGGTCGCGGCCATGGTCAGTTGCTCGTGCCCCGCGCCCGCACCATGCACCACCATGAAGGCATTGGGCCCGGTGCGATAGATCACGCAGTCATCGACGAACTTGCCCGCGTCATTCAACATGCAGGCATAGACCGCGCGCCCCGGCATCAGCTTTTCGACATTGCGGGTGGTGGCGCGGTCGATCACATGGCTGGCGGCCGGGCCGGTGATATGCACCTTCTTCAGCCCCGAGACATCCATGATCCCCGCCTTGGTTCGGATCGCCATATATTCGGCCAGCGGGTCGCCGTCATAGGACCATGCGGTGCCCATCCCGCTCCAGTCTTCGAGGCCGGAGCCGAGCGCGCGGTGCCGGTCGGCCAGCGTCGAAAATCTCCACGATGCGGTCATGTTTCGCTTCCTTGTCCTGTCATCAGTCGTTTGTGTGGTCCCACGGGCGGGCCTTCCGCCCGTGGGTATCTTGCTTAGTGGTGTCCGTTTTTGGCGGCGTGATAAGCGT
>DKFM01000010.1 GCA_002452815.1 Rhodobacteraceae bacterium UBA6796
CCGTGCGTTGTTCGATCCGTTTCTCATGCTGGCCCGCGATGATGCGGTGCACATAAATCCCCGGCAGGTGGATGTGATCGGGGTCGAGGCTGCCCACCGGAACGATTTCCTCGACCTCGGCCACGCAGACCCGCCCGCAGGTGGCCGCCGGCACGTTGAAATTGCGCGCCGTCTTGCGGAAGACCAGGTTGCCCGAGGTGTCGGCCTTCCAGGCCTTCACGATCGCCAGATCCATGACGAGGCCGGTTTCGAGGATATAGGTCTCGCCGCCGAAGTCCTTGTGCTCCTTGCCGTCCGCGATCACCGTGCCGACGCCGGTCTTGGTGTAGAAGCCCGGAATCCCCGCGCCGCCCGCGCGCATCCGTTCGGCCAGCGTGCCCTGCGGGTTGAATTCCAGCTCCAGCTCGCCCGACAGATACTGGCGCATGAATTCCGCATTCTCGCCGACATAGGACGAGATCATCTTCTTGATCTGCCGCGTGTCCAGCAGTTTGCCCAGACCGAACCCGTCCACGCCGCAGTTGTTCGAGGCGATCGTGATGTCCTTCACGCCGCTGGCCACCAGCGCGTCGATCAGCAGTTCAGGAATGCCGCACAGCCCGAACCCGCCTGCCGCCATCGTCATGCCGTCGAACAAAAGCCCATCCAGAGCCTCCGACGCCGTGCCGTAAACCTTCTTCATAACCCTCACTCCCATAGTCATATCGCAAATGTGTGGCGAAGGGGGCGGCGATCAGGCGCGCCCCGTCTCCAGCACGGTGGCATAGTTCGCCACCGCCGCGCCACCCATGTTGAGGACCACGCCGATCCGCGGATCGTCGATCTGGATACCGCCGGCGGTGCCGGTCAGTTGCCGATAGCCGAGCGCATGCATCGACACGCCGGTCGCCCCGACCGGATGGCCCTTGGCCTTGAGCCCGCCCGACAGGTTGACCGGGCAGCGCCCGCCGCGATGGACCGACCCATCCTGCAGCAGCGCCGCGCCCTGCCCCGCCGCGCACAGACCCAGTGCCTCGTACATCAGCAGTTCGGCAATGGTGAAACAGTCATGCACCTCGGCAAAGCCCACGTCATCCACGGAGATGCCGGCCTGCGCATAGGCCTGCGCCACGGCGCGTTTGGGGCCCTCGAAAGCCAGCAGATCGTGGCGCGACATCGGCAGGAAATCCGATACTTGCGCGGCCGCGCGAATATGCGCGCTGCGGGCATGCGCGCCCGGATCATTGCTCAGCACCACCGCGGCGGCCCCGTCCGAGATCAGCGAGCAATCCGACAGCCGCAGCGGCGGTGCGATCAGCGGGTTCTTGTCGGACACAGCGTTGCATTGATCGAAGCTCAGATCGCGACGCATCTGCGCCAGCGGGTTGGCGAGCGCGTTGGTATGGTTCTTGGCGGCAATCCGCGCCATCGCCTCCATCGGGTCGCTGTAGCGTTCGGCATAGGCCCGCGCCGCCAGCGCAAAGACCTGCGGGAAGCTGAGCCCCGCCTCGGCCGGATCACCCTGATAGCCCGCGCGCCCCAGCGATGCGGTGACCTCGGGCGTGGTGCGGTGGGTCATCTTTTCGACACCCACGACCAGCACGCGCCTGGCCTGCCCCGCACGAATGGCATTCATCCCGGCATAAAGCGCCGCAGACCCCGAAGCACAGGCGTTTTCGACCCGCGTCGCGGGCTTGAAACGCAGGCCGTCATCGGCCTGATGCACCAAAGACGAGGCGAACCCGTCATTCGACATCCCCGCGTTGAAATGGCCCAGATAGACCGCGTCGATATCGGCGCCGCTCAGCCCCGCCTCGGTCAGCGCCTCGCGCGTGGCCTCGACGATCAGGTTTTCCAGGCTGCGCGCATCGAACCGCCCAAAGGCGGTATGCCCGCTGCCCACGATGTGAATGCCGGTCATGGTGTTCTCCTCTTTGTGCCAGAATGCCCGCAGCGGGCGGGCCACGATATTGGGAAAACTACGTATGCGTAGTCCTACGTAGTCCGATACGTATAGGCAGCGCATTTCCTTGCGTTATACTTGCGCCATGAGCACCGCCCCGACCCTGACCGAGCTTGGTTTCCTCGACTCGCCCATTGCGCAGGTCATCCTGGCGCATCGCCAGATTCTGCATGCCAATCGTGCGGCACAGGCGCTGTTCGGGCACCCGGCTGCGGCCCTGGAAGGGCAGTCGATGCGGCTGCTTTATCCCAGCCATGCCGATTTCAGCCTGATCGGTGCGCGGGCGATCAAGGCGTTGGCCAACCATCCGAATTACGAAGATCAGCGGTTCATGCAACTTGCCGACGGCACGATCTGCTGGATGCGGGCGCGCGGTGTCACGCTGAGCCCCGCCGATCCGTTCGCCCTGACGATCTGGGCCTTTGAGCGCGCGGCGGAACGGGTTGAACGCTCGGTCGAGCTGACCCCGCGCGAGCAGGACATCGCCCGCCATGTGGTGAACGGGCGCACCTGCAAGGAGATCGGGCTGAGCCTGGGGATCTCGCATCGCACGGTCGAGGTGCATCGCGCCCGCCTGATGAAGAAGCTCGGCGCGCGCAATACCGCGGAACTGGTGTCGAAGATCATCGTCGTGGGCTGAGCCTACCTGAACCGCCACGACAGGCCCTGAGGGGCGGATCAGTGCCTTAGCGCGTTCACGACCGCCTTGAAGGCGGGCAGGTTCTGGTGACGGCTTGGATAATAGATGTGGTAACCCGCGAAGCGCGGCGACCAGTCATCAAGCAACAAAACCAGCTTGCCGCTCGCCAGCTGCACCGCGACCATATCTTCGGGGACATAGGCGATGCCCACCCCATCGAGTGCGGCCCCGACCATTGTCGCATCATCATTGAGCGTGAGCCGCCCCTCGACACGCACCCGCAACTCTTTGCCATCCTTTTCGAATTCCCAGGCATAAAGCCCGCCCGCCGTCACCAGCCGCCGGTTGATGCACTCATGCCCGAGCAGATCCTGCGGATGTTCCGGCCGCCCATGCACCGCCAGATAGGTCGGCGCCGCCACCGCGACGAGCCGCCAGTCGGGGCCGACACGCAGCGCGATCATGTCGTGTTCGACGCTCTCGCCCAGCCGTATCCCCGCATCGAAACCGTCCTCGACAATGTTGCGAAACCCGCCATCGACGTTCAGTTCCAGCCTGATGTCGGGGTAATCGCGCAGCACCGGCCGCAGCTTGGGCCAGATCAGCTGTGTCAGCGCATGATGCGAAAGCGTGATCCGGACCGAGCCCGCAGGCTTGTCGCGCAGTTCCATCAGGGCCGCGATTTCCTCCTCGATCTCGCTTACCCGGGGCGCCAGCGACCTCCGCAACCGCTCGCCCGCCTCGGTTGTCGCGACCGAACGGGTCGTGCGTGCCAGCAGCCGTATGCCCATGCGCGTTTCCAGCCGCTTGATCCGGTGGCTCAGCGTCGATTGCACCACCCCGAGCTTCGCCGCCGCCCGGGTGAAGCTGCCCTCTTCCGCAACGGCCAGAAACCACATCAGGTCATTGAAATCGGTTTGTGACATGGCCACCCCATTCATGGCTTGAGTCGATAAGTTCAAGCAATCTTTTGCCCACAATCAATAAGTCCCGGAAAGCCATATAACAACCACGGCAAACCGACGAACGGAGGCAGATCATGGAAATCACCCGTGCAGGCACAAATCCTTCGGTCAAGGGGCCGGATGCGTGGTTCACCGGCACCGTGCGGATCGACCCCTTGTTTCAGGCCGAAGCCCCGGGGCGCGCGGCTGGCGCGGCCGTCACCTTCGAACCCGGCGTCCGCACCGCCTGGCACACCCACCCGGCGGGGCAGACCCTGATCGTAACGGCAGGACGCGGCCGGGTGCAGCGCGCAGGTGGCCCGGTCGAGGACATCCGGCCCGGAGACGTGGTCTGGTTTCCCGCTGGCGAGAAACACTGGCACGGGGCCGCCCCCGATGTCGCGATGAGCCATATCGCCGTTCAGGAGGCGATCGACGGTGTCGCCGTCACCTGGATGGAGCCGGTCTGCGAGGCCGATTACCTCGGCTGAGCAGGGATCAACGCCACGGCGCGGGCCGATGGCAGGGGGGGCCATCGCGCCACTGCGGACCGCCCCCCGGTCTGACGCTGATCTACTGAAACCCCTCACCCCACAAAGGAAACGGACATGAAAGACAAGGTCATCATCATTACCGGCGCATCATCGGGCATCGGTGCGGCCACCGCGAAGCTGCTTGCGGCAAAAGGGGCCAAGGTCGTTCTTGGCGCGCGGCGCGAAGACAAGCTCCAGACCCTCGCCGACGAAATCCGCGCCGCGGGCGGCGAGGCGATCTGGCAGGTGCTCGACGTCACCAGACAGGCCGACAACGACGCCATTGTGAAACTCGCCAAAGACACGTTCGGGCGCGTCGACGTGATCTTCCTCAATGCCGGCATCATGCCCAGCTCGCCGCTGTCGGCGCTGAAAACCGACGAGTGGCACGAGATGGTCGATATCAACATCAAAGGCGTGTTGAATGGCGTGGCCGCCGTGCTGCCGGAATTTACCGCGCAGAAATCGGGCCATGTGATCGCGACATCCTCGGTTGCGGGGCTCAAGGCCTATCCGGCCGCAGCGGTCTATGGCGGCACCAAATGGTTCGTGCGCAGCTTCATGGAGGTTCTGCGCATGGAATCGGCGATGGAAGGCACGAATATCCGTACCGCGACGATCTATCCGGCCGCGATCAACACCGAACTGCTGCATACGATCAGCGACAAGGGCACCGCCGAGGGCATGGCTGAACTCTATGCCCAGGTCGGCATCACGCCGGACCGGATCGCCAATGTCGTTGCCTTCGCCATCGAACAACCGGCCGATACCAATGTGAGCGAACTGACGGTCGGACCGACCGTTCAGGCGTGGTAAGACTGCAGGCGGCGGGGCCAAGCCCCGCCGCGATTGCCCAAGGACGACCTTATCCCGCGCGGCGCAGGGCTACAGATGTGTTTTGCGCAGGTGATACAGCCCCCAGGCACACCCGGTCGCGATCAGGGCAAGCAGCGCACTCAACCCCATCGCCGCATGCGTGCCATAGCTGTCGATGAGGGCGGCATATGTGATCGGGGCGGCAGCGGCACCAAAGAAGGAAGGGCCGATCAGGCGCCCGGCAATCACCGCATAGTCACGGACCGGGAACAGCACCAGCGGCAGGCTGCCTCGCGTGATGGTCAACAGACCGTTGCCCGCACCATAGGCCAGCACGAAGACCACTGCGGACACCCCCGCCCCCGCGATACCGAACCCCGCCAGCATCCCCAGCGTCAGCAGCCCGGACGCAAGAAGAGCCAGCCGCCTGGGATCGAGCCAGCGCCCGAAGACGATTTCGGCAAGACGTGCCGTGGACTGCGCGATGCCGGGCAGGGCCGCGAACGAAACGGCCGCCTCGACCGAAAGGCCGCGCCCGGAAAGCAGCCCGATCAGATGCGCGGAAAGGCCAGAACTGAGAAAGGCCGTGGCGGCGACCATCGCGGCGAACAGCAGTGCCGCAAACCGTTGCTCCGGCGCGATCCGGGCCGGCCCGGGCGGCGGGCCGGTGCGGGCCTCCGCGGCCCCGGGCGCGGCAAGCATCCGGTAAAGCGGGATCATCGTCAGGGCGATGCCGGCATAGGCCATCATGCCGTTTCGCCACCCGATCGTTTCCTGCAGCAAATGCCCGAAAGGCCAGAAGACCGTCGAGGCCAAACCTCCCAGCAAGGTGATCTGCGACAGCGCCGGGCGCGCTGCACTGCCGCCGACCTGGACCAGCGCGGCAAAGGCCGCCTCATACAGACACATCCGCATGCTGAGGCCCAGAACCAGCCAGCTTGCAAGATAGAGGGGCGCTGCGTGGGACTGGCTGAGCCCAAGACACCCGAGCGCCAGCAGGACCGAGCCCAGAGACATCACCGCGCGGCCGCCGTGGCAGTCGATCTGGCGGCCCAGCCAGCCCGAACTCAGCCCCATCGTCACAAGCGCAAGCGAGAAGCCGCCATAGGTCAGCTCGGGTGAAAACCCGAGATCGGCGCCGATGGCGGGGCCGAAAACGCCAAGCGCATAATAGGAAAGGCCCCAGTTCACCATCTGGGTCAGGCCGATCGCGGCGACCGTGGGCCGCGTGAGCACCGCCTAGCCCTCGAAATCCGTGCTGTCCCCCGGCCCGAGCGCGCGCTGCATGAGCACGGTATCGAGCCAGCGCCCATGCTTCCATCCCACCGAGCGGAGCGTGCCGACATGATCGAAACCCAGGGCCCGATGCAGGCCGATCGAGGCGGCATTCGCGGAATCCCCGATCACTGCGATCATCTGGCGAAAACCGCGGTCCGTGCAGCGCGCGATCAGGTCTTCCAGCAACGCACGCCCGACGCCCGCGTGCTGGCAGTCCTTGCGCACATAGACCGAATTCTCGACATTGCCGCGATAGGCGGGCCGGGCGCGATAGGCGCCGCCATAGGCATATCCGGCCACTGCGCCATCCAGCACCGCAACCAGATAGGGATAGCCCGCGCCGGTGATGTTCTGCCAGCGCGCCTGCATTTCTGCGATGCTTGGGGGCTCCAGTTCAAAACTCGCCGTCCCGGTCAGAACCGCATCGGCATAGATGGCCTGAATGGCAGGAATGTCGTCCGGGCCGCAGGCCCGCAGGGTCAGGTTCTGGCCAGAAATCATGGTGCGCTCCTCAATCGTGTCCGGACAAATTCGCATTTTCGGAACAGAAAGAAAATGATATGTGATTTATACAAAGCATAAGGTAAACTTTGAAAAATACCCTGGCCCTTCACCATCTCGACATCCTGATTGATGTCGTCGAGCTTGGCACGTTTTCCGCCGCGGCCGAGAAGGCGCAGCTTTCGCAGCCCGCCGTCAGCCAGCAGATCCGGCAGCTTGAACGCTTTTTCGGCGCACGTCTTCTGGAGCGATGCGGGCGCAAGGTCCGGCCAACCGATGTCGGGCGCCTGGTGGTTTGAACCGCGCCGGGTTTGCCGGA
>DKFM01000021.1 GCA_002452815.1 Rhodobacteraceae bacterium UBA6796
GCGCCGAGGTGGCGGGCGCGATCACCCCGGTCCCCGGCGGCGTCGGCCCGATGACCATCGCCTGCCTGCTGGCCAACACCCTGACCGCCTGCTGCCGCGCCAACGGCCTGCCCGAACCCGAAGGGCTTACGGCGTAAATTATTGAAAACCCGGGCTTCGGCGGCCTGTGCCGCCGTGCCCCGCTGCGTGCAAGGCCCGCGCGCGACATGTGTTGTCATCGTGACTATTACGGCTTGCAGTCGGGGTGGGTAGCTGTAGATTAGTGAACGGTAACATTGGGTTAGAGGCATGACCTCTTTGTTTGAGGCTTACAGACGAACACTTTCGGCGCCGGTTTTGCCCATTATCTGGGCGGTCATGTCGGTATTCAGCGTGATTGCAGGGCCGTTCGGTTCGCTGACGTCGATGTCTTTTGTCAACCGGCTGATCTATTGGCCGCTGGTGATCTTTTTCGGTATTCTGATCGGGGCCGCGTTGCGGGTTCTGGTGCAGCAGTATCTGGGCCTGCGCCGCTATCTGTTCGAGGCGCCGGTGATCGCTGTGCTGGCGAGCGCCGTTCTGGCGACGCCGTGCTGGGCGCTGATGCTGGCCATGACAGAGGGGCAGAACCCTGCAAGGCCGACCTTGCCGGTGATGGCGCTCTATGTTTTCGTGGTCTCTCTGGCGATTTCGACCTTGCGCCATGCGGTCCGCCAGAATGTGGAGGGCGGTCCGGCCCCTTCCGACCCGGTTGAACAGATGCCCCAGTCCACCCCGGCAGAGGGGGATGGCGGGGTGCGGTTGTTGATGCGGATTGATCCTGCCCTGCGTGCGCCGATCGTGCGGTTGCAGGTGCGCGATCATTATGTCGACGTGGTCACCGAGGCGGGCGCCGCCAGCCTGCTGATGCGCTTTGCCGATGCCATGGCCGAACTGGAGGGGCAGCCGGGATTGCGGGTGCATCGCTCGCACTGGGTGGCGGATCAGGCGGTCATCGGTGCCCGGCGGGAACGCGGCAAGCTGCTGCTGCAGATGAGCGATGGCGCCGAGGTACCGGTGTCGAAAACCTATCTGCCGCAGGTGATCGAGCGGGGGCTGGTGGCGGCCGATTGATCCCCGGCGCTAGTGCTCGATCACCGAATTGTCGACGAACATGTTGGCCCAGGCGCGGTCGATCAGATCGGGGGTCATCTGATAGGGCATGCCCTCGAATTCGCAGATCGCGATCATCTGGTCGATCAGGAAGATCGGCTGATAATTGGCATAGACGTTCTGGATTTCGGGGTATTTCACCTTCAGCAGGTGGACCAGCGCCTTCTCGTCCAGCGGCATCTTGCGCTTCTTCGCGACCAGCGAGAAGATTTTCAGGAAATCGGCCTGGTTCGGCCCGTCGATCTTGATCTTGAAGAAGATCCGGCGCAGTGCCGCCTTGTCGAAAATCTCGTTCGGGTGGAAGTTGGTCGAGAAGATCACGAGCGTGTCGAAGGGCACCTCGAACTTCTCGCCCGATTGCAGGGCCAGGATGTCGCGGCTTTCTTCCAGCGGCACGATCCAGCGGTTCACCAGTTTCTGCGGCGGTTCGGCCTGACGGCCAAGGTCGTCCACGATGAACACCCCGCCCGAGGATTTCATCTGCAAGGGCGCGGTATAGGTGCGCGCGGTCGGGTTGTAGGTCAGATCGAGCATGTCGAGCGACAATTCCCCGCCGGTGATCACGGTCGGGCGGTCGCACAGCACATAGCGGTTGTCATAACGGTTGCCGGATTTGCGCAGGCTCGAGGCGTCCTCGACCTGTTCGGTGGCGGCGGCATGCACGATCGGGTCGTAGACGGTGATGACCTGCCCGGCATATTCGACCGCGCGGGGAATGTAGATCTTGTCGCCCAAGGCATCGCGAATCCCGTTAGAGATCGAGGATTTGCCGTTGCCGGGCGGGCCATACATCAAGATCGAGCGCCCCGAACTGACCGCAGGCCC
Organism: Rhodobacteraceae bacterium UBA6796; assembly: GCA_002452815.1. GTDB lineage: Bacteria > Pseudomonadota > Alphaproteobacteria > Rhodobacterales > Rhodobacteraceae > Rhodobacter. Next base: position 1,957 of record DKFM01000021.1, read on the forward strand.
CAGCTGGTCAAGCAGCGTCGGCGGCAACACCAGATGGCCCATCGCCTGCGTCAGTTGCTGGCGGGTCAGCTGGATGTTGCGGATCGACTGGCGCTCGGTCTGGGTGCGGTACATATCAAGCGGCACGGGCATCGCGCCGTAATATTCCGACTGGCTGAGCGCATCGAGCGCGCGCGCCTTGCCCGCGTCGGCCAGCTGATAGCCCATCTCGCCGCCCGAATTGGCGTGCAGGGTGCCCGTGGCCTCGACCAGCCGTTGCTGGCGGCACAGGTCGATCAGTTCCTGGGTCAGGGTGATCGGCAGGCAGATCAGTTTCGACAGCCCGCTGATCGTGTCCATATTGGTGCGGAACATGGTTTTCAGCAGCACGTCGCGCATCATCACCGTGTTCAGCCCGACATCGGCCAGCGTGCGCGGGAGGGGCGGTGCCATGACATTCGTCGCCAACATGTTCATCGGGCGTCCTATCTGATCGTGCCTTCGGGGGCGCGTCGGCGGGGCCGGTCGCGCGCTATTGTCCCGTAACGGGATTCGCAGCGCCATCCTGCCCGGCTATTGTGGCCAAAAATGGGAAAAACCGCGGAGAGGCCGAGGTCGCGGGCCTGCTCAGGCCGCCAGCGCCACGATCAGAAGATAGGTCCAGAGCGTGCCGACAAGCGCCAGGCCCATCGGGAAATCCTTGCGCGTCCAACTGACCCAATCGGGGGCCATGGTGCGCAGCGCGGGTATGGTGCGCGCGATCCGGTGGGTGGCAAAGGCCCCCAGCAAGAACGCGGACAAAAGCATCACGATCACCGTGATGTCGCCGGGCTCGCGCGCGAAGAAGGGCGCGGCGGCGGCGGCGAATTTCGCATCACCCGCGCCGAAATGCGCGATCATGTTCAGCACGAACCCCACCGCCAGCACCACGGCAAAATGGCTCCAACGCCAGGCCCAGACGTCAAGCGGCAGCAAAAAAGGCCCGGCCAGGGCGAAGACCGCCAGCAGGGCCAGAATCGCGGAATTGCGGATCTTCATGTATTTCAGGTCGGTATAGACGACCCAGATGCAGATCGGTGTGACCAGCGCCAGAAAGACCAGCGCCGCCATCTGGGTCGACAGGCCCAGCATGCGCTCAGCCCTTGGCCACGTTGGCATCCAGAGCGGCCAGCGCGCGCGCGGCCTCTTCGAAATGCTGCGGGTGGGTGTCGACAGCCTCTTGCAGCAGGCCCTTGCCAATGGCCACATCGCCCTGCTTGATCGCCGACAGCGCGGCGGTATAGAGCAGCTGCGCCCGTTCGGTCTGGCTCATGTCGACGACGGGCATGTCGTATTTGCGCTGCGCCGCGCGGGCCAGAACCAGGTTGTTCTTGGTGGTGAAGGCGCCCGGATCGTAGCTGAGCGCTTCGGCGAACAGCTTTTCGGCGCCCTTGGCATCGCCGCGGGTCAGCTTGGAAAAGCCCCAGTTGTTCAGCACGCCGCCGGGTTTCGTGGTCAGGCCTGCCGCGACCTCATAGAAGCTGTCGGCCTTGGCCCAGTTCTTGTTGCTGTCGGCCACCATGGCCTCGAGCTTGTAGCGCTGGAAAGTTTCATGCGTGGGCGGGATCGTGTTGAGCGTCGCTTCCGCGGCCTTCCAGTCGTTCGAACGGATCTGCGCATCGGCCAGTTGCACCTTGTCGTCCTGCGTGGCCTCGGGCATCGCGATGACCTGGGTCCAGACCTTCGCGGCCTCGTTCGGGCGTTGCGCGCGGATCAGCGATTTCGCCAGCCCGCGTTTCAGGTCGATCCGGTCGGGGTTTTCGCTGGACGAACGCTGGAAATAATTCACCGCTTCCTGCGGGTCGCCCACCGTCAGCATGATGTCGGACAGGTTGGTTTCGTCGATGGCGTTCACGCTTTTCAGCGCGCGGGTCACCTCGGCGTCGTTGTTCTTTGCGCAGCCGGACATGGCCAGCGCGCAGCCCGCGAGGGCCGCAAGAAAGATCGGGTGGCGCATGTTTCTGCGTCCTTTTGCTCTAGCCTCATTGCCGGGTCAGCAGGAGGTATTCACCCGCGCCGCGTCGAACCAGCGTGAAAGTCTTGTCATCCTGGGCAGAATAATCGGGTTTTCGCGATTTTGCGAGGGCCAGCCGCAGGTTTTCGCGGATCGAGTCCGATTGGCCACTATCCAGCGCATAGGCCGTCTGGAAGACCTGCGCGGCCTCGGCTGCGTCGCCCTTTTCCATCAGCACGACGCCCAGATTGTTCCAGGCCGGCACGAAGGTCGGGTCTGCCTCGGTCGCGCGGCGCAGGATCTGTTCGGCCTGGCCCAGCCGTCCCAGCTTCAGATTGGCCGAGCCGATAGCGGACAGCACATCGACCGTCGCGCCCTGGGTGCCCGCCGCGCGGTAATAGGCCTTGAGCGCCAGTTCGTATTCGCCCGCCGCCATCAGCCGATGCCCGACAAGCAACCCGTCCACCCCTTCGCCCCGGGCGGCCCCGGGCGCATAGGGGCTGTCCTTGGTCGCAGAAAGGCCGCCCGGGGAACAGGCGGCCAGAACGCCGAGGCACAGCGTTGCAGCAAGGGCGGCCAAGATCCGGCCGCGCAGCAGGAGCGTCATCGGTTACATGCCCATCGCTTTGAAGTTCTCAAGCATATCATGGACCGAAGGCCCGACAAGGATGATCAGAAGCGGCGGCACGGTGAACATCATCGTGCCCAGCGTCATCTTGGTCGGGATCTTGTTGGCGGCCTCTTCGGCGCGCATCACGCGCTTGTCGCGCATGTCGGCGGCGTAAAGGCGCAGGGCGTCGGCGATCGAGGTGCCGAATTGCTGACTCTGGATCATCACGGTCACGAAGGACATCACATCGGGCACGCCGGTGCGGTCGCCAAAGGCGCGCAGAACGGCGGTCTTGTCCTTACCGGCCTTGATTTCATGGGCCACGATCTCGAATTCCTCGGACATCGAGGGGTAAGAGGTCGCCAGTTCCTTGGCCACGCGAATGATCCCCTGATCGAGCGACTGCCCCGCCTCGACGCAGACCAGCAGCATGTCGAGCGCGTCGGGAAAACCGTTCTGGATCTCGGCCGTGCGCGCGGCGACGCGCTGATCGACCCAGCGTTTGGGCGCATAATACCCAAAGACACCGGGCAGCAGTACCGTCATCAGCGACTTGGTCGATGTCATCGGCACTTCATTCGTGGCGTTGGTGAACAGCACATAGATCAGGCCGACGGACAGCAGCCCCAGCCCCAGCACGAATTGCACGGCGTGGAAGTTGCGCACCGAATTGGCGCCGCGATAGCCCGCCTTTTGCAGCCATTTTTTCGATTCCGACATTTCGGACGCGGTTTTCGGCTCCAGGAAACCGGCGAATTTGTCCAGCTTGTCGGACCCCGCCGCATGGCGCAGGCTTTGCGGCTTCTTCTGATCGCCCCCGCGCGCCCCGCGTTTGCCCCCAGCAGGGCTGGCAGGCGCCGCTTTCGGGCGCAGCTTGTCGAACGGGTCTTCGCGCTTGCGCAACAAGACGGGCAGCGTGGCCAGAACCAGCAGCGCGCCCACCCCCGCCAAGGCGTACAACGGCCCCATCGGACCCATCGCATTGGTCAGCATCTGCGTGATCGAATTTTGATCCATGATTAGACCTCAGACTTTGATGGTGGTCATGATTTTCATGAACAGCATGTTGGCGCCCAGAAGCCCGCCCACGATCAGGGCCGCGGGGATGAAGGCGGGGGTGTCTTTCACGGTGTCATAATAATCGGGTGAGACAACCTGAATGATGACCAGAATAACGATCGGGAAGGCCGACAGGAACACGCCCGACCATTTCGGTTCGGCGGTGATGGCGCGAACTCGGCGGAACAGGCGGAACCGGGCGCGGATCACCTTGGACAGACCGTCCAGAACCTCGGCCAGGTTGCCGCCCGATGTCTGCTGAATCGACACGGCCACCGCGAGGAAGCGCAAATCCTGCATGTCCATCCGTTCGGCCATTTCACGCAGCGCCTCGGCCACGTTGCGGCCATAGGCGGCCTCGTCGGCGATGATGCCGAACTCGGTGCCCAGCGGGTCGGGCACCTCTTTGGCGACCGCCTGAATCGCAGAGGCCAGAGGATGCCCCACGCGCAGCGAGCGCACCATCAGTTCGACCGCATCCGAAAGCTGTTCTTCGGCCATCGAGGTGCGTTTGCTGGCCTTGCCGCTGACCCAGAGATAGACCCCGCCAACGCCCATCAGCACGGCCAGGGCGGACCGCACGGCCAGGCTGGCATCGGTGCCCAGCGACAGGCCCAGGAAGGCCACGACGCACAACAGCGCCATCACCCCGATTAGTGCCTTGGGCGAAAAGGCGATATTGGCCTTCTGCGCCTTGGACGCCAGCAGGGAATAAAGCGGGATGCCGCGCACCTGCATGTGCTGCGTGGCTTCCTTGCGCAGCTGTTCCAGAACCTCTTCGCGCCGGGTGCCCTTTTCAAGCATCTCCAGACGGCGGTTCACCTTGGAGTTGAGCGAGATCGACTTGCCGAAAACCAGCAGATAGATCCCCTCGACCAGCAGCAGAACGGCGACGAAGATCAGGCCGTAAATGATCGGCGTTGCGGAAATGATCATCGCAGCCCTCCTTAATCCTGCACGGGTTCGTAGATCGAGGCCGGCAGGTCATAGCCCCACTGGCGGAAGCGGTCGGCGAAGTGCGAGCGCACGCCGGTCGCGGTGAAACGGCCGATGATCTTGCCATCGGGGGCAAGGCCAAGCCGTTCGTATTTGAAGATTTCCTGCATCGAGATGACCTCGCCTTCCATCCCGGTGATTTCGGTGATCGAGACCATCCGGCGCGAGCCGTCCTGCAGGCGGCTGGCCTGCACGATCAGGTTCACAGCGCTGGCGATCTGGCTGCGCACCGCCTTGATCGGCATTTCGATGCCCGACATCGCGATCATGTTTTCCAGACGGCTGACCCCGTCGCGGGCCGAGTTGGCGTGGATCGTGGTCATCGAGCCGTCATGGCCCGTGTTCATCGCCTGCAGCATGTCGATGACCTCTTCGCCGCGGGTTTCGCCCACGATGATCCGGTCGGGACGCATCCGCAGCGCGTTGCGCAGACAGTCGCGCTGCGTCACCGCACCGCGACCTTCGACGTTGGGTGGGCGGCTTTCCATCCGGCCGACATGGACCTGTTGCAGCTGCAATTCGGCGGTGTCTTCGATCGTCAGGATGCGTTCGGCGTTGTCGATGAACGAGCTGAGCGCATTGAGCGTGGTGGTCTTGCCCGACCCCGTGCCGCCCGACACGATCACGTTCAGACGGGTCGAGACTGCGGCTTGCAGATAGGCGGCCATTTCCTCGGTCAGCGCGCCGAAGCGCACCAGATCGTCGATGCCCAGCTTGTCTTTCTTGAATTTACGGATCGAGACGAGTGAGCCATCGACCGCCACCGGCGGCACCATGGCGTTGAAGCGCGAGCCATCGGCCAGGCGGGCGTCGACATAGGGGTTGCTTTCATCGACACGCCGTCCCACCGCCGACACGATCTTGTCGATGATCCGCAGCAGGTGCTTTTCGTCCTTGAAGGTGATGTCGGTCAGTTGCAGCTTGCCCGCGCGTTCGACAAAGATCTGCTGCGGGCCGTTGACCAGAATATCGTTGACCGTCTCGTCTTTCAGCAGCGGTTCCAGCGGACCGAGGCCCATCACCTCGTCATAAAGTTCCTGAATGAGCTGGGCGCGTTCGGCCGAGTTCAACGCGACCGACATTTCAGCCATCGCCTCGGTCGAGATCGCCGCGATTTCGGTTTTCAGGTCGCTTTCGCTCGCGGTTTCCAGTGCAGCAAGGTTCAGATCTTCGAGAAGCCGCTTGTGCAGCTCGGTCTTCAGATCGCCCATCCGTTCCTTGCGCTTCTTTTCCTTGTCGGCGTTGATCGCTTCGGCCGCATTGAGCGCCGGTTTCACAGGGCGGCGATGCACCAGCGGCCGCCCGGGTTCGACCGGGACCGCAGGTGCCGACGGCGTGCGCGTTTCGGTCCCGGCTTGCGCGGATGCGGTCTTGTCGACGGAGACGGGCTTTTTGTAACGCGAAAACATGGAAACCTCTGTGGCGGGATCAGCTCTGGGCTGCTTCGGCGGCGCGATTCAGTTCGGCGATGGACTGGGCGAGTTTGAGAACATCCTTACGATAGGGCAGCTTGGCGGCGTTGACGGCCAGCGGCAGGCCGTGATCGTTGGCCTGGGTGATCGTCCGACCGCCATCCGACAGCAGCACGTCGATCGAGATGTCGAGGCTTTCGGCCAGCCGCTTGACGCGTGCCTTGCCGGTCAGATCGGTGAATTTCGGCGCCCGGTTCAGCAGGTAGCGCATCTTTTCCAGCGGCAGGCTTTCGGACTTCAACGCCCGGATCAGCCGCAGCGCATTCTGCGCCGAGCGCATGTCGAGCTCGATCATGCCAAAATAGACATGCGCCTGATTCAGGACGGCCTCGGTCCAGCTGACCACGGTCGAGGGCATGTCGATCACGACGAAATCGAAGTTGGCCCGCGCCATGTCGATGATGCGGTCGATGTCCTCGCCGGTGACGATATCCAGCGGCAGCATGTCCGCCGGTGCGGTCAGCACATGCAGCTTTTCGTTGAAGGTCAGCAGTGCCTGACGAAAGCTCTCGCCATCCATCGTTGCGGTGTCCGAAAGCAATTCGAACACCACCTCGCGGCGGGGCAGGTCCAGATAGGTCGAGGCCGAGCCGAACTGGAAGTCGAAATCCAGCAGGCAGACGCGCGGGGGGGTGCCCTTGGCTTTCTTGTTGCCGTCCTGGATCGTGGCCAGTTCCCAGGCCAGGTTCACCGCGAAGGTCGTAGCCCCCACACCCCCGGCCAGACCGTGAACCGGCAAAACGACGCCATCACGTCCGCCGGTCGCCTTGAAGCTGGGCGATTCGGCCTGTGCGTGATGGGCCGGAACTTGCGGGGCAGGGGCCGGATTGGAATGACCCAGACGTTCGATCGCTTCGTGAAGCGCGCCTTCGGGCAGCGGGTAGGGCACGAAACCATCGGCGCCCAGACGCAGCAGTTGATGCAGGGCGATCGGGCTCACCTCTTCGGCGATCAGGATCACCCGCACGCCCTTTTCCTTGGCGGTTGTGATGATGCCAGAGATCCGCGTCAGGTCGTTCTCGTCCTCGCTGTCCACGGCAATTGCAACGAATTCAAGGTTTTCGGCATCGGGTTGCGACAGAAACAGCAGTGCGTCATCGAAACTCAGATCGCCCCAGCTTTCGCCAAGTTCGCTCTCCATATCCTCGATCAGCAGATCGAAATTCGATACGTCGCGCGACACCGTGCATGCCACGATGGGGGCCGGTTCCGGGTTCAGAATAGGAGCTGCACTCATTGCCTCACGTCCTTTGTTACGCGGTTCGCGGTCGATAATCTGGGGTCGGTTTTCTCAACGATTCATCCTCAGGTCTTCCGCAAGCCCGGGCACGACTCGGATGTCATGCCTTTCCTGCCTATGGTGAAGATCGCGACCAATCTGGGCGACATTGGGGCCAGATTGTTCCAATTGTGGGGTTTTGCGACACGATGGAATGCAAATGGCGGGCTTTGTTCCCAAAGCCCGCCATCAAATTTGGCGCAATTTAGTCATCCCTGCCGGATCAGCCGCCCGAGTCCGTCGCCATGACAGGCTTCTGGGTTTGCTGCGCGGGTTTGGCACTGTCCACATATTCGCGGAAGATCACCTGGGCATATTTCCCGTTGAGCACCGCCGGATGCTGTTTCACGAAGCCCGACACTTCCGTCACGGTGCGCCGGTTGGCCTCGTTCGGGGCCTCGGTATAAACCAGCGGCTGGGTTTCACCATAAGAGACAACCGCCTCCAGCCGCGAACGCGAAATGCCTTGCGTCGACAGATAGGCAACAACCGCCTGCGCCCGCTTCAAGCCAAGCGCCTTGTTATAGGCATTCGAGCCGACCAGATCGGTGTGGCCGTAGACGCGGAAACGCACCTCGGGGAACTGACGGATCCAGTCGGCCTGACGGCGCAGATTGGCCTGGGCCTGCGCGTCGAGCACGGCCGAGTTGAAGGCAAAATTGACCGTATTGGGCACTTCTGCGGCAAAGCGGCGGGTCAGGCTGATCGCGAAATCGCGCTGTCCGCTCATCACCAAAGTGTTGTTCATGGTCGCGTTGCCGAAGCCACCGGCGCCATCGTCCAGCCCCGCTTCGGAATTGAAGCTCTTCATTCCCTCGTCACAGGCCGACAGGGCCAGTGCCGCCGCAATCAGCACCGCATAGCGCATGTTCCGTCCCCGAGCCGTCATCTCTTACTCCATCACATAGCCATAGGAGCCGGAAAAGTCCTGCTTGGCGACTTCGGCTGCGGCGCCGGTCTTGGGCGCGTTCGAACCGGAAGTTTTGCCGAACAGGAACAACTCGGATTCCGAGGGCAGGCGCACGCGGTCGGTGGGCAGGGCCAGCGCCTCGCCGCGGGTCGGCGTGACCAGATGCGGCGTGACGATGATCACCAGCTCGGATTGCGCGCGCTGATATTCGGCCGAGCGGAACAGCGCGCCCAGCACCGGGACATCGCCCAGCCACGGCACCTGACCGTTCAGATCGGTGAAATCGTCCTGCAACAGACCGGCGATGGCAAAGCTTTCGCCATCGCGCATCTCGACCGTGGTCGAGGTTTCGCGTTTCTTGAAGGCATTGACCGAGAACCCGCCCGAGGACATCGTCACCGTGGTGTCGATGGCCGAAACGGCGGCGGCGATTTCCAGATTGATAAGGTCGCCATCCACGACGCGCGGCGTGAACGCCATCTCCACGCCGAAGGGTTTGTATTCGATCGCCACGCCGGTGTCGTCGACGACCGGGATCGGATATTCGCCGCCGGCCAGGAACTTGGCTTCCTGCCCCGACAGCGCGGTCAGGTTCGGTTCGGCAAGCGTCCGCACGACGCCCTTGGATTCCAGCGCCTCCAGCAGAACGGCGAATTCCAGATTGCCCGCGGTGAAGCCCAGACCAAGCGCGCCGGTCGTGCTGGAATTGATCGGGAATGCGCCGTCGTCGAAGGCACCGCTCAGGGCGTCTGTCGCGGTGAAGTTGCCGGTGCCGACGGCCGTGCCGGTGGTGGCCGAGCCCCCGCCCACGGTGCCGCGCACACCCAGCGAGGCCGACAGGTTCTTGGATACGGAACGCTGCATTTCCGCGAAACGGACCTTCAGCATGACCTGCTGCGTGCCACCCACGGTCATCAGGTTGGATACGCGATCCCCTGCATAACGGCGCGCCAGATCCAGGGCGCGATCCAGCTTCGCGGTCGACGAGACCGTGCCCGAGAGCACGATGCCATCGTTGGCGGTGCGCACCTCGATCTGCTCGCCCGGAAGGATCTGCTTCAGGCGTTCCTTGAATTCCGCGATGTCGGGGGTGACCTGCACCTCGACATTGGTGATCAGCTTGCCGTCACCGCCCAGGATCGTCATTGTCGTGCGCCCGGGCAGTTTGCCCAGCACATAGATGGTGCGATCCGACAGCGTCTGAATGTCGGCGATCCCGGGGTTGGCAATGGACAATTCTGCGAAGGGCTGGTCGCTTTCGACCACCACGGCGCGGTTCATCGGCACGTTCAGCGGGCTCGAACTGGAACCGGACATCACCCGGAGCGTCTCGGCCTGTGCGGGGGTCAGAACGGTCAGGCCGAGCGCAGCGCCCAACACCCATGCCGCAAGAAAATTCTTCATTTTCATTGTGATCCTGCCTCTCCGATCACGCCTCACTTGCCGGATCTGCGTCCGTTTCAGGGCATTTTCCCCAATTATTCAATGCACCATGCGTCAATCCGGGAATTATTGCAAGAATCAACCGCTTGCTGGCAAGAGTTCATGCGGAAAAGTCGCAATTGTGCAAAATGAAGAAGGCCCCGCTTGCGCGGGGCCTTCCGGGCGCACGGCTGGCTTAGTTCGTGCAGGGGATCTCGACTTCGACAACTTCGCTGCCCTTGCGATTGCGGATCGTGCAAACTTTCGGGGCCTCGATCTTGACGGCTGCGCGGGGTTCGATGCCCAGCAGGCTGTTGCGGTCCACCTCGATGGTGCCCAGTTCCGCCGTGTTCTGCATCCCGACAAGGGCCAGCGTCAGCCGGCCGGTCGATTGCGCAAGCGTCAGTGCCGCGACTTGCGCGGGGGTGACCTCGGCGGTCACGGTGCGGGCGATCTTCGTTTCTTCGGAACGGTCGGCATCGGCGCTCTGGTCGATGGCGATCAGTTTCAGGTTGGAATCGATCAGCTTGGTCACCTGATTGTTGCCGACCGCGCCAGACCAGTAGACATCGACGCGATCGCCCGGACGCAGGAAGCCCGACACGCCCGAGGTGACATCGACCTGGATCGTGAAGGCCCGCATGTCGGGCGCCAGATTGGCCATGATGCCCGCATCAACGCCCGGCTTGGTGATTTTCGCGTCGAGGATCGGCTCGTTCATCTCGAAGGACCGCAGCGCCGCGCGGGGACGGGTTTCCCCTTCCAGGAACATCGCGAAGGCAGCCTCGGGGGTGCCCTGTTTGGCAACGATCAGGTGAAAGGCGCCCGCAGGCATCTTATTGGCCTGGGTCTTGATGACCTCAAGATCGTTGATCCCGAACCGCTCGCCGTATTTCAGGGGGCGCTTGGCAACCACCATATCGGTCAGCGGGGGCATCTGCGACTGTGCGGCCCGCAGTGCGTTGCTTTCGGCCTGGAACTGCGCGATCTGGCCTTGGGCCAGATACACCGCAGCCCCGGCAAGACAGACACCAAGTGCCAGAACCAGAACAACAATCAGGCGCATTTTCCATTCCTTCTTTTCAAACCCGGGCTTCGGCCGGTGCCCCCCCGAAATCGGGTCCGGTGGACGTGGCGGCGTGCGTCACGCCTCAGTTGCTGCCGTCGTCGACCTCTTGCTGCCCGATGACGACCGCGATCCGGTCGGCGGCGGTTACGGTATCTCCCCAGATCAGTGTCCCGGCAATCATTCCCAGAGACACGATCGAAGCCGTCAACACGACCCAGTCGATCGTCACTGCGCCGTCTTCCTCGCGCATCAGCCGCGATCTGGCGAACAAACTCAGCATTTCGTGCACCTCTCCATACCGGCGGGTGATGTCGTCATTACGCCCGGCATAACGTCACTTATTGGCAAAATTACGGCGCGGCTGCGCTAACATCGGGTCAAAGACGGGGACGGCGGACGTCGCGCCTGACCGGGGTGCGCATATGCGAAAGGCCGCGCGGGGCGCGGCCTTTGCAATTCGGGTCCGTGAGCGGATTACTGGGTCGCCGGGGTGTTGGTCGGGACTTCCACGCCACCCATGTAGGTGCCGATCTTGGTCGCGGTGGCTTCGGTGTTCGAGCGGATGGTGGCCAGCGCGGCAGCAGCCAGGCCCACGACGGCGGCGGTCAGCACAACCCAGTCGACGGTCACGGCGCCGTCTTCTTCATTGTGGAACTTGCGGGTAGTTTGAACAGTTTCATGGGGTCTCTCCATCTTCAGATTGCAGGTCCCGCGGTGCGTCTTGGGCACCTCTGCTCGGCCCTGCGTCGCGGTATGGAACTGTTTTGCCCCCGAATCGTGGCCCGAATAGGGCGGATTGCGTTCATCTTAGGGGCGATTTGGCCCCTGCGCCCCTTGGCCCTGACGATCTTAAAAGGGAGGGTGGCAGCGCTTGGCGAGGCTGCGCCGTGCGCATATGCGAAAGGCCGCGCCAAGAGGCGCGGCCTTTGCAATTCGGGTCCGTAAGCGGATTACTTGGTCGCCGGGGTGTTGGTCGGGACTTCCACGCCACCCATGTAGGTGCCGATCTTGGTCGCGGTCGCTTCGGTGTTCGAGCGGATGGTGGCCAGCGCGGCAGCGGCCAGGCCCACGACGGCAGCGGTCAGCACAACCCAGTCGACGGTCACAGCGCCGTCTTCTTCGTTGCGGAATTTGCGGGTCAGTTTGAACAGTTTCATCGGGTCTCTCCTTGGTATCCGGGTTGTGCCGCGGTGCGTCTGCTTGCCTGCTCTGACCTTGGCTCGCTGCGTCGCGGTATGGGCGTATATGGCGCTTGGAACGTGGCGGGATTTAGGCAGTGACTAGGCATTTTTACGAAGCGTTAATTGCTCCCGTAAAAATCATGTAATTCATTGATAATAATTAATATAAAATAGTGGCTATAGCGGTTTCTGGCAGGCTTTCCCGGACAAAACCCTGTTGCGGAAAGGTCGAATCGGCTTATTCCACGCCGAAGAATCAGTGCGAATGCTGGATTTTTTGCTGATTTTCCGGGATAAAGGCGCAAAGGGGAAAACCCCGGGCAGAGCAGGACAGCGCAGATGCGCATCATATTCAGGGCAGCGACAGTGGCGATCTGCACGGCCGTTTGGGCCGTGTCCGCGGGTGCCGAAATCACGACGCCGACGGTGAACCATTTCAAGCCCAAGCGGGTGGTGCCGCCCGCGCCGGGCACCAAGCGCTTCATCACCATCCAGATCGACCCTGAAGAACAGCGCCAGGCTCTGGCGGCGACGGCGGCGCGCCCGTTCATGCCGGTCACGAAACTGCCCGCAGATCCGGCGAACCCGGCAGGCACGGCGAAGGCCCCGGCCGCGGCGGCGGCTTATGCGTGGTATTGGGATGCGGTTTCGCCCGCGCTGGGCGCGCGCGACGGGCGTTTCGACAAGGCGGTGTCCGCGCTCAGCCAGGGGCCGGGCGGCAAGGCGGTGACCACGCCTCGTCTGGCGCATCTGCAAGACATCGCGCAGCGCTACGGGGCCGAGATTCTGAGCGCCACGATCGGCACCGAGGTGTCGCCTGCGCTGGCGCTGGCGGTGATTTCCACGGAATCGGGGGGGCGGCACGATGCGGTGTCGAAATCCGGGGCGGTTGGCCTGATGCAGCTGATCCCGGCCACGGCGGATCGCTTCAAGGTCGGTGACAGCACCGATCCGGTGCAGAACATCAAGGGCGGCGTCGCCTATCTGGATTGGCTGATGAAGGAATTCGACCGCGATCCGCTGATGGTGATCGCCGCCTATAATGCGGGCGAGAATGCGGTGAAGAACAACGGCGGCGTGCCGCCCTATGCCGAGACCCGCGATTATGTGCCCAAGGTCCTGGCCGCCTGGTCGGTGGCGCGGGGGCTGTGCCGCACGCCGCCCGAACTGGTGACCGACGGCTGCGTCTTCGTCGTGAAGGGCTGAGCCCCGGCCGGTTCCGTCAGGCAAGGGGCCTCTTCCCCGCCCGGGTATGGGCGGGGCGCGGGGGGTATCAGTCGACGATGGTGGCCTCGGTCGCGGCGCGCAGTTCCTCTTCGGTCACGCCATCGGCCAGTTCCACGATGTGCAGGCCCTTGTGGCCCACGTCCAGCACGCCCAGGTTGGTGATGATCCGGTCGACCACCGCCTTGCCGGTCAGCGGCAGGGTGCATTCCTTCAGCACCTTCGATTCGCCGTGCTTGTTGGTGTGATCCATCACCACCACCACGCGCTTCACGCCCGCGACCAGATCCATCGCGCCGCCCATCCCCTTGACCAGCTTGCCCGGGATCATCCAGTTCGCCAGATCGC
>DKFM01000002.1 GCA_002452815.1 Rhodobacteraceae bacterium UBA6796
TCGGCACAAACGCATCGCGCGTCATAGGAATGCTGACAAACACCCAACCGATAACCAGACAGAGACAGACCGGATGGTTCCAGAGCCACCGCACCCTCTCACCCCCAATGGTGTCCTGCCCCCACGGGCGGGCATGGCGGACAGAATGCGGTATGACGAAATCCGTCATGCCCCGGATTGGTCCGCCATCAGTTCACGACGAATTCTGCATGCAATGCACCCGCGGCGTGGATGCTTTTCAGAATGTCGATCATATCCCGCGGGTTCACTCCCAAAGCATTCAGGCCTGCAACCACATCTGACAGCGAACTGTTATCGGCCACCTCCGCCATGTAAATGCCGGCATTTTCTTCGATTGTTGCAGTTGTCCGCGGAACAACGACCGTTTCACCTTGCGAAAATGGGTTGGGCTGCACAGCGATGGGCGCCTCTTCGACCCGAAGGGTAAGGTTGCCCTGACTCACGGCAACACGCGAAATCCGGACATCCTGGCCCATCACGATCGTGCCAGATCGCTGATCCACAACGACCCGTGCCCGCTGTTCGGGCTCGATGCTGAGATTTTCGATCCGCCCGATCATGTGCGCGGCCGACCGCATCCCTGCCGATATTACGTTCAACGAAATCGTTCCGGCGTCGTTCATTGTCGCAACGCGCTTGCCAAACTCGCGGTTGACGGCTTGCTCGATACGCCCGGCGGTCGTAAAATCAGGCGTGCGCAGGCCCAGGCGTATGGTTTGCAGTCCATTAAAATCGAAGGATATCTCTCGTTCCACTCGGGCTCCCGAAGGGATGCCCCCCGAAGTGGGAACACCTTGCACAACCGATGCGCCAACGCCTTCAACCGAAGCCCCCCCTGCAATAATCGCCCCTTGCGCGACAGCATAAATCTCGCCGTCTGCGGCGTTCAGAGGTGTCATTACCAATGTGCCCCCGAGCAGGCTCTTGGCATCGCCGATCGCCGAAACCGTCACATCAAGCTGACTGCCGGCCCGTGCGAATGCCGGGAGCGAGGCCGTTACCAGGACGGCCGCCACATTCTTGGGCCGGAACTGCTCTCCGGTGACATTCACCCCAAGCCTTTCCAGAATGTTGGACATGATCTCTTCGGTAAAAGGTGCGTTGCGAAGACCGTCGCCCGTCCCGTTCAACCCGACAACCAACCCATAGCCGACAAGATCATTACCCCGCACCCCATCGAATTCGACCAGATCCTTAATGCGGATCGGCGCCGCACTTGCGGCCATGGCAAAGCAGATCAGGGCGACCGTCAGAAGAATTTTCATCACAGATAGTCCGCAAGCGTCAGGGCCGAGAGGCGGGAGGTCAACGTGTAAAGCGTCTCGATCTGGGTATTGACGGCCTCGAGCGCCGTCGCCGTGTCATAGGGATCCGCCGAAATCAACGCGCTGCGAACCAGACTGAGGCTTGCGGACTGATTTCTGTTCTCCACCTCGGCATCGGCGATCCGGCCTTCGACGGCCCCGATTTTTGCCCGCAGAACCGTCAGATTGCTGTCCGCTGCGACAAGCCGTTCGCCAGCGGCCTCGGTCAGTTCAGAGCGCACATCGTTTCCGGCCGGAACCATTTCTGCGGACACAAGGGCCGCCAGGGCAAAGCCCATAAGCGCATCGCGGATCGTCGCATTTTCTGCGGTCACATTCAGTTCTACGGCCTCACCTTCGGCAACCCTCATCGGCCCGAGTGGTGCCGTGCTGCCCAGATAGGCCAGATCCCCAAAGCCACCCGATCCGGAAGGCGCGGAAAACCAGGTTTCGACGGCGGAAACAATGCCCGCCGCGGTCGTTTCTGACGCGATGACAGTGCCAAGCGCCGCAAGAATTTCATCCGCTGAAGCCAGCGGCTTGGTATCGACAGCGTTCCCGGAAAAGATGTATCGCCCCGCGACATTCGTGTTCAGCGCAGATATCGCGGATTCAAACCTCTGGACCACATCACTCGTCGTGGTGGCCACCAAGGTCGGGCTGGAGTTCGTTGCAGCAGAAATCAGACTTGGGCCGATTTCTGTCGCAAGCGTCTGAATGACATCAAGGGCCGTCTGCATCGTGCCCGCAAAAAGCTGCGCCTCGGTCGTGACGCGACTATAGGCGTCAAGCGTGTTCAGCGAACGATCAATCGCGGCCAGGGCGGTGAAATCCCCCCCGACCGCACGGCCAAGATCGCTTTTGACACCTGTCACGACCTCTTCGGTCAGCTGTGTCATGGTCATCTTGAGCTGAACATTGTGGCGACGCATCTGATAGGCTTGGGCCATGTCTCCGACGGAAACATAATTCATCTTACAACCCCAATATCTGCTGAATGAGTTCGTCTACCGCCTTGATGACCTTGGCGTTGGCGGCATAGGCCTGCTCTACGCGCAGCAGCATCTCAAGCTCGAAATCCGTGTCGACACCATCTGCAAGACTCATCTGGGTCAGGGTTTCCTGTCGGGCAGAGTGGAAACTTTCCGTCGATTCGGCAGACTGCCGCGCACTGGAAATCGACGACAGCATTTCGGCGGCAAACCCGGATGACGACCTTTGGCTTCCGCTGAAAGACCCCGATAGCGGCGCGCGATTTTCAGTCATCGCATCGTTCAGAGCGTTAAGAAGGGTCGA
This sequence comes from Rhodobacteraceae bacterium UBA6796, assembly GCA_002452815.1. GTDB lineage: Bacteria > Pseudomonadota > Alphaproteobacteria > Rhodobacterales > Rhodobacteraceae > Rhodobacter. The sequence goes on from DKFM01000002.1 coordinate 2,622, forward strand.
GTTGCCCACCGGACCGGCCGCAGCGGCCCCGAGACCGTCGCGCAGATGCCACAGGGCCCCGCCAGCAGACGGGTCAACCAAGGCATTGAGAGAAATCCGACCGGCAAGACCGATCTCATCAAGTGGATCAAACGCCACACCGCCATCCGTAAACAAACCTGCATCGCCACTGTTGAGCGTCGGGTCGACGGCAGGATCTGCGAAGCGCGCGATCAGATCGCGCGCGAAGGCATCCAGTTCGCTTTGCACCTGCGGCGCGAGTTCGTCACGCACGGAGAACAGTGCGCCAAGCGTCCCGCCCCCCAGAACTCCGCTGTCAGCGCTGGAAACCGGTTTGCTATTCAGCGTCAGGCCGGACAGGGCGCCGGAAGACTGTGTCATGTCCGCCGTGATCACACCCACCGGCGAAAACCCGATCTCGACCGGATTCCCCTCCAGCAAGATCGCGCCGCCAGTGGTGTAAAGCGCAATCTGATCGAGATCACGATCAACCTGACGAACCGGAACAATCTCCGAAATCTTGTCAACCAGCGATTGTCGCTGATCCATAAGGGCAGTTGCATCGTGCCCGGCGCTTCGCTCGGCCAGGATTTCCGCGTTCAACTCATCCACCTGCTTGAGGGACGCATTCAGGACGTCGACCTGTTTCTCGATCGAGTCGTCGGCTTGCATTCGGATCTGCGCAATGTCATCCGACAGCGTATTCAGATGATCTGCCACGCTCCCGGCCGCGGAAACGACAGCGGACAGGCGTGCATCGCTTTCCGGCAGACTCGACGCTTCAATCAGGGCTGAATCGAAATCCGCCAACCGGGCCGACAGGGAACCCGAGCTTTCCGGATCGCCCATCAGCGTCTCGATACGGTTATAGAAATCCGCCCGGATCGTGGAATTTCCGGCGGCCGCATCCGCAAGCCGCCGGTCTTGCAGGACAACCTCATTAACGATGCGTGAAACCCCGACGACCTTGACGCCCGCGCCTTCGCCCCCAAGGGATTTGGCCACGAGAGACAACTCCCGGCGGGCGTATCCCTCTGTCATTGCATTTGCGGTATTCGAGGCAACCACGTCGGCCATCCGGGCCGCGGCGGTCAGACCCGACAGGGCATTGGCAAGTGAGCTGGAAATCGTCATCGGTCATCCTCCGCGCAGGCCCGGCAGGGGTCAGCGTTTGATGTTGGTCGTCTCTTGCAGCATTTCGTCCACGGTCTGGATGACCTTCGCATTCGAGGAATAGGCGCGCTGCGTCTGGATCAGATTGGTCAACTCTTGTGCGACATCGACCGCAGATCCCTCGCGGGCATAGCCCTCGACCGAGCCGGTCGGGCCGTCACCGGCATCCCACAGGAAGAACGAACCGGAGGTCGATGACACCTGGAAGGTCTGATTGTCGAGCGTCGTCAGCCCATTCGGGTTTGGCACATCGACCAGAGGGATCTGATAGACCGTGCGAATGAAGCCGGTGTCATAGGTCGCCTTGATATAGCCGTCCTCGTCAATCTCGACCCCGGTCAGATTACCGACCGGCGAGCCATCCTTGGTGATCGAAGTCGGCGCGAAACTGTCGGACAGCTGGGTCAGCCCGTTGGTGTCGCCGATCTTGCCGATCGTCATCGTCATCGGACCGCCCGCGACCGTCAGGTCCAGGGTGCCGGTGGCCGCGTCATAGGCGCCGCCGGAAACCAGCGTGACCGATGACAGCGTCCCCCCGGCGCCCCGGCTGTCGTCGAAGGTCAGGGTATATTCGCCGATGATACTTTCATCCGCGGCCGTCAAAGTGTCGTCCAGCGTGGCAGAATCGCGGATCACCATGGTCCAGGTGTTGGACGAGCCCGTCGCGGGAACCGTCGGCGTGAAGGTGATGTCGAGCGTCTCGGACGTGCCGAGATTGCCGAAATACTCGACCGACAGCGGCAATGCCTCGCCACTCGCGCTCGCATCTGTCGCGACGGCGGGCAGGTTCACGCCGAGGTTCATCACCGTCGTCGGGTCACCGGCGGTCTGGTTGGCGTTGATGACCACCGGCTCCAGCCCGGCCATCGTGTCGCGCGGCAAGGTCGGAATGGTGCCATCCGCATTGGCGGGCCACCCCAGCAGCACCAGGCCGGAATCCGTGCGCAGCACACCTTCGCTGTCGGTATGGAACGAACCCGTCGTCGTCATCATCAAAGGCTGATCGCCACTGACATTGTCGAGTGCAACGCTGGGAATCACCGGCAGGAAACCACGCCCCGACACGGCGATATCCATCGCATTCGTCGTCGACACGAGAGACCCGCGTTCGTCGATCAGGCGGGCGGTAGAGGCCCGCACCCCCCCGGCGGAATACACGCCTGCATTGCTGGCGCTGCTGATCACCATGCTTTCGAAATCGGCGGTGGCCCTTTTGTAGCCATAGGTCCCCGAGTTCGCGATGTTGTCGGAAATCGTCGCGAGGCGGGTGGCATTTGCCGCAAGACCGGCGACCCCCGCATTGAGCGAAGAGGAAATGGACATGAAAGCGCCTTTCTGCTGCTGCGTCCCTTGTTCAGAGGTCAGATTGCAGCACGGGCCCTTAAGATCCTCCTAACAGATAAAATGCGCAGGATTACTCGGCAATCCCGTCACAGTTGACTGCGCAACAGGATCATTTCCAGACGATTATTGCGCACCGACATCGTCGCCTGCACCGCCGGCTTGCGGTCGGCTAATCCGGTGACACGCTGAATCCGCTCCCGCGGCAGACCTTCCTGTTCAAGCAGAACCCGCATCGCTTGCGCCCGCTGCATCGACAAGTCCCAAACCGGATTTTCGCGCAGCATTTCCGGGTAAGAGCGCGTATGCCCGTTCAGGGCTATCCCATTTTGAACAAGGCCAAAAACCCGCACCAGCATGGCCGCAATTGCGCGCGTGACCGGAGCGGGTTCGATCCCGTCATCCAGAAACAAGGGCTCGTCATCAAGATCGAAAAACTCGACGATCAGGCCCTCGTCGGTCACCCGCGTCACGACATGGCGCGCCAGTTGCTGACTGACCATCGATTCACCGCCGGTTCCGGTCAGGGATTTCTCGATATCACGCGCCATCTTTTCGAACTGGGCCGTTTCCTTGTCCTTGGATGTATCGGTGCCGCTCTGCCCCTTGGCCTGCCGCTCCTCGGTCGGTTTGTGACCGGCGGCGCCGGTCCCGGTCTGCGCAATCTGATCTTCGGAGAAGACGGAATCCCCCCCGAAGGCCCCTTCGCCCCCCCCGGAAATCCGGTTGATCGGAATCGTCGGATTGAAATAATCCGCAATCCCCTTGCGTTGTTTCTCTGTCGTTGCGTTCAACAGCCACATCAGCAGGAAGAAGGCCATCATGGCGGTCACGAAATCGGCATAGGCCACTTTCCATGCCCCGCCATGGTGCCCGTCGCCACCGACAACCTTCTTGCGCTTGATGATGACTGGAGCCGCGTTGTCGCGCGCGCCCATTCCACCACCTCATCTTCACCCGAAGCCAGATCTAGCACTGCGGCATTAATGTGCGCTTAAAGGGTAAAATACGCTGCATTTATCGCCGGCCTTTGCAGAACCTCGGGGCAGCATTATGTTACCCGCATGCCAGTTCCGCCCGTGCCCCTTGACCAGTTGATTGCCTGCCCCTGCTGCGATGCTCTGCATCATGCAACGGTTCTGGGCGAGACCGAGCGCGCCGCCTGCGTGCGTTGCGGCACCTTGCTCGTGACGCCACGCACGCGGTCGTTCCTGCATGTGATCGCGCTGGCCTTCACGGCGATGATCCTGATGGTCGGGGCGGTCTTCTTTCCGTTCCTGACGATCTCGGCCAAGGGGCTGTCTCATGCCAGTTCGGTTTTCGAAGCCGCGATGGCCTTTTCCGAAGGGATTCTGGCGCCCCTGTCGCTGGCCGTCCTGCTGGTGATCGTCGCGATGCCGACACTGCGCTTTGCGGCGCTGATCTACACCCTCTGGCCCCTGGCGAACGGGCGCCCGGCCTGGCGCCATGCCGCGCGCGCCTTTCGTCTGGCCGAAGAGTTGCAGCCCTGGTCGATGGCCGAGATCTTCATCATCGGCACCGCCGTGGCCCTGGTGAAGGTCGCCGGCCTGGCCAGCGTATCGCTAGGGCCCGCCTTCTGGGCCTTCTGCGCCCTGATCATCGTGACCGCGCTGAAAAACGCCTTCATGAGCAAATGGACGATATGGCGCGCGATCGAACAATCCTGAGCGCCCCCGAGACCGTGTTGACCGCACGCGACGCGGGGCTGACGGGCTGCACCCGCTGTGGCCGGGTCTGGCCAGAAGGCACGCAGACCTGCGGACGCTGCGGCGCAAGGCTGCACCCGGTCAGCACAGCAGGATTGCAGCGGGTCTGGGCGTGGTGGCTGGCCGGTCTGATCTTCTATATCCCCGCCAACCTTTATCCGATGCTGCGCACCGCCACGCTGGGCTCCAGCCAGCAAAACACCATTCTGGGCGGTGTGGTCGAACTGGTCGCGCATCACAACTATCTGGTGGCGGGCGTGGTGTTCGTGGCCTCTATCGTCATCCCGATCGCCAAGTTCTTCGCCATCGCCTATCTGGCATTGTCTGTCGGGCATGAACGCCGCGCGGGCTCTCACCCGCATCTGCGTCTGTATGAAGTGGTCGAATTCATCGGCCGCTGGTCGATGATCGACGTGTTCGTTGTGGCAATTCTGTCGGCACTGGTGCAATTGGGGGCGGTTGCCTCGATCCATCCGGGCCCGGCGGCGGCGTCCTTCGCGCTCTCGGTTGCATTCACCATGCTCTCGGCCCAAAGTTTTGATCCCCGGCTGATCTGGCGGGGCCCCGCACAAGCGAAAGACCCATGACCGACGATCTGCACCCCGCCGAACTCAGGGCCTCTCCTGCGCCCAACCCGATCTGGACCCAGCTGTCGGTGATCTGGCTGGTCCCGCTGCTGGCACTGGCGCTTACGCTGGGGGTGGCCTGGAAAGCCTATTCCGACCGCGGCGTTCTGATCGAGATCGACTTCGCCGATGCGACCGGCATCCGCCCGGGCGAGACCCCGCTGAAATTTCGCGAAGTCGATGTCGGCACGGTCGAGACAGTGGGCTTCAGCCCCGACCTGACCTCGGTGCGGATCGGCGTGCGGGTCGACAAGCATGTCGCGCCCTATATCGATTCCGAGGCGAACTTCTGGCTGGTACGCCCGCAGGTTTCGGCGCAGGGGATCTCGCGGCTCGACACGGTGCTGTCGGGCACCTTCATCGAAGGGTATTGGGATGCCGAACAGAAGGGCGAAGCGCGAACTTTCCAGGGCCTCGACAAGCCGCCCGTCGCCCCCGATCCGAGCAAGGGCACCTGGGTCGAGCTGCGCGCCGAAGATGCGGGCGGCCTGGCCGAGGGGGCACCGATCCTGTTTCGCGGTGTCACTGTGGGCCGGATCCAGAACCTGCGGCTGAACGACAGCGATGCCGGCGTCACCGTCGATGCGTTTATCGAGGCGCCGCATGATCGCCGCCTGACCACCACGACCCGTTTCTGGGATACCTCGGGCATTTCGGTATCGCTGGATGCGACCGGGGTCACGCTGAACATGCGTTCGCTGGCCTCGCTGGTGCAGGGCGGGATCGAATTCGATACGCTTTCGACCGGCGGCACCTTTGTGCAGAACGGCTTTCCCTACCGGCTCTATCCCAGTGCCGATGCCGCCAAGGCGTCGATCTTCGGCAATGATCTGATCGACCCGCCGCGCTTCACCCTGCTGTTCGACGACGCGATCAAGGGGCTGGAGCGCGGGGCCAAGGTGCAGTTCCGCGGGGTCGAGGCCGGCGAGGTGACCGATCTGTCGATCAAGGTGCAGACCGACTCTTTGGGCACGCGCTACGCCCAGCAACAGGTCATCATCGCGCTGTCGCCCGAACGGCTTGGCCTGGCGCGTGACACCGATAATGAGGTCGTCACCGAATTCCTGGCGGGCGAGGTCGAGAACGGGCTGCGTGCAAGGATTGCAGGCGTCGGCCTGCTGGGTTCGACATTGATTGTCGAACTGACGGATGTGCCCGATGTGCCTGCGCAGGTAATGAACCTGACCGCCGAACCCTATCCGATCCTGCCCACGGCGCCCGCCGCGACCAATGACCTGGCCGCCTCGGCCGAGGGGATCTTCAAGCGGATCGACGCGCTGCCGATCGAGCAGCTGATGAATTCGGCGATCCGCACGCTGGACGGCATTTCGGCCGTCGCCGAAAGCGAGGACACGCGCGCCGTGCCCGGCGAGCTGAACGGCTTGCTGGCCGAGCTGCGCACGCTGGTGGACGGGCTCAATGCCGGCGGGGCCGCAGACAAGACCATCGCCGCAATCGACGGCGTGACCGAGGCCGCATCAAGCGTTCTGTATGAAATCGAAGGGCTGGGCGAAACGCTGAAATCCACCGACGAGGCGGCACAGGCCGTGGCCGAAATGCCGCTGGGCGAGATCGGCGCCAAGATCGACGGAATTCTGGGCGATGTGCGCGGGATGCTGGGCTCGGAAGATGCCGAGCGGTTGCCCCGGGCGCTGTCGGATACGTTGGAGCAGACCGCCGCGCTGTTGGACGAATTGCGCGCAGGCGGAGCCGCCGAAAAGCTGAATGGCACACTGGTCGCGGCACAGGATGCGGCCACGGCCATTGCCGGTGCCTCCGATCGGCTGCCCGCGCTGACGCGCAAGCTTGAAGAACTGGTCACCACCGCCGAGGGGCTGGTGGCCTCTTATGGCGACCGCTCGGCCTTCAATGCCGAAGTCCTGAATTCCATGCGCGAGTTGCGCCGGGCCACTGCGGCCTTCGGGTCGCTGGCACGCATGATCGAACGCAACCCGCGCGCCTTCATTCTGGGCCGCTGACCGGAGAGAGCCATGATCCAGCTCCGCCCCCTGATCCTGATTGGCGCGCTGGCCGCGCTGGCCGCCTGTTCGGACCCCGAAGCCACCGGGCGCTACATGATCGACCCGGCGCCCGCGACGAAAACCCTGCCTGACCGGCTGGGCCGGGCCGAACTGCGCGAGGTGTCCTTGCCGCAATATGCCTCGGGGCAGGAAATCGCCTGGCAGACGCCCGATGGCGCGCTGCGTTCGACCCCCGACAACGTCTGGGCCGATGACCCGCCGCGTGCGGTCACCCTGGCGCTGGCGCGGCAGATCTCGGCCCTGTCGGGCGCCACGGTAATCGCCGAACCCTGGCCCTTGGCCGATGAACCCAGCCGCCGGATCGAGGTGCGTGTCGAACAGTTCCTGGCGCGTGCGGACGGCGTGGTGCAATTGACCGGGGTTTATTACGTCACACCGGCCGGCATGGCGGGCGGGCGTGATCTGGTGCGCCGCTTCGATCTGGCCGTGCCGATTGCCACGCCCGACGGCAAACCGGCAAACCCGGCGGCCATCGCGCAGGCGCAGTCGCAGGCCGTCGCCCTGCTGGCAGACCGGATTGCCCGGCTCGATTAACGCCCGGGCAGGAAGCGCCCGTATTGGCCATGCGCGAAGACCAGCGGTTCGCCCTCGGTCGCGGTGGAAAAGCGGGTGACCCGGCCAATGATGATGGTGTGATCGCCGCCTTCGTGGGTGGCCTCGGTCTGGCATTCGAACCGCGCCAGCGTGCCCTCCAGCAGCGGCACCTGTGCGTCGTTCAGCGTATGGCTCAGCCCGTCGAACCCGGCGCCATTGCGGGTGAACCGATCCGCCAGATCGGCCTGATCGAAACGCAGGACATGGATCGCAAAGGCCGGGGCGGCCGAAAAATGCCGGTGCCGCAAAGACGATCGCGCGGCCGACCACAGCACCAGCGCCGGGTCGAGCGAGACCGAAGCAAAACTGTTCACGGTAATGCCCAGCGGCGCGCCGCTGTCGGCATCGGGGGCGGTGACCACCGTCACCCCGGTCGCAAACCGCGCCAGCGCAGAGCGGAACGCCCGCGGATCGGCCGGATCGGGAACGTGCCCCAGCCCGGTCCGTTCGGCCCGGCTGACGGCCGCTTCAATTTTATCACTTTCGCGCATGGGGCCCCCTTTCCCCACAGATATCGCGATGGGCGCCAAGGGCAACCCGTTAACCGCCAACCGCAAGCACCTGAGCCATCCGCGCAAAACTGGCCTGCGTGTTTTCCGGTTCATCCTGCGCCAGAAAATCATCGAGCCCGGGCCAGACCCTGATCGCTGCGTCAATCGTCGGGTCAGAGCCTGCCGCGTAAAGCCCTGCCTGAATCATCATCTCGGCCCGGTCATAGGCACCCAGCAGCCGCCGCGCCGTGGCGATCAGCGTATTCTCGGCCGCGCTGGCCGCATCGGGCAGCGAGCGCGAGACCGAGCGCAGCAAATCGACCGCCGGAAACCGGCCACGTTCGGCAATCCGGCGATCCAGCACGACGTGCCCGTCCAGAACGCCGCGCAGAATATCGGCGATCGGCTCCTCCATGTCGGACCCCGCCACCAGCACCGAAAACACCGCCGTTATATCGCCACTGCCCTCCAGCCCCGGCCCGGCCCGCTCGGCAAGCGACATGATCTGATGCGAGGTCGAGGGCGGGAAGCCCCGCAAGCTCGGCGGTTCACCCCCCGCCAGCGCAACCTCGCGATGCGCCTCGGCAAAACGCGTCACGCTATCGGCCAGAAACAGCACATGCTTGCCCTGATCGCGGAAATGTTCCGCCACGCTCATCGCCGCCCAGGCGCAGCGTCGCCGCACCAGCGGCGATTGATCCGATGTCGCCGCCACGATCACCGAGCGCGCCATCCCCTCGGGTCCCAGCACCTTTTCCACGAATTCGCGCAGCTCGCGTCCGCGTTCCCCGATCAGCGCGATCACCACGACATCCGCGCTGACCCCGCGCGCGAATTTCGCCAGCAGTGAGGATTTTCCGACGCCAGAGCCTGCAAACAAACCGATCCGCTGCCCCCGGACCAGCGGCAGCAAGGTGTTGAACACCGCAGTCCCGGTCTCGATGCGCGCGCCCAGCCGCTGCCGTTGCGCCGCGGCGGGCGGTGGCGCGCGCAGGTCACGCTCCTGTGCGCCTCGCAGCAGTGGGCGGCCATCCAGCGGCCGACCGAAGGCATCGACGATGCGCCCGACCCAACTGTCATGGGGGGCGATTCGGGCCTGGCCCAGCAGTTCCACCTGATCGCGAATGGCGATGCCCTCGACCGCACCATCGGCCAGAAGCGTGACCATATCCTGGCGCAGCGACAACACTTCGGCGCCGATCTCGCGCCCTGACTGGCAGCGAATTTTCGCGCGATCCCCAAGGCTTGCACATTCCGACAGACCCGACACCTCAATCGTGCCCCGCCCCACTTCGGCCACCCTTCCGACCGGACGCGCCAGCCCCAGATCCGAGATTTCCGCCCGCAACAGATCGAATTCCGCGAATGCCATTCTGGCCTCCTGTGTTCCTCGAAACGATTTCTAAACGAATCTCTCTTAAGCCTTGGTTGATAGTTCGGAGGAGAAACCCCGATGTTCGAAAAACTCGAAATCATGCAAATCGCGCAGTCCATGGCCCGCCATGCCGCGCTTCGACAGTCGGCCGTGACGCAGAATATCGCGAATGCCGATACCCCTGGCTACAAGGCCAAGGACCTCACCTCTTTTGCCGATACCTATCAGACCGAAGCCCGCACCCCGCTGCGCACCAGCCGCGTGGGCCATATCGGCGCGACCCGGGGTTTCGAGGCCCGCGTGACCACGCAGACCGACAGCTCGGCGACCTCGCCCAACGGCAATTCGGTGTCCCTCGAAGACGAGATGGTGAAAGGCGCGGATATCAAACGCCAGCATGACCTTGCCCTGACAATCTATAAAACTTCGCTGGGCCTTCTGCGCACCAGCATTGGCAGGGGCTGATCATGAGTGATTTTTCCAGCACGCTTGCGCTCTCTGCCTCGGGCATGAAGGCCCAGTCCGAGCGGTTGCGCCATGTCTCCGAAAATATCGCCAATGCCGATACCCCCGGCTACCACCGCAAGACCACGGCTTTCGAAGAAGTCGTGACCGGTGGCCGCAGCACGGGCGCGGTGCGGCTTGGCCCGGTGGAACTCGACCAGACGGAACTGTCGCGGATCTATGATCCGGGCAACCCGCTGGCCGATGAGAGCGGCTACTACGACGGCTCGAATGTCGATCTGGTGGTCGAAATCGCTGACGCGCGCGAAGCGCAGCGCAGCTACGAGGCGAATCTTCGCATGTTCGATCAGACACGGCAAATGTCGTCGGCTCTGCTCGACCTGCTTCGCCGCTGATTGATGGAGGTCCAGAATGGACATGAAAACATCGTTTGCGACCCAAAGCTACGCCCAGGCCCGCACCGCAACCGCCCCGCAGGCGACAGAGGCCGGGCCTGGGCAATCCCCCCTTGGCACGATCGCCTCAAGCTTTGCCGAAGCACTGCAGAACGGCGAGGAAACGGCCCGCGCCGCGATGCTCGGCGGTGCCGACCCGCACACCCTGGTGCAGGCGCTGGCTCAATCCCAACTGGCGATCGAAACCGCAGTTACCGTGCGCGACAAGGTCGTCGAGGCCTATCAGGAAATCCTGCGAATGCCGGTGTGACGATGCAGGAGGTCATCTTCTTCGACACCATGCGTCAGGGCCTGTGGATCGCCGTGATGATCGCGGCCCCCATGCTGACAGTGGCGCTTGTTGCAGGCATCACCATCGGCCTGTTCCAGGCCCTGACCTCGGTGCAGGAGATGACGCTCACCTTCGTGCCCAAGGTCGGCGCCATGCTGATCGTGTTCTGGGTGTCGATGTCCTTCATGTCCGAAACCCTCGTCGATTTCTTCACGACGCGGATCATTCCCCTGATCGCCGGGAGCTAACCCATGGATAACGCCATCTACGCCACGCTGTCGCGGCAATCCGGCCTGATGCAGGAGATGCGGACGGTTGCCAACAACATCGCCAACATCTCGACCAGCGGATTCCGCCGCGAAGGCGTGATCTTCTCGGAACATGTCGCGGCGCTTGATGGTGAGGCGCCGTCGATGTCGATGGCCTACGCCCATGGCCGCAATATCAACGACACCCAGGGCCCGTTGTCGCAAACCGGCGGCGCCTTCGATTTCGCGATCGAGGGCGAGGGGTATTTCATGATCGAAACCCCGCAAGGCAATCAGCTGTCGCGGGCGGGCAGTTTCACCCCCTCGGCCGAGGGCGAGCTGGTAACGCCCGACGGCCATCGTCTGCTGGATGCCGGGGGCACGCCGATTTTCGTGCCAACCGATCAGGGCCCGGTGTCGATGGCGCAGGACGGCACCCTGTCTGCCGGCGGCAGGCCGATCGCACAGGTGGGGGTCTATATGCCCGCCGATCCGAACGGGCTGGTGCATACCGGTGGCACCCGCTTCGTGGCCGAGGCCGGCACGGTGCCCGCCGAAGGCGCGGTCCTGCTGCAGGGCTTCGTCGAAGGTTCCAACGTGGAACCGGTGTCGGAAATCGCGCGGATGATCGAAGTGCAGCGTGCCTATGAAATGGGCCAGACCTTCCTGGACCGTGAAGACGAACGAATCCGCAGCGTCATCTCGACGCTTGGCCGATAGGAGGTTTTCCAATGCGTGCATTGCAGATTGCGGCAACCGGGATGAGCGCCCAGCAAATGCGGGTCGAGGTCATCTCGAACAACCTCGCCAACATGTCCACCACCGGCTACAACGCCCGTCGCGCCGAATTCGCCGATCTGCATTATCAGCAGATGACCCGCCCCGGCACGATCACCGCGAACGACGGCACCGTCGTGCCCGCCGGGGTGCAGCTTGGTCTGGGCGTGCGGCCGACCTCGGTCACCATCACCCTTGCGCAGGGCTCGCTCACCTCGACCGGCGGCGATCTGGATCTGGCGATCGAGGGGCTGGGGTATCTGGAGGTCACGCTGCCCTCTGGCATCTCGGCCTATACCCGCGACGGCGGCCTGAAACGCTCGGCCGATGGCGAGATCGTGACCTCGGATGGTTACTCCGTGGTGCCGGGCATCACGATCCCCGCCGACGCGCGGACCCTGGCGATCAATGCCGCGGGAGAGGTCTACGCCTATTTCGACAATGTCGTGCAACCGACCCTCTTGGGGCAGTTCACGCTGGCGGGCTTCACCAATGAAAAGGGGCTCGAGGCGATGGGCTCCAACCTGTTTCTGGAAACCGGCGCCTCGGGGCCTGCGCAGGTCTCGACTCCGGGCGAAAACGGGCTGGGCACCCTGCGGCAGGGCTATCTGGAGGAAAGCTCGGTCGATCCCGTGCGCGAGATCACCGAACTCATCAAGGCCCAGCGGGGATACGAGCTGAACGCCAAGGTCATCACCGCCGCGGATCAGATGCTCGGTGCCACAACGCAGGTGCGGTGATGCGAAGCGCCTGCATCCCGGCCCTGGTGGCACTGCTCGGCACCGCGATGGCAGCGGATGCCGAAGTCGTCCTGGCGGCCCGGACCCTGCCCGCCCAGACAGTCATCAGCATCCGCGATGTGGTGGTCGAAGACGGAGAGATGCCCGGTGCATTGTCTCATCCCGACGATGCTGTCGGGCTGGAGACCCGGGTCACCATCTATCCCGGCCGTCCGCTGCATCTTGATGACCTTGGTGCACCCACGATCATTGCACGCAATCAGACCGTTACCTTGGCCTATCGACAAAGCGGCCTGCGGATTCAGACCGAAGGGCGCGCGCTTGAACGGGCCGCGGTCGGCGACACGATCAGGGTGATGAACATCGCCTCCAAATCCACCGTGATGGCCACGATCGCCGCGGACGGCACCGCCTTCGTGTCCAGACAATGAAAGACACCCCCATGCGCGCTCTTATCCTGCTGCTGCTCAGCACCTCTCTTTTCGCCTGCCAGCGGCTTGGCGAAGTCGGCAAGGCGCCCGACTTCACCCCCGTCGAAACCGGCAACGAGTTCTTCGCGATGACCAGCACCCCGATGCCCGAACAATTGCCGGGCCAGGCGGGCACCGTGGATGCCTCGCTCTGGTCGGGCACGCGCGGCTCGCTTCTGGGCGACCGGCGGGCCGCGCAGCGCGGTGACATCCTGACCGTCGTGATCGAGATCGACGAGAAAGCCGAAATCTCCAACAGCACCGGGCGCAGCCGGACCGGCGCAGATTCGATGGGCATCCCGTCGATGCTGGGCATCCCACAGCGTCTGGACCGCCGCATGCCCGAGGGCGCCAGCATGGCCGACGCCTATGCGACGAATTCGAGTTCCAGCTATCAGGGCAACGGATCGGTCGCGCGCAAGGAAAAGATGACCCTGCGGGTGGCCGCGACCATCCTTGATCGCCTGCCCAATGGCGTCTTGCGGATTCAGGGCAGCCAAGAGGTGCGCGTCAACTTCGAGGTGCGCGAACTGATCGTCACCGGCTACGTCCGCCCCGAAGACGTCAGCCGCCAGAATGAAATCACCTATGACAAGATCGCCGGCGCGCGCATTTCCTATGGAGGGCGCGGACAGATCACCGATGTGCAGCAACCCCGGATCGGCCAGCAGGTCGCCGACGTCCTGCTGCCGTTCTGAAGGGGGCCCCGATGAAAAAGCTCATTCCAGTTTTGCTGGCCCTGATCGGTCTGACCGCAGGAGGAGGCGCCGGGTATTTCCTGCGCCCCCCGCCGGAGGAGGCGTTGGCTGAAAACCCCTGTGGTGAAGGCGCGGCCCCTGCGACGCAGGAGACGGAACCCGTGGCCGAGGGCGAACCGACGGTCGAATACGTCAAACTGAACAACCAGTTTGTCATTCCAATCGTGGAAAATGGCCAGGTGACGGCGCTGGTGATCCTGTCGCTCAGCCTGGAGGTGAAAGTCGGCGCCACCGAAAAGGTCTATGCCGCCGAACCCAAGCTGCGCGACAACCTTCTGCAGGTGATGTTCGATCATGCGAACGCGGGCGGTTTCAAGGGCGCATTCACCGATACCGCCAACATGGAGGCCCTGCGCAAAGCCCTGCTGGAGGCCTCTCGCTCGGTTCTGGGGAATGTCGTGACTGGCGTGCTGGTGTCCGACATCGTGCGCCAGGACACCCGGTAATCAGCCCTTCGGCCCTCTGCCCGGAGCCGCCAGTTTCTGGCGGCTCTCCAATTGCTGCAACACATCCGTGCGCCCGAGCGCCTGGGCCGCGATCGCGCGCTGTGCCTCGATCAGCGGGGCAAGCGCCGCCATATCCCGCGCGACCTCTTCCCTGCGGCGCAGCGTCCAGATCGCGAAGGTTTCCGCCGTCTGCCCGGCAAGGGGCGAGGCAAGCCCCTCGTGACGCGCGGCCTGTTCTGCCTGTTGCAAGGCCTGCTCCTGCCAGTCCAGCGCCGTTTTGGCCGCCACGACGCGGGAAAGGCGGGACAGTTCCACCTCTTTCTTCAGTTCGGCCAGTTCGCGCAGCCGCGCCAATTGCCTGATCTGCATCATGCCCCCCCACGTTCGCGCATACGGCGGCGCATCTTTTCGGCAAAGCGGATGGCCGCGGCCACCGGTTTGTAATGTTCGGGCCGGATCTCTTGCCCGACATCGAGTGTCGCATGAAGCGCGCGCGCGGTCGGCGGATCGGAATGCAGCGGCACGCCGTTTTCCATTGCCACGGCCCGGATGCGTGCCGCCACCTCGTCGACACCTTTGGCCAGACAGACCGGCGCGCGCCCGCTGCCGCGTGCCCATTGCAGCGCAACGGCATAATGGGTCGGGTTGACGATCACGACATCGGCCTTGGCCACATCCGCGATCATCTGCTTGGTCACGATCTCGATACCCTTCTGGCGCCGCTGCGCCTTCATATGCGGGTCGCCTTCGGACTGCTTCATCTCGTCCATCAGCTCCTTGCGGCTCATCCGGTTGCGCCGCAGGAATTGCGACCGCTGCCACAGATAATCGACCGCACCGAACCCCCCGGACAGCAGGATGATCAGCAACAGAAACTCGACGATCATCTGCAGCAACGCGCCCACTGCCATCTGCGGTTCCAGCCGCTGGGTCACCAGAATCCGGTCGATCCGGTCAAGCAGGAAGCTTGCCAAAATGATCGAAATCACGCCAAGCTTCAGAAAGCTCTTCAGAAACTCGAACAATCCCGTGCGCCCGAATTTCTGCCCCGCATTGGCGACCGGATTGATCCGGCTGAACTTGGGAACAATCTTGTCCGGCGCGACCACGACCGCCCGCTGCGCCCATAGCGCCAGCAGAACGGCCAGCATCGGCACCACAAACCATGGTGCCGTGGCCAGCGCGACCCCCGCGAGGATACGGCCCTCGATTGCCGTGCCGCCACCGAACAGCTGTTCGGACAGGGTGTCCGATTGCTCCAGCAGAACCATGGCCTGAGCACCGAACCCTTGCAGGCTGGCAGCGCCCAGTCCGACCGCCGCCAGAACAAAGCCCCCGTAGGTTGCCGCAACCGTGATCTCGGCGGATTTGACCAGATCACCCTTTCTGCGGGCCTCCTCGAGCTTGTGCGGACTTGGCTCAAACTCCTTTTCGCTGTCGTCGTCTTCACTCATGGCGTCACCACAAAGGGATTTTCCAGAAAGCCCGCAAAATCTTCGTGCCATACGGACAAGCCCGTCGGCAGCGCGATCGCCAACAGCATAAGCCCTCCCGCCGTCAAGGCGGGCGCTCCGACGAAAGCGACCATCAGTTGCGGCATCGCCCGGTTGATCGCGCCGAGCGCGACGTTATAGATCAGCCCCGCCACAACGAACGGCGCCGCAATCGAAAACCCCAGGGCAAACGTCCGGCTTACCCCGGACAGCCCCCAACTGCGCACCAGTTCGGCATCCGGGAACTGACTGGGCGGCAGCGCCTGATAGGAACCAATCAGGAGCCGCGCCAGTTGCACATGCAGCCCAAGGCTCACCGCGATCGCAAGTCCCCCCATCACCATCAGATGACCGATCGCGGGTTGTGGCTCGCCGCTGGTGCCGCCGAACAGCTGCGACAACGATGTCGCCTGTGCCGCGATCGTCCCCGCGACCTGCAACGCAATCACGAAAAGCCGCAGCATCAGCCCGATCAGCAATCCGACGGCGATCTCGGACGCCAGCCACAGCGGCGGCAGCCGGTCAAGCTGCAGCGCCTGCAACTGCGCGGCCACGGGAGCAGCAACGATGGCCGTAAAGGCGATCGCCAGGCCGAGCCTGACGCGGGCGGGCACGATCTGCTCGCCAAAGGCCGGCAGCACCGCCATTGCGGCCCCGACCCTCAGGAACACGACAAAGCCCAGAAACAGCAGGCCACGGGACGCATCCAGCAGATCGGCAAGGGCCTGCATCATGCCGGAACGACCCCAACCATCGAAGGCCGCGCATCCAGGCCGATCTCTTCAAAGCTCAGAACCGGGGCAGATATTCCCTTCGCCCCCAGCACGGTTTTCAGAAACCGCCGCCTGCGGGTCGAGGTGACAATCGCCGGAAAGATCCCGGCCTCGCCTGCCCGGGCGATCTTGTCGGCGACATTGCTGGCCAGTTTGTTGAACCGCTCGGGCGGCAGGGCGACATCGGTCTGCCCGCGCTCGCCGGTGATCTGGTAGGTGCTGAAGGTTTCCTCCCATTCGGGGGCCAACTGGATCAGCGGCAGCGTGCCATCGTCACGCCGGAATTCGGCGACCAGCTGAAAGCCCAGCCTCTGGCGCACATGCTCGCAGATCGCCTCGGGGGATTGCAGATTGCGCACCTCGGCAATGGATTCGACGATCAGCAGCAGGTTGCGGATCGACACGCGCTCCTCCAGCAGCAGCCGCAGCACCGCCAGCAACAGATCGACCGGCACCTTGTCCGGCACCAGCTCGTCCAGAATCCGGCGGTTCGCATCGGCCCGGCCACTGTCCGAAAGATTGCAGATCTCTTCCAGCAGGCGGCGCAGCGCGCGCAGCGTCATCAACCGCCCGAAATTGCGTTTGATGACCTCCAGCAGATGTGTCGCCAGAACCTCGGTCGGGCCAACGACGGTGGACCCTGACAGCGCCGCCTCTTCCTGCATCGACGACGGCAGCCAGCGTGCAGGCGCACCATAGACCGGCTCGCGCACATCTTCGCCATCGGGCAGGATGTCGCGATTGTCGGCGATCAGCGCCAGAACCCGTTCGGGGTGCAGCCGGTCGCGGGCCTGTTCAACCCCCTGAATGCGAATGCGATAGCTGCCCGGCTCCAGCGCGCCATCATCGGTCAGGCGGATTTCCGGCAGGATCAGCCCGTAATTGGCCGCGACATGGTTGCGCATGTTGGAAATCCGCGCGTCCAGCCCTGTTGCCGGGTCCAGCGCCATCGCCACCAGATCGGGCGCGAATTCGACGTGTATATCGTCAAGATCCAGCACATCGCCCATCGACTTGCGCTTCGCCGTCTCGACCGGCGCGGGCATCTTCATCGCCTCCCGCCGCAGCCGTTTCTGTTCGGCCCGAAACAGCAAGAGCGCCGAGCCACCCAACACCAGCGCCCCCATGATGAAGGGCACGAACGGCAGCCCGGGCACCAGCGCGAACAGCGCCATCAGCACCGCCACCGTCGCCAGCGCGGGCGGGTATTTGCCCAGCTGCTGGAACAGATCATGGTCGGCCGATCCCTTGGCGCCGCCACGCGACAGCAAAATCGCGGAGGCAATCGAGATGATCACTGCGGGGATCTGGCTGACCAGACCGTCACCGACCGTCAGGATCGCATAGGTTTCCAGCGCGCGCCCGACCGGCATGCCATGCACCATGGTGCCGATAATCAACCCCATCACCAGGTTGAGCATGGTGATCAGCAGGCCCGCGACCGCGTCGCCCTTGACGAATTTCGACGCCCCGTCGAGCGACCCGAAGAAGGTCGTCTCGGCCTGCTCCTTTTCGCGCCGCGCACGCGCCTCGGCGTGGTCGATGGCACCCGCGTTCATGTCGCTGTCGATGGCCAGCTGCTTGCCCGGCATCGCGTCAAGCGCAAAGCGCGCGCCCACCTCGGCCATCCGGCCCGCGCCCTTGGTGATGACGATGAAGTTCACGATCAGGATCACGCCGAACACCACCAGCCCGATCAGAACCGAACCGCCCATGATGAAATTGGCGAACCCCTCGATCACGTCGCCCGCCGCCGCGGTGCCCGTGTGCCCCTGCCCGATGATCAGCTTGGTGGACGACACGTTGAGCGACAGCCGCAGCATCAGCGAGGCCAGCAACACGGTCGGAAATGCGGAAAAATCGAGCGGCCGCTCGATGAACAGGGTGACGGTAAAGATCAGGATCGCAATGGCGAACGAGGTCGCAAGCCCCACGTCCAGCACCCAGGCAGGCACCGGCAGGATCATCATGACGATCACGGCCATCAGCGCCAGCGACAACAGGATCGTCGGCTGAAACACCGTCGCAAGGGTAAGACGCGGCATCATTCGACCTCGGTTCGGCGCAGGGCGATGGCAAACAGGCTGGCACCCGGGGCGGCCCCAAGCGGGGGCCTTGTGTCGCTTTTACGCTGCAACAACGGGTAATTGTTCTGCCGTGGCGGCCTTGGCGCGGCCTCGGGGCCATTGGCGGCCAGCACGATGTCGGGAATCTCGGGGATGGCACTGGCGGGCGATGGCGCCAGATCCGCATGCGCCATGCCATCTTCGGTCAGATAGCGATTGCGCAGATCGGAAAACCGCGCGGCATAGCGTTCGGCATGTTCTCGCGTGCGCGAATGATAGGCCCCTGCGGCGGCCTTCCACGAGCCCTTTTCCGCATAAAGGTCAGACAGGAACTTCGCGGCGTAAAGCGCATTCGCAAGCGGGTCGAACATTTCGTCGATCGAAGAAAAGCCCTGATTGTGCCATTTGTAATTGATCTGAAAGCAGCCCAC
The DNA here is from genome assembly GCA_002452815.1 of Rhodobacteraceae bacterium UBA6796. Lineage (GTDB taxonomy): Bacteria > Pseudomonadota > Alphaproteobacteria > Rhodobacterales > Rhodobacteraceae > Rhodobacter. Next base: position 21,384 of record DKFM01000002.1, read on the forward strand.
ATCGAAGCTGCGCGCACCGCGCTTGAACTCCTTGAAGACATAGGCGCGCGCCTCGTCCAGCGTATCGAACCAATGGCCCGCGCCTTCCATGTTGACGGTCCAGGGCCAGGGTTTGAAGGCCCCGTCCACCTTGCGCCCCGTTTCGGTCAGCGAGATCGCCTTGAGCACCGAGACTGGCACACCCGAACGGCGCGATGCCTCGACTGCCGCGTTTTCGCACATCTGCGATAACCGCGCGGTGGCCGCCTGCGCAGGGCCCATGCCCGCGGCAAGTGACATGGTCAGACAGACACCAAAGATCAGACGCCACACGGTCGCCATGGGATTCGCCCCCGATACGCAATTCTTGCTCTGGGGAACGCTAGGCGCAGAGTCTTTAGAAATCGTAAGGACCGGCCCGGATTTTGGCTGAGCTCAGCCCGTGCCCGGCCAACGCGCCAGCCGCGCAATATAGTCGGAATGCAGGCTGGGTCCGGCCACGACCAGACCGTTGGCCTGCGCCGTCGGCGCGTTGAACTGCAGCCCAGCCCCCAGCCGGTCGGTGGCGCGGGCCCCCGCGCGTTCGGCAATCAGGCTGGCCGCGGCGATGTCCCATTCCCACGCGGGGCGCAGCGAAATCGTCGCGTCGAACTGCCCGTCCGCCACCAGGCACAGACGCCAGGCCAGGGACGAGCGGAAACTGCGTTTGTAGCCCGGCACCGCCCCGCCAAGCCAGTGATGCGGGTCATCGGACAGCCGCGAGGTCAGCACCGTGCTTCCCTCGAGCGCGGCGACCGTCGAGGGCGCAATCGGCGCCCCGTTCAGCAAGGCAGGCCCGTCAGACGTGGCGGTATAGGTCAGCCCCAGCGCGGGCAGATGCACGACCCCGGCCACGATCCGCCCGGCCTCGGCCACGGCGATGGCATGGGCAAAACCGCCCTCATTGGCCAGAAACGCCCGCGTGCCATCAATCGGATCGACGATGAACACCCGTTCAGCTGCCAGCCGCGCGGCACTATCCGCGCTTTCTTCGGACAGCCAGCCATAATCGGGCCTGGCCGCGCGCAACTCGGCCTCCAGCATGTCATTGACCGCCAGATCCGCCTCTGACACGGGCCCGGCGCCCGCGCCCTTGTCCCAGGCCTCGGGCGATTTCTGCCAGTAACGCAGGGCAATGTCCCCTGCGGCTCGCGCGGCATCGGTCAGCAGCGTCAGATCGGTCGCGGGGTTACTGGCCTGCAAGCGTCAGCCCCTCGATCAGCAGCGAGGGCACCAGATGGCTCAGATGGGCGCGCGCGTCATTGGCCGGCGTGATCCGCAACAGCATCTCGCGCAGGTTGCCCGCCACAGTGCATTCGTTGACCGGATAGGCAATCTGCCCGTTCTCGACCCAGAACCCCGAGGCACCGCGCGAATAATCGCCGGTGGTCGGGTTGATCGTCGATCCGATGAAGGACGTGATCAGCAGCCCGGTGCCCATCTGTGCGATCAGATCGTCGCGCGAGGCACTGCCCGGCGTCAGCGTCACGTTACCCACGCTGGGCGATGGCGGCGAGGATGTCCCGCGCGACGCGCTGGCGGTGCTTTGCAGCCCCAGCTTGCGCGCCGTCGCCAGATCGAGCGTCCAGCTTTGCAGCACGCCCTCGGACACGATCGCACGCCGCGCGGTCGGCAGGCCTTCGGCATCGAAGGGACGCGAGCCGGAAATCCGCGGCCGGTGCGGCTCTTCTGTCAGCGACAGCCCCGCAGGCAGAACCTGCGTGCCCATCCCGTCGCGCAGCCAGGACGCCCCGCGCGCAATCGCACTGCCGTTGATCGCCGCCAGCAGATGGCCGATCAGGCTGCCCGCGATGCGTTCGTCGAACAACACCGGATAAGCGCCGGTCTTCGGGCGCCGCGGCTGCGCACGTTCGACCGCCCGGTGCCCCGCCTGCGCACCGACCGAGGCGGCATCAGGCAGGTCGGCCTGAAAGGTGCGGCTCTCGGCGGCCCAGTCACGCTCCATCGACAGGCCCTCGCCCGAGATTGCCACGGCAGACACCGAACGAGAGCTGCGCCCATATCCGCCCGAAAACCCGTTCGTCGCGGCGATATGCAAACGCCTGCGCGAATAGGACGCCGATGCCGATTGCACCTGCGTCACACCCGCCACGGCCAGCGCGGCGGCTTCGGCCTCGCGCGCGTCGCGTTCCAGCGCGGCGGCGGCAGGCTCGGGGCTGGTATCTTCCAGTTCCAGCGCGGCGCTATCCCAGTGCCGGGCGATCTGGTCGGGGTCGGCCAGCCCGGCATAGGGGTCTTCGGGCGCCTCGCGTGCCATCGCCACCGCGCGTTCGGCCATGTCGGCAATCGTGCGCGCCGAAATATCGGAGGCCGAGACACAGGCCTGACGCCCACCGATCAGCACACGCAGCCCGATCTCGACCCCTTCCGAACGTTCGGCCTGTTCCAGCGCGCCCGCCCGCACGTCGATCGACACCGCGCGCCCATCCACCGCAATCGCATCGGCGGCGTGCGCACCCGCCTTGGTGGCGGCCGCCAGAAGTGCAGCGGTCAGATCGGAAAGTCGCGTGTCGGACATGAAGGCTCCTGAATGAAAAGACCGCCCGGTTTGGCCGGGCGGCCCCGTGTTTCATGCATCCTTACTGGATGCGCTGGCCATTGGCGAGGATTTCGCCACCTTCCTTGAACTCGATCTTCGACGTCATCTCATCCTCGCCCGCGGGCACGGCATAAAGCCCCATCATCATGCGCGCGAACATCGCCTGATCCTGCGGCATCAGCCCCATCGTCACCAGCTTGTCCATCAGGCCGTTGGCGCCCACCAGCTTCAGGTCGATCGCACCCAGCGGCATCGGCATGCCCATCGAATTGTCGAAACTCAGCGCGCCCTTGCCAGTCAGATCGGCACCGGCCAGCGTCAGCTGGACGCGATTGATGTCGAGCGTCTCGACCTCGACCGGCGGCATCGGTTGCGCGGCGCTTTCGGGCGAGAACAGATCCATCGTCGGACGCATCTTCCCGGTCAGGTCGATGACCAGCGTCGCCGGGTCACGCGGCAGCTGCGCGGTCGGGTCGAACATGCCCCAGATCTCGTCCGAGAGGGTCAGCCCGACCAGACCGATCTTGCCGGTGAAGGGCTGGGCCGCATCGGATTTCGACAGCGGCAGCGCGAAATCGACGTTCACCTGATCCAGCGCGGCACTCAGCGGCATCGGCAACTGCGGCGAGGTCATTTCCATCGTCGTGCCATTGTTGGCCACCTGATAAACCACGCCCTCGGGGCTGAGCGCAAAGTTCAGACGCCCTTGCTGCGCAGCGCCCGCCAGTTTGGTCGCGCCTTCGGGTGCCTCGGCATCGACCGAATAGCTCGACGCGCCATAGCTTGCATTCATCGACATCGAGAGCCCGGCCGCCAAAGCCGCGGGCATATCCTCCATCGTCACACCCTCGGGCATCGCCATCGCGCTTTGCAGTTTCAGATCGGCCAACTGCCCATCCAGCGCGAAAGTGCCGCTCCCGTCGGGATCGGCACCCGAGGCCGTCATCTTGATGCCGGAAATCGCGACATTGGAGTCGACCTTCTGCCCAGCGACGTCCTGCACCTGATATTTGCCCGAGACCCCGCTGATCGACAGCCAGAGCTTGACCGGAACATTCTTGTCACCATCCAGCACGGTCTGATCCAGATCGACCACGATCTCGGGGGCGGTCACGTCATAGGACAGGTTCTCGGGCGTGCCCGACACGATGGTCACCGCATTTGCCTGACGGATATTGATCGCCATCTGCATCTGGGCATCCTCGGCAGATTTCGCATCGGCCTCGGCCTTGATCTCGGGCGAAACCGTCACCTCGACGGTGCCGTCACCCAGCTCGCGCAGCCGCACCTCGGGGATCAGCATGTCGAAGCTGGCCTCGGGGGTTTCGCTTTTCATCTGCACGCCGCTGACCACCAGCGTGTCACCGGATTTCTCGGTCCCTGCCGTGGTCATGTCGTAGCCATAGGCCGCATATTGCTGTGACCACGCGTCCCACACCTGTTCGGCAGTGACATCCGCCCACAGCGCCGTGCTTCCCAGAAGCGAAAAACACACACCCAGCCCTGCGGTTTTCAACCGAGTCATCATCCTACCCTTCCGGTTTGAAATCGTTGCGCGCAGCATCCCGTGGTGCGCCACGATGGTCAAGGGCTTGCTGGCTTGCTAGGAGGTAAGGAAAGGGTGACCAGACAGCGACAGGAGAGGCAGATGATCCGGCTCGATATTGACGATGGCCTTTGGACGGTAACGATCGACCGGCCCGAAAAGGCAAACTCCCTGACCCGGGCGATGCTGGGCGAGATTGCCGATATCGCCGAACGCGCCGGGCGCGAAGAAGCGCGGGTGTTCGTGTTGCGCGGCGAGGGCAAGGTGTTTTCGGCGGGCGCCGATCTGGACGAGGCGCGCGCCGGGCTTGCCACCGATCCGGTCTGGGAGCGGCTGTCGGGCGCGATCGCGGCGCTGCCCTGCCTGACCATCGCGGCGCTGAACGGCACGCTCGCGGGGGGCGCGATGGGCATGGTTCTGGCCTGCGATCTGCGCATCGCCGTGCCGGGCGCGAAGGTCTTCTACCCGGTGATGAAGCTGGGCTTCCTGCCGCAGCCTTCGGACCCGAAACGGATGGCCGCGCTGATCGGTCCGGCACGCAGCAAGATGATCCTGATGGCAGGGCAGAAGATCGAGGCCGCAGAAGCCCGCGACTGGGGGCTGATCGACCGGATTGTCGCCCCCGAGGCGCTGGCCGATACCGTGGCCACGCTGGCCGCCGATGCCCGCGCCGCCAGCCCCGCCCATGTGGCCGGGATCAAGGCGCTGATCTGACATGCAGACGCCCGGGGCAACCCACCCCGGGCGTGTTGCGATCCGATACCCGATCGGCTCAGCCGTAAACGGCTTCCTTGCCGAAATGCTTGGTCAGCATGTAATAGACCACGGCACGGTATTTGTTGCGCTCCGAACGACCATAGGTCTCGATCACCGCGTCGATCGCATCCATCAGCTCGGGGCCATCGGCAAGCCCGAGTTTCTTGATGAGGAAATTGTTCTTCACGGTTTCCAGTTCGGCCGGCTGACCCGCCGCCACCGTCGAGGAATCCGCATTGTAGATTGCCGGACCACAGCCGACCGTGACCTTGGTCAGCAGGTCCATATCCGGCGTCATACCGCATTTGTTTTGCAGATCATCCGCGTATTTGGCGATCAGATCGTCGCGTTTACCCATTTTCTCACTCCCACCTGTCCGGTTTGCTTATGCATGGGCGGGCCCCATGTCGGACCAAAGCGTAAGAGGAAAGGCGACGCAGAACCAAGGGAAATCTGCGCCCTTCCTCCCCCCTGCCGTACGGGCAAGCGGCAAATGGCTTAGCCGCGCTTGAGCTGGATGAAATATTGGTTGGCCAGCAGCGTCAGTTCGGCCCGGCTACCCAAGAGCCCCATGACCGCCTCGACCGCGCGCTTGACCGGCGCCCCGCTGCGTTCGCTTTGCCAGTTGAAATCATCGCCCGAGATGATGCCGTTCAGCTTCACCTTGCGCAGGCTCATCTCCAGATCCTGTCCGATGAAGGGCTCGTTATGGTTACCGTCCAGATAGATCCAGTCGAGGCTGTGATCGGGCATCGCGGCCAGCGCCACATCCGACATCGCCCGGTGAATGGTGACGCGGCTGTCATCCTTGAACTTTTCAACGACCGACAGGTATTTCTCTTCCATCAGGTCTTCGTTCTTCTTGCGCCCGAAACCGGTGTTGCCGAATTCCGGCTGATAGAGCCAGGGGTCGATCAGATGCAGGGCGGCGGGCTCGCATTCGTTCAGGATGCGCTCCGAGAAGTTGCCCTCCCACACACCGACCTCGGCGCAGACCGCCCCTTTCGGCATCATAGCCAGCAATTTACCGCGCACGCGGTCCCGTTTCGACGTTTCCATTTACTGCCCTCACTCGCCTTTTCCCGGCGCATTTTACCTGCCGGGACGATATCGCGGGGCCAAGGATCTGCAAATGGAGATCACAGCAAAACGGCGGCGGGATCGGAAAATCCCGCCGCCGTGGTAAGCGAAGCACAGATCAGTAGCGGTAATGCTCGGGCTTGAAGGGGCCTTCGACCGTCACGCCGATATAGGCGGCCTGATCCGGGCGCAGCGTGGTCAGCTTGACGCCGATCTTCTTGAGATGCAGGCGCGCCACTTTCTCGTCCAGATGCTTGGGCAGGATGTAGACGCCGGGCTGGTACTCCTCGCCCTTGGTCCACAGCTCCATCTGCGCCAGCACCTGGTTGGTGAAGCTGGCCGACATCACAAAGCTCGGGTGGCCGGTGGCATTGCCCAGGTTCAGAAGCCGACCTTCGGACAGCAGGATGATCCGCGCGCCCGAGGGCATCTCGATCATGTCCACCTGATCCTTGACGTTGGTCCATTTGTGGTTCTTCAGCGCGGCGACCTGAATTTCATTGTCGAAATGGCCGATGTTGCCGACGATCGCCATATCCTTCATCTCGCGCATGTGCTCGATGCGGATCACGTCCTTGTTGCCGGTGGTGGTGATGAAGATGTCGGCATCCGCCACCACGTCTTCCAGCACGACAACCTCGAACCCGTCCATCGCGGCCTGCAGCGCGCAGATCGGATCGACTTCGGTCACCTTCACGCGCGCACCCGCACCGCGCAGGCTGGCGGCCGAGCCCTTGCCCACATCGCCATAGCCGCAGACCACGGCAACCTTGCCCGCCATCATCACGTCGGTCGCGCGGCGGATGCCGTCGACCAGCGATTCCTTGCAGCCGTATTTGTTGTCGAATTTCGACTTGGTGACGCTGTCGTTCACGTTGATCGCAGGGAAGGGCAGCAGGCCCTTCTTGTGCAGGTCATACAGACGATGCACGCCGGTCGTGGTTTCCTCGGACACACCCTTGATCGCGGCACGCTGCGCAGTGAACCAGCCCGGGCTGGCCGCCAGACGTTTCTTGATCTGGTTGAACAGGCAGACCTCTTCTTCCGAGGTCGGCACTTCGATCAGATCGGTTTCGCCCGCCTCGACCCGCGCGCCCAGCAGGATGTAGAGCGTCGCATCCCCGCCATCGTCGAGGATCATGTTGCAGGTGCCTTCCTCGAACTGGAAGATCTTGTCGGTATAGGTCCAGTATTCTTCCAGCGTTTCGCCCTTGATCGCGAAAACCGGGGTGCCACCCGCGGCGATCGCCGCCGCCGCGTGATCCTGGGTCGAGAAGATGTTGCACGAGGCCCAGCGCACATCCGCGCCCAGCGCCTTGAGCGTCTCGATCAGCACGGCGGTCTGGATCGTCATATGCAGCGAACCCGCGATCCGCGCACCTTTCAGCGGCTGCGCCGCGCCGAATTCCTCGCGCAGCGCCATCAGGCCCGGCATTTCGGTTTCGGCAATGTCGAGTTCTTTGCGCCCATAGGCGGCAAGCGCGATGTCCTTGACGATGTAATCGGCCATAATGCGGCTCCCCAATACTCAGTTGGGGCTCCTTACCATTCCATCTCTTAATGGACAATGACGCGATCCGGGGCGCGGAAAGGGGCTGTGGCCACTACTAGGGATCAGCTGCTGGCTGCGCCGGTCATGGTTTCCAGCATCGCGACGGGGTCGCTGGTCGGGGTCCAGTCGACGCCCGAATTGATCACGCAGGCCACACCGTCGGCGCGCACATAAACCGCCGTCCAGGTGCCCATCACTTCCGAGGCCCACAGCTCGACATGGCGGTGATCGTCCATCGGCGCCTGCGTCACCGGATGTTCCCCGAAATCATGCGCCAGGGTCGTCAGCAATTCGGGGCGGTGGTCGCAATAGGGCACGTTGACCGCCTGCGCCTCGCCGATCTCGGTGATCGTGTCGAAAACCGACAGATCGCCATACAGCGGCGCGCCGCCCATATCGTCCATCGGGCGCCCATAGGCCGCAAAATCGCCCACGCTTGCGGTTTGCGTCTGCGCGGCGGGCGCCGCATTGTCACCGGCGCCAACCCCGGTGGTGGCCGCCATCACCGATACGGCCACAGAAGCCATGGCGGCGGTTGCAAAGGTAGCAAGGGTCAGCGATTTCGGGTGCATGGATCAGCCCTCTTCGTTGGATGCGTTCAACCAGACAACGCAATCCGCGCCGATATGGTTCCCTACGGTTTACAGCCCCGCCCCCAGCGGCTAGCTCTGGGGCGCTGAACGGACCCGATCTGGAGGGGTGATGACGAAACGCGCGTGGCAGCGGATGCTTTCGGGGCGCAGGCTGGATCTGCTGGACCCGACACCGATGGACATAGAGATCGAGGACATTGCCCACGGGCTGGCCTTCGTCGCGCGCTGGAACGGTCAGACGCTGGGCGACTGGCCCTATTCGGTGGCCGAACATTCGATTCTGGTGGAACAGATCTTCAGCCGCCAGAACCCCGGGGTCGGTGCGCGCTGGCAACTGGCCGCGCTGCTGCATGATGCGCCCGAATATGTGCTGGGCGACATGATCAGCCCGGTGAAAGCGACGATCGGCCCCGGCTATGGCGAACTGGACGCCCGCCTGACGGCCGCCGTCCATCTGCGCTTTGGCCTGCCCGCCACGCTGCCAGCGCCGATCAAGAAAGCAATCAAGGCGGCAGACATCATCTCGGCCCGGCTGGAGGCCGAGCAGATCGCGGGATTTTCAACGAAAGAAGCGGATAAGCTGTTTGGCCGCCCCGATCCGGGGGTGATCCGGGGGCTGACGATCCGCCTGCGCCCCCCGGCCGAGGTCCGCGCGGATTACACCGCGCGTCACCACACCTTGCTCGCCGCGATCAGCGGCTGAACTTGTATTCGCCCTTTTTCGGTGCGCGCGGGGCATAGCCGCCCATCGCAAGGGTCAACACATCACCAAGCATACGGAACATTTTCAATCTCCAACATCACTGTTCTGTTTCCTATTTGCGTTGACTTGCGCCATTTTGCGAGTCAGGAATTTTACCGTGAATGTTAGGAAAACTAACAGATGAGTGAAATCGACTGGCGCAAGATGCCGCCCCTGACGGCGCTGCGGGCCTTTGCGGCGACCGCCCGCGCAGGCGGGTTCAGCGCTGCGGCGCGCAGGCTTAATGTGACGCATGCCGCCGTGGCCCAGCAGGTCCGCGCGCTGGAGGCGGATCTGGGCACCGAACTGGTCTGGCGCGAGGGCCGCAGCCTGCACCTGACGCCCGAAGGCGAACGACTGGCCGCTGTGCTGACCGACAGTTTCACGATGATCCAGACCGCGGTCGAAGGCCTGCGCGCGCACAAGACGGAACGCCCGCTGACCGTGACCCTGCCGCCCGCTTTCGCCGCCGAGTGGCTGATGCCGCGATTGGCGCGGTTCTGGAAGAAACATCCCGATGTGGCGCTCTCGCTGCTGCCCGAACCGCGCACGGTCGATCTGCGCGAGGTCGGCGCCAGCCTTGGCATCCGGTTCGGCAGTGGCGGCTGGAGCGGCGTGCATTCCGAATTCCTGACAGCTGCGCCACAGGTCGTCGTGGCCGCGCCGGAACTGCTGGGCGGGCGCACGAAACTGTCGCTGCGCGAAATGTCGATGCTGCCCTGGATTCGCGAGGGCGACTGGCCCGAGCAGATGCAACTGCTGGAATCCATCGGTCTGAAACCCGCCGCGCTGAAATTCACCGATTTCCCGAACGAAGAACTGGCCCTGTCCGCCGCGCGCGAAGGCATCGGCCTGCATCTGGAGACAGAGGCCCTGATCGAAGAGGATCTGAAACTCGGCTGGCTGGTGAAGATCCACGAGTTGAACACCGAAAACCTGGGCTATTATGTCGTCTGGCCACCGGGCCCGATGAGCGCTGCGGCAAAGACTTTCGTCGACTGGCTGAAATCCGAAACCTGAGCACGACAACCGCGGCACCCCTTGATTGATCGGGGGAACAGGGCCTATCTCGGAACAGGACACGACGGAAACGATGCCCCAGGGGGCGGAAAGTGGGCAAATGCGCAATGCTGCATTGATGTTGGGCATAATTGGCGGGCTGATCGCCATGCTCGTCGGGTTTTTCAGCTATGGCTACACCGAGGTCGTCAACACCCATGCAGAGGTCGGCGAAATCTTCGGGCAAGTCGACAATGCGCAACTGATCCGCACGGCGAGCTTTCTGGCCCCGTTGCTGGCAATTGCCGGGGGCGCCATGGCCAAGGTCCGCGCGCTTTGGGGCGGGGTCTTGATGATCTTGTCCGCAGGCCTGATCTATGTCGCCTTCGGCTTCGGCGTCTTTACGATGTTTCCGATCGGGTTTTGCCTGTTGGGTGGCGTGCTGGCGATCGCGGCCGGAAAACCGGACGAGCCGAAAGCGCATTTCTGAGGCATGATCCGGCGCCAATGCGGGCGCCTCTTACCCCTGCAATCCGGTGATCTTCATGACCGTCGGCATAAAGGCAATCGTCACGCCCGCCAGATCTCAGCTGCCTGACAGAAGCGGTGCGACGGCCGCCCGGATCGCGGACGATTCCGGCTTGGTCAGCGCGCCCCAGGTCGCCACCACCTGACCTTCGCCATCCAGCAGGACCTTGTTGAAGTTCCACATCGGCACAAAGCCCTGCGTTTCGCGCAGCCACTGATAGAACGGATGCGCCTGCGCGCCCCGCACATGGGTGATGTCGGTCATCGGCAGGGTGATGCCATAGGTCAGCGCACAGAATTCCTTGACCTTGGCGGCGCTGTCGTATTCCTGCGCGAAATCGTTCGACGGAACCGCCAGCACCACCAACCCTTTGGGCCCCAGGGTTTCGTGCAGGTCCTGCAAGCCTTCCAGTTGCGGCGTGAACCCGCACATCGAGGCGGTGTTCACCACCAGCACCGGCCGCCCGCGCCAGTCCGCCGTGTCCAGCGTGCCACCGTCGATCGACTCGAAGATGAAGCCCGGCGCTGCCTCCTGCGCGCTCAGGGCGCCCGCGAGCGTCGCCCACACCGTTGCCGCCGCGATCATCAAGCCTTTCAAACCCATCACGAAACCTTTCTTTTCCAAACCACCAAAGCCACCAGCGCAAAGATGCCAAAGCCCGCAAGCCCGACCACGGGAACATTTGCGGGGCTCAGATTGGCGACGATCACCCCCATCAACGCCCAGCCGACCCCGAATGCGTAGCTGAGTGCGTTTGGGCGTTGCCATTGCACCGCAAGTGCCACGATCAGGATCAACGCCAACAGGACCAGCGCCGCCGCCTGCGCCGACAGCACACCATAGCCCCCCAGCACGACCGCGATCGCCACGCCCGTTGCCGCCGTCAGCCACCCGGCATAGAGCCCGACGGGCCCCGCGGCCCAGATGCCATCGGGGGCGCGCAGCAGTGCGGCAATCGCCCCCGCCGCCATGAAGATAATCATCACGGTGGCGGCCAGCGGCTGCAGATTTGCAACCGTGATCCAGAACACCCCGATCAGAAGGCTGGCCGCCAGCGGCGCGCGCATCGCTTGCCAGCCCGGATCGTGCCGCGCGCGCATGACCCCATAAACCGCGCCGGCCGCCAGCCACAGATAGATCACCCCCCAGATCGAGAACGCCCAGCCCACCGGCTGCACCGGCCAACTGTCCTGCACCACCGGAAACTGGCCGGGGGTAAACCCGTTGAAGCCATTGCTTGCCAGCGGCGACAGCGCGAAGGCCACTGTCAGGATCAGCACCAGCGGTGCCAGCAGGGGACGGATCATCGGACGAACCTCCGGGTCAGGGGCAGCGCCGGCTCGCAGAGCAAGGCGCGCACCGGTTTCAGCGGCCAGGTCAAACGGCGCGGGGCACGGATGCAAACCCCCGTCCGCGAACGTGAAATCCTGCGGTCGATCACGGCGATATTCAATCCCTTGGTTGTCACCTGTGCCTCGCTCTGCCATTGTTCCTGCGGAAGAGACGTTGCAACCGCGCAAAAGGTTGCATACGCGCCAGAAAAATCCCGCGAAGAGGCGTCGAAAGGTCAGATGGCAGTCCAGACGGAAGAGGTTGCAGCCCTGCTGGCCCGGATTGCCCTGAAGGACCGGGCGGCCTTTGCCGCGCTCTATTCCGCGCTGTCCCCGAAACTTTTTGCGATCTGCATGCGTCTTCTGAAGGACCGCCGAGAGGCCGAAGACGCGCTGCAGGAGGTTTTCGTGAAGATCTGGAACAACGCCGATCGCTATCTTCCCGACGTGGCCAGCCCCACGGCCTGGATGAACGCGGTCGCGCGCAACCACGCGATCGACCGGCTGCGGGCGCGGCGCACGGCCGCCGTCGGGCTGGAGGCCGCGGACGCCGTGCCAGACCCGACGCCGGGCCCCGAGGCCGCGGCGATCACCCGCTCCGAAGGGCGCCGGATCGAAACCTGCCTGGAAACGCTGGAACCCGCCCGCGCCGAAGCCGTGCGCCGCGCCTATGTCGAGGGTGACAGCTATCAGGAACTGGCCGAGCGATTCGCCGTACCGCTGAATACGATGCGCAGCTGGCTGCGGCGCAGCCTGCTCCAACTCCGGGAGTGCCTGTCGCCATGACCGACCCGCGCAACCCCTTGACCGAAGACGACATTGCCCTGGCCGGCGAATATGTGCTGGGCACGCTGGATCTGGCCACGCGGCAGGACGTGACGCGCCGCATTGACCGCGATGCCGATTTTGCCCGCGAAGTGGCCCGCTGGGAAGCCCGCTTCGACCCGCTCGCCGAAGAGGTGCGCCCGATCGCGCCGCCCGCACGGGTCTGGGCGGATGTGGAGCGGCGGCTGTTCGGAATGCCTGCGCGCAAGGCGTCACTTTGGGGTTGGTTCGCCGGGGCTTCGGGGCTTGCCACCGCCATGCTGGCCGCGGTGCTGTGGCTTGGTCAGCCGATGCCGCCCGCGCCTGGCCCGCTGTGGATTTCCGACATGGTATCCGAAGATGGCAGCGTGCGCCTGGCCGCGCTGTATGACGAGGCCTCGGGCGAGATGCGCGTGTCGATGGGCGGCGCGGCCCCTGCCGAGGGCCGCGATTTCGAACTTTGGCTCATTCAGGGTGATGGCGCGCCGATTTCACTGGGCGTGATGCCGCATCAGGGGCAGGCAGCAATGCCGATCCCCGCGCATCTGACCGCGCTGGTCGCGAATGCGACGCTAGCGATCACCGATGAACCCGCGGGTGGGTCGCCGACCGGCGTTGCCACCGGGCCGCTGGTGGCCGCAGCCGCCCTGCGCCGGATCTGAGCCCCCTCAGACCCGGTGATAGGGTGTGCCCGCCAGGATCTGCCCCGCGCGATAGATCTGTTCGGCCAGCATCACCCGCACCAGCATATGCGGCCAGACCATCTTGCCAAACGAGATCGAGAAATCCGCCTTTGCGCGCAGGGCGGGCGCGATACCATCCGCACCGCCGATCACGAAGGCCACGTCGCGGCCACCATCGCGCCAGCCGGCCAGCTTTTCGGCGAATTCAGGCGAGGACAGCAGTGCGCCGCGTTCGTCCAGCGTGACCACGACGGCCCCCGCAGGCAGCGCGCGTTCCAGCAGCGCGGCCTCTGCCTCCATGCCGAGGTTCTTCTTGTCCTCGACCTCGACGACAAAGGCCGGCCCGAGCCCGAACGCCCGACCGGCCTTGCCAAACCGTTCCAGATAATCCTCGCTCAGGGTCAGCTCGGGGCTTTTGCGCAACCGCCCCACCGCCGCAATCGTGACCTTCATGTCAGATCAGACGGGACCGCCCGCAGGCATCCACATCTTTTCAAGCTGGTAGAATTCGCGCACTTCGGGGCGGAACACATGCACGATCACATCGGCCGTGTCGATCAGCACCCAGTCGCCCTGATCCTTGCCCTCGATCTTGCACAGACGGCCGAAGCTTTCCTTCAGCCGCTCGGTCAGTTTTTCGGCGATGGCGCCGACCTGACGCGAGCTGCGCCCCGAACAGATCACCATGTAATCGGCAATCGACGAGCGCCCGCGCAGGTCGATGGTGACGATATCCTCGGCTTTGTCGTCTTCGAGAGAGGCAATGATGCGTTCCAGAATCTGGTCGCTCGAGACCTCGGCACCGGCGGTCATATCGGCCGTCATGCGTGCCACCTTTGCGCCCGCATCACCGGCCGCGACTGAGAAATGAGACAGGACATTGTCCTCCTGGGGTCCACGCGCCGCATCCGCCCCGGCGCAGGGCATGGAATAAAGGTAACACCCGAGTCGTCAAATCTCAACGACCGGGTGCGGATTTCCCGTCCGGGTCTGCCAGTTCGCGCCGATTGTCAACCCCAAGGACGCGCGCGGCGCTTGCGAGACTCGGACAAACCGCTTATCTAGCGCGCCATGAGCCGAATTTTCGATATGGATGATCGTGCCCGCCTGCGCGAGCGCTTCTACGGCGAAAGCCGCTCCATCCTTGCGCGACTGTGACGCGCGGGGTGCCTTTGCGCATCCGCACCACCGCTCATCCACCCGAACAGCCATCCTTGGAAAGTGAGAGCCATGTCCGCTCCGAAGACCCTTTACGATAAAATCTGGGACGCCCACGTCGTGTCCGAAGACGCCGACGGCACCAGCCTGCTGTATATCGACCGTCACCTGGTTCACGAAGTGACCAGCCCGCAGGCCTTTGAAGGGCTGCGCATGGCGGGCCGCAAGGTGCGCGCCCCCGAAAAGACCATCGCCGTGCCGGACCACAACGTGCCGACCACGCTGGACCGCGTGTCGGGCGTGATCGCCAATGAAGAAAGCCGGATTCAGGTCGAGGCGCTGGACAAGAACGCCAAGGATTTCGGCATCAACTACTACCCCGTCAGCGACGTGCGTCAGGGCATCGTGCATATCGTCGGCCCCGAACAAGGCTGGACCCTGCCGGGCATGACCGTGGTCTGCGGCGACAGCCATACCGCGACGCATGGCGCCTTCGGCGCGCTGGCCCATGGCATCGGCACCTCGGAGGTCGAGCACGTTCTGGCGACGCAAACGCTTATCCAGAAGAAGTCGAAAAACATGAAGGTGGAGATCACCGGCAAGCTGCGTCCGGGTGTCACCGCCAAGGACATCACGCTGGCGGTGATCGGCGCGACCGGCACCGCGGGCGGCACCGGCTATGTCATCGAATATTGCGGCGAAGCGATCCGCGATCTGTCGATGGAAGGCCGCATGACCGTGTGCAACATGGCCATCGAGGGCGGCGCCCGCGCCGGCCTGATCGCGCCGGACGAGAAAACCTTTGAATACGTCAAGGGCCGCCCGCACGCCCCCAAAGGCGCGCAGTTCGAGGCCGCGCTGAACTGGTGGAAGACGCTTTACACCGACGAAGGCGCGCATTTCGACAAGGTCGTCACCCTGAAGGGCGAAGAGATCGAGCCCGTGGTGACCTGGGGCACCAGCCCCGAAGACGTGCTGCCGATTTCCGGCGTCGTCCCCGCGCCCGAGGATTTCAAGGGCGGCAAGGTCGAGGCCGCGCGCCGCTCGCTCGACTACATGGGTCTGACCCCCGGCCAGAAGCTGACCGACATCCAGATCGACACCGTGTTCATCGGGTCCTGCACCAACGGCCGCATCGAAGACCTGCGCGCCGCGGCGGAAATCCTGAAGGGCAAGAAGATCAAGGACGGCATGCGCGCGATGGTCGTGCCCGGGTCGGGTCTGGTCCGCCTGCAGGCCGAGGAAGAAGGCATCGCCCAGATCTTCATTGACGCCGGCTTCGAATGGCGTCTGGCCGGCTGCTCGATGTGCCTGGCGATGAACCCCGACCAGCTGTCCGAGGGTGAGCGCTGCGCCTCGACCTCGAACCGCAACTTCGAGGGGCGTCAGGGCTACAAGGGCCGCACCCACCTGGTCAGCCCCGCGATGGCGGCCGCCGCAGCGATCACCGGTCACCTGACCGATGTCCGTGAAATGATGTAAGGAGCCAACGACAATGGAAAAGTTCACCAAAGTGACGGGCATCGCCGCCCCCATGCCGCTGGTCAACATCGACACCGACATGATCATCCCCAAGGTCTTCCTCAAGACGATCAAGCGGTCGGGCCTTGGCGTGAACCTGTTCGACGAGATGCGCTATGACCGGCAGGGCAACGAGATCCCGGATTTCGTTCTGAACAAGCCGCAATACCGCAACGCCCAGATCCTGATCGCGGGCGACAACTTCGGTTGCGGCTCGTCGCGCGAGCATGCCCCCTGGGCGCTGGCCGACTTCGGGATCAAGGCGATCGTCTCGACCTCGTTCGCGGATATCTTCTTCAACAACTCGTTCAAGAACGGGATGCTGCCGATCGTGCTGCCGCAGGAACAGGTCGATCTGCTGATGAAGGATGCCGAGAAAGGCGCCAACGCGCGCATGACCGTCGATCTGGAAGCGCAGGAGATCACCACCTCGGACGGCACCGTCATCAAGTTCGACGTCGACCCGTTCAAGAAGCACTGCCTGCTGAACGGTCTGGACGACATCGGCCTGACGCTGGAGAAAGTGGCCGCCATCGACACGTTCGAGGCACAGGCCGCGCAGTCGCGTCCCTGGGTCTGAGACCGTAGTGGCGCTAAGCCTCTGATCTACAACATTTAGGGCCGCCCACCGGGCGGCCTTACTTTTGCGCTGAAATTGATGCAATCGCGCACCAGTTCCTTCCACAAAACGCCCGAAAGAAATCCCTAAGGTTAACCGAAGATTGCCAGAACGGCTGCAGATGGGCAAAAATCATGGCAGGAATGAGGCAGGCCGTCATAGTTGACGGATATAAACTGGGACAAGGCTCCGGCAACGTATCGGAACCAGCCAAGTTGAAGGATGGGGCTGTGATTGCACGCTTTACCGGAGCGTTGGCACGTGCGTTTCTGGTCGTGACACTGATCGCGACCCCGTCGCTCATGCTTCCGAGCCTGAGCGCCGATACCGCACAGATCGTGGCCCTGATCGCCCTGTGTGTCGGCGCGCTGACATTCTTTGAATACATGGCCGTCTATCCCGGACTGGTCGAATTTCGCGATGCCCCGCCGTTCAACCGCATTCGTTTCGCCTCGCTGTTTCTGACCGTCTTCCTGCTGTCGACCGTGGTGGCGGCGGGTGACGCGCCAAGCACGCTGACCCGGTTCGTCGAGGTGCTGGGCGGTTCGATGGCGCGCTCGATCGACTTGCCCTATAGCCCGGTGCGGCTTTTGGTGCTGATGCTGCCGCCCGAGGCAACCCCCGAGCATGTGGTGCAGGTGCGCACAGCGGGCGGTCTGGCCTACATGATCTCGTTGATTACGCTGGGGTATTTCGTCCTGATCATGCGCATGCTCGGCTGGCCCAATGCGCAGGGCAGCTTCAACGTCTGGGTCAACCTGCCGACGTTCGAGCCGACCGCCGGTGCCGATGTGGTCGCGCGCCTGCGCCGCGATGCGCGGTTCAATGTTGCTTTGGGCTTCCTTTTGCCCTTCCTTATTCCCGCGGCCCTCAAGGCGATTTCGCTGGGCTTTGCCCCGGTGACGCTGCAAGCGCCGCACACGTTGATCTGGACGGTGACGGCATGGGCATTTCTTCCGGCAAGCCTTTTCATGCGCGGGATCGCGATGGGGCGGATTGCCAACATGATCGAAGAGAAGCGGCGCCACAGCGACATCTCCGACTTCGCACCGGCCTGATCGCAGCGCTGATCTGCACCGCAAGCTCTGCCAGTGCCGAGACCCTGCGCATTGCCACCTGGAATCCCGAACTGACCCGCCAGGGCCCCGGCCTGCTGTGGCGCGATCTGCTATCGGGCAAGGATGCGCAGATCGCGGCGGCGGTTCAGGTGATCGCGCGCGCCAACCCCGATATTCTGCTGCTGACCGGCTTCGACTGGGACTATGAGGGCCGCGCCCTGCGGGCTTTCGAGGCGCAGCTGGCAACGGCAGGCGCGGGCTATCCATATCTGTTCGCATCGCGCCCCAATACGGGCATGGCGACCGGGCAAGACATGGACGGCAACGGCCGCACCGGAGAACCGCGCGACGCCCAGGGCTATGGCCGGTTCAGCGGCGCAGACGGCATGGCGGTGCTGTCGCGCTATCCGCTGTTGGCCGACGAGGCACGCGATTTCTCGGCGATGCTGTGGCGCGACCTGCCCGATGCGCTGATCGCGGGCGCGGGCCTGTCGCCGCAGGCCGAGGCGGCGCAGCGTCTGTCCACCACCGCGCATTGGGATTTGCCGGTTCTGCTGCCCGGCGGTCAGCGCCTGCATCTGTGGGTCTGGGCCGCGACGCCGCCCGTGTTCGACGGACCCGAAGACCGTAACGGGCGGCGCAACCATGACGAGGCCGCGCTCTGGCTGCGCTATCTGGAAGGGCGCCTGCCCCAGCATCCGGCAGCGGGGCCCTTCGTGCTGCTGGGCAATGCCAATCTGGACCCGGTCGATGGCGAGGGCCGGTCGGAAGCGCTGGTCGCCCTGTTGACGCATCCGCGGCTACAAGACCCACGCCCCGCCAGCGCGGGCGGGCGCGCCGCCGCCGATCCGGGCCATCAGGGCGACCCTGCGCTTGATACCGCCGATTACGATGATCCGCCCGGCAATCTGCGTGTCGATTATGTGCTGCCTTCGCGCGATATGGCGGTCGCCGACACTGGCGTCGTCTGGCCTGCGGACCCGGACCCTGCCGCCGCCGCATCGCGTCACCACCTTGTCTGGGTCGATATTACCTTGCCCTGAGCGCCGCCGCGCTTGACCCTGCGGCCCCCATTGGATAGGCCCCTTTCAACCCATATTCGTTGGAGAAAACGCATGGCCAACCCCTCTATCCTCATCCTTCCCGGCGACGGCATCGGCCCCGAAGTCATGGCCGAGGTGAAGAAGATCATCACCTGGTTTGGCGACAAGCGCGGGCTGGTGTTCGACGTGAGCGAAGACCTTGTGGGCGGTGCCGCCTATGACGTGCACGGCGTGCCGCTGGCCGATGAAACGATGGCCAAGGCGCAAGAGGCCGACGCCGTTCTGCTGGGCGCCGTGGGCGGGCCGAAATACGACGTGCTGGATTTCAGCGTGAAGCCCGAGCGCGGCCTGCTGCGCCTGCGCAAGGAAATGGACCTGTTCGCCAACCTGCGCCCCGCGCAGTGCTTTGACGCACTGGCCGATTTCTCGTCGCTGAAGAAGGACGTGGTCGCCGGTCTCGACATCATGATCGTGCGCGAACTGACCTCGGGCGTCTATTTCGGCGAACCCCGCGGGATCTTCGAAGAAAACGGCGAGCGTGTCGGCATCAACACCCAGCGGTATACCGAAAGCGAAATCGAGCGCGTCGCCCGCTCGGCCTTCGAACTGGCGAAACGCCGCAACAACAAGGTCTGCTCGATGGAGAAGGCCAACGTCATGGAATCGGGCATTCTGTGGCGCGAGGTCGTGCAGCGCATCCATGACGAGGAATACCCCGAGGTCGAGCTGTCGCACATGTATGCCGACAACGGCGCGATGCAGCTGGTGCGCTGGCCCAAGCAGTTCGACGTGATCGTGACCGACAACCTGTTCGGCGACATCCTGTCGGATTGCGCGGCGATGCTGACCGGCTCGCTGGGCATGCTGCCCTCGGCCTCGCTCGGCGCGCCGATGGAGAACGGCCGCCCGAAGGCGATGTACGAGCCCGTGCACGGTTCGGCCCCCGACATCGCGGGTCAGGGCAAGGCCAACCCGATCGCCTGCATCCTGAGCTTCGCCATGGCGCTGCGCTACAGCTTCGATCAGGGCGACGAGGCCACCCGGCTGGAAAGCGCGATCGAGAAAGTGTTGTCGGACGGCGTGCGCACCGCCGATCTGATGGGCCCCGAAGGCGGCACCCCGGTCTCGACCGCGCAGATGGGTGACAAGATCATCGCGGCGCTCGACGCAAGCCTGTGATCTGCCTGCGACGCGCCCCTCGGGCGTAAGCTTTGTGCAAATAGTTGAAACGGCGCGGATCTTTGCCGCGCCGTTTTGTTTTGACTTGCCGCCCCGCCGCACCACCCCATATGTCAGCGGTAACGGAGGCGCCCATGTCGCATCGGAATTCGAACATCAAGGGCGCGCTCTATGCGCTGCTGGCAATGGCGATCTATGCCTCGCACGACGCCGTGGTGAAGGGGCTGGGCGATACCTATTCGCCGATCCAGATCGTCTTCATGGCCTCGTTGCTCAGCTTCCCGGCGATTTCGCTGATCCTTCTGAACGACCACCACGAGGGCAACCTGCGTCCGGTTCATCCCTGGTGGGTCATCGCCCGCTCGGCCGCGACGGTCGCCAGCGGGGTTCTGGCGTTTTTCGCCTTCGTCAACCTGCCGCTGGCGCAGGTCTATCCGATCCTGTTTGCCACACCGCTGTTCATCACGGTCCTGGCGATCCCGGTTCTGGGCGAAAAGGTCGGCCTGCATCGCTGGGCCGCCGTGCTGCTGGGGCTGATCGGTGTTCTGATCGTGGTGCGCCCCGGACAGGCCGCGCTGGGGCTGGGGCATCTGGCGGCGCTAGCCTCGGCGGGCACGGGGGCCTTTGCCGCCATAGCCGTGCGCAAGATCGGCCATAAGGAACGCTCTGTGGTGCTGTTGCTGGCGCCACTCCTGGGCAATTTCCTGGCAATGGGGGCCGCCCTGCCCTTCGTCTGGCAGCCCCTGCAACTGGTCGACCTAGGCCTGCTGGGTGTCGTTGCGGGCTTTGGCCTGATCGCATCCTTCCTGATGATTCTGGCTTACCGCGCAGGCGAGGCCGCGATCATCGCGCCCATGCAATATTCGCAGATCCTGTGGGCGGTGTTCTACGGTCGGGTTCTGTTCGGTGAAACGCTCGACGCCCCGACCCTGCTGGGTGCGGCACTGGTGATCGCCTCGGGCATGTATATCGTGTTCCGCGAAAGCCGCGGGGATGTCTCGCAAAACACCCCGGTTCTGCGCACCCGCGGCCGGGTAGAGATGGCCACCTCTCCCCGGTCGTCACTGTTGCAACGCACCTTGAACCTGAGCATGCGTGCGCGTGACGGAAAATTCAGATAACCCCTTGCAAAAGCCGCGGTGACCCGGTAACTCCGCGCTCACGGTCGGAGCGTAGCGCAGCCTGGTAGCGCACCTGCTTCGGGAGCAGGGGGTCGGAGGTTCGAATCCTCTCGCTCCGACCAATTTTTCCCTTATCAAGTTTCAAAAAGTCTTGCCTTTCGTTCCAGAAGGCAGGGCTTTTGGTCGTTCTGAAGGGCAGATGCGGTGTCGGCAGGATGTTCTGTTTAGAACTTTCCAGATGCAGCTCTAGCACGGCGTACCGTGTCTCACGGCCCACGGCCCGATGACAGGCAACGCAGCGCTCGGCCGAGGCTGTGTGAAAACCCGATCGGACATGGCCGGCTCCGGAATAGTGTTCGCCCGCGGGCGATCCTGAGAAGTTTTGTTCCGATGCTGGCGGCCGCGAGCAGCCTGACAAGGAAATCGTCCTTCGCGATTTCAGGAAATCTGAGTTTCCACACAGCCTCGGCCCATTGCTGTCATTGCACGCCTCTTCACGTTTCTGCGGTCGCAGCCCGCATTGCCGACATTCGCTACACCTGGTCAATCTCAAAGGTGGTGGATGTCCCAAGGCGGGACGCAAGCGATCATTCAAAATTGCGCTTTTGACGGCAGCACCCGTTCAGAGAAAAATCTAACACAAGCTTGTGCAGGCCGGCCGTAACCCGTCATGCTTCACGGTGTTTTGGATTTTGCGGATCCCGCCGGTTCACTCTTTGATTTGGTAGTCCCGCCTCCTACGACCACGGCGACGCACCAGTCCTTTGGAGTACCGACCCGTTTTAACTCAGCTTCGACCTGTTCTTGGGATAAATATGCGCCGGTTAGGTACACGAGACCTATGAAGAGAGTGAATTCGCTCGCCGCGTAGCCCTTCATGTCCTCATATAGCTGTCCAATCGCAGACGTCGCCTTCACCTTATCGTCGGCGAACTTTACCTCGACCGCCGTTGCGATAGAATCAATGCCGAAGTCCGGCTTATAGGTCTTGGTCTGCTTCGGGATGACTGGTTCGCGGATGACGTCGGGAAATGCCAGCCGCAATGCTGGATGAAGGGCGTCCTGCACATCCTTCTCTCTTGTCGGTACATTCTTCATGGAGTCCAGGTAGTGCGGGATTTGGTGCAGCATCCTGCCGAGCATGCGACGCTCGGTCTCTACATTCGCGGGAATTTCGAGAAGCGGCCCGATGCGATCGAGACGGCGGCTAACGATGTCTACTACCGCGTTGTGCGCACCGATGTACTCGTCGAAGTATATGACCTTGGTAAAGTCGGCCTCCTCGATCCCTGCGAGCTGTTTGTCGAAGTCGATTTGTGTCTCGTTGAGGCCGATCAGCTCAAGCAGGATTCGTACCGCGTCGATGGCTTTCCGGTTCAATTCCGCCAGATGTGCCGCCATATCTTTAAGATACTCATCGACTTCGAAGTGGCCGGGATGGTTCTCTTCTGCATCCGCATAGGCATGCACTTGCGCATAGCAATCCTGAACTGCTGCCCGCGCGGCGCCATAGGCCTTGGTTGCGAGTTCGATATCGGTCTCGGTTAGTTGAGCCATAGTAGCGCTCCGCTGCATCAATTGGCATTTGTTCCATGTAGGGAGATCGACGATAGAGGCACTTACAAAATGACGGCGTGCAACCCACGGCTGTCGGTGCTTCGTCATGCGGCTTCGCAGAGAGCCACTGGGCCCTTAGGTTGTGGAGCCACGTCCGGCTCATTGCCGCCTTTTGACACATTAAGCTTCGCTGCGCCGCAGCTTCCTCAAACCAGCCTTTCCTAGTGTATCTAAGGAGCACCAAGCGGGCGTGCAGGGAGGCAAAAGAGATCGAATATCCATATCCATGTGTTCGCCAGATGTTCTCACAGTTGAGTAAACGCCAATTCAAACTCGAACGAGGCCAGCCTCGGCTATATAACGTGTAGGCCTGTTCCTGTTGTCTGTCTGGTCAGAAAGCACGATCAGGTGCTTCTTTGCGCGGGTGATGCCAACGTAGAATAAGCGCCGTGCCTCATCGAACTCTGCCTGTGTTCGTGCAGTGAAATGAGGAATTTGGCCTTGGTTTGCATGAACAATCGCGACAGCGTCAAATTCGCGGCCCTTCGAACTATGCATTGTAATCAGCTTGATAGCGTTCTCGGGATTGGCGAAGAGGCCAAGATCGGCAATCTGGAGATTGGCCACGTCTACGCCTCGCCGCTCCATGTCGCCGCGCATTTCTTGAACGGAGAAGATAAGAGCCTGTGCGGTTTCCAGATCAATCCACTCGTCCCTGACTAGAATGTCTGCGATGTTCTGAGCACTGACCTCTAGCCACGCCATGCCACCAGGATGACCAACAGCGGCTTGCTGAGCTGCGTAGATCAGTTCCAGGGCGGTGCATCGGCCAGCGTAAGAAAAGACATCGAAGCGGCTCTGCCCCATAGCTTCGTTGACGAGCCTGAAAATTGCTTTCTCAACGCCAGGAAGTTGCAAAAAATTCTGGGCTTCAACGCTCGCTCCAAGCTGCTCAGCAAGAACCGCGAAAAGACGTCGGCGCTGATACGGCCTCGCTCTGAGCTGCTCCCCATCTGTTGGAC
>DKFM01000022.1 GCA_002452815.1 Rhodobacteraceae bacterium UBA6796
GAGAAACGGATCGAACAACGCACGGTGAGGAGCGCCTGATGCCCTGGGATCGCAATCAACTGGCCGCGCGGGCGGCAAAGGAACTCAAGGACGGGATGTATGTGAACCTTGGCATCGGCATCCCGACGCTGGTCGCCAACTACATCCCCGAAGGCATGACCGTGACGCTGCAGTCCGAAAACGGGATGCTGGGGATCGGCCCCTTCCCGACCGAGGACAAGGTCGACCCCGACCTGATCAACGCGGGCAAGCAGACGATTTCGGAACTGCCGCATTCGGCCTATTTCGACAGCGCGCAAAGCTTCGCGATGATCCGCGGCGGCAAGATCGCGATGGCGATCCTGGGCGCGATGGAAGTCAGCGAAAAGGGCGATCTGGCGAACTGGATGATCCCCGGCAAGCTGGTGAAGGGGATGGGCGGCGCGATGGATCTGGTCGCGGGCGTGAAACGCGTGGTGGTGGTGATGGATCACACCAACAAGCACGGCGAATCGAAGGTGCTGAAGGAATGCACCCTGCCGCTGACCGGCAAGGCGGTGGTCGACCGGATCATCACCAACCTGGGCGTGCTGGACGTGGGCCACAAGGGCCTGCACATCGTGGAACTGGCCGATGGCGTGACCGAAGAGGAACTGCGCGCCGCGACCGCGGCCACCATCGTCGACTGATACCCCCCGCGCCCCGCCCAAACCCGGGCGGGGCAGAGGCCCCGGGGGGGCGGCCGAAGATCTTGCCCCCGCCTGCATGCGCGCCTAGGCTCCGCGCCAACCGCAGAAGGCAGGAGGGCACGATGGCCAAGGCAATTCATTCGATGATCCGGGTTCTGGACGAGGCGCGATCACTGGCGTTCTATGAAACCGCCTTCGGTCTGCGGGTGGCCGAACGGCTGGACTTCCCCGAGTTCACGCTGATCTACCTGTCCAATGACGAAAGCGATTTCGAGCTGGAGCTGACCGTGAACAAGGGCCGCACCGCGCCCTATGATCTGGGCGATGGCTATGGCCATCTGGCGGTGTCGGTTGCGGATGTCGCCGCCGAACATGCCCGGATGGAGGCCGCCGGGCTTGCCCCGCGCAAGATCGTCGATTTTGCCCCCGCGGGTCAGGTGATTGCGCGGTTCTTCTTCATCGCCGACCCCGACGGCTATCAGATCGAGGTGCTGGAGCGCGGCGGGCGGTATCTGTGAAGGGCGGCAGGCGCCGCCTTGTCAGAGCGGTCAGGACGCGTGCCGGATAAAAAAAGGCCCCCGAAACCGGGGGCCTTTTTGTGTCTGTCCAATCCGTGATTACTTGCCCGGGATGATCCGCACGCCGCCCTTGGCTGCGGACGAGGCCAGCATCGCATAGGCCTTGAGCGCGGTGGACACGGCGCGCGGGCGCGGCGCGGCGGGCGCCCAGGGCAGCGGGCCCTTGGCGGCGCGGCGCGCCTCCAGCGTGGCGGCATCGACGGCCAGGTTGATCGTGCGGTTCGGGATGTCGATTTCGATCGTGTCGCCGGTTTCGACCAGCCCGATCAGCCCGCCCTCGGCTGCTTCGGGGCTGACATGGCCGATCGACAGACCCGAAGTCCCGCCCGAGAACCGCCCGTCGGTCAGCAGTGCGCATTTCTTGCCCAGACCTTTGGATTTCAGGTAGCTGGTGGGATAGAGCATTTCCTGCATGCCGGGGCCGCCCTGCGGGCCTTCGTAACGGATGATGACAACCTCGCCCTCGGTCACCTTGCCGGTCAGGATACCCGACACGGCGTCATCCTGGCTTTCGAACACTTTCGCGGTGCCGGTGAATTTCAGGATCGATTCATCCACGCCCGCGGTTTTCACGATGCAGCCATGCTCGGCGATATTGCCGAACAGCACCGCAAGGCCGCCGTCTTTCGAGAAGGCATGCGCCACGTCGCGGATCACGCCGCCTTCACGGTCGCGGTCCAGCTCCTTGTAGCGGTTCTGGGTCGAGAAGGCCTGCGTGGTGCGCACCCCCCCGGGGGCCGCGCGATAGAATTCCTCGACCTTCGGGTCGTTGGCGGTCATCACGTCCCATTTCGCGATGGCCTCGGCGATGGTGGAGGAATGCACGGTCTTGGCATCGCCATGCAGCAGCCCGCCGCGGTGCAATTCGCCCAGGATCGCCATGATGCCCCCGGCGCGGTGGACGTCTTCCATATGCACGTCCTGCTTGGCGGGGGCGACCTTGGACAGGCAGGGCACCTTGCGCGACAGCCGGTCCATGTCATCCATGGTGAAGTTCACGCCGCCCTCATAGGCGATGGCCAGCAGGTGCAGCACGGTGTTCGTGGACCCGCCCATCGCGATATCAAGGCTCATCGCGTTCTCGAACGCCTGCACCGTCGCGATGTCGCGCGGCAGCAGGCCCGGCTCGTTGCCCTCGTAATGGCGCTTGGTGATCTCGACGATCTTGCGCCCGGCTTCCAGGAACAGCTCCTTGCGGTCGGCATGGGTCGCCAGCATCGAGCCATTGCCCGGCAGCGCCAGACCCAGAGCCTCGGCCAGGCAGTTCATCGAGTTCGCCGTGAACATCCCCGAACACGACCCGCAGGTCGGGCAGGCGGCCTTCTCGATCGCGTCGACCTGTTCGTCGGTATAGTTGTCATCTGCGGCGACGACCATCGCGTCGACCAGATCGAGCGAATGTTCCAGATCGTCGATGGTGACCTTGCCGGCCTCCATCGGGCCGCCCGAGACGAAGATCACCGGGATGTTCAGCCGCATCGCCGCCATCATCATGCCGGGGGTGATCTTGTCGCAGTTCGAGATGCAGACCATCGCATCGGCGCAATGGCCGTTGACCATGTATTCCACCGAATCCGCGATCAACTCGCGCGAGGGCAGCGAATAGAGCATCCCGTCATGGCCCATCGCGATGCCGTCGTCGATGGCGATGGTGTTGAATTCCTTGGCGACACCGCCCGCGGCCTCAATCTCGCGCGCGACCATCTGGCCCAGATCCTTCAGGTGGACGTGGCCCGGAACGAATTGCGTGAAAGAGTTGACGACGGCAATGATCGGCTTGCCGAAATCGCCATCCGTCATGCCGGTTGCGCGCCACAGCCCGCGGGCGCCTGCCATGTTGCGGCCATGGGTGGATTTGCGGGAACGGTAATGCGGCATGGGTCGGCTCCTCCGGCGCAGGGGGCCGCGTCAGGCGCGGCCAGTCTGGCGTTGTCTTACAGCAGGGGCGACCCGCTTGCCAATCGCCTGCGCCCTGTTTCCGGCGACGCAGGTGTGTTTTTGTGGGTCCTGCGCAGGCGCCGGACCCGGACGCGGGGGTCAGAACAGCAGCTTGTAGGTGTTGCCGCGCGTGTCGGTGGCCGTGCCGGTGCCGCTTTGCGTGCCGGAGCCCGAGACGAAATGCCCCTCGACCCGGGTGCCATCGTTACACACTGCGTAGATCTCGCCCGAATTGATGCCGCCGACATCCTCGGTCGAGCGTTTCACCTTGCCGCCGGTCTCGCGCAGGGTCAGCGACAGGCCGCGTTCCTTGGTGATGACCTTGGGGGTGACCGACGACCAGGTCCCGGTGCATTTGGCCTTGTCGGGTTTCGGCAGGCGGAAGCTGATCGTGCCCGAGGTTTCGCTGCTGTTGTCGGTTCTGACCGCGATCAGAAGCGAGGGCGAGGTTTCGGCGATCGGGCCCTTGATCGGATAGAGCCGGATTCCCGTGTCGGTGCCGCAGGCGGCGAGGGCGGGCAGAAGGCAAAGGACAAGGCGGGCGCGCAGGGTCACGAGCATGGTCTTTCGGTTCTGGCGCGCCGAGGCGGTGCAGGCAGACGGCGGATCGTCTTGCAGGGGCCTTGGCGCGGGGGAGGTTGGGGTCGGTCGATCTGATAAGGGCATCCGGCAGCTGGTTGAACCGGCACCGGAAGGGAGGCACCGGCCGCAGGCCGCCAAGCGCGTTCTCTAGCAGCGGCAGCCCTTGTCAGCAAGGGCGCGCACGACACAGATGCGTGTTGGTTTTTGGGGGGATGAAGGGCCGGTGTGGCCAGCCCGCAAGTGGGCAGCGGCGCGCTTCCGCTGACCCGCGGGCTTGCCCGCGCGGGTCAGGCGTTTCAGTGCCCGGTCCTGGACAGGACGACGCGTGCGGTGCGCAG
>DKFM01000018.1 GCA_002452815.1 Rhodobacteraceae bacterium UBA6796
TTCTGGTTATGAGTCCTGAGCCTAGCAGCGGGCCCCACTGCCCTGGTGGCGCTAACGTGTACGGATGTGGCGCGCGAGTTGGGCTATCACGACAGCACGATCAGCCGTGTTCGCAGCGGGCTTCTGGTGCAGACGCCGCGCGGCATGCTGGCTATGGAGGCATTCTTCGCGCGCATCGGCGCGCGGGGCGAGGGCGCGATGCCTGCAGCGGCGGTGCGCGCGATCCTTGTCGAACTGATCGGGCAGGAGCTTCCCTCTGCCCCGCTGGGAGATCGAGACCTTGCAAAGGCCCTTGCCGCACGCGGCATCGAGATTTCACGGCGCGCGGTGGCCAATCACCGGGCGCAGGCCGGTATTCCGCCGGCTCGGGAAAGACGAAAGAAAAGGACATAGAACGTGACATCAATCAGTTCCGAAATGGCCAAGGTTTACCCATCCGCCAAGGAGGCCCTGGACGGGCTTCTGTTCGACGGCATGTCCATCGCGGCGGGGGGGCTTTGGCCTGTGTGGCATCCCCGAGCTGCTGATCGACGCGCTGGTGGAGAGCGGGGTGAAGGATCTCACCATCGCTTCGAACAACTGCGGCGTGGACGGCTTTGGCCTTGGCAAGCTGCTCGATACCAAGCAGATCAAGAAGATGATGTCGTCCTATGTGGGCGAGAACGCGGAATTCATGCGCCAGTACCTCTCGGGCGAGCTGGAGCTGGAATTCAACCCGCAGGGCACGCTGGCCGAGCGGATGCGCGCGGGCGGCCATGGTATCCCCGGCTTCTACACCAAGACCGGCGTTGGCACCGTGATCGCCGAGGGCAAGGAGCACAAGGATTTCAACGGCGAGACGTTTATCCTTGAGCGCGGGATCTTCGCCGATGTCTCGATCGTCAAAGCCTGGAAGGCTGACGAGAGCGGCAACGCGATCTTCCGCAAGACCGCGCGCAACTTCAACCCGCCGGCGGCGATGTGCGGCAAGGTCTGCGTGATGGAAGTCGAAGAGATCGTGCCCGTGGGCTCGCTCGACCCCGATGCGATCCACCTGCCGGGCATCTATGTGCATCGCGTGATCCAGGGGGAGCACGAAAAGCGGATCGAACAGCGCACCGTGCGCAAGCGCGCCGATACGAGCAACGTGCCCGCCGGCCAAGGGGAGGACCTGTAATGGCTTGGGATCGTAACCAGATGGCGGCCCGCGCCGCCAAGGAACTGAAAGACGGCACCTATGTGAACCTCGGCATCGGCATCCCGACGCTGGTTCCGAACTTCATCCCGCCGGGGGTGACGGTGACGCTGCAATCGGAAAACAGCATGCTCGGCATGGGTCCCTTCCCCTATGAGGGCGACGAGGATCCGGACCTGATCAACGCGGGCAAGCAGACCATCACCGAAATGCCCAACACCGCCTATTTCGACAGCGCGACCTCGTTCGGGATGATCCGCGGCGGCAAGGTCGCCATGGCGATTCTGGGCGCGATGGAAGTGTCTGAGAACGGCGACCTGGCGAACTGGATGATCCCCGGCAAGCTCGTGAAGGGCATGGGCGGCGCGATGGACCTCGTGGCGGGCGTCAAGCGCGTCGTCGTGGTCATGGATCACGCCAACAAGCACGGTGAATCGAAGGTGCTCAAGGAATGCACCCTGCCGCTGACCGGCAAGGGCGTCGTGGACCGGATCATCTCGAACATGGGCGTGATGGACGTGGTTCCGGGCGGGCTCAAGATCGTCGAACTCGCCGATGGCGTGACCGAGGCCGAACTGCGCGCCGCAACCGAGGCCACCATCGTTGAGTAATTCTGGCTACATGGGACAATTTTCCGACCGTCTGAGCAACGTCGCGCAGCCCCATGAGCCGCCCGGCTGAACGCGGCATGCGTAGTCCGGGCAGGGAGAGCATATTGGCTTCGAAGCAGATCGTTGAGGGTTCATAGAGTTCATTTCGCCGTTGAATAATGTTGCCCGATCTCCGTTTGGCCGACAAAATTGAGCACGCATTCTTCGGCAGAGAGCGGTTGGAGGTGGGCCGTACGCGCGAAGAGTGCGAGGTTCTGGGAGGAACTGGCGATGCTTGAGAGGGCGCTCCTTGAGGATGGGCGTGGCAAGACGCTGCTGCAAGGCAAGCTCAACGACACGCGCGACTGGCAGGTGGTCAACGACTTCTGCACCAAGACCTACATGCCGCTCTCGACGCGACCGCTGACGCGGGGCGCCGACCCTGATGCCACGATCCGGATGCTGAAGGTTGGCGGGATCAGGTTCAGCCGGTTCTGCTTTGGCACGCCGACGCGCGCGGATGATTTCGATCCGGATTCGGGCAATATCATCGTCGTCAACACCCTGCGCGGCAGCGTGCGTCACCCGTTGCTGGGGAATGACGCGGTTGATAGCCGGCCCGGCGACAGCTATGTGGTGGATTGCTCGCGCACGGATTACTGGAATATCGCGGACGGGAGCGACCTGCAGCTCAACCTGACGATCCCGCACAAGCTGATGGCGGAGACTGCCGCGCGCTGGTACGGCTTCGTTCCTGGCGACGATCTGTGGAAGAAACGCCTGATCTTCAGCGCCGGGCAATCGGCGTGGCTGTCCTTGCTCGATTACACGACCCGCTCGCTCGATGCGCGCCATGACGGCATCGGCGATCCGCTGATCGAGCGGCGGATCGAAGAGATGATCTGTCTTGAACTGCTGCAGAACTGGGCCGCCAATTCGGGGCTGAACCTTGAAACCGGCGCTCGCTCCGCCGCGCCGCATTATGTGCGCGAGGCTGAGCGGATCATGGTCGAACACGCCGCCGAGGCACTCAGCATCACCGAGATCGCGGCCGAGCTTGAGATCAGTGCGCGCAGCCTTTCCGAAGGGTTCCGGCGGTTTCGCGGGATCTCTCCGCATGACTTCATGACCGCGCAGCGACTCGACGGATTGCGCCGTGCCTTGCTGCAGGCCGAGCGGGGCGAGACGGTCCGCTCGATTGCCTCGGCGCGTGGCTATGTCAACTTCGGCGCGATGACCGCCGCCTATCGCAAGCGGTTTGGGGAAAGCCCGGGGCAGACGCTGGCGGCGACCCGCACCTGAGCGCGCACCGGCCCGACTGTCATCCGCGCGGATGCCGCCGCGTCTTTCCGCGATGCGGCGTGGGTTTGCTTCCGAAATGGATCGGCGTTTTCCAGCTTCGATCCGGCTTTGGTATACCACGGTCTATCTCTTTGCGGCGCCCCGGCTAGGCTTGGGCCCAGGCAGGTGCGTGGCGGACAGGGGCTCGCTCGCGCACCGGACGCCAAAGGCAAAGAGGAGGAGACCCATGAAAGCACTCGTGTATCAGGGACCCGGGCAGAAGGCCTGGGCCGACAAGGATAAACCCGAAATCCAGAAGCCGACGGATGTGATCGTCAAGATCACCAAGACCACGATCTGCGGCACCGACCTGCATATTCTGAAGGGCGATGTGCCGACGGTCGATGCAGGCCGGACGCTGGGCCATGAAGGTGTGGGCGTGGTCGAGGCGGTGGGCGCCGCAGTGGAGAACTTCAAGCCGGGCGATGCGGTGCTGATCTCCTGCGTGACCTCCTGCGGGAAATGCGCCAACTGCAAGCGTCAGCTCTATGCGCATTGCTCGGATGGCGGCTGGATTCTGGGCCACCTGATCGATGGCACGCAGGCCGAATATGTGCGCATCCCGCATGGCGACAACTCGCTCTACCCGATCCCGGACGGGGCGGACGAAGAGGCGCTGGTGATGCTGTCGGATATCATGCCGACGGGGCTCGAGATCGGCGTGCAATACGGCAATGTCAAACCGGGCGACACGATCGCGATCATCGGCGCGGGGCCGGTGGGGATGTCGGTGCTCCTGACCGCGCAGTTCTATTCGCCCGGGCGCATCGTGATGATCGACATGGACCCTGCGCGGCTTGAGCTGGCCAAGCAGTTCGGCGCGACCGACACGATCCAGGTCGGCGCCGAAGATCCGGTGGCGAAGATACTCGAGATGACCGGCGGTCTTGGCGTTGACGTCGCCATCGAGGCGGTGGGCGTGCCCGCGACTTTTGATATCTGCCAGAAGATCGTCTCGGCCGGCGGTAATATCGCCAATGTGGGCGTTCACGGCACGCCGGTGCAGCTTCATATCGAGGAACTCTGGATCAAGAACATCAACATCTCGATGGGCCTGGTGAGTACAAACACGACGCCGATGCTGCTCAAGACGCTGAACGCGGGCAAGGTCAATCCCGGCAAACTGGTGACCCACCGCTTCAAGCTCGACGAGATCCTGGAGGCCTATGAGGTCTTCGGAAACGCCGCGCGCGAGAAGGCGATGAAGGTCATCCTGAACGCCTGAGTGGCCTGAGTTCCTCTCCCCAAGGGCCCCGCCTTCGTCGGCGGGGCTCCTCTTTTGGGCGTGTGACCTGCCACGAGCCTTCTCATCCGAAGTTGTTTAGAGGCCGCCCCACGCGAATCCGCATCCTCAGATTGGAAAGCGCGAGGGCAGAGTTTTCAGGGTATCTGATCATTTGACGCACGCCGACAGGCTTCGGAGATCATTCGACTTCCGCTACGCCGCGTGTTGCATCTCATCGCATCCAAATGCATTTCTTATGGCGGGTAATTTGGCGGGTATCCCCGTCTTGTCCGCATAAAATCTAATGATTTCAGATGGAAGTGGCGGAGAGACAGGGATTCGAACCCTGGGTCGGCGCAAACCGACAACGGTTTTCGAGACCGCCGCATTCGACCACTCTGCCACCTCTCCGCGTCAGGGGTCTTCGTGAGGCGGGGATTTATCGTGCCGCACGGGGGGTTGCAACCGCTTTTTGCAGGATTTTTTCAAAACTGTCGCGGGACGTGGCAGGGCGCCTGCGGGGCTGGCGATTTGGCGCCGGAATGCAGGGGGTTTGCGCGGGTGGCGGCGGTGGGCGCTTGGCAGATCGGGCGGGGCAGAGTAGCCATGTGGGGGCAGTTTGGGAGTGGCCGCCGATGATCCGTCGATTCTTTATCGCCTGGGGGCAGGGGCTCTGCGCGGCGCTGGTGCTGGGCGGGCTGGGGGCCGGGCCAGCGCAGGCCGACCCGGCGCGGATTTCGGACCTTTTGCAGACCGGCCCGATCTTCGAGATCCTGCAGCAGGAGGGCGTGGATTACGGCGCCGATCTGTCCGAGGAGATGCTGGGGCAGCCCGCCGATCCCGCCTGGCGCGCCGAGGTGGCCGAGATCCATGCGCCCAACCGGCTGCGTCCGCCCTATGAGGCGGCCTTTGCCGCCGCGCTGGAGGGGGCCGATCAAAGGGCCATCGAGGACTGGCTGACCTCGGATCTTGGGCATCGGGTCGTCACGCTGGAAGTCAGCGCGCGCCGGGCATTGCTGGACCCGGATGTCGAGGAGGCGGCGCTGATCGCGGCGGAACGCGCGGATGCGGCGGGGGATGCGCGGCTGAAGGCGGTGCGCGCGGTGATCGAGGCCGCTGATCTGGTCGAGCCGAACGTGATAGGCGGGCTGAATGCCAATCTGGCCTTCTATCGCGCAATGGCGGCCGGGCAGGCCTTTCCCTACGAGGTGACCGAGACCGACATGCTGGCCGAGGTGGCCGCGCAGGAGCCCGACATCCGGGCCGATGTGACCGGCTGGCTCGAAGGCTATCTTTTTATGGCCTATGCCCCGCTCAGCCTGGACGAGTTGCACGACTGCGCCGAATTCAGCGACTCGCCCGCCGGGCGGGCGCTGATGCAGGCGCAGTTCGCGGCCTTTGACGTGATTTATGAAACCAGTTCCGCCGCACTGGGGGCGGCCCTGGCGCGGCGGATGGCGGGGATGGAGCTGTAATCAGCGCATCCGGAGCGCACCGTCGAGGCGGATCACCTCGCCGTTCAGATAACCGCAGGAAATGATGAACCCGGCCAGCCGGGCATATTCCGCCGGATCGCCCAGGCGTTTGGGGAAGGTGACCTCGGCGGCAAGGCTGTCTTGCACCTCGGCGGGCAGGCCTTTCATCATCGGCGTGGCGAAGATCCCCGGCGCGATCGCGCAGACCCGGATGCCCTGGGTCGCCAGATCGCGTGCCAGTGGCAGCGTCATCCCCGCGATCCCGCCTTTCGAAGCGGCATAGGCGGCCTGGCCCTTCTGCCCGTCGAAGGCCGCGATCGAGGCGGTGTTGACGATCACGCCGCGCTCGGGGCCCGGGTTTTGCGCCATCTCGGCGGCAGCCAGCCGCAGCACGTTGAAACTGCCGATCAGGTTGATCTCGATCGTGCGGGAGAAACTGTCCAGCCGATGCGGCCCGTCGCGGCCCACCACACGCTCGCCCGTGGCGATGCCCGCGCAATTGACCAGCGCATCAATGCCGCCCATCGCGGCCTTGGCCTGCGCGATTCCGGCCGCCACGCTGGCTTCGCTGGTCACATCCACCTGAGCGAACTCTCCGCCGATTTCGGCCGCCAGCGCGGTACCGCGCGCCGTGTCGCGGTCAAACAGGGTGACCTGCGCGCCCTGCGCGGCAAGGTACTGCGCGGTCGCCGCCCCCAGACCCGAGGCCCCTCCGGTGACAATCGCCCTGAGTTGCTGCAGTTCCATTCTGTCCTCCCGATAACTGAACACATGTTCAGTTATGCCGGGGGCGATGCGCCCTGTCCAGTCCGGCCTTCTGCGCCAACCGGGCGGCCTTCGGCGCAATCTTGCCGCACCCCCTCGAAATCATGGAACGGAAGGTCTATAATAACGTTGCTCCGAATGTGGGGGCTGTGCCTTTTGTTTCGGCCCCACGGTGATGGAGACAAAAAGGAGGGATCCATGAAACGTATTGTATCTTTTGTGGCCGCCAGCGTTCTTGCCGCGCCTGCTGCTTTCGCCGGGGGCTATGTGGCGCCCGTCGTGGAGCCGGAAGTGGCGCCAGTGGTGATGCCGGTTGCGGGGCGTGACTGGACCGGGTTCTATGGCGGTGTCCAGCTGGGCTACGGCGATGCCTCGGTCGATGATTTTGATTTCAGCGCCGACGGCGCCTTTGGCGGTGTCCACGCAGGTTACATGTATGATTTCGGCAAATTCGTGCTGGGCGGTGAGCTGGCCTATTCCGCGGCCGACATCAGTTCCTCTGACGGGTTTGGCAAGATCGACTCGATGACCCAGCTGAAACTGCTGGCCGGTGCCGATATGGGCGACTGGCTGCTTTACGGGACCGCCGGGATCGAGCGTCTGAACGTTGCGGTCGGTGCGACCGATTTCTCTGACAACATCGGCTTTGGCGGTATCGGTGCCGCTTGGGCGATGAACGACAACTGGATGCTCGGTGGCGAGGTGCTGTATCACAAGGCCGACGATTTCGACGGCACCGGCGTGGACGGCGATATGACCACCGTTGGTCTGAAAGCCTCGTTCCGCTTCTGATCCAAGACGGGCGGGCGCTACCAGCGCCCGCTCGCACCACCACCCGAGGATCGCCCGCCACCGAAAGACCCGCCCGAATTGCGTGTCTTGCGTGAGACGGTGAAAGGTGTGCGGCGGCTCCAGTCGCAGTTCCGGCAGCGTTCTTCGGTATGCCCGCTGCCGGTGTGGTCTCGGGTCGCAGGAGTGTCGATCACCCGTTCCCGGTTCAGCCCGACCGCGCCGCAATTCGGGCAGCGTTTCACGCGCCCGATCAGTTTCCAGATCTGTGTTCGCAGGACAGAGACGGCGAAGGCCAGCACCACCCCGATTGCCAGAACCTTGCCGATCCAGTCGCGATTTTGCGCAGGCGGCGGGGACAGCCCTTCGATGTGGCGTTTCACGATCTGCGTGATTACCGCCTCGGTGCCGGTCTCGATCCCTTCGGCCATGCGCCCGTCCCGAAATGCGGGCAGCATCACCCGATTGACGATGTCCTGCGCGGGGATGTCGTATTCCGGGTTGTAGCCCGCGCCCAGTTCGATCCGCATTTCACGATCCTCGGCCAGCACCAGGATCAGGATTCCGTCGTTGCGGGTTGCGTCGCCAATCCCCCAGCCGTTGAACACCCGCGTCGCGAAAGCCTCGAGCGAGTCGGCCGGGTCATAGCTGGCGCGTGTGGGCAGGGTGAGCACCGTTACCTCGATCCCGCTGGCCTCGCGCAGCGTATCCAGCCGCGCCGCGATCCGCGCTTCGGCATCGGCGGGCAGAAGATCGGCGTCATCATTCACCGCAAGGCTATGATAGGGCGGGTAGGGCTCGGCCCCAGCAGGGCCGCATAGTGCCAGCCACACCCCCAGCATCCATCCGATCACGACGCGCATTCAGGCTCTCCACCGTTCGGGTCACAGGCCCGTCATCATCGGTGCAATGGTGCGAAAGGTCAAATTTTGCGGCCGATCCAGCCGCATGCCGCATATATTTCTTTAAAATCCGATATGGACGTTATATTTTGCTGGCGAATCGAATTCTTGCGTGGGGTTTTCCTGTGGATGATGATCTTGACCGTAAAATATGCGCCCTGCTGGCAGAGGACGCGCGCCAGTCGCTGGCCCGGATCGGCGAGCAGGTGGGGCTGTCGACCTCGGCGGTCAACGAACGCATCCGCCGCCTGACCGAGCGCGGCACGATCCGCCGGATCATGGCCGATATCGCCCCCGAGGCCGCAGGCCTGCCCGTCACCGCCTTCATCTGGGTGGCCCTGGCTGCCGGGGTGGACGAAACCGCCTTTCGCCATGCCATGGCCGGGACGCCGCGCGTCACCGCCTGCCATCATGTCACTGGCGGCTGGTCCTATCTGGTCCAGATCCGCGCGGCCTCGCTTCAGGGGGTCGAGGAATTTCTGACGGATCTGAAGGGCGGGCAGTGGATTGCACGCTCGGAAACCATGCTGGCGCTGTCGACCGTGGTCGAACCGCCGTTCCTGTTTCGTGGCAACGTCGAGGGCTGATGATGCTGTTCTTGAAATCACTGATGATGGGGCTGGCCATCGCGGCCCCTTTGGGGCCGATCGGGGCGCTGTGCATTCAGCGCACGCTCAATCGCGGTTTTGCCGCCGGGGTGGCCGGGGGGCTGGGCACCGCGCTGGCCGATGCCGCCTATGCCAGCGCGGCGGCGGCGGGCTTTGCCACCTTCGCGGCTGTCTTGCAGATGGTTTCGGCCCCCCTCGGGCTTGTGGGTGGGCTTTTCCTGCTTTGGCTGGCGTGGAAGGGATGGCCGCGCGGGGCAAGCCCCGTGCGCGCCGCCAGCGCGCCGGACAGTCGCGGGCTTTGGGCCACCACCGCCACCACCTTCGCGCTGACGCTGACCAATCCGGCCACGATCCTCAGCTTCGCAGCGATCTTTGCGGGGCTGGGTCTTGCGAAAACCGCTTCACTCGGGGCTGCCGTCACCGTGGTTGGCGGGGTCTTCGCGGGGTCGATGCTGTGGTGGATGGCCCTGTCGGGAACGGTTGCCGTGTTGCACCACCGCCTGCCCGAAGGCTTTGCCGCCTGGACGGCGCGGATCTCCAGCCTGATGATGGCGGCCTTCGGGATCTGGGCGCTGTGGTCCGGGGCTGCCGGTCTGTTCCCGGCGTGAAACCCCAGGCGGGCGGAGGGGCCGCGATGGCGCCTCCGCCCCCTGTACAACTCAGGGCATCTGCGCCTCGGCAAAGCCGCGCAAGACACGCAGCGCGCCTTCCAGCACCGCGTCGGCCTGGGTCAGGGCGATGCGGATATGCCCGGCCGCGGCCGCGCCGAAGCTTTCGCCCGGCATCACGCAGATCTTGTGCTCTTCCAGCAGCCGCGCGGCGAAGGCATCGCCCGACAGGCCGGTGGGCCGGATGTCGGCCATCACATACATCGCGCCCGCCGGCGGGATCAGCCGCAGCGCCTGCGACCCCGACAGCACCGCCTTGGCAATGTCGCGCCGCCGGTGGAAGGGCGCGGCCACCGCCGCCTCGAAGGCCGTGCCCTGACGCAGGGCGAACAGGGCCGCGTCCTGGATGAAGCCGGGCACGCCATAGGTGGTGTTGATCGCCAGTTCCAGCGCGGCGGCGATCACCGGCTCGGGCGCGATCATCCAGCCGATCCGCGACCCCGTCATCGCATGGCTTTTCGACAGCGAGCCCAGCACCACGGTGCGCTCGGCCATGCCGGGCAGGGCGCGCGGGCTTTGGAACTGGCCCTGCCAGACCTGCGTGTCATAGACCTCGTCCGAGATCAGCCACAGATCGGCCGCCTGACAGGCGCGCGCGATGCCCCGCAGCGTGGCATCGGAATAGATCACGCCGGTCGGGTTGTTGGGCGAGTTGATCAGCAGCGTGCGGGCCCCCGCGCTTGCCGCCAGAATATCGGCCTCGGCCGGCTGGAAACCGGCTTCGGCGCGCGCCTCGATCACCCGGGCCTCGGCGCCGGTCGACCGGATCGTGCCGGGGTAGGTGGCATAATAGGGCGCCACGAACAGCCCCGCCTGACCGGGATCAAGCAAGACGCTATGGGCCGAGAACAGCGCCGATTGCCCGCCGGGGGTGACAAGCACATTCTCGGGGCGGGTCGGCACGCCACTGCGCGCCTGCACCCGCGCCGCGATCTGCGCGCGCAGTGCCATGGTGCCGGCAATGTCGGGATATCCGGTGTGGCCATTAGCCGCCGATTGCGCCATCGCCGCCAGGATCGCCGGGTCGGTTTTCACGTCCGGCTCGCCGATCGACAGCATCACCACGCTCTCGCCCGCCGCGATCATCTCGCGGGCGCGGAACAGGATGCCCCAGCCATTTCCCGCATCGCCCCGCATATGCGCCACGCGCGCTGCCAGTTCCATTCGTCTCTCCAGTATGTCAGCGGTCCGCGGGCAAAATCCCAAGGCCGCGCAGGTAAATCCCGATGCCGCTTTCCAGCAGATCCTCGGGCGCGTAGGGCGCGCGCGATCCCGGGGCCGCGCGCGCGTAAAGTTCGACGACGCCATGGCTCATCGCCCAGATATGGGCATGCACCATCGCGGTGGGGGGGCGGCGGTTTTCGGGCAGATGCCGCGTCAGCGCCTCGGTCGCGCGCAGCATCGCGCTTTCGGCGCGCGCCGCCGCATCGGCCAGATCGGGGCTGCGCGAGGCGGCGATGCCGCTTTCGAACATCGCCATGTAATGCCCCGGAAACCGACGGGCAAAGGCCAGATAGGCCCGGCCCACCGTACCGAAGGCCGCCAGCGCCGAAGGTGCGCCACCGTTCCAGGCATGTTCCAGCAGATCGGCGAAAATCCCGAAACCCTGCCGCGCGCATTCCGCGATCAGATCTTCGCGGCCCGCGAAATGGCGGTAGACGGCGGCGGGCGTCACCCCGGCATCCTTGGCCGCCTCGGACAGGGTAAAGCCCGTGGGCCCCTGCGCCGCGATCAGCCGCAGCGCCGCCTCGACCAGCGCCTGACGCAGGTTGCCGTGATGATAGCCTTGCTTACTCATCCAGGATGCCGCGCCCGCCGCAGATTTTTTTGTCAATCTTGCCAATGGCTTTCGCGTCTTTTTTCGCGTAGTCGACGGCGTTCAGCACAGTCTGGATCGCGGCGATCCGCGCGCGCATCTTGTCGTCCGAGCGGATCACCGTCCACGGCGCATGGTCAGTGTCCGAGCGTTTCAGCGTTTCGCGGATCGCCTCGGAATAGGCGTCCCATTTCTTCAGCCCCTCGACGTCGATCCAGCTGAGCTTCCACTGTTTGAGCGGGTCATGTTCGCGGTCGAGGAACCGCTTCAATTGCTCGGCCCGGTCGACCGAGAGCCAGAGCTTGACCAGAATGATGCCTTCCTCGACCAGCATCTTTTCGAAATCCGGCAGTTGGGCAAAGAAATGGGCCCGCTGTTCGGGGGTGCAAAACCCGAAGACATGTTCGACCACGCCGCGGTTATACCAGCTGCGGTCAAACAGCGCGATTTCCCCCGCCGCAGGCAGCCAGTCGACATAGCGCTGGAAATACCACTGCGTCGCCTCGCGTTCGGTCGGCTTGGGCAGCGCCACGACATAGGCCGAGCGCGGGTTCAGGTTTTCCTGCATCCGCGCGATGGTGCCGCCCTTGCCGGCGGCATCGCGCCCTTCGAAGATCACCGCCAGCCGCTTGCCGGTGGCTTTCAGATCCCACAGCATCTTGACCAGTTCGATCTGCAGCGCATCCATCTGCGCCTCGTAGTCCTTTTTCTTCATCTCCTCGCGGTAAGGATATGACTTCGAAAGGATTTCATCTTTCTTGGCGGTCAGGATCGCGTCGCGCAGCGCGACCGGGGCTTCTTCGTTCAGAAACCGGGTGATGTCGCCCACGAATGGGATATCGGCCACCAGCGCCTGCGGCGCGGGCTCTGCCGTTTCGGGTGCGTCCTTGTCTTTTGCCTTGTCCTTGTTCTTGCCCATGGCGGCCCCCGTTGCGATGTGAATGGGCTTCACTATAGGCGTGGCGCGCGGCGCTGCAAGCGGGGTCGGGGGCGCTGCCCCCGCGGGCCCGTGCCGGACCCTTCCCCCGGAGTATTTTCGCCAAGAAGAAATCAGGTCTCTTCTTCTTGGTCCAAATACTCCCGGGGGTCCGGGGGGGGGACACCCCCGGCTGCGGTGCCCGCGCTCAGCGGCCGATTTCGGCCAGATCGTAGGGCGTGTCCTGATAGATCGCGTTGATCCAGTTACCATACAGCAGATGCGCGTGGCTGCGCCAGCGGTTCGAGGGCGTCCGGCGCGGGTCGTCGTCGGGGTAGTAATTCGCCGGCACATTGATCGCTTTGCCGACGGCCACGTCGCGGTCGTACTCTTCCTTCAGCGTGGTGCTGTCATATTCGAAATGGTTGAAGACATAAAGCGCGCGGTGGCAGGCATCTTCGACCAGACAGGGGCCGGTGTCATCCGAGGCCAGCAGCGTGGTCAGCCCCGCCGCGTCCAGTTCCGGCTGGCGCATTTCCGTCCAGCGGCTGACCGGGATCAGCAGATCGTCGGAAAAGCCGCGCAGATAGGGCGAGGCGGGCGCCAGATTGCGGTGCCGGAAACAGCCGAAGGCCTTGTGGTCCAGCATGTGCTTGTTCACGCCGTGGAAGTAATAGGCCATCGCCATGCCGCCCCAGCACACCCCGAAGGTCGAGAACACATGGCTTTGCGTCCAGTCGAACACGCGCGTCATCTCGTCCCAATAGGTGACCTCGTCGAAGGGCAGGTGTTCGATCGGCGCGCCGGTGATGATCAGACCGTCGAATTTCTCGCCCGAGGCCTCGACCTCGGCGAAGGGGCGATAGAAGGTTTCCATATGCTCGGCGGCGGTGTTCTTGGTCTGATGCTCGGTCATGCGGATCAACTGAAAGTCGATCTGGATCGGGGTTGCGCCGATCAGCCGGGCGAACTGGTTCTCGGTCTGGATCTTCTTCGGCATCAGGTTCAGCAGGCCGATCCGCAGCGGCCGGATTTCCTGCCGCGCCGCGCGCTCGGGCGTCATCACCATCACGCCTTCCTTCGACAGGATGTCAAAGGCGGGCAGGGATTCAGGCAGGGTGATGGGCATTGCGTTCGTCCTTGTGGCGGTGTCTGGCCGGTTTTGCCCGGGGCCTTGGCCCCGGCGTATGGGTCAAGCGGGCAGGGCGCCCGCGATCAGCGATGTAAAATCTTTCTCGTCGCGGACAAGGGCGACATCCTCAGCCCTGACCTTGATGCCCCAGTTTTCGGCCATCGCCGCATAGCGGGGCTGGCGATGGGCCAGCGCCTGCGCATAGGTCCAGCGCACGAAATCGTCGGGGTTGACCTCGTCTTCCTTCAACCCCCGCTCGACGCGGTATTCGACCCATTTGCGCTCCAGGAACTGGGGCTGGTAATACATCGGCTTGGGCGCGCGGTCGAAACGGCGCACCAGTTCGCCGGTATGCGCGTCCGAACCTTCGATCCAGACCATCAGCAGGTTGCGCGACAGCGCGTTCAGGATCGGGTCGGCCGGGTCTTCGGGATTGACCACCTCGCAGATCGAGCCGCCCGAATCGCAGACGAAATGCGGGATCTGATAGATCTCTCGCGCGCGGGCGATGAAATGTTCGGTGTCGAGCAGCGCCGATTTTTCCGCGGCGCGGTGCTGGTTCTGGCGCAGCATGTAGTCGTCGAAGGGCAGGCCACCCTTGGCCGGGCTGCCGGGCTTGCCCAGATAGGTGGACAGGGGCGCCAGATTGTCGAAGGTGATGTTGCTGGCGATATAGACGCTGTCGCTGAGCAGCAATTCGCGCAGGAACGGGTTCTTCATCGCCTCGCGCTTGAAGTTGTCGGCGATATATTCGCCCATGTAGCGCGTGCCGATCCGGTAATCGACCGAGTAGTGAAACCACCCCGAAGCCGAGGCGCGCAGCATCGAGGCCAGATAGGTCTTGCCCAGCCCCGACATGCCGAACAGCAGCACCCGTTTCTGGCTGGCGCCAAGCCATTCTGCGCGATTGGAATAGATCATCCCGGTCCCCTTGCTTGCGCCTCCGGGTTTAACGGCTGTGCGCGCCGC
The DNA here is from genome assembly GCA_002452815.1 of Rhodobacteraceae bacterium UBA6796. Classification (GTDB taxonomy): domain Bacteria; phylum Pseudomonadota; class Alphaproteobacteria; order Rhodobacterales; family Rhodobacteraceae; genus Rhodobacter. The sequence goes on from DKFM01000018.1 coordinate 14,371, forward strand.
CGTCACGGGGTTTTGGCAGGGGCGGGAACGCGGGCGGGTTTCGGGCGGCTGTTCAGGATCAGCAAGCCTGCCGCCAGCACCGCAAATCCCGCCCAGGCGTTCCAGCCCAATCGTTCGGAATAGGTGGCCCAGCCCGCCACGATCGCCACCGGGGGGGATCAGCAGGGTGACCAGCGACAGGTTGCCCGCGCCTGCCAGCGCAAGGATGCGGTAATAGATCAGATAGGCCAGCGCCGAGCAGCCGAGCCCGAGCCACAGCACCGCCCCCCAGACCGGGGCGGACCAGCCGAACTGCGGGACGCCCTCGGTCAGCAAAAGCGCGGGCACCAGCCAGACGGCGCCACCCGTCAACATGCCTGCGGCGGCGACTTCGGGGGCGATGCCGCGCATTGAGAACCGCGCGTAAGCCCCTGCAAAGCCGTAGGAAATCGACGCGCCGATGATCGACAGCTGCCCCATCGAGGCGGGGTTGAAGCCGCGCAGCGCCTCGGGGCCGATGGCCAGCACCACGCCACAAAAACCGATGCCCACGCCCAGGGCACGGCGCGGGGTCAGGTGTTCGTCGCTGAACACCAGGGCCGCGATCAGCACGCCGAAGATCGCGGTCGAGGCATTCAGGATCGAGGCCAGCCCCGAGTCGATATGCTGCTGGCCCCAGACGATCAGTGAAAACGGAATTGCGTTGTTCAGCGCACCCATCATCAGAAAGCGGAAGATATAGCGCGGCTCGCGTGGCAGGGGCAGGCGGCGCAACCCGACCCACAGCCACAGCAGGACCATGCCGCCCAGCACCCGCAGGGTCACGGTGGCCAGCACGCTGGCCTCGGTCAGGGCCACGCGGTTGGACAGGAACGAGGTGCCCCAGATCAGCGCAAGCGCGCCAAGCAAGGTCCAGACAAGCGGTGACAGGCGGGGGGAGGCGGTGGTGTTCATGGCGCGACGCTAGCCGGGCGCGCGGGGCTGCGCCACCCGGATCTTGCGGCTGTGCAACGCGCCGCAATGAAAAAGCCCCGCGGGGGTCGCGGGGCTTTTCCGGTGCAAGGCGTTTGCCTCAGAAGCTGTAGCCGATGCGCAGGCCGACGGCGACGGCGTGGTTGTCGGTGAACTTGCCGAAGGTGCCGCAATCGCCATCCGGGCAGGGCGCGACCAGCGCGGCCGGGATCTCGGTATCGGCATCCCCGATCATCACATAGCGCACGCCGCCGGTGATTTTCAGGTTGTCGCGGGTATAGGTCGCCGCCAGACCGACCGCGGTCGAGCCGTCGGTCGGCCCGAGGTTGCCCGCATAGCCGTCCTTGCCGGTTTCGTGGCTGACGAACATGGCACCCGACCAGTTTTCGGTGAACCGGCGCCCGACACCCAGCGTGTAGGTGATCGAGTCGTTGTCATAGCTGACCAGCGGGTCCTTATAGACGTTCGCGGGGTTGGCCATGTAATTCGTCGGTGCGATCTGGAACGCGCTCCAGTCGACCCAGCGGATCGAGCCGAACACCAGCGTGTCCTTCGCGACCCCGGTCTGACCTTCCAGCGTCAGCGATTGCGGGATCTCGGTCTCGAAGCTGGTTTCCGCGCCATTCTCGTTGGCGGTGAAATCATGCGTGACGGCCGAGTTGTAGGTCAGCGCGACGCGGGCCGCGATCTCGGGCTTTTCCCAGGCGACGCCCAGCACATAGCCATAGTCGGTCTCGCTCGACGACGACATGTCATAGCCGTTGAACAGATGAACCGTGCCATTCGTGCGGATTGCGCGCAGGCCGCCGATCACACTGATATTGTTGTCGAATTTATAGCGCATCAGCGCGGTCGTGGCGTAGGAGTTGATGTCCGCCGTCGAGCCGCCGTAAAGGTAGCCGGTGATCGGATAGGACACGTCGGCGCCCACCGGCTCGTCGATGATCAGCGCGGCGTCGATGCGGTCGTTGACCTTCATCTTCAGCCCCAGGCTCATCGTGGTGTAGTCCTCGGCCATGTCGCCCGAGCCGACCCCGGCCGGCGACAGCGGCGACACGGGGATCTGCTGCGTGCCCGACACTTCCGGGCGCACCCGGCCGATGTTGAACTCCACATAGTTGCCTTGTTCGAACAGGATCCCGACCGACTGGCCCGACCGTTCGATCCCCCCTGCGGTGGCAGCGGTGGCCCCAAGGGCCAGCGCGCTTGCCGTCATCATAACACGTCTCATTTGATCCTCATCCCTAGCGTGTCAGTTATGCGTCTGGGGAAACCCTACCATGACGTTTGCGTAAATCAATCAAGCCTGCGGCCTTACGTCACGTCCGCAAAAGATGCTGCATTGCAGCTTGTTGCGGCTCAGTCACGTTTCGTCAAGGGGCAGCGGTTGCGGGGTGTCCGGCCGGTTGCGCAGGTTGATCCAGTTTGCCCACAAGATCACCGCACCGCCCAGGATCACGGGGATCGAAAGGTTTTCGTGATAAAGCAGCGCCCCCAGTGCCGCGATCAGCGGCAGGCGCAGAAAGTCGATCGGGATGACGACCGAGGCGGGCGCCAGGGCCAGCGCGCGGGTCATGCAGAAATGCGCCCCCAGCCCGGCGACCCCGATCAGCGCGAGCCAGGGCGCGCTGGCCGCCGTCGGCCATCGCCAGACGCCATCGCCCATCATCATCACCGCGCCGAACACCGCCTGCATCACCGTCAGCCACAGCAAGATCTCGATCACCGGGGCGCTGCGTGTCAGCCGCTTCGTGCTGAGCGCGGAGCCCGCAAACCCGACCGCCGCCAGCATCGCCAGCACGGTTCCAAAGCTCAGGCCCCCCTTGCCCCAGGGCTGCGCCACCAGAAGAACGCCGGCAAAGCCGATGCCCGCCGCCAGCAGGCCGCGCGGGGTCAGCCGTTCGCCCAGCACCAGCGGCGCGGCCAGCGTCACCAGGATCGGATAGGAAAATTCCAGCGCGAACAGCTGGGCCAGCGGGATCAGCGTCAGCGCGGCGAACCACAGGTTCTGGCCGGTGAAATGGCTCAGGTTGCGGATCAGGTGCAGCCCCATGTTGCGTGCCCGCAAGGCCCCCCACTGGCCGCTGATCCGCGCGGCCCCCAGCACGATCATCACCCCCAGCACGGATCGCCAGGTCATGATCTCGAACGTGTCGTGCCAGCGCGCGACCTCGCGCCCGGCCAATGCCATCGACACGAAGCCGGTCATCGCGCCCGCCATCCACAAAGCCGCGCGGCCATAGGCGTGGGGCGTGTGCGGCGATGCGGCGACATCGGGTCGGTGGCGTGGCAGGTGGCGTGTTTGGGGCTGCGGGCTGGGCACGGGCGGGCTCCGGGGGTTGGGCCTGCTTGATCGCCGGGCGGCGCGGGCTTGTCCAGTGAATTTGAGCGCAGGCCGCGGGGCGGATTGTGCCGATACGCGCGCCGAAGGTCACAAGCCCAGCACGCGCCACAGCGCCAGCGCGCCAAGCCAGGCCAGCGACAGCGCCAGCGCGACCAGCCCCGCAGCCCAGGGTGTGTAGCGCGGGGCAGGCAGGCTGCGCAGGGTGAACCGCGTGACGGGGCGCGCGCGTGCAGGGCGGGACGGGGTGGTTTGCGTGGGGAAACGGGGCATCTGGTCCTCCTCGGGATGGGGAATTTAAGCATGCGTTAGGTGAAATCTGGCTTAACAGGCGCATGGAGCGGATCGAAATTTCAGAATCGGGTCTGGATGCGGCGGGCTGGGCGATGGCGCTGGCGGCGTTCGAGGGGCTGCCGGGGGCTGCGCTGCAACAGCAGTGGAGCTATGGCCAGATTGCCCGTGCGGGCGGGCGCGACCTGCGCCGCCTGGTGCTGTCCTGTGCGGGACGGCGCATCGGTCTGGTGCAGGCGGTCGGGCGGTCGGGGCTGTGGCTGGTCAGTCGCGGGCCGGTCTGGCGCGCGGGTGTCGGCGCCGATCAGGCGCGCGCGGGGCTGCGCGCGCTGGCGCGTCATCTGCCCGGGGTGCTGATCGCCACGCCCGAGGTGCCGGCGGCGGGTTTCGGGCTGATCCCGCTGGTTACGCCGCGCCATCAGGCGATCTGGCGCCTCGGGCCCGAGCCTGCGACCTTGCGCGCGGGGCTCGATGCCAAGTGGCGCAACCGGTTGGCTGCGGCCGAACGCAGCGGCATCGCGGTGGTGGCCGACCCTGATCCCGGCTGGTTGCTGCAGGCCGAGGCCGATCAACGGCGGGCGCGCGGTTACGGCGGGGTGCCGGGCGATTTCGTCACCGCCTGGGGGCGCGGCGCGCGGGGCGGCGTGCTGGCGCTGGCGGCCCTCGGGCCCACGGCCAGCGCGCAGGCGGGCGAAAACCTGGCGGGCGTCGTCTTTTTGCGTCACGGCAGCGGCGCAACCTATCAGATCGGCTGGTCCGGCGCCGCGGGGCGGGCCTGCGGGGCGCATAACCTGCTGCTGTGGCAGGCGGCGCTGATGCTGCGGGGGCAGGGTGTGCGCTGGCTCGATCTGGGCGATGTCAATTCCGGTGCGGGGGCGGGGCTGATGCGGTTCAAGCTGGGCACAGGCGCCGAGGCGCTGAGCCTCGGCGCCACCAGCCTCGTGTTGCCGGGCTGAGCGGCGCGCGGATATGCCCGCCGCCGCCCGGTCCGTCAGGGCGCGAGCGCCGCGCGCTGGCCCCGTTCATGGAAGATGAAGCCCAGGAAGTTCAGCAAGACCTGCGCCGCCAGGATCGCGGTCGATCCGGTCGGGTCGTAATCGGGCGCCACCTCGACCAGGTCGATCCCCACCACCTCATGCGCGCGCGCCACACCCTGCAGGATCTCCAGCACCTCGTAATAGAGGAAACCGCCATGGCTCGGCGTGCCGGTGCCCGGCGCGATCGAGGGGCAGAACCCGTCGATGTCGATCGTCACATAAAGCCGTGCGCCCGCCGGAATACGCGCCAGCACCCCCTCGATCCCGAGCTTGCGGACCTGCCGCACCGACAGGATGTCGTCGCCCATCGCACGGGCGGCCTCGTATCCTTCGCGCGTGGTCGAGCTGACGTTGCGGATACCAAGCGCGGTGATCCCGGTCACGTAGTCGCGTTCGGCCGCACGGCGCATCGGGTTGCCGTGACCGTGGCGCACGCCATGGCGCACGTCGACGAAATCCAGATGCGCGTCGATCTGCAGAATGTGGATCGGGCCCTGATCGTCGAAGGCGCGGATGCAGGGGATATTCACCGAATGATCGCCGCCGATCACCACCGGCAGCGCGCCGCCCGCCAGCATCGCGCGCACCCCGGCCTCGATATTGGCGTGGCTGGTTTCGGTGTCGGTATGCACGATGTCGGCGTCGCCGATGTCGACGATCCGCACCTCGGGGCCCAGATAGGTGGCCTCGTCCTCGTGGTCATAGGCGCCGGCATGGCCGAAGGAGAACAGCGTCGAGGCCTCGCGCACCGCGCGCGGGCCAAAGCGGGCGCCAGCGCGGAACTGGGTGCCGAAATCGAACGGCGCCCCCATCACCGCCACATCGGCGTCGATCGCCGACCAGTCGGAGACATAGTCGCGCTTGCCGAAGGTGGCGATGCCGACGAAGGGCAGGTTCAGCCGCCCGGTTTCATATGCGTGCCGTGTCATGATGTCTCCTCGTGTTTGCCGCAGATTTCCCGGCATAAGCCGCAGTTGCAAGAGCAAGCCCGGGGGATTATGCCGGGACCAGCACAGGAAAGGCGATGCGATGGCATTTCAGGCACCCAAACCGACACCCAAGGGACTTTGGCGGCGCACCCCCCCGGCGATGTTTCCGCCGGTGATGGGGCTTTTGGGGCTGGGCCTCGCCTGGCGGCGCGGGATCAATGAATTCGCTCTGCCGCCGGCACTGGCCGATGCGCTGATGGGCGCGGTGACGATCCTCGGGCTGTTTGCGGTGCTGACCTATGTCGTGAAATTCATGCGTCGCCCGGGCGTGGTGCTGGAAGATCTGCGGATCTTGCCGGGGCGCGGGGGTCTGGCGGCGGGGGTGCTGTGCCTCTATCTGCTGGCGGCGGCCTTCGGCCCCTATGCGCCCGAGCAGGCGCGGCCGCTGCTGCTGACGGGGATCGGCGTGCATCTGGCTCTGACCGTCGCGGTGGTCTTCGTCTTCGCCACCGGCCCGGCAGAGCAGCGCCGCGTCAGCCCGGTGTGGCATCTGCTGTTCTCGGGCTGGATCGTGGCGGCGATGGTGTCGCAGGGGCTGGGGCTGATGCAGCTGGGCGTTGCGCTGTTCTGGGTTGCGCTGGCGGCGGCGGTGGCGATCTGGAGCATCTCGCTCGGCCAGTTGTCGCGTGAAACCGTGCCTGCGCCGCTGCGCCCGTTCCTGGCGATCCATCTGGCCCCCGCGGCGCTGCTGGCGACGGTGGCGCATGGCTTCGGCGCGGCGGCCATGGCGCAGGCCTTCGCCATACTGACGGCGATCATTCTTGGGGGGCTGGTGCTGCGTGGCCGCTGGCTTCTGGCGGGCGAGTTCTCACCGATGTGGGGGGCGCTGACCTTCCCGCTGGCGGCAACCGCCAATGCCTGGCTGAGCCTGGGCGGGGTCTGGCGCCTGCCGGGGGCCTTCGCGCTGATCTTGGCGACGCTGGCGATCCCGCCGATCGCGGTGAAGATCTTCAAACTCTGGGCCAAAGGGCAACTTGCGGTGAAAACCAACGCTGCCACCGCCTGAGGGGCTTGCATCCCGCGCAAAGCCGTGAAACAGGGAACCGCCAAACGTTCCCTGCCAAGGAGGCTTTCCATGCAGATTCGTGAGGCGCTCACCTTTGATGACGTTCTCCTTGTTCCGGCCGCATCTTCGGTGCTGCCTTCGGAGGCAGATGTCTCGACCTTCGTGACCAAATCCATCCGCCTCAACATCCCGCTGCTGTCCTCGGCCATGGATACGGTGACCGAGGCGCGCATGGCGATCGCGATGGCCCAGGCGGGCGGCATGGGGGTGATCCACCGCAACCTGACGGTCGATCAGCAGGCCTCCGATGTGCGCCGCGTGAAGCGCTTCGAAAGCGGCATCGTCTACAACCCGATCACCCTGACCGCCGATCAGACCCTGGCCGATGCCAAGGCGCTGCAGGACCGCTATAACGTCACCGGCTTTCCGGTGGTGGATGATGCCGGCCGGGTCGTGGGCATCGTGACCAACCGCGACATGCGCTTCGCCAGCGACGACCGCACCCCGGTGCGTGCGATGATGACCTCGGACAACCTGGCGATGCTGCGCGAACCGGCCGACCGCGACGAGGCGATGAGCCTGATGAAGGAACGCCGGATCGAGAAGCTGCTGGTGGTGAATGCCGAGGGCAAGCTGACCGGGCTGCTGACGCTGAAGGACAGCGAACAATCCGTGCTGCACCCGCAGGCCTGCAAGGATGACAAGGGGCGTCTGCGGGTCGCCGCCGCCTCGACCGTGGGCGATGCGGGCTATGAACGCAGCTGCGCGCTGATCGAGGCGGGCTGCGATCTGATCGTGATCGACACCGCGCATGGCCATTCCGAAGGCGTTGCGCGCGCGGTCGAACGGATCAAGAAATTCTCGGGGTCGACGCAGGTCGTGGCCGGCAACGTCGCCACCGCCGAGGCCACCCGGGCACTGATCGGGGCGGGCGCCGATGCGGTCAAGGTCGGTATCGGCCCGGGCTCGATCTGCACCACTCGGATCGTGGCGGGCGTCGGCGTGCCGCAGCTGACCGCGATCATGGACGCGGCCTCGGGCGCGGGCGATGTGCCGATCATCGCGGATGGCGGCATCAAGTTCTCGGGCGATTTCGCCAAGGCGATCGCGGCGGGGGCCAGCTGCGCGATGGTGGGCTCGGCGATTGCCGGCACCGATGAATCCCCGGGCGAGGTGATCCTGTATCAAGGCCGCTCGTATAAATCCTATCGCGGCATGGGCTCGCTTGGCGCGATGGCGCGCGGCTCGGCCGATCGCTATTTCCAGAAGGACGCGGCTTCTGACAAGCTGGTGCCCGAAGGGATCGAGGGCCAGGTGTCCTACAAGGGGCCTGCTGGCGCTGTGATCCACCAACTGGTCGGCGGTCTGCGCGCGGCGATGGGCTACACCGGCAGCCGCACCGTGGCCGAGATGAAGGGCGGTTGCCAGTTCGTCCGCATCACCGGCGCCGGCCTGAAGGAAAGCCACGTCCACGACGTGCAGATCACCCGCGAAAGCCCGAACTACCGCATCGGGTAAGCACAGCCGGGGGGCTCTGCCCCCCGAACCCCCCGGGATATTTGGACCAGAGTGAAAGAGAATCCCCCTTTCTTTCTGGCACAAATATCCCGGGGGTGCGGGGGCGGCGCCCCCGCTTGTCCCGGCGGCTCGTCCGGGTACTTGACGCTCAGGAGAGAGCCATGACCCCCGCTGCCCGCATCGCCGCCGCCATTGAAATTCTGGATCGCACCCTGGCTGGCGCACCGGCCGAGCAGGTGCTGACGACCTGGGCGCGCGGGCATCGCTTTGCGGGTTCAGGCGACCGGGCGGCAATCCGCGATCATGTCTATGACGTGCTGCGCTGCCGCGGGTCTTATGCGGTTCTGGGCGGCGCGGCGGAGGGCGCGCCCAGCGGGCGCGCGCTGATGCTGGGGTTGTGTCGCGCGCAGGGCTTGCCGATCGAGGATCTGTTTGCCGGGGAAGGTTTTGCCCCCGCGCCCCTGACCGAGGCCGAACGCGCCGCGCTGGCCGCACCGATCCCCGAGGATCTGGAAATTCTGGACTGGCCCGCATGGTTGCGCCCGGCGGTGACGCAGGCCCTGGGGGCGGATTTCGGCGCGGTGAGTGCACTGATGCGCACGCGTGCGCCGGTATTCTTGCGCGTCAATCTGGCGAAGGTGTCGCGCGCCGCGGCGCAGGCCGCGCTGGCGGGTGAGGGCATCGAAACGCAGGCTCACTCCCTGGCAGACAGCGCGCTCGAGATCACGGCAGGGGCCCGCAAGCTGGCTGCCAGCAAGGCCTATGCCGCGGGTCTGGTCGAGTTGCAGGATGCCGCGTCTCAGGCGATGATCGGGATGCTCGATCTGCGCCCGGGGATGCGGGTGCTGGATTATTGCGCGGGCGGCGGCGGCAAGGCGCTGGCGCTGGCCGCGCGCGAGCCGCAGGCCAAGGTGGCCGTGCATGACATCGACGCGGGCCGGATGCGCGACATTCCCGCGCGCGCGGCGCGGGCCGGAGCGACGTTGCGGACCTGCCCGCCCGGGCGACCCGGCGGGCCCTACGACCTCGTACTGGTTGATGCGCCTTGTTCGGGCTCGGGCACCTGGCGGCGCACGCCAGAGGCGAAATGGCGCCTGACGCCCGAAGCGCTGGCGGCGCTGGTCGAGACGCAGCGTGCGATCCTGCAGCAGGCGGCGGATCTGGTGGTGCCCGGCGGTGTGCTGGCCTACATGACCTGTTCTGTGCTGGAGGTCGAAAATACCGGGCAGGCAGAGTGGTTTGCGCAGACCAATGGCTGGCCGGTCGAGACCTGCCGCCAGTTGACGCCGATGCAGGGCGCGGACGGGTTTTTCGGCCTGGTCATGCGGCGTCCGGCGTAAAGGATTGACACATCCTTGGGTTGTGCTTTGATGCCCGTTAACCGGGCCTTAAGCCTTTTGGCGCGCAATGCGTGGAGTTGATTCTGAAGAGGACTTCTGACGTGGTGCACCCCGATCAGCCCCTGCAGCCGCTCTCCCGGTCGGCTGTGCTGCTTGCGCCGGGCGCGCTCTATCTGTTGGTTGCGGGGCTTGGCGCGGCGGCGGGCGCGTTGCTGGTCGAGGACCGCGTGCAGATGATGGTGCTGTTGTCGGCGGGGGGCAGCCTTGTGGCGCTGGCGGCGCTGATGCGTCTGGCCGTGCGGCGCCAACAGGCGGCGCGTGCGCGGATGAACGATCAGATCGCGGCGTTCATCGCGCATGATGCCTCGCCGTCCTTCACCACCGATGCCGATGGCGAGATCGGTTTTCAGAACCGCGCCGCGCTGGAACGGTTCGGTGCGCGCGGCGGGCAGACGCTGACGCGCGCATTGGGGGAGGTGTTCGCCAATCCCGGGGCGGTGCTGCACCGGCTGCAAAACAAGGCGGCGGCCTTGGGGGGGGCGCGCGAGGATCTGGTCACACGACGCGGCCATGTCCGGCTGTCGGTCCAGCAGATCGGCGCTGGCGCCTATCTTTGGCGGCTGGAAGACATGGTCGAGCGGCCGCTGGGCGGGCGGGGCGCGGAAACCATCAGCCTGCCGATGCTGACCGTGTCGAAATCGGGCACCATCCTGTTCATGAACGAGGCGTTGCGCCGGATCGTCGGCGAGAGGGTGCGCACGCTCGACCGGATCTTCACCGAATTGCCTCTGCGCTCGGGCGAGGAGCATGAGATCGCCAGCATCGAAGGCCCGATGCGCTGTGTCGTGGCCGAACTGGAGGGGGCGGCCTGGCGCAACGAGATCTATCTTCTGCCGGTTTCCGCGGGGCGGGCCAGCACGCATGACCCGGCCTCGTTCGAATCCTTGCCGGTCGCGCTGATGCGGCTGGCGGGCGACGGCCGGGTGCTTGCGGTCAATCGGGCGGCGCGCGGGCTGATGGGGCAGATCGCACCCGACACGCGGCTGGCCGAGCTGTTCGAGGGGCTGGGACGGCCGGTCAACGATTGGGTGGCCGATGCCCTGGCCGGGCGGACCGAACGGCGCCCCGAAGTGCTGCGCGCGCGGCGCGGCGATCGCGAGGTGTTCTTGCAGGTCACGCTGAGCCGGTTCGTCGAAGAGGGGCGCGCCGGTCTGATCGCCGTTCTGTCCGACGCGACGCAGCTGAAAACGCTTGAGGCGCAGTTCGTGCAAAGCCAGAAGATGCAGGCGATCGGTCAGTTGGCGGGGGGGGTTGCCCATGATTTCAACAACTTGCTGACCGCGATTTCCGGCCATTGCGATTTGCTGATGCTGCGCCATGACAAGGGCGACCCGGATTATGCCGATCTGGACCAGATCAGCCAGAACGCAAATCGCGCGGCCTCGCTGGTCGGGCAGTTGCTGGCGTTCTCGCGCAAGCAGACGCTGAAACCGCGAATTATCGACCTGCGCGATACGCTGTCGGATCTGACCCATCTGCTGAACCGGCTGGTCGGCGAAAAGGTGCGGCTGAGTCTGACGCATGCGCCCGATCTGTGCCCGATCCGCGCCGACAAGCGGCAGCTGGAACAGGTGATCATGAATCTCGTGGTCAACGCCCGCGACGCGATGCCGGGTGGCGGTGAGATCCGGATCGAAACCGACGGGGTGACGTTGCTGGAGGATCTGCGGCGTGATCGCGTCGCGGTGCCCAAAGGCGATTATGTCGTGGTCAAGGTCACCGACGAGGGCACCGGTATCGCGCCCGACAAGATCAGCAAGATTTTCGAGCCGTTCTTTACCACCAAACGCGCGGGCGAGGGAACGGGGCTGGGCCTGTCCACAGCCTATGGCATCATCAAGCAGACCGGCGGCTATATCTTCTGCGATTCCGTGCTGGGATCTGGCACCTGCTTCACGATCTATCTGCCCGCGCACGATCATGTGGCCGAGCCCGAGCACGATCCCGAACCGCCGCCCGCGGAACATCCGGCCCGGGCCGGCAACGCGACGATCCTGCTGGTCGAAGATGAGGCGCCGGTCCGCGCCTTTGCCTCGCGGGCCTTGAAACTGCGCGGCTATACCGTTTTCGAGGCCGATTGCGCCGAGGAGGCGCTGCGTATCCTGGAGGATGACACGCTGAGCGTCGATGTGTTCGTCACCGATGTGATCATGCCGGGAATGGACGGGCCGACCTGGGTCGCAGAGGCGCTGAAAGCGCGCCCGAATACCGCGGTCGTGTTCGTGTCCGGCTATGCCGAGGATGTCTTCAGCGAGGGCCGCCCGCCGGTGCCCAACTCGATCTTCCTGCCCAAGCCGTTCTCGTTGAGCGAACTGACGGCAACGGTGCAGAACATGATTTCCTGATTGGTCCATGCCGGCGTGCCCCTGGCCGCCAGCTCGTGCTGCGTCTCAGTCCAGCGTATTGTAAAGTGCGAAATCGGCGGCCATCACCTGTTGCAGCCGTGCCTCGGTTTCCGGCGACAGCTGCACGTCCACCGCAGGCGGCACGTTCACGCGCGGCAGGGTGATGGCGCAATCGAGCTGGTCTTCGAGAAAATGCACGAAAGCGTCCATGTTCTCGTAGCGAAAAATCCGGTCGACCAGCGGTGCGCCGTCGGGTCCGGTCAGAATCGCCGACTGACTGCCGATGTCGGCATGGGCGGGCGGCGTGTCCGCGGCATAATCGCGGGCGAAGGCGTCGAAATTGAGCGCACGCATCGGGTGGCCCGGGGTGTCCGCGTCATCACGCAACCGGAAACGATACCAGGAGCGCAGCCAGCCGATCGGTTCGCGCATCAGGGCGACGGTGGAAAATTTTGCCCCCGTGCGCGCGGTCAGATAGGGCGCGATGTGGCGCTGATAATCCTGTGCATTCATATGCTTGAGGTCGGCCGGGCGTTGCATCGCGACAGCCGCCAGCGGTTCGAGCGCCGCCTCGACCGCAGAGGACCCCGCTTTCGGTGTGGCCAGAAACACCAGCCGCTGCTCCCAGAAAATCAGCATCCCGTCCTCATGTCTGTTTGCCCCTGAATAAAGCCCGGCTCGATTTAGGTAAACCACTCTTTAACCAATATCTTGCTAAGTATTCATGACGAATTCAGTTGATGTGTTCCTATTTTGTGCTCATATAGGGTTAAGATCAAAGCGTGAACATCTTGCGCGGGAAAGCGGCGATTGCTGATCCTCCTGCGCTATGGGATAAGGAAGCGAACCATGGCAACGGCGGGCCTTTTCGAGATGAATGACAAGAGCAAGGCAGACAAGCAAAAGGCGCTGGAATCCGCGCTGGCGCAGATCGAACGGCAATTCGGCAAGGGCTCGATCATGAAGCTGGGGGCAGATAACCCCGCAGCCGAGATCGAGGCGACCTCGACCGGATCGCTGGGCCTTGATATCGCCTTGGGGATCGGCGGTCTGCCCAAGGGCCGGATCATCGAGATCTACGGGCCGGAAAGCTCGGGCAAGACCACGCTGACGCTGCATGCCATTGCCGAAGAACAAAAAAAAGGCGGGGTCTGCGCCTTTGTCGATGCCGAACACGCGCTCGACCCGCAATATGCGCGCAAGCTGGGCGTCAATCTGGACGAGCTGCTGATTTCGCAGCCCGACACGGGCGAGCAGGCGCTGGAGATCGTCGATACGCTGGTGCGCTCGGGCGCGGTCAGCATGGTCGTGGTCGACTCGGTCGCGGCGCTGACGCCGAAAGCCGAGATCGAGGGCGACATGGGCGACGCCACCGTCGGCGCGCAGGCCCGACTGATGAGCCAGGCGATGCGCAAGCTGACCGCCTCGATCGGGCGCAGCAATTGCATGGTGATCTTCATCAACCAGATCCGCATGAAGATCGGCGTGATGTTCGGCAACCCGGAGACCACCTCGGGCGGCAATGCGCTGAAATTCTATGCCTCTGTGCGCCTAGACATCCGCCGCATTGGTGCGATCAAGGACCGCGACGAGGTGGTGGGTAACCAGACCCGCGTGAAAGTGGTGAAGAACAAGGTTGCGCCGCCCTTCCGGCAGGTCGAATTCGACATCATGTATGGCGAAGGGATTTCCAAGGTCGGCGAGCTGATCGACCTTGGCGTCAAGGCCGGTGTGGTCGACAAATCGGGCGCCTGGTATTCCTATGGCGACGAACGGATCGGGCAGGGGCGTGAAAACGCCAAGCAATTCCTGCGCGACCATCCCGACATGGCCTATGAAATCGAGGACAAGATCCGCGCGAGCCATGGTCTCGACTTCGGCGTGGCGGGTGAAGACGACACTCTCACCGAAGAGTGAGGCCCGGAACGGGCCAACCAGCGCGGTCGGGTGCCAGCCCGGCCGCTTTGCGCTCTCGACAGGGGCGGGGACGGGCGCTAAACGGGGAGAAATCCGCGAAAAGGCCCTCATCACATGCCCAGCCTGAACGATATCCGCTCCACTTTCCTGAACTTCTTCGAGCGCAACGGTCACCGCATCGTGGACAGCTCTCCGCTGGTTCCGCGCAACGACCCCACGCTGATGTTCACCAACTCCGGCATGGTGCAGTTCAAGAACTGCTTCACCGGCGTCGAGAAACGCGACTATGTGCGCGCCACCACCGCGCAGAAATGCGTGCGTGCGGGCGGCAAGCACAACGACCTGGATAACGTCGGCTACACCGCGCGCCACCATACCTTCTTTGAAATGCTGGGCAATTTCAGCTTCGGCGATTATTTCAAATCGGACGCGATCCCCTTTGCGTGGGAACTGCTGACCAAGGATTTCGCGATCCCGAAAGACAAGCTCCTGGTCACGGTCTATCACACCGATGACGAGGCGGCGACGATCTGGAAGAAGGTTGCGGGGCTGAGCGACGACCGGATCATCCGCATTCCCACCAATGACAACTTCTGGATGATGGGGCCGACCGGCCCCTGCGGCCCCTGCACCGAAATCTTCTTTGACCATGGCGATCACATCTGGGGCGGCCCGCCCGGTTCGAAAGACGAGGATGGCGACCGCTTCATCGAGATCTGGAACCTCGTGTTCATGCAGTTCGAACAGTTCGAGGACGGCAGCAAGCGCGATCTGGACATGCAGTCGATCGACACCGGCATGGGGCTGGAGCGGATCGGCGCGCTGCTGCAGGGCAAGCACGACAACTACGACACCGACCTGATGCGCGCGCTGATCGAGGCCTCGGCCCATGCGACCAGCAATGACCCGGACGGCCCGGGCAAGGTGCATCACCGCGTGATCGCCGACCACCTGCGCTCCACCTCTTTCCTGCTGGCAGACGGGGTGATGCCCTCGAACGAAGGTCGCGGCTATGTGCTGCGCCGGATCATGCGTCGCGCGATGCGCCATGCGCATATGCTGGGCGCGAAAGACCCGGTGATGCACAAGCTGGTGCCCGCGCTGGTGCGCCAGATGGGGGCCGCCTACCCGGAACTCGGCCGGGCGCAGGCGCTGATCGAAGAGACGCTGAAGCTGGAGGAAACCCGCTTCAAGCAGACGCTGGATCGCGGGCTGAAGCTGCTGGATGACGAGCTGGCGAGCCTGCCCGAAGGGGCGGCGCTGCCGGGCGAGGCGGCATTCAAGCTTTACGACACCTACGGCTTCCCGTTGGATCTGACGCAGGACGCGCTGCGCGAAAAGGGCCGCACCGTCGAGACCGAAGGCTTCGACGCCGCGATGGCCGAGCAGAAGGCCAAGGCGCGGGCAAGCTGGGCTGGTTCGGGCGAGGCGAAAGACGCGACGATCTGGTATGATATCGCCGAAAAACAAGGGGTTACCGAGTTTCTGGGCTATGACACCGAGACTGCCGAAGGGCAGATCGTGGCACTGGTCGCGGATGGCGGCGAAGTGGCCGAAGCCCGGGGCGCGGTGTCGATCGTGGTCAACCAGACGCCGTTCTACGCCGAATCCGGCGGTCAGGTCGGCGATCAGGGGATCATCCGCACCGAGACCGGCGAAGCCCGCGTGACCGACACCAAAAAGGTCGCGGGTGTGTTCATCCATTTCGCCGAGGTGACGAAGGGCGTGATTTCGGCGGGGCAGCCCGCGCGGCTGGAGGTCGATCATGCCCGCCGCAGCGCGATCCGCGCGAACCACTCGGCCACGCACCTGCTGCACGAGGCGCTGCGCCGTGCGCTTGGCGATCACGTCGCGCAGAAGGGCAGCCTGAACGCCGAGGACCGGCTGCGTTTCGACTTCAGCCATTCCAAGGCGATGGACCCGGCCGAAGTTGCGCAGGTTGAGGCCGAAGTGAATGAATTCATTCGGCAAAACACCGCCGTCGATACCCGGATCATGACCCCGGACGACGCCCGCGCACTGGGTGCGCAGGCGCTGTTTGGTGAGAAATACGGCGACGAGGTGCGCGTGGTGTCGATGGGCACGCTGCTGGGCTCGGGCAAGGGCGCGGATGGCAAGACCTACAGTCTGGAACTGTGCGGCGGCACCCATGTCGCGCGCACCGGCGACATCGGCGCTTTCGTGGCGCTTGGCGATTCCGCGTCGAGCGCGGGCGTGCGCCGGTTCGAGGCCCTGACGGGGCAGGCGGCGCTGGACTATCTGAATGCGCAGAATGCCCGTCTGGCCGAGGTTGCCGGCGTGCTGAAAACCTCGCCTGCCGATGTGGCCGAGCGGGTCAAGGCCCTGGCCGAGGAACGCAAGGCACTGGCCAACGAAGTGGCGCAGCTGCGCCGCGAGCTGGCCATGGGCGGCGGTGCCGCGGGCGGGCCGGAATCGATTGAAATCAACGGCTTGAAGTTCATTGCTCAGGTGGTTTCTGGGGTGTCCGGCAAGGATTTGCCGGCGCTGGTGGACGAGCTGAAATCGCGCATCGGGTCGGGTGCGGTGCTGGTTGTCGCCGATACCGGCGGCAAGGCCGCGGTGGCGGCGGGCGTGACCGCCGATTGCACCGCCAAGATCAGCGCGGTCGACATGGTCAAGGCGGCGGCGGCCGCGCTTGGCGGCAAGGGCGGCGGCGGCCGCCCCGACATGGCGCAGGCAGGCGGGGCCGATCCGTCGAAGGCCGACGAGGCGGTGGCCGCCGTCAAGGCCGTGATTGCAGGAGAGCTGTGATGCCCGGAGCGTATTGGATCGCCCATGTGACCGTGCTGGACCCCGAGGCCTATGGCAAATATGCCGAACTGGCGGGGCCGGCGATTGCCGCGGCGGGGGGTAAATTCCTCGCCCGTGGCGCGCGCTATGTGCAGCTGGAAGGCAATGACCGGGCGCGCAATGTGCTGGCCTGGTTCCCGAGCCTCGAAGCGGCCGAGGCCTGCTATCGCGGCCCGGCCTATCAGGCGGCGCTGGCCCATGCCAAGGGCGCCTCGGAACGCGATCTGGTGAT
This sequence comes from Rhodobacteraceae bacterium UBA6796, assembly GCA_002452815.1. GTDB lineage: Bacteria > Pseudomonadota > Alphaproteobacteria > Rhodobacterales > Rhodobacteraceae > Rhodobacter. Next base: position 31,209 of record DKFM01000018.1, read on the forward strand.
CGTCGAAGCGATGGAATGACTTCTCGCGCCGCCCCGGGGCTGCTATCGTGCACCCCGGGGCGGAGCATCTGGACGGCGGTCTTCTGGGGCCGCGATGGGGACAAACCATGTGCCGTTGGGCCGCCTATATCGGGGAACCGATCTTTCTGGATGAGATCATCAGCCGCCCGGGCCATTCGCTGATCCATCAAAGCCATTGCGCCACGCAATGCCATACCGCGATCAACGCCGACGGGTTCGGGCTGGCCTGGTATGGCGAACGTCGCGACCCGGGGCTTTACCGCGACGTGATGCCCGCCTGGTCGGACCCGAACCTGCGCTCGCTGACCGCGCAGGTGAAATCGGGCCTGTTTCTGGCGCATGTGCGGGCCTCGACCGGCACCGCCACCTCGCGCAACAACTGCCATCCCTTCGTCGTCGGGCATTGGAGCTTCATGCACAATGGCCAGATCGGCGGCTATGACCTGTTTCGCCGCGCCGCCGAAATGATGATTTCCGACAGTCTTTATCCGCATCGCAAGGGCGCGACCGACAGCGAGGCGCTGTTTCTGGTGGCGCTGGACGCGGGGCTGGAGGGCGATCCGAAATGCGCGATGGAACGCGCCACCGCCCGGTTCGAGGCCCTGTCGCGCGAACGCGGCACCACACCCCACATGCGGCTGACGGCGGCGTTTTCCGATGGCGGGCGGTTGTATGCGATCCGCTATGCCAGCGACGATGCGGCGCCCACGCTGTATCACCGCTGGTCCGATAGCCGTCAGGGTCGGGCGGTCGTGTCCGAACCGCTGGAGGATGGCGAGGGCGACTGGCAGGAAGTGCCGGCCAATTCCTTCTGCACCTTCGAGGGGGCTTCGGTCAAAATCGAACCCTTCGCGCCGGGGCAATGGGCTGTGGCCGCGTGACGCGTGCGCGCCCCCTTGGCAAGCCCTGCGGGCCGCGCTAGGGTCGCGGCATGAAACAAACCGCCACCCTGATTTGCTGCATTATCGGCTGACTTTTGTCGGGCCGGTTGTTTCTTCAGTTTTCCAAAACGCGATGAACTGCTAAGCCCGCCGCCGAGGCCACTCGCGAGGAGCTATGACCCAGATCCGTTTGCGCAACACCAAGACCCGCAAGGTCGAGGAATTCGCCCCGATCGACCCCCGGAATGTGCGCATGTATCTGTGCGGGCCGACCGTCTATGACCGCGCGCATCTGGGCAATGCGCGCCCGGTCGTGGTGTTCGATGTGCTCTATCGGCTGCTGCGTCACGTCTATGGCGCGGATCACGTCACCTATGTGCGCAACTTCACCGATGTCGATGACAAGATCAACGCAACCGCGCTGGCGCGGCAACAGGCGGGCGCCCCGGGCAGTCTGGAAGAGTTGATCCGCGAACGGACCGAGGAAACGATCGGCTGGTATCACGCCGATATGGATGCGCTTGGTGCGCTGCGGCCGAATTTCGAACCGCGCGCGACCGATTTCATCGGTGCGATGATCGCGATGATCGCCGATCTGATCGCCAAGGGGCATGCCTACGCCAAGGACGGCCATGTGCTGTTCCGGGTGCGCAGCTATGAAAATTACGGCGCGCTGTCAGGGCGGTCGGTCGATGACATGATCGCGGGTGCGCGGGTCGAGGTGGCACCCTTCAAGGAAGACCCGATGGATTTCGTGCTGTGGAAGCCCTCGGACGCGGGCTTGCCGGGTTGGGACAGCCCCTGGGGCCGCGGCCGCCCGGGCTGGCACATCGAATGCTCGGCGATGAGCTATGAATTGCTGGGGGCCTCGTTCGACATTCACGCGGGCGGGATCGACCTGCAATTTCCGCACCACGAGAACGAAATCGCGCAAAGCTGCTGCGCGCACCCGGAAGGCCATTTCGCGAATTACTGGCTGCACAATGAAATGCTGCAGGTCGAGGGCAAGAAGATGTCCAAGTCCCTGGGCAATTTCTTCACCGTGCGCGACCTTCTGGATCAGGGCATCCCGGGCGAGGTGATCCGCTTCGTCTTCCTGCAGACCCATTACGGCAAGCCGATGGACTGGACCGCCGAGAAGGCCACGCAGGCCGAGGCGACCCTGCGCAAGTGGCGCGCGCTGACCGATGGCGTGACGCCCGCCGCACAGCCCGCGCCCGGCGTGGTGGCCGCGCTGGCCGACGATCTGAACACGGCGGGCGCGATGGCGGAGTTGCACGCGCTGAGTGCCGATCCGGCGGTGCTGAAGGCCTCGGCCGCGCTGTTGGGTTTGCTGGAGGATGGCATGGGCGATTGGGCCAAGGCGCCCGATGTGGACCTGTCGGCGCATGCCGAAGCCCTGTCAGCTTTGCGCGCCAACGCCATGGAAACCAAGGATTTTGCCCCGGTTGATGCGCTGAAATCCGCGCTGATGGCGGCGGGGGTCGAGGTACGGATGTCGAAGGCGGGGGTCGAGCTGTTGCCCGGACCGGGCTTCGATGCCAGCCGGCTGCCGCCCCTGTAAGCGGGCAGATGAGTATTTGCGCCGAGAAGAAGCCACGAGGAACCAGCCAATGAGCCGCGAGCGACTTTACCTGTTCGACACCACCTTGCGCGACGGGCAGCAAACCCAGGGCGTGCAATTCTCGGTGGCCGAAAAGATCGCGATTGCCGAGGCGCTCGATACGATTGGCGTCGATTACATCGAGGGCGGCTGGCCCGGCGCAAACCCGACCGACAGCGATTTCTTCGCGGCGCGTCCGCAGACCCGCGCGACCTTCACCGCCTTTGGCATGACCAAGCGCGCCGGGCGCTCGGCCGCCAATGACGAGGTGCTGGCGGGGGTGATGAACGCGGGCACCCCGGCTGTCTGTCTGGTCGGCAAGACGCATGATTACCACGTCACCGCCGCCTTGGGGATCACTCTGGAAGAGAACCTCGACAACATCCGCGCCAGTGTCGCGCATCTGGTGGCGCAGGGCCGCGAGGCGCTGTTCGATGCCGAGCATTTCTTCGACGGGTTCAAGGCGAATGCGCCCTATGCGCTCGAATGCGCGCTGGCGGCCTACAAGGCGGGGGCGCGGTGGGTGGTGCTGTGCGACACCAACGGCGGCACGCTGCCCGCCGAGGTGGCCGAGATCACCCGCGCGGTGATCGACGCGGGCATCCCGGGCGATCATGTCGGCATTCACTGCCACGACGATACCGGCAATGCGGTGGCGGCTTCGCTGGCGGCGGTGCAGGCGGGGGCGCGGCAGGTGCAGGGCACGCTCAACGGTCTGGGCGAGCGGTGCGGCAATGCCAATCTGACCTCGCTGATCCCGACGCTGCTGCTGAAAGAGCCGTTCCGCAGCCAGCTGGAAACCGGCATCACCGAGGCTGCGCTGCTGGGGATCACCAAGCTGTCGCGCAAGCTGGACGACATTCTGAACCGGGTGCCGCTGCGCAGCGCGCCCTACGTCGGCGCGTCTGCCTTTGCGCATAAGGCGGGGCTGCATGCCTCGGCCATCCTGAAAGACCCAGGCACCTATGAACATATCGACCCGGGCTTGGTGGGCAACACCCGGCTGATCCCGATGTCCAATCAGGCCGGGCAGTCGAACCTGCGCGCGCGGCTGGCGGGCATGGGCATCGAGGTTGACCCGAAAGACCCGCGTCTGGCCACCATCCTGGACGAGATCAAGGCGCGCGAGGATCACGGCTATGCCTATGACGGGGCGCAGGCCAGTTTCGAGCTGCTGGCGCGGCGCGAACTGGGCGTGCTGCCCAGCTTCTTCGAGGTCGAGCGCTATCGCGTCACGGTCGAGCGCAAGCGCGATGCGAAGGGCCGGATGGCGGCGCTGTCCGAGGCGGTGGTGGTCGTCAATATCGGCGGTCAGCGCACGCTGAGCGTGTCCGAGGGAATCGTCGAGGATGGCTCCGACGGCGGCCCGGTCAACGCGCTGTCGAAAGCGCTGGCCAAGGATCTGGGCCCGTATCAGCATTATATCGACGACATGAAGCTGGTCGATTTCCGGGTGCGCATCACCCAGGGCGGGACCGAGGCCGTGACCCGCGTCATCATCGACAGCGAAGACGGGCAGGGGCGGCGCTGGTCCACCGTGGGGGTCAGCCCGAACATCGTCGATGCCTCGTTCGAGGCGCTGCTGGACGCGATCGTCTGGAAGCTGGCGCGCGACGGGGCGGCCCCGGTATGAGCGATCTTGCGGCCAGTATGGCGGCCTGCGCGGCACGGGTCGAGGCGGGCGACCCGGACCGTTTTGCCGCGGTGATGGCCAGCCCCGCGGAACTGCGCGCGCGGCTCTGGCCGCTTTACGCCGCCAATCTGGAAATCGCGCGCGCGCCCTGGGCCTCGGCCGAGCCGATGGTGGCCGAGATGCGGCTGCAATGGTGGGTCGACGCGCTGGAGGATCTGGCGGCGACCGGGCGTGTGCCCGCGCATGAGATCGGCCCTGCGCTGGCCGATCTGCGCGATCAGGCGGGTCTGCTGGCCGCGGTGGCCGAGGCGCGCCGCTGGGATTGCTGGCGCGAGCCTTTCGACGACCGCGCGGCGTTCGAGGCCTATCTCGATCAGACGGCGGGCAACCTGTATTGGGCGGCGGCGCGTGCTCTGGGGGCCGCCCCGGGGGATGAGCGCGCGGTGCGCGATCACGGATTCGCCGCAGGTCTGGCGGCCTGGCTTTCCGCCGTGCCCGCGCTGGAAGCACAGGGACGCAAGCCCCTGCATGACGGTCGCCCCGAGGCGGTGGCCGATCTGGCCCGTGCCGGTCTGGCGCGGATGCAGGCAACGAATCTGTCGGGCGCCGCGGCGCTGGCCCTGTTGCCCGGCTGGCAGGCGCGCGCGACCCTGAACCGGGCGGCACGCGACCCTGCCCGCGTGGCGCAAGGGGCGCTGGCGGGGTCGGAATTCGGCCGCCGGGCCAGTCTGCTGTGGCGGGCGCTTTTCCTGCGCTGAGATCCGGCGCGGCTTAAACTTATCTTCAGGTGTTCCGGTCATGTTCCACGCCAATGGGCGGCTGCCCCTTGGTTCAAGGAACGATTCTGTCCGCGTGGCAGGATTTGTCGGAGGCATGGTGATGAAACTTCTTCACAACCTGAAGCTTGGGGTCAAATTGCCCCTGATGTTGGTGACGATCGCGCTGGTCGCGCTGACGATCATGGGGGGATCTGCCTATCGTGAGGCGCGCAATCTGCTGGAAAAAGACGGCGCGCTGCGCCTGACGCAGGCGCTCGACGATCGCCGCACGGACCTGGAGGCCTGGGCGACGAAGCTGATGGCAGATGCCCGCGCCATGGCTGCCAATCCTGCGACCAACCGCGCCCTGCGCGAGATGTCCGCCTCGTGGAAGCGGCTGGGTGATGCGCCGGGCGCCTATCTGCGCAAGGCCTACATCGAGGACAATCCCAACCCCAAGGGCGCGCGCCACAAGCTCGACTATCCGGGCGATGTGACCGATTATTCGATCCTGCATCGCCGTTATCACCCCGGTTTCGTGAGCATGGCCATGCAGATGGGCTTTGCGGACATCTACATGATCAACACCGATGGGGTGGTGGTCTATTCGATGGGCAAGAATGACGATTTCGCCACGGATCTGTTGCAGGGCCCTTACAAGGGCGGGCCGCTGGCGCAGGTGGCAAAGGCGGCGCTGGCGGCAGGCGATGGCGCGCCGGTGGTGTCGGAATTTGCCCAACGCGAAGCGGGCAGGGCAGACGACATCGGGTTGTTCATCGCTGCCCCGCTGCACAATGCCGAAGGCATGGTGCAGGGTGTCATCGCTTTCGAGGCAAGTGTGGCCCATATCGACGCGACCTTGGCGAATGTGCGCGGCCTGGGCGAAACCGGGCAGGGCTATCTGGTGTCCGTCGCACGGGTCTTGCAGAACGACCTGCGCCTGTCGAAGGACAAGACCCTGTTGCAGCCGGTCGAGGAAAGCCCGGCCATTCGCGCGGCCTTTGCCGGTGAAAGCGGCATCATTGCGCAGACGGGCATTGCCGGACAGCCGGTGGTGGCAGCCTTTGCGCCGGTGCAGCTGTTCGGGCGCCATTTCGCGGCGGTGGTCGAGCAAAGCGCCGAGGAGATGTTCGCGCCAGCGCACGATCTGGCACGCTCGATGCTGTTCAATGCGGCTTGGCTGATGGCGCTGCTTCTGGCGATGTCGTGGGGAATGGCGCGCTCGGTCGCGGCGCCGCTGCAGATGCTGGGCGGGATGATCCGCAAGATTTCGGGGGGGGATCGGGTCACCCCGGTTGCCGGCACGCAACGCTCCGACGAGGTCGGGCATATTGCCTGTGCGCTCGAGGCGCTGCGCACGGAATTGCAGGCTGCGGATTCCGCGCAATTGCAGGCCGCGATGCAGGGCACGGCGTTCGAAAGCTGTTCGGCGGCAATGATGATGGTCGATAAGGATTTCAATATCATCTACACCAACCGGGCGTTCCTCAAGATGGTGACCAATCGGCTGGATGATTTCCGCACCGTCACCGCCGATATCATTCCCGATGAGCTGATCGGGCGCTCGATGGATGCGTTTCACAAGATGCCGGAACGCGCGCGCAAGGTTCTCTCTGACCCGGAAAATCTGCCCTACCATGCGGATATCGTGGTGGGCGCAGGACGCTTTGGCCTGGATGTCAGCGAAATTGTCCTGCCGGGCAAGGGGCAGATCGGTTTCGTGGTGGAATGGCGCGATGTGACGGAATTGCGGATGAACCGCGCACTTCTGAATGCGCTGGATGCCAATCAGCTGCTGTGCGAATTCACACCTGCCGGTTTGCTGAGCCGGGCCAATGCCAACATGTGTGCCGCGTTGGGCGAAGAAGAGGCCGCTCTTCTGGGGCGCCGGCATGACGTTTTCTTTCGCGACGATGGCGTCGGGGGCGAGCTGTGGGCCCGGTTGCAGAAGTTCGAGCCGATCATGGGGCGTTTCGTGCTGCCTGGGGCGGGCGATCGTCAGGTAATCGTTGAAGGCAGCGTGACCCCTGTCCCCGATCGCAACAACCGCATGCTCAAGATCGTCTTGATCGGCAATGACATCACAGAAGCGCAGCATGTCCTGAAGACTGCGGAAGAGCGCAACGCCGCGATGATGGCGGGGCAGCAGGCGGTGGTCGAAGCATTGCGTGTGGGATTGACGAAACTGTCGGACGGCGATCTTTGCGCCCGTATCGACGCAGTTTTCTCCAGCGATTACGAGCAGTTGCGTGCTGATTTCAACGCAGCTGTCAACAATCTTGCCCAGGCCATGCAGGTTGTGATCGACAATGCCACTGCGATCGACAGCGAAGCGCAGGAAATCAGCAACGCGGCAGAGGACCTGAGCCGCCGCACCGAAAAGCAGGCCGCCACACTGGAGCAGACCGCTGCGGCGTTGGATCAGCTGACCTCTTCCGTCACCTCGGCGACTGAGGGTGCCACCGAGGCCGAGCGCGTCGTGCGCGAAGCACGGGTGAGTGCGGAAGCCTCGGGCGAGATTGTCCAGCAGGCGGTCGCCGCAATGGGCGAGATCGAGGAATCCTCGCAAAAGATCTCGCGGATCATCAGTGTGATTGATGATATTGCATTCCAGACCAATCTGCTGGCGCTCAATGCCGGGGTCGAGGCCGCGCGCGCGGGCGAAGCGGGCCGGGGGTTTGCTGTCGTCGCCTCCGAAGTACGCGCCCTGGCGCAGCGGTCCTCGGAAGCGGCGCGCGAAATTGATGCGCTGATCTCGGCCTCTTCGGGTCATGTGCGCCGTGGCGTCGATCTGGTGGGCGAGACCGGCCGGGCGCTGACCGGCATTCTTGGCTCTGTGATTGACGTGGCCGCGCGGGTGTCTCAGGTGGCGGCCTCGTCGCGTGAACAGGCCTCTGGCCTGGCGGAAATCAATGTCGCCGTGAACCAGCTCGATCAGGTCACGCAGCAAAACGCGGCGATGTTTGAACAGACCACCGCAGCGAGCCATGCCCTGAACCGCGGGGCGCAATCATTGACCGCCACGACGTCGATGTTCCGGACCCCGGATGCTCGGCCCGTCCCGGCGCAAGGTCCGAAGGTGGCGTCGAAGCCTGCGCCAAGTGTGGTGCCGGCCTCGAAACCCGCTGAGCCGAGCGCTGCTCCGCCCCCGGCCCCCATGGCGGTGACAGATGGCAACACCCTGCGCAAACCGATGATCGACGAGGATGAATGGGAAGATTTCTGAGCCAGGGTCCAGCCCAAGTGTGTCTTTTGCCGAGAAAGGTCTGACATGGGTCCGAAGCGTGTCTTGATTGTCGACGATTCCCCGACCATCCGCCATCTTATTCGCAGCCGACTTGGGCACGATCCGCGTCTGACCGTTGTCGGCGAGGCATCGGACCCCTACGAGGCCCGCGAAAAGATCAAGGCTCTGATGCCGGATGTGCTGACGCTGGATGTCGAGATGCCCCGCATGAATGGTCTGGAGTTTCTGGAAAAGCTGATGCGGTTGCGGCCGATGCCGGTGGTCATGGTCTCGACCGAGACGCAGCGCGGCTCTACCGCGGCGCTGGAGGCGCTGTCGCTCGGGGCAGTGGATTGCATTGGCAAACCGCGGGTGGACTGTCTGCCCGAAGCGTTTCAGAACCTTGCCGACCTGCTGGTCGCGGCGGCCGGGGCAAGGCTGCGGGACCCGGGGCCGCGCCAGAAGATCGCACCGGCGACAGGGTTTCACTGGAATGGCCGGATCGTGCTGATCGGGTCGTCGACCGGTGGGGTGGACGCCCTGGAAACCGTATTGTCGGGGTTCCCTGCGAACTGCCCGCCGACCTTGATCACGCAACACATGCCGGCAAGCTTTCTGGCGAGCTTCGCGCGCCGGCTGGCGGGCAAGATCGCGCCGCGCATGAGCCTTGCGGAAAACGATGCGCCCTTGTTGCAGGGGCACGTCTATCTGGCGCCCGGAGGAGAGTATCATTTGGCCGTCGCACCGGGGGATCCTGCGCGCTGCCATCTGATTGCAGGCGAAAAGCGCAGCGGTCACCGGCCGTCGGTCGATATTCTGCTCGAGTCTGCGGCGCCGATAGCGCCCCGGGTCGTTTCGGTGATCCTGACGGGGATGGGGCGCGACGGTGCGGAAGGCATGCTGGCCCTGCGCCGGGGCGGGGCGCAGTGCTTGGCGCAGGATGAGGCGAGTTCGGTGGTCTATGGCATGCCGCGGGCCGCGCTGGAACTGGGTGCGGCGCAACGGGCGGTGCCTCTGGGACAGGTCGCGCGGCAAGTCTTGCAGCTGTGCGGGCGGAGCGATGTGCTTGCAGCGCAGGAAAGCAGGAGGTGACGATGCAACATGCCAAAGACCTGCGACCTCACCACTTGTCACAGGGGGAATATGCGATCGGTCAACCGGATGGGCGCCCGCTGACCACGATTCTGGGCTCTTGTGTGGCGAGCTGTCTGTATGATCCGCTGACCGGGATCGGGGGGATGAACCATTTCCTGCTGCCCGAAAGCACCGGCCAGTCGGCGCAGGCCGCGAGTTTCGGCGTGAACGCGATGGAGCTGCTGATCAATGATCTGATCAAGCACGGTGCGCAGCGCGGGCGCTTCAAGGCCAAGGTCTTTGGGGGGGCGCGAATGATCGCCGGGCTTTCGGACATCGGCGCAAAAAACGCGCGCTTCATTCTGGATTTTCTGCAACGCGAAGGCATCGAATGCACAGGGCAGAGCCTGGGGGGAACACAGGCCCGCCGGGTCGAATTCTGGCCGGACAGCGGGCGCGCACGTCAACGCCTTCTGGCAGAGGCAAAGATTGTGGAAACCGTCACCCTGGCGGTCCCGGCGCATGATGTCGAACTGTTCTGAAACAGCCCGATCTGCGGCCAGGCGCGGCTGAGGCCATTCTTTCATGGGGGCGCCGTGCGTGGATTGCGGTGCGGCGGATCGGTGAATGGACGGCGGGGATGTCTCCTGATTTGCCAAGGGCATGCGAATCTGGCCATTGCCGGGCGGCCCCTACCAGATCTTGTGTCGGCCCCGGGGGGCGATTCCCGCCCTGTGCCGATGCTCTTGCCATTTGCGGGACTTGGGCCCGCACGATAGCGGCGCAGGGGCTAACAAACAGTTACTATCCACAAGATATGGTGGGCTGTGGATGAAATTTCGCGAAATCATCACGCAGATGTCACGAAGCGCAGGAAACAAGGAAAAATCACGCGGGTGCCGCAGCTTGCTGCGCGTGCTGCCTTGTGGATGAATCAAAAGGTTAACGCGGCACCTTCCGCAGGCGGCCCCGTCAACTGAAAAAACGCTCTCGAATGTGTGAAAGTTTTATTGACCGAACTTCTGACCTACGTCAGTTTGTGCAGGTCAGACGCTGAGCCACCAGATGTTGTGGCCGTCGCGGGCGGCATCAGATCCAGTTTCAGGTCGTTCCGAAGGGGTCGGACGACCCCCGGCGCAGCTGTGGGGAAGGGGATCGGTCTGTCCTGACGAAGCGGTCAACGTTTAGAAAAGTGCATGGGACAGGGCAGATGAAAATCGAACGCAAGTTCACCACGGCAGACACCGGCGCCTATGGCGAGATCACCTTCACCACGACCGCATCCGAGATCCGCAATCCCGACGGCAAGATCGTGTTCCGCAACGAGGCGGTCGAGGTGCCCGAAGGCTGGAGCCAGGTGGCCTCTGACGTGCTGGCACAGAAATATTTCCGCAAGGCGGGGGTTCCGGCGGCCCTGAAGCGCGTGAAGGAAAAGGGCGTGCCCGAATTCCTGTGGCGTTCGGTCCCCGATCAGGCCGCGCTTGAAAAACTGCCGCAAGATCAGCGTTTTGTGGGCGAAACCTCGGCCAAGCAGGTGTTTGACCGGCTGGCCGGGGCGTGGTGCTATTGGGGCTGGAAAGGTGGCTATTTCACCACCGAAGACGACGCGCGCGCCTATTATGACGAGATGCGCTTCATGCTGGCCGAACAGATGGCCGCGCCGAACAGCCCGCAGTGGTTCAACACCGGCCTGCACTGGGCCTATGGTATCGACGGCCCGAGCCAGGGCCATTACTACGTCGATCACGTCACCGGCGTTCTGACCAAATCGGCCAGCGCCTATGAACACCCGCAGCCGCACGCCTGCTTCATCCAGTCGGTCAAGGACGATCTGGTCGGCGACGGCGGGATCATGGATCTGTGGGTGCGCGAGGCGCGTTTGTTCAAATACGGCTCGGGCACCGGGACCAACTTTTCCTCGCTGCGCGCCGAGGGCGAGAAACTGTCGGGCGGCGGCAAATCCAGCGGCCTGATGGGGTTCCTGAAAATCGGTGACCGGGCGGCCGGTGCGATCAAATCCGGCGGCACCACACGGCGCGCGGCCAAGATGGTGATCTGCGACATGGATCACCCCGATATCGAGCAGTTCATCAACTGGAAAGTCATCGAAGAGCAGAAGGTGGCCAGCCTGGTCGCCGGCTCCAAGATGCACGAGCGCGAGCTGAACAAGATCTTCGAGGCGATCCGCGGTTGGGACGGCTCGGCCGAAGGGGCCACCGATCCGGCGCAGAACGAGGCGCTGAAGGCGGCGATCAAATCGGCCAAGCGCGTGATGATCCCCGAAACCTATATCAACCGCGTGCTGCAATACGCGCGGCAGGGCTATTCCAGCATCGAATTCCCGACCTATGACACCGACTGGGATTCAGAGGCCTATGTCTCGGTCTCGGGGCAGAACTCGAACAACTCGGTGCGGGTCACCAACGCCTTCCTGAAGGCGGTCAAGGAGGATGCCGACTGGGAGCTGATCCGCCGCACGGACGGCAAGGTCGCGAAAACCGTCAAGGCGCGCGAACTTTGGGATCAGGTGGGCCATGCCGCCTGGGCCTGCGCCGACCCGGGCATCCAGTTCCACGATACCGTCAACGAATGGCACACCTGCCCCGAAGACGGGCAGATCCGCGGCTCGAACCCGTGCTCGGAATACATGTTCCTGGACGATACCGCCTGCAACCTGGCGTCGATGAACCTGCTGACCTTCTACAAGAACGGCCAGTTCGACGCCGACGCCTATGTGCATGCGACCCGGCTGTGGACCGTGACGCTGGAAATCTCGGTGCTGATGGCGCAATTCCCCAGCCAGGAGATCGCGCAGCGCAGCTATGATTTCCGCACGCTGGGTCTGGGCTATGCGAACATCGGCGGTCTGCTGATGAACATGGGCCTTGGCTATGACAGCGCCGAGGGCCGGGCGCTGTGTGGCGCGCTGACCGCGGTGATGACCGGGATTTCCTATGCGACCTCGGCCGAGATGGCGGGCGAGCTGGGCGCTTTCCCGGGCTATGCCAAGAACGCGCAGCACATGCTGCGGGTGATCCGCAACCACCGCACCGCCGCCTATGGCAAGACCGACGGCTACGAGTCGCTGGAAATCAAGCCGGTGCCGCTGGATCTGGTGAACTGCCCCGACGACCGTCTGGTCGCGATGGCACAGACGGCCTGGGACGAGGCGCTGACGCTGGGCGAAAAGAACGGCTTCCGCAACGCGCAGGTTTCGGTGATCGCGCCCACCGGCACCATCGGTCTGGTGATGGATTGCGACACCACCGGGATCGAGCCCGATTTCGCGCTGGTCAAGTTCAAGAAACTGGCGGGCGGCGGCTATTTCAAGATCATCAACCGCTCGGTTCCTGCCGCGCTGGAAACGCTGGGCTACAGCTCGGCGCAGATCGAGGAAATCATCGCCTATGCGGTGGGCCATGCGTCCTTGGGCAACTGCCCGGGCATCAACCACACCGCGCTGATCGGCCATGGCTTCGGCGCACGCGAGCTGGAAAAGATCGAGGCCGCGCTGCCCTCGGCCTTCGACATCCGCTTCGTGTTCAACCAGTGGACGCTGGGCGAGGATTTCTGCACCCAGACGCTGGGCATCCCGGCCGAGAAGCTGAACGATCCGACCTTCGACATGCTGCGTCACCTGGGCTTTACCCGCGCGCAGATCGATGCGGCCAATGACCATGTGTGCGGCACGATGACCCTGGAAGGCGCGCCCTTCCTGAAGCCCGAACATATCTCGGTCTTCGATTGCGCCAATGCCTGCGGCAAGAAGGGCAAGCGTTACCTGTCGGTCGAAAGCCACATCCACATGATGGCGGCGGCGCAAAGCTTCATCTCGGGCGCGATTTCCAAGACGATCAACATGCCGAATTCGGCCTCGATCGAGGAAACGCTGGCAGCTTACGAACTGTCGTGGAGCCTCGGCATCAAGGCCAATGCGCTGTATCGCGATGGCTCGAAACTCAGCCAGCCGCTGGCATCGGCGCTGGTCGAGGATGACGAAGAGGCCGAGGAAATCCTCGCCTCGGGCAGCCAGCAGGAAAAGGCCGCCGTGCTGGCCGAGAAGATCATCGAGAAGGTGATCGTCAAGGAAATCGTGCGCAGCCACCGCGAAAAACTGCCCGAGCGCCGCAAGGGCTATACCCAGAAGGCGGTCGTGGGTGGGCACAAGGTCTATCTGCGCACCGGCGAATATGCCGACGGCCAGCTGGGCGAGATCTTCATCGACATGCACAAGGAAGGCGCGGGCTTCCGGGCGATGATGAACAACTTCGCGATCGCCGTGTCGGTGGGGCTGCAATACGGCGTGCCGCTGGAGGAATTCGTCGACGCCTTCACCTTCACCAAGTTTGAACCCGCCGGCATGGTGCAGGGCAACGACAGCATCAAGAACGCAACCTCGATCCTGGACTATGTGTTCCGCGAACTGGCGGTCAGCTATCTGGACCGCACCGATCTGGCGCATATCAAGCCGCAGGGCACCACCTTCGACGATCTGGGCGGTGGCAAGGACGAAGGCAAGCGCAACGTCGAGCCGGTCAGCGAAAGCGCCGCCTCGAAATCGCTGGAAGTGCTGCGTCAGATTTCCTCGACCGGCTATCTGCGCAAGCGTCTGCCGCAGGAACTGGTGGTGCTGCAGGGCGGCGCGGGGGCGATGGCGCTGGCCGGTGCGGTGGACCCGGTAACCGCGCTCAACACGCTGGTGCCGGAAACCGCGATGGCGGCCGGCGGCGGGTCGTCGACCGCGATTTCCTCGGGCGTGGTGTCGATGGATGCGCGCACCCGGGCGAAGATGCAGGGCTATGAGGGCGAAGCCTGCGGCGAATGCGGCAACTACACGCTGGTGCGCAACGGCACCTGCATGAAGTGCAACACCTGCGGCGGCACCAGCGGCTGCAGCTGAGCCCCGGCGAGGGGGTGACAGAATCGGTTCGGGCGCGTAAGGGCCCGGACCACATCACGAAAACGGACCCCGCGACCGGGGTGAAAGCAGGGGCCAAAGTGGAACTGATTGTCGGAAACCAGCGCATCGCAGCCACGCATCTGCGCCGCATCCCGGGCGGGATCGAGGCGGAACTGGCGGGCGCGGCGCTGACCTCGCTGCTGGATGCGAGTTTCGGCGGCACCGAAATTGCGGTGCTGGGCGGCGATCTGGACCATCACGCGCTGGATGTGGCCGATATCCGTATGGCGGGGGCCACGACCACCATCACCCTGCTGAGCGCGGGTGCGGTGACGCTGCACTGAGATCCGGGGCGGGTGCGCTCGCCCCAGACGTCGAGATGGCCCAGGCAAACCAATACACCTCGGGCGGTGAACCAATGAGCCTGATCGACGAAACTGGCCCCCTTCGGCAGCGAAGGGGGCCTCTTTCGTGATGGGGCCTGTCATCCGGGTGTCATGGAAATTTCACTGGAGGATACTCCATAATTCGATTATTCTCGAATTATGGAAAAGATAATCTCTGATCTGGATGCGATGCGCGCCTTTGCGGCCCTTGGCCATGCCGGCCGGCTGGCGGTGTTCCGCCTGCTGATGCGCTTTGCCCCGCGCCCGGTGCGCCCGACCGAAATCGCCACGGCGCTGGATCTGCGGCCCAGCACGCTGTCGAGCTATCTGGCCGATCTGGTCGCTGCCGGGCTGGTGCAGGTCACGCGCGACGGGCGCTCGCTGCATTACGCGGTGGCGATGGCCGAATGCGAGGGGCTGGTGCGCTATCTGGTCGAGGATTGCTGCCGGGGCCGCCCGGCCATCTGTTCCGCCCACACCCCGCCAATGGAGGCGAAGATGCCGGACCGTGTCTATAACGTGTTGTTCATCTGCTCGGGCAATTCCGCCCGCTCGATCTTTGCCGAGGCGCTGCTGCGCGATCTGGGGGCAGGGCGGTTCACCGCCTGGTCCGCGGGCACGCGGCCGGGATCGGCGCTCAATCCCTTTGCGGTCGATCTGCTGGCGCGCAACGGGCATGCCACCGAAGAGCTGCGCGCCAAGCATCTGTCGGAGTTTCAGGCCCCGGATGCGCCGGTGATGGATTTCGTCTTCACCGTCTGCGACACCGCCGCCGCCGAGGAATGCCCGCCCTGGCCCGGTCAGCCGATCACCGGCCACTGGGGCCTGCCCGACCCGGTTCAGGCGCAGGGCACGCAGGCGGAAAAGGCGCTGGCCTTCGCGCGGACCTATGCGGCGCTGCGCCACCGCATTGCGGCCTTTGTCGCACTGCCGCTTTCCAGTCTGGACCGGATGGCGGCGCAACAGGCGGTCGACGATCTGGACCGCAACGCTTTGCAAGAGGTGCTGTGATGATCCGCCCTCGTATCGCTGTGAATGGCCTTGGCCGGATGGGCAAACTTGTGCTGCGTGACCTGATCGACCGCGGCGCGGGCGGGCAGATCGTGCTGCTGAACGATCCCGCGGGCGATGCCGAACAGCACGCGCTGCTGCTGGAATTCGACAGCGTGCATGGCCGCTGGCCCGCGCAGATCACCGCGGAACCCGGCGCGCTGACGATCAACGGAAGCCGCATCGCGCTGACCCATGAAAAGACGATCGAGGCCTTGCCGCTGGCCGATCTGGGCGTCGATCTGGTGATCGACTGCACCGGGGTGTTCAAGACCGCCGCGAAAGTGGCGCCCTATTACGCAGCGGGGGTGAAGAAGGTCGTGGTCTCGGCCCCGGTCAAGGATGGCGGCGCGCTCAACATCGTTTACGGGGTCAATCACGGGCTTTACGACCCCGCGCAGCATGATCTGGTGACCGCTGCCAGCTGCACCACCAACTGTCTGGCGCCGGTGGTCAAGGTGGTGCACGAGACCTTCGGCATCCGGCACGGCTCGATCACCACGATCCATGACGTGACCAACACCCAGACCATCGTCGACCGCCCGGCCAAGGACATGCGCCGCGCGCGCTCGGCCCTGACCAACCTGATCCCGACCTCTACCGGATCGGCCACCGCGATCACCGCGATCTTCCCCGAACTGAAGGGGCGGCTGAACGGCCACGCGGTGCGGGTGCCGCTGCTGAATGCCTCGATCACCGATTGCGTGTTCGAACTGGCGCGTGAGGTTACGGTGGCCGAGGTCAACGCCGCCCTGCAGGCCGCGGCCGAAGGCCCGCTGGCGGGGATTTTGGGGTTCGAAACCCGGCCGCTGGTGTCCTGCGATTACCTGAACGATCCGCGTTCGGGCATCGTCGACGGGCCGATGACGATGGTCGTGGGCGGCACCCAGCTGAAGCTTTACGTCTGGTATGACAACGAATGGGGCTATGCCTGCCGTCTGGGCGATGTCGCGCGCATGGTTGCGGGGGCGATGTGAGCACGCCTGCCACGATCTCGCGCCCGTTGCGCGCCTATGCGGCGGTGACGGCGGCCTATTGGGCCTTCATGCTCAGCGATGGCGCGCTGCGGATGCTGGTGCTGTTGCATTTCAACGGGCTGGGCTTTTCGGCGCTGCAACTGGCCTGGCTGTTCCTGCTCTATGAGGTCGCGGGCATCGTCACCAACCTGACGGCGGGCTGGATTGCGGCGCGCTTCGGGCTGGCCAGCACGCTTTATGCCGGGCTCGGGCTGCAGATCGCGGCGCTGGTGGCGCTGACGCAGCTGGACCCGGGTTGGAGCGTGGGCGCCTCGGTCGTCTTCGTGATGGCGGTGCAGGGGGCAAGCGGCGTGGCCAAGGATCTGGCCAAGATGTCGTCGAAATCGGCGGTCAAACTGCTGGCGCCAACGGGCGAGGGTGCGCTGTTTCGCTGGGTCGCGGCGCTGACCGGGTCGAAGAACGCGGTCAAGGGGCTGGGGTTCTTTCTGGGGGCCGCGCTGCTGGCGCTGGCGGGGTTTGCGCCCAGTCTTTGGGCGATGGCGGCGGTGCTGGGTGCGATCCTGATCGCGGTGGCGCTGTTCATGCCTAAGGGCCTGCCCGCGGGCAAGAAGGGGGTCAAGCTGACCTCGGTCTGGTCGCACGATCCGCGGATCAACCGGCTCAGCCTGGCGCGGATGTTCCTGTTCGGTGCGCGCGATGTGTGGTTCGTGGTCGGCCTGCCGATCTATTTCGAAGCGGTGCTGTCGGATGGCACCGATCCGGGGCGGCGCGCGGCCTTCTTCCTGGTGGGCGGGTTCATGGCGGTCTGGATCATCGCCTATGGCGCGGTTCAGGGGTTCGCGCCGCGGCTGCTGCGTGCCAGCGAACAGGGGCGCGCCGCGCAGGCCGCGCGTCTGGCGGCCTGGCTTACCCCGATCCCGCTGGCGCTGGCGGGGCTGGCGCTGCTGGCGGGCGGGCCGCAGCCCTGGCTGACGGCGGCGCTGGTGGCGGGGCTTTTGCTGTTCGGCTTTGTCTTTGCGCTGAATTCCTCGGTCCATTCCTATCTGATCCTGGCCTTCTCCACGGCCGAGCGGGTGACGATGGATGTGGGCTTCTACTACATGGCCAATGCGGCGGGGCGGCTGCTGGGCACGGCGCTGTCGGGGCTCAGCTACGGTCTGGGCGGGCTGTGGCTGTGTCTTGCGACCTCGGGGGTGATGGCGGGGCTGAGCTGGCTGTCGGTGCGGCGTCTGCGCGATCTGGCCGGCCTCTGAGCGGGCTTGCATCGCGCCGCCCCCGCGCCCATGATCGCGCCAGTTCGGGGGGCGGAATGGACGGCGCAACATCACAGCAGGCAGCGGATCTGACGCCGCAGGCGGTCGATCTGGCCTATCTGGAGGCCACGCCCAAGGCACACCGGCGCCGTTTTGCCCAGGTGCTGACCCCGCCCGATTGCGCCGCGACCATGGCGGATTGGGTGGCGGCGGGGGCGCCCGAAACCCTGCTCGACCCGGCCTTCGGCACCGGCATTCTGGCCCGCGCCGTGGCCGCGCGCCGCCCCGCGATCCGCGTCACGGGATATGAAATCGACCCGCAGATCGCCGCGGCGGGGCAGGCGGCCTGCGCGGGCATGGCGCTGGACCTGCGGCGCGCCGATTTCTTCGACGCGCCCGCCGATCAGCGTTTCGATGCGATCATCGCGAACCCGCCCTTCCTGCGCCCGGGCGCGGGCACCGCGCTGCGCGCGCAGGTGCGCGCCACCGCCGCGCGGCTGGGCGTGCCGCTGTCGGGGCTGACGAATTCCTATCTTCTGTTCGTCTTCGAGGCGCTGGCGCGGCTGAAACCGGGCGGGCGCGCGGCCTTTCTGTTGCCTGCGGAATGGGCCAATGCCAACACTGGCGCGCCGTTGAAAGAGGCCCTGATTTCAGGCGGTTACCTGCGCGAGTTGATCCATTTCTGCGCCCTCAACCCGGTGTTTGCGCGCACGTTGACCACCGCCTCGCTGGTGCTGCTGCAAGCCCCGCGCCCGGGTGAACGTCCGCCCGAAACGATCCGCGCGCGTTTCGTGCCGGCCGATGGGGCAGCGCCGCGCGACAGTGTGCTTGAGGTGGCCGACCTGCGCGCCGCCCCAAAATGGGACGAGCTGATCCGCACCGGCCCGCAGGCGGTGCCGCCGGGCTTCGTCACCTTGGGCGATCTGGCCAGCACCCGGCGCGGCATTGCGACCGGGGCGAACGGGTTCTTTCATCTGAGCGCCACCGAGGCGGTGGCACGGGGCCTGCGCGCGTCGCAACTGTTGCCCTGTGTGGCCAAGGCCGCCGATGTGCCGGGGCTGCGCTTCACCCGCGCCGATTTCGCCGCGCTGGAGGCCAGCGGCCGCCCGACCCGGTTTTTCGCGCCGCGCCAGCCGCTGAGTGCGCCCGAGGCGGCCTATGTTGCCGAAGGCGCGGCGGCGGGGATAGATCAGCGGTTTCTGACACGCAACCGCACGCCCTGGTATGCGCCCGAGCGGATCTATCTGGCGCCGGTGTGGGCGGCGACTTTCGGGCGCGGGCAGATGCGGTTCATCCTGAACGAGGCGCGGGTCTGGCAGCTGACCGCGTTTCACGGGCTGTTCCCGATCCGCGATGACGTCGCGTTCCACCGCGCGTTGGTGGCTTGTCTGAACGCCGCGCCGGTGCAGGATCTGATGCGGGGCAGCTTGCGGATCTACGCGCGCGGGTTGCAAAAGCTGGAGCCGCGCGATCTGTTGCAGATCCCGGTGCCAGATCTGCGCCGGGTGCCGCCTGCGCGGTTGGCGGCCTTGGCGCGCGCGCTGACGAGTTTGGACACCGGGCGCCGGGGGGCCGCGGCGCGGCTGACAGCGCTGGTGATGGAGACGGCGGCTGCGGCCGCAATGGCGGAGGATATCGAATGAAACTGGTGCGCTTTGGGCCGGACGGGGCGGAAAAGCCGGGGCTGTTGGATGCGGACGGCACGATCCGCGATCTGTCGGGGGTGGTGGAGGACATCGGCGGCGCGGTGCTGTCCGATGCCGGGCTGGCAGAACTGGCCGCGCTGGACCCCGAGACCTTGCCCGCGGTTGCGCCGGGTGTGCGGCTGGGGCCGCCGGTCGCCGGCGTGGGCAAGATGATCTGCATCGGGCTGAACTATGCCGATCATGCGGCCGAGGCGGGCATGGCGGTGCCGCCCGAGCCGGTGATCTTCATGAAGGCGACCTCGGCGATCTGCGGACCCAATGACGCGACGCAAAAACCGCACGGGGCCGAAAAGCTCGACTGGGAGGTCGAGCTGGCCTTCGTGATCGGCACGCGGGCGAAATATGTCAGCGAAGACAAGGCGCTGGAGCATGTCGCGGGCTACATGGTCTGCAACGACGTGTCCGAACGCGCGTTTCAGGCCGAACGCGCCGGGCAATGGACCAAGGGCAAAAGCCACGACACCTTCGCCCCGCTGGGCCCCTGGCTCGTGACCCGCGACGCGGTGCCGGACCCGCAGAATCTGCGGCTCTGGCTGCGGGTCAATGACGAGATTTGTCAGAACGGCAGCACCGCGACGATGGTCTATGGCGTGGCGCATCTGGTCAGCTACCTGAGCCAGTTCATGACGCTGCTGCCCGGCGATGTCATCACCACCGGCACGCCGCCCGGCGTCGGCATGGGGATGAAACCGCCGCGTTACCTGAGCCCTGGCGATGTGGTCGAACTGGGCGTCGAGGGCCTGGGCGAGCAGCGCCAGGTGGTGGTGTCGGCATGAGCGGCCATGCGGCCTTTGACCGGCTGAAGGCCGGAGAGGCGGCGCGCCGACGCGACTTCGGGCTGGAGGCGCGGCGCTCGGCGCTGCGCGCGCTGGCCGCGTCGATCCGCGCGCATGAGGCCGAGATCATGGCCGCGCTGGCGCAGGATCTGCGCAAGCCCGCCGTCGAGGTGCGCCTGACCGAGATCGTGCCCGTGCTGGCCGAGATCCGCCACACCCTGCGCCATCTGCGCGGCTGGATGCGGGTGCGGCGGGTGCGGCCGACGCTGGCGATGCTGGGCACCCGCGCGCGGCTGCGCCCAGAACCGAAGGGCACCACGCTGATTATCGCGCCCTGGAACTATCCGCTGAGCCTGTCGCTGGGGCCGCTGGTCTCGGCGCTGGCGGCGGGCTGCGCGGCGGTGGTCAAGCCGTCGGAAATGGCACCCGCGACGGCGGCGCTGATCGGGCGGATCGTGGCCGATCTGCCGCCCGGGCTGGCCGAGGTGGTCGAGGGCGGCGTCGAGGTGGCGACCGAACTGCTGGTCCAGCCCTTCGATCACATCTTCTTCACCGGCTCGCCCGAGGTGGGCAAGGTGGTGATGGCGGCGGCGGCGAAACATCTGGGCTCGGTCACGCTGGAACTGGGCGGCAAGTCGCCGGTCATCATCGGCCCCGGCGCCGATCTGACCCGTGCGGCGCGGATGATCGCCTGGGGCAAGTTCGCCAATGCGGGCCAGACCTGCATCGCGCCCGACCATGTGTTCGTGCCGCGCGCCCTGCAAGAGCCGTTCCTGACCGCGCTGCGCGAACAGATCGCGGCGATGTATGGCGCCGATCCGCAGACCTCGGGCAGTTTCGCGCGGATCATCAACGCGCGCCAAGTTGCCCGGCTGGCCGGTCTGCTGGACGATGCCCGCGCCCATGGTGCCGAACTGGTGCAGGGCGGCGATCTGCGCGAGGATGACCTGTATCTGGCGCCGACCGTGCTGACCCGCACCACGCCCGACATGGCGGTCGAAACCGAGGAACTGTTCGGCCCGATCCTGCCGGTGATCGCCTATGACGATCTGGCCGCGGTGATCGCGCGGGTGAACGCGGGGCCAAAGCCGCTGGCGCTGTATGTCTTTGAAACGGATCGCGACCTGATCGAGACCGTGACGCGCGACACCAGTTCCGGGGCGGTGGGGGTCAACGTGACGCTGGCGCATTACCTGCACCTGAACCTGCCCTTTGGCGGGATCGGCAATTCGGGTCTGGGGGCGGCGCACGGGATCTGGGGCTTCCGGGCTTTCAGCCATGAAAAGCCGGTGCTGGAAGACCGGTTTTCTTCGCTGGCCTTGTTGATGCCGCCCTATGGCAGCGCGAAAGAGCGGCTGGCGCGGCTGGTGCAAAAGATCCTCGGTTGAGCCATTCGTTTCTTGCATGGCGGCCTCCCGCTGGCGCCGGGGGCTTGCTGCGGCGCGGTAAATCGCCCAAGCAGGCACAAAAGGGGGCGCCATGACCGAAACCAACCAGACAGCAGAGCAGGGCAGGCCCGGGTTGGGCTGGATCGGGTTGGCGGTTCTGGCGCTGCCGCCGCTGTTCTGGGCTGGCAATTTCATCGTCGCACGGGCCGCGCGGGGCGATGTGCCGCCGGTCACCCTGTCCTTCATCCGCTGGACGATCGCGCTTGCCTGCCTGTTGCCCTTTGCCTGGCGCTATATCCGGCGCGATGCGCCCTATTACCGGGCGCATTGGCGGCAGGTGGTGGCGGTGGGCATCCCCGGCGTGACGGCCTTCAACACGCTGGTCTATCTGGGGCTGCAATATACCACGGCGACCAACGGCATGTTGCTGAACTCGACGATCCCGGTGCTGATCCTGCTGTTGGGGGCGCTGCTCTGGGGGCGGCGGATGGTGGCGACGCAGGCGTTGGGGTTGATCGTCTCGACGCTGGGGGTGGCGGTGGTGATCCTGCATGGCGACTGGTCGCGGCTGATCGCGCTGGAGTTTTCGCGCGGCGATCTGATCATCTTCGTCGCGATGGTGTGCTGGGCGATCTATACGCTGGGACTGACGCGGGTTCCGGCCTCGGTCAACCGGCTGGGGCTGCTGACGGTGCAGGTTGCGCTGACGCTGGTGCTGCTGGTGCCCTTCGTCATCTGGGAGGTGCGCAGTGGCCATGTCCCGAGCTGGAGCCCGGCCGCGATCGGTGCGATGCTTTATGTCGGCATCGTGCCCTCGGTGCTGGCGACGCTGCTGTATATGCAGGGGGTGGCGATGGCGGGGCCCGCGCGGGCGGGGCAGTTCATCCACCTGCTGCCGGTCTATGGCGCGGTCCTGTCGACCCTGTTTCTGGGCGAGGTGCTGCACCTCTATCACGCGGTGGGCTTCGGGCTGATCCTGACCGGGATCGTGCTGGCCGGGCGCAAGTGATCGCGCAGGCATTCTGCCCTTGCATTGCGTGGCCAATCGCCTATAACGCGCGGACTTCCGCATTGATGTGACCCGGCGGAGCCTCTCGTGGTGGGGCGCGGAAGACCAGACCCACCTATGAAGCCGCCTTGCAAACAGGAGCACACATGCCGCTTTACGAGCATGTCCTCATTGCGCGTCAGGACCTGTCCAACGCGCAGGCTGAAGGCCTTATCGAACACTTCTCGACCGTGCTTGCGGACAACGGCGGTAAAGTCGTTGAAAACGAGTACTGGGGCGTGAAAACCATGGCCTACAAGATCAACAAGAACCGCAAAGGCCACTACGCCTTCCTGAAATCGGACGCGCCCGCCGCTGCCGTGCAGGAAATGGAGCGTCTGGCCCGTCTGCATGACGACGTCATGCGCGTCCTGACCATCAAGGTCGACGCCCACGAGGAAGGCCCCTCGGTGCAGATGCAAAAACGTGACGAGCGCAGCGAGCGCGGTGACCGCGGCGATCGTGGTGATCGTGGCGAACGCCGCGAACGTCGTTGATCTGAGAAGGAGCTAACCCATGGCGAACAAACCGTTTTTCCGTCGTCGCAAGGTCTGCCCGTTCTCGGGTGAGAACGCGCCGAAAATCGACTACAAAGATGTGCGTCTGCTGCAGCGCTACATCTCCGAGCGTGGCAAGATCGTGCCTGCCCGCATCACCGCCGTCTCGGCGAAGAAACAGCGCGAGCTGGCCCGTGCGATCAAGCGCGCCCGCTTCCTCGCCCTGCTGCCCTACGCTGTGAAGTAAGGAGAGACCCCAATGCAAGTCATCCTTCTGGAACGTGTGGCCAAACTGGGCCAAATGGGCGAAGTCGTGAACGTCCGCGACGGTTACGCTCGCAACTTCCTGCTGCCGCAGGGCAAGGCGCTGCGCGCCAACGACGCCAACATCGCGTCGTTCGAAGCCCGCAAGACGCAGCTTGAGGCGCGCAACCTCGAGACCAAGAAAGAAGCCGAAGCGCTGGCCGAGAAACTCGACGGTCAGGTGTTCATCGTGATTCGCTCGGCCTCGGACGCCGGTGCGCTTTACGGTTCGGTCACCCCGCGCGATGCCGCCGAAGCGGCCACCGCCGAGGGCTTCTCGGTCGACAAGAAGCAGATCGCGCTGAAAGCGCCGATCAAGGAACTGGGCCTGCACGAAATGCACGTCCGCCTGCACCCCGAAGTCGACGTGACCATCGTTCTGAACGTGGCGCGCTCGGTCGAGGAAGCGGAACTGCAGGCCTCGGGCAAGTCGATCCAGGAACTGGCCGCCGAAGCCGAAGCCGAAGCCGAATTCGAAATCGCGGAACTCTTCGACGAGATGGGCGCTGCGAACGAAGAGGGCGAAGACCTCTGATCCCAGAGCGCTTCGAAAAGATCAGCCGCGTCCCGAAAGGGGCGCGGTTTTTCGTTGCGGGCCTGCGTCAGGCAAAGAACGGATCGTCGGCGTTCTTCAGCCCGCAGGGGTTGCCGTCCGGGTCCAGAAATACGCCGATCGTGCCCCAGTCATAATGCATGCGCTCCACGGCGATGCCCTGCGCCTCCAGCAGCCGGGCGGCGGCCTCGACATCGGGCACATTGAAGCGCAGCACCGTGGGGTTCTCCCCCAGGTTCTTGCGCGTGTCGCGGCCGACCCCGCCGCTTTCGATCATCAGATACCCCCCGCCGAAGTGCAGGCAGCACAGGCCTGGTTTCTCGAACCAGACTGCCAGGCCAAGCGTGTCGCGGTAGAAGGCCACGCATTCGGCGAAGCGTTCGGTGAACAGGATGATCCCGGGATGGGTGACCAGATCAGCCAGATGTGCAGCGGGGCTGGGGGTGGAATGGGGCATGCGTATCCTTTGGCACAGGGTGGGCACAACCTGGCCAGGCGCAGGTCCCGCTGTCAACCGGACCCTCGGGCGCAAAAGAAAAGCCGCCCCGAAGGGCGGCTTTCAAATCCAGAAGCGGGCAGGGCGGCTTACAGCTCGTCCAGCGCTTCGATGGCTTTCTGCAGGTCTTCCTTCGACACTTCCTTGTCGGTCACCGAAGCGCCCGACACGACGAAATCGACGACCTTGTCTTCGAAGATCGGCGCGCGCAGCTGCTGTTGCATCTGCTGGTTCTGCTGCACGAATTCGAAGAAGGCGCGTTCCTGGCCCGGGTATTGACGCGCCTGGTTCAGCACGGCCTGGGTCATTTCGGCGTCGGTCACCTCGATCGACTGCTTGCGGCCCAGTTCGGCCAGCAGCAGGCCCAGACGCACGCGGCGTTCGGCCAGCGACTTGTGCTCGTCGGTGGGCTCGACGGAGCCGTGGTTGTGGTCATGCACTTCCGGGTGCTCTTCGTGCCACAGCTGGTGCGCGATCGAGGCGGCCTCGGCATCCACCAGCGAGGGCGGCAGGTCGAACTTCACCACCGCGTCGAGCTGGTCAAGCAGGGCGCGCTTCATCACCGCGCGCGAGGCGCCCTTGTATTCGGCTTCCAGACGCTCGGCGATCTGCGCTTTCAGCGCGGCCAGATCCTCGGCGCCGAATTTCTTGGCCATCTCGTCGTCGATCTCGGCTTCTTTCGGGCCGCGCACTTCCTTGACGGTGCATTTGAACAGGGCTTCCTTGCCCGCCAGATGCGCCGCGCCGTATTGCTCGGGGAAGGTCACCTTGACTTCGACGGCCTCTTCTTCCTTGGCGCCGATCAGCTGATCCTCGAAGCCCGGGATGAACGAGCCCGAGCCGAGCACGAGCGGGTAGTCCTCGCCCTTGCCGCCCTCGAACGCCTCGCCGTCGACGAAGCCTTCGAAGTCGATCACGACCTGATCGCCTTCTTTCGCCTTCGAGCCCTTGCGGCGCTTCTCGAAGTTCTGCGCGTTCTTGGCCAGGTTTTCCAGCGCTTCGGTGATGGCCGCTTCTTCGGCCTTCACGACCAGACGCTCCAGCGTGACGCCCGACAGGTCAACGTCCGGGATTTCCGGCAGCGCTTCGTAGGACACGGTCACGACCACGTCCATGCCCGGCTTCCAGGTCTCGCCGTCCTGCATCTCGATCTTCGGCTGCATCGCCGGACGGTCGCCCGATTTCTCGAACAGATCCGACATCGCGCCGTCGACGGCTTCTTGCATCGCATCGCCCATCACGCGATCGCCGAACTGCTTGCGCAGCATCGCCAGCGGCACCTTGCCCTTGCGGAAGCCTTTGATCTCGACTTCGGGCTGCGCTTCGAGGAGCTTCGCAGTGACTTTCTCATCCAGCTCGGCTGCGGTGATGGTGATCGTGTAGCCGCGTTTGAGGCCGTCGTTGAGGGTCTCGGTGACCTGCATGGGGTTTCCTCTGTCTCTAAAAGCCGCGCATGCGGCCTCATCCATGAATTTCAGCCGCCCTTCTATTGGGCGCAGGCCTTGGTGGCAAGGCGAAAAGGGGCGAACCCGGGGGCGCTGCGCGCAGGTGGCGACTTGGGGAAGATGGTGCGGGTGAAGGGACTCGAACCCCCACGCCAAAGGCGCCAGAACCTAAATCTGGTGCGTCTACCAATTCCGCCACACCCGCATCTGAGCGCGCTTGTAGCAAGCTTGCGAGGCGTGGGGTAGGGGGGGCATGAAAATACTCGCCAAAGTCATGCATTGGGCGTAGGTTGCAAAGAGATGGTTAACACGAATTGACCACAGGGCCTGCAAAGACGGGCCGAGGCATGAGAGCAGGATAACCGATGGCGAAAACGACCATGGGGCGCGCGGTTGGTGTATTCTCCGGCCGCGAGCCGGATCAGCAGGCTGATCTGCACACGCATGTGGCGCTGTCCGGGGTTGCGCAGGGCACGCTGGTTCTGACGCTCGACGGGGCGTTGCCGGTCGAGTATCTGGCGCCGGGCGATCGGGTGATTACCCGCTCGGGCGCGCGCCCGCTGCGGGCAGTGGCGGCGCGGCTGGTGACGGGGGGGCTGATCCGCGTGGCGCCGGGTGCGCTTGGCCATGACCGCCCCGAGCGTGCGCTGATCCTGGGCGGACAGGCGCAGGTGCTGGTGCGCGACTGGCGGGCGCAGGCGCTCTATGGTCAGTCTCAGGCGCTGGTGCCGGTGGGGCGGCTGCTCGATGGCGGCTATATCACGCCCTGCGCGGGGCGGATGCGGCTGTTCGCGCTGCAATTCGCGGCGCCCGAGGTGATCTATGCCGATGGTGTCGAGGTCGGGTGCCACGTCGCGCAGATGGCGGCCTGAGGCCAGAACGCCCTCATTTCTTCTTGGCAAAAATACTCATTACCCGCGCCCGCGCCCGGGCGCGCGCTCACAGATCGAGCGCACGAAACAGGGTCGGCAACTCTTCGGGCAGGTCTTCGGCGATCAGTCCGGGGCCGAAGCTGCGCGCGGCTGCGGCATGGAGCCAGGTGCCGGTGCCGGCCGCCTCGAACGGTGTCAGGCCGCGCGCCATCAGCCCGCAGATCAGCCCGGCCAGCACATCGCCCGACCCGGCGGTCGCCAGCCAGGGCGCCGCGTTTTCCCCGCTGGCATCATGCACCGCAAGCGCGCCATCGGGGGCGGCGATCACCGTATCCGGGCCCTTGAGCAACACGATCGCCCCGGCACGCGCGGCGGCGGCGCGGGTGATCTCGGCCTTGTCGGCACCGCCCTGCAATTGCGCCGCCAGATCGGGGAAAAGCCGCCCGAACTCTCCCAGATGGGGGGTCAGCACGCAGCCGGGATAGAGGTGACCGAAAAGCAGGGTGGGGTCCTCGGCAAAAGCGCTGAGCGCATCGGCATCAAGCACGCAGGGCCGTTTGCCCGACAGCGCCGCCGGGGTCATTTCCTGCGCGCGGCGCAGCCCCAGGCCCGGCCCCAGGGCAAGCGCCGTGATCCGGCTGTCGCGCAGCAGCCCGCGCAGCGCATAGCTGTCGGGCAGCGGGGTCAACATGACCGCGTTCAGCTGGGCCGCGTGTTCGGGCAGTGCGGGCGGCGGCACCGCCACGGTCACCAGCCCCGCCCCCACGCGCAGCGCCGCGCGCGCGGCCAGCCGCGCAGCGCCACCATGACCCACCCCGCCCGACAGGATCAGCGCATGGCCGTGCGTGTATTTATGTGCGGCGCCCGTTTTGCGCAGTGCGGCGCGCATCTCGTCGGTCAGGGTGATGTGGCGGATCATGGCGCCTCCGGCGGCAATGTTGCGGGCATGGTCAATGCGTATAGGGGGCGGCGGTGAGAAAAGCGTGAATCACAGGCCGATCGAGGCCACGATGACGGGGATGCCCGCAGCGCGCAACTCGGCGTGGATCGGTTTCTCGCGATGAAAGGTCACGGCGAGCGAGCAGGGCGCCGAGGGCCAGTCCGCCGTTTCCGGGCGCGCATCGGCATCAAGCCCCGACGGCAGGTCAATGGCCACGCAGGGTGCGCCGCAGGCCTCGATCGCGGCGAAGATTGCGGCGAACCCGCCCAGCGGGCGGTTCAGGCCGATGCCGAACAGCGCGTCGACGACCAGATCGGGCCGCCCGAAATCGGGCTGCAGCGGCAGCGGCAGCACCGGGCCGATCCGGCGCCAGCGGGCATGGTTTTGCTGCGCATCGGGTGGTAGCCGCGCGGGATCGCCATGCAGATAGAGGCTGACCCTCCAGCCGCGCCGCCGCAACAGCCGCGCCACCACGAAACCGTCGCCGCCATTGTTGCCCGGGCCGCACAGAACAACTGCCCGCCGGGGCGGCTGCGCGGGGCGTTCCAGGTCGGGCCAGTGGCTGAAGATCGCGTCGAGCACGCCCTCTCCGGCGCGTTCCATCAACGCAAGTCCGGTAACCGCGCCGCTGCCGATCGCGGCAGCCTCAGCGGCGCGCATTTGGGCGCTTGTCAGAATTTCTGTCATATTTTCGCTCGAATCGTTTTCAAACTGCCCGGCATGCGTGCTATCTGCCCAAAATATAAGCGCACAACTTGGAATCCCGAGCCCCGTCGCGCCCCGCCCAGCCTAGCCGATTGCGAGCCCTGCTGGAAAGTGGTCAGACGGGGGCGGCAAAGACCTGATGAAGGAGTCGGCGGCATGAAAAAAGTGGAAGCGATCATCAAGCCCTTCAAGCTGGATGAGGTGAAAGAAGCGCTGCAGGAAGCCGGAATTCAGGGCCTTTCGGTGATCGAGGTCAAAGGCTTCGGGCGGCAAAAAGGCCATACCGAACTGTATCGCGGCGCCGAATATGTCGTGGATTTCCTGCCGAAAGTGAAAATCGAGATGGTGCTGCCCGACGAAATGGTCGATGCCGCCATCGAGGCGATCACCTCGGCTGCGCGCACCGAGAAGATCGGTGACGGCAAGATCTTCGTCTCTCCGGTGGAGCAGGCGATCCGCATCCGCACCGGCGAGACCGGCGACGACGCGGTTTAAGGTTTTTCGAATACCGGGCCCATCGTGCCCGTGAACCCATGCTCAACGAAAGGGTACTGTGCAATGAGCAAAGTCAAAAAAGCTCTCGAACTGATGAAGGCGGAGGAAGTCGAATACGTTGACGTTCGCTTCACCGATCCGCGCGGCAAGCTGCAGCACGTCACGCTGATCGCCGATCTGGTGGACGAGGACTTCTTCGAAGAAGGCTTCATGTTCGACGGCTCGTCGATCGCCGGCTGGAAGTCGATCGACCAGTCCGACATGAAGCTGATCCCGGATGCTTCGTCGGTCTACATCGACCCCTTCTACGCCGAAAAAACCATGTGCGTGCATTGTGACGTGGTCGAGCCGGACACCGGCGAAGCCTATGACCGTTGCCCGCGTCAGGTGGCCCACAAGGCCGAAGCCTATCTGAAATCCTCGGGCATCGGCGATGCGGCCTATTTCGGCCCGGAAGCCGAATTCTTCATCTTCGACGACGTGCGCTATTCGGTGACGCCGGCGAAAGTGTCCTACCAGATCGACGCCGAGGCGGCCGCCTGGAACACCGACACGCCGATGGAAATGGGCAACCTCGCCCACCGCGCCGGCCACAAGGGCGGCTACTTCCCGGTCAACCCGGTCGACGAAGCGCAGGATCTGCGCGGCGAAATGCTGTCCACCATGAAGCGCATGGGCATCAAGGTTGACAAGCATCACCACGAAGTGGCGACCTGTCAGCACGAGCTGGGCATGATCTTCGGTGGCCTGGTCGAGCAAGCCGACAACATCCAGAAATACAAATACGTGATCCACAACGTGGCCCACGCCTACGGCAAGACCGTGACCTTCATGCCGAAACCGATGAAGGGCGACAACGGCTCGGGCATGCACGTCAACATGTCGATCTGGAAAGACGGCAAGCCGCTGTTCGCTGGCGACAAATACGCTGACCTGTCGCAAGAGGCGCTGTATTTCATCGGCGGTATCCTGAAGCACGCGAAAACGCTGAACGCCTTCACCAACCCGTCGACCAACAGCTACAAGCGTCTGATCCCGGGTTTTGAGGCCCCGGTGCTGCGCGCCTACTCGGCCCGCAACCGCTCGGGTTGTGTGCGTATTCCGTGGACCGAATCGCCGAAAGCGAAACGTGTGGAAGCCCGCTTCCCCGATCCGGCGGCGAACCCCTATCTGTGCTTCGCGGCGCTGATGATGGCCGGCCTCGACGGGATCAAGAACAAGATCGACCCGGGCCCGGCGTCGGACAAGGACCTCTACGATCTGCCGCCCGAAGAACTGGCCGCGATCCCGACCGTCTGCGGTTCGCTGCGTGAGGCTCTGGAAGCGCTGGAAGCCGATCACGACTTCCTGCTCGCGGGCGACGTGTTCACCAAGGGCCTGATCGAGGGCTACACCGCGCTGAAGTGGGAAGAAGTCTATGCCTACGAGCATACCCCCCACCCTGTCGAGTATCAGATGTACTACTCCTGCTGATCCCGTCCGGGATTATCGGGGAAAGGGCGCCGTTCGCGGCGCCCTTTTGCTTTGGCGCCGCCGCTGTCGCAGGCGTGATGAGCACCTGCGCACAGAACCTGTTTGGTTCTGTGGAATTGCGACGCTAGCCCGCAATGGGCATCCTGAGGCCATGTTCACGCATTCAGGGAGTTTTCCGCGATGAAATCCGTTCTTCTGGCCGCTGGCCTTGCCTTCGGTCTGGCCACCGCCGCCGCTGCCGCGCCCGAAACCTATACGCTCGACGCGAGCCACAGCCAGATCGTGTTCAGCTACACGCATCTTGGCTTCTCGACGACCACGGGCATGTTCTCGGGCTTCGAGGGCACGATCGAATTCGACGCCGAAGATCCGGCCGCGTCGTCGGTCAGTGTGGCCTTCCCGACCGCCTCGCTCTACACCGGCTGGGATGAGCGCACCGCGCATTTCCTGACCGAGGATTTCTTCGGCGCCGAAGCCGCGCCCGAGATTTCGTTCAAATCGACCGGCATCGAAGTGACCGGCGAGAAAAGCGGCAAGATCACCGGCGATCTGACGATCAATGGCATCACCAAGCCGGTGGTTCTGGATGCGGTGATGACGCAGATGGGCGAACATCCGATGGCCAAGAAGCCTTGGGTCGGCTTCGACGCCACCACGACCGTGCTGCGCTCGGATTTCGACATGGGCCAGTTCGCGCCCTATGTCAGCGACGAGGTGGCGATCGCGATCTCGATCGAGGCGATGAAAGCCGAATAAGCCTTCTGTCACTTGCGAAAACGGCCGTCGGAGCGATCCGGCGGCCGTCTTTTTTTGAGTATTTTTGCCAAGAAGAAGGAAGCTGGTTTTCTTCTTGGCAAAAATACTCCCGGGGGGTGCGGGGGGCAGGCGGCCCCCCGCGGTTCGGGTCAGTCGCGGCGGCTGGCGGTAAGCGCTACATCCACGGTGACGGCAAAGCCCACGGTACCCTCGTCGGGGTAGCTCGTCCCCATGCCAAAGGCGCGCCGGTCCAGCGTCACCTGGCCCTGCATCGTCGCGGTCTCGCCGTCGAGGGTCAGGGTGAAGGGCAGGGTGACGGGCACTTCGGCGCCGCGCAGGGTCAGGGTGCCCGTGGCCAGATGATCGGCGCCCTCCTGCCGGGTGATGGCGGCGGTGAAGGTGGCCGTCGGGTGGGTGGCGGTGTCGAAGAAGTCCGCCCCCTTGGCCTGATCGGTGACCGATCCGAGGGTAAGCGCGGTGGTGTCGATCTGCACGGTGACCGTGCCGGTGCCGGGAGTGGGATCATAGTCGATCGCGGCGCTCCAGACCGGCAATTGCCCGGTCACCGCGGCGCCCATTTGCTGCACGGTGAAGCCAAGAGTCCCTTCGGTCACCTGCCAGCTGCCGGTTTGCACGGTGGCGGTTTGTGTCTGCGGGGCGGGGCGCCCGGGGGTGGGCAGGGTCAGCCCCGCGCCGATCACTGCGGCCCAGAGCATCAGCGCCGCCAGCAGCGGGGCCCCCAGAGCATGTGCCGCACCGGGCGTGCCCGCCGCCGTGCCGCGCGTCATCCGCGCCAGCGTCGCGTCGCGGTCGATCAGCGCGTGTTTCAGGGCGCCTGCGATATGCAGGGCCAGCGCGGCATAAAGCACCAGCGCCGAGAGTTTGTGCAGCGTTTCGAACCCATGGGCGAGGGCGTCGGAGTGGGGCACGAAGGGCAGGGTTTGCCCAAAGGGCCACAGGATCGGTGCGAACCCGGCCTGCGCGGCATGGCTGATCCAGCCCGAGAGCGGCATCACCAGCATCGCGCCGTAAAGCGCCCAGTGCACGGCCTCGGCCGCGAAGGTTTCCAGCCTGCGTTCGGGATGCAGGGGCGCCGGTTTCGGCTGGCTCAGCGCCCAGAGGATGCGCAGGAGCGCGGCGAAGAAGACCGTGACCCCGATCGTCTTGTGCAGCGAATAGATCGTCTTCAGCGTGGCGACGGCGGCATCGCTGTCGCGCGGCAGATCCTCGGCATAGAGGCCGAGGCCGATTGCCGTCAGGATCAGCAGCGCGATCAGCCAGTGCAGCGTGCGCGCGACGCCGCCATAGCTTTGGGGGGTGTTGGTCAACATGGGGGCTACTTTCAGAAGGGGGATTTCGGTCAGGATACGCGCTGCGGGCCGGTGCGGCCATGGCGACACGCGCACAGGCGGTGTGCGCAAGTTGTTGTCTCGGACGCGGCGTCACGTTAGACCG
Source organism: Rhodobacteraceae bacterium UBA6796 (assembly GCA_002452815.1). GTDB lineage: Bacteria > Pseudomonadota > Alphaproteobacteria > Rhodobacterales > Rhodobacteraceae > Rhodobacter. The sequence goes on from DKFM01000018.1 coordinate 63,879, forward strand.
GGGCAAGGTTTGAACGTGGAGGATGGCATGAGCCGAGCATTCGTATTTCCGGGGCAGGGCGCGCAGGCAATCGGCATGGGCCGCGCATTGGCCGACGCCTATCCGGCGGCGCGTGCGGTATTTGACGAGGTCGACGCGGCCCTGGGCGAGCGCTTGAGCGCGCTGATCTGGGAGGGCGACATCGAGACGCTGACGCTGACGGCGAACGCCCAGCCCGCGCTGATGGCCACCTCGATCGCCGCGCTGCGCGCGCTGGAGGCCGAGGGCTTCGGCATCGCGGATGCGGCCTATGTCGCGGGGCACAGCTTGGGTGAATATTCGGCGCTGTGCGCGGCGGGGGCGCTGAGCGTCACCGATACGGCGAAACTGCTGCGGCTGCGCGGGCAGGCGATGCAATCGGCGGTGCCGGTCGGCGTGGGCGCGATGGCCGCCGTGCTGGGGCTGGATCTGGCCGCGGTGCAGGAGGTTGCGGCCGAGGCGGCGCAGGGCGAGGTCTGTCAGGCGGCCGATGACAACGATCCCGCGCAGGTGGTGATTTCGGGACACAAGGCAGCGGTCGAACGTGCCGCCGAAATCGCCAAGGCGCGCGGCGCCAAGCGGGCGCTGCTGCTGCCGGTCAGCGCACCGTTCCATTGCGCCCTGATGCAGCCCGCAGCCGATGCGATGGCTGCGGCGCTGGCCGAGACGACGATCACGGCGCCGGCCGTGCCGGTGGTGGCCAATGTGGTGGCCGAGGCGGTGAGCGCGCCGGAGACGATCCGCAAGCTGCTGGTCGAGCAGGTCACCGGGTCGGTGCGCTGGCGCGAGAGCGTGCAGTGGATGGTGGGCGCGGGCGTGACCGAATTTTGGGAAATCGGCGCGGGCAAGGCGCTGTCGGGGATGATCAAGCGGATCGCCAAGGAGACGGTGCAGCGCAATGTGGGCGCGCCCGAGGATATTGCGGCGCTGAAGGGCTGAGGCGCGGAGGAAGGGCGCCGGGGGCCAGCCCCCGGACCCCGGGGATATTTGGGCCAAGATGAAAAGACTTGGTTTAGGAAGGGACTGCAGATGTTTGATCTGACTGGAAAAACGGCGCTGATTACGGGCGCTTCGGGCGGTATTGGCGGCGAGATAGCCAAGGCGCTGCATGGCGCGGGCGCGACGGTTGCGCTGTCGGGAACGCGGGTCGAGCCGCTGGAGGCGCTGGCCGCCGAACTGGGGGAACGGGCCTTCGTGTGCCCGGCGAACCTGTCGGATGCGGAGTCGGTCGAGGCGCTGCCGAAGGCCGCCGCGGCGGCGATGGGCAGCCTGGATATTCTGGTAAACAATGCGGGCATCACCCGCGACAACCTGTTCATGCGGATGTCGGACGAGGAATGGCAGTCGGTGATCGACGTGAACCTGACTTCGAGCTTCCGGCTGATGCGCGGGGTGCTGCGCGGCATGATGAAGGCGCGTTGGGGGCGGATCGTCAACATCACCTCGATCGTGGGGCAGACCGGCAACCCCGGGCAGGGCAACTATGCTGCGGCCAAGGCGGGGCTGGTGGGGATGTCGAAATCGCTGGCCTATGAGGTGGCGAGCCGTGGCATCACCGTGAACTGCGTGGCGCCGGGCTTCATCGCCACTGCGATGACCGACAAGCTGAACGACGACCAGAAGGGCAAGATCCTGTCGCAGATCCCGGCGGGGCGGATGGGCGCGCCCGAGGAAATCGCGGCGGCGGTGCTGTATCTGGCCAGTCCCGAGGCGGGCTATGTCACAGGCGCGACGCTGCATGTCAATGGCGGCATGGCGATGGTGTGACACGCGGTCCCGCCGCTTGCGAAACGGCTTGCCTTGGGGCAAGACTGTGTTATGAGCGGCGGGGACGGGCCGGGGGCTGACCCAGCCTGACGGCAGCCATCGCGCAAGCGGGGCGGATAACGCTGCTCTACCGAGCAAGGACATAGGGACGGGCCAAGGCCCTCAAACTTGAGGAATTGACATGAGCGACATCGCAGATCGCGTGAAGAAGATCGTCGTGGAGCACCTGGGCGTGGAAGAAGACAAGGTCACCGAGACCGCGTCCTTCATCGACGATCTGGGCGCCGACAGCCTTGACACCGTCGAGCTGGTGATGGCTTTCGAAGAAGAGTTCGGCATCGAGATCCCGGATGATGCGGCCGAAACCATCCAGACCTTCGGCGATGCGGTGAAATTCATCACCGAAGCCGCCTGATCGGATCTTCGGTCCAGGTTTGAACGGCGCCCTTGCGGGCGCCGTTTTCTTTTGTGCGGGCGGGGTGTCGCCGCAGGCCCGGGCGGGGTGTGTGCTGGACGTTGCGCCCCTGCGCGCGCGCGTGTATCAGATCGGGGTCTGAGGAATTGTCAGAGAGGTCGAGGATGCGTCGGGTAGTTGTCACGGGTCTGGGAATGGTCACGCCGCTGGCTTGCGGTGTCGAGGAAACCTGGTCGCGGCTGATCGCGGGCCAGTCGGGGGCGGGTCTGATCTCGCGGTTCGATGCGTCCAATGTGACGACCAAATACGCCTGCGAGATTCCGCTGGGCGATGGCAGCGACGGCACCTTCAATCCCGACGACTGGATGGAGCCGAAAGAGCGCCGCAAGGTCGACGATTTCATCCTGTACGGCATGGCTGCGGCAACGCAGGCGGTGCGGGATTCGGGCTGGATGCCCGAGGACGAGGAAAGCCGCGAGCGCACCGGCGTGATGATCGGGTCCGGCATCGGCGGGCTGTCGACGATTGCCGACACGGCGCTGCTGATCGCCGAAAAGGGGCCGAAGCGTGTGTCGCCCTTCTTCATTCCGGCCTGTCTGATCAACCTGGTGTCGGGGCAGGTCTCGATCAAATTCGGCTTCAAGGGGCCGAACCATGCGGTGGTGACGGCCTGTTCGACCGGCGCGCATGCGATCGGCGATGCGGCACGGCTGATCATGCTGGGCGATGCCGATGTGATGGTGGCGGGCGGCGCCGAGGCGCCGATCTCGGAAATCGGGATCGCCGGGTTCAACGCCTGCAAGGCATTGTCGACGGCGCGCGCGGAGGAACCGACCAAGGCCAGCCGCCCCTATGATGCGGATCGCGACGGGTTTGTGATGGGCGAGGGGGCCGGTGTCGTCGTGCTGGAGGAATACGAGCACGCCAAGGCGCGCGGCGCCAAGATCTATGCCGAAGTTCTGGGCTATGGCCTGTCGGGCGATGCCTATCACATCACGGCCCCGGCGTCCGATGGCGACGGCGGCTTCCGCAGCATGAAGGCGGCGCTGGCGCGTGCCGGGCTGACGCCCGATGCGGTGGATTACATCAACGCGCATGGCACCTCGACCATGGCCGATACGATCGAGCTGGGCGCGGTGGAGCGGCTGATGGGCAATGCGGCGGCGAAGGCCACGATGTCGTCAACCAAGTCGAGCATCGGGCATTTGCTGGGCGCGGCCGGCACGGTCGAGGCGATCTTCTGCATTCTGGCGATCCGGGATCAGATCGCGCCGCCGACGCTGAACCTGGATAATCCGGCGGTGGATACGACGCTGGATCTTGCGCCCAACGTGGCACGCAAGCGGGAAATCAACGTGGCCCTGTCGAACAGCTTTGGCTTTGGCGGCACCAACGCCAGCCTTGTGCTGGGCAAGGTTGCGGGCTGATGTGGCGCCATATCGTCTCTAACTTCCTGACGGTTCTGATCGTGATTCTGGTGGGTCTGGGCGGTCTGGCCGCCTGGGCGAAGAAGCAGTACACGAACCCTGGGCCGCTGACGCAGGCGGTCTGTCTGCGGGTCGAGCCGGGGGCGAGTTTCGCGCGCGTGTCCGAGGATCTGCGCGGGCAGGGGGCGATTTCGTCGGCCTATATCTTTCGCGCGGGGGCGGATTACGCAGGCAAGTCCGGGGCGCTCAAGTTCGGGTCCTATCTGATCGACCCGGGCGCCTCGATGGAGGGGATCGTCGATCAGATCACCTCGGGCGGGCCGTCGAGTTGCGGCACCGAGCTGAACTTTCGCATCGGGGTCACGGCGCAGGACATGATCCTGCGCGAGCTGGACCCGGTGTCGGGCCAATATGTCGAGAAGGCGAAATTCGACCCGGCGGCCGAACCGGCGCCCGAAGGTTTTGCCGAGGAATCGAGCAAGGCCGACGTGCGCACGCGGGTGACGCTGGCCGAAGGGGTCACCAGCTGGCAGGTGGTCGAGGCGCTGAAATCGGCCGATTTCCTGAAGGGCGAGATCAAGCAGATCCCGGCCGAGGGCAGCCTTGCGCCCGACAGCTATGAGGTGAAGCGCGGCTCGGACCGGAATGCGCTGATCGCCGAGATGCAGGCGCGCCAGCAGGTCATTCTGGCCACCGCCTGGGAGGCGCGCGCGCAGGGCCTGCCCTATGAGACCCCCGAGGAAGCCTTGGTGATGGCCTCGATCGTCGAGAAGGAAACCGGCGTGCCCAGCGAACGGCGGCAGGTGGCGAGCGTGTTCATCAACCGGCTGGAGCAGGGGATCAAACTGCAGACCGACCCGACGGTGATCTATGGCGTGACCAAGGGGCAGGGCGTTCTGGGGCGCGGGCTGCGCCAGTCCGAGCTGCGCCGCGAGACGCCCTACAACACCTATGTCATCGACGGGTTGCCGCCGACGCCGATTGCCAACCCCGGCCGCGCGGCGATCGAGGCGGCGCTGAACCCCGATTCGACTCGCTACCTGTTTTTCGTGGCCGATGGCAGCGGCGGACATGCCTTTGCCGAGACTCTGGACGAGCATAACCGCAACGTGGCGGCTTGGCGCAAGATCGAGGCAGAGCAACAAAATCAGGGCGCAGGTAACTGATTTCGTTTTAAAAATGCAAAAACCGGGGCCGTGCTGCCCCGGTTTTTTCTGGGTGTAGGGCGCAACCCTGAATTTAGCGCTTGACTTTGCGAACGCTCTAAAGTAGAAAAAGTGCATGCTAGGAGAAGTGGGCAAGCGGCCGGGGTGACCCGATGCCGCTTTTTTCATTTCGCTCGTGCGGTCAAACGGCATGAGAGGCGGGTTCAACAGCACATGGATATGACTTTCTCGGGTGGGAAAGAGCCTTCGGTGGATTTGCTGAAGGAAACGGAAGTTTTGTATCGGGAAGTGGCCGAGGAACTGGCGCTGGCGATGCGAGGGGTTCGCCAGGGCGAAACGGGCGAGGCCAAGGCCGCCATTCAGGCGGTCAAGGATCTGCGCACGGCATTTCAGATGGTTATGGATGAAAGGACACGCGTTGAAAAACTCCGCAAACAGGTTGCCGGGGTCGTCCGAGACTATGCGCTCGACTTCGACGCGGCGCGAGATGAGATCGGGCGCCGCCTGGCTCGCCTGCGCGAGGCAGGAGGAGGTGGATGAGTTTCTGGAAGGGCTGGGCGACAATGCGCTGCTGGCCCTGCCGTGGATGTTCGAGTTCTGGGCGCTGCCGCATCAGCTGCCCCCCGCGGGCGCCTGGAAAAGCTGGGTGATCATGGGCGGGCGCGGTGCGGGCAAGACGCGGGCCGGGGCCGAGTGGGTGCGCGCGCAGGTGGAAGGCGCGCGACCGCTCGACCCCGGCAGGGCGCGTCGGGTGGCGCTGGTGGGTGAGACCTTTGACCAGGTGCGCGACGTGATGGTGTTCGGCGACAGCGGCATTCTGGCCTGCTCGCCCCCGGACCGGCGCCCCGAATGGGAGGCCGGGCGGCGCCGGCTGATCTGGCCCAATGGCGCAACCGCCCAGGCGTTTTCGGCGCATGAGCCCGAGGCGCTGCGGGGTCCGCAATTCGATGCGGCCTGGGTCGATGAGCTTGCCAAGTGGAAGAAGGCTGAGGAGACCTGGGACATGCTGCAATTCGCGCTGCGGCTGGGCGATCACCCGCAGCAGGTCATCACCACGACGCCGCGCAATGTGGGCGTGCTGAAGACCATTCTGAAAAACCCCTCGACAGTGGTGACCCATGCGCCGACCGAGGCAAACCGGGCCTATCTGGCGGCCTCGTTCCTGGAGGAGGTGCAGGCGCGCTATGCCGGCACCCGGCTGGGGCGGCAGGAACTGGACGGTGTGTTGCTGGAGGATGTGGAAGGCGCGCTGTGGACGACCGCGGGGCTGGAAGGCAGCCGGGTCGATCGCGCCCCCGATCTGGACCGGATCGTCGTGGCGGTGGACCCGGCGGTGACCGGGCACGCAGGGTCGGACGAATGCGGGATCGTGGTGGTGGGCGCGGTGACGCGCGGGCCGGTGCAGGATTGGCGCGCCTATGTGCTGGAGGATTGTTCGGCGCGCGGCAAGCCCACCGACTGGGCGCGCGCCGCAATCGCCGCGATGGAGAAATACGGCGCGGAAAAACTGGTGGCCGAGGTCAACCAGGGCGGCGACATGGTGGAATCGGTGATCCGCCAGATCGACCCGCTGGTGCCGTTCAAGGCGTTGCGCGCCGGACGGGGCAAATCGGCGCGGGCCGAGCCGGTGGCGGCGCTTTATGAACAGGGGCGGGTGCGCCACCTCAAGCATGGTCATCTGGGCACGCTGGAAGATCAGATGTGCCGGATGACGGTGCAGGGCTATGAGGGGCGCGGCTCGCCCGACCGGGTGGATGCGCTGGTCTGGGCGCTGCACGAGCTGATCATCGAGCCCGCCGCGCATTGGCGCCGCCCGCAGATGCGCCAGCTTTGACTGGCCTGCCAGAGGGGGAATGCCCTTCTTCTTGGCGCAAATACTCCGGGGGTGCGGGGGCTGGCCCCCGCGGGTGCTCCCGGCGCGACCTGTGAAAATTCGGATGAAAGGGCTGGGGATTTCCCCGGCCCTTTTTCTTTGCGGCCCCGGGGCCGTGGGCCAGCTCAAGGAGAACGGGATGGGAATGCAATTCTTTCGCAAGGGCGCGCAGACAGCGGTGCCCGAGCAGAAGGCCTCGGTCACGGGGAGGATCGTGGCGATGGCCAGCGGCGCGGGGCGCGTCGTGTGGAGCCCGCGCGACACCGTCAGCCTGACGCGCACGGGGTTCACCGGCAACCCGGTGGGATTTCGCTGCGTCAAGCTGATCGCCGAGGCGGCGGCGGCAGTGCCGCTGGTGTGTCAGGATGCCGAGCGGCGCTATGAGATCCACCCGCTGATGGATCTGATCCGGCGCCCGAATGCGGGGCAGGGCCGGGCCGAGCTGTTCGAGGCGCTGTATGGCCAGCTGCTGCTGTCGGGCGACGGCTATCTGGAGGCGGTCAGCGCCGAGCCGGGGCTGCCGCGCGAGCTGCATGTGCTGCGCTCGGACCGGATGTCGGTTGTGCCGGGCACGGATGGCTGGCCCCGGGCCTATGATTACACGGTGGGCGGGCGCAAGCATCGGTTCGACATGACCGGCCATCCCGATCCGGTGTGCCATATCAAGAGCTTCCACCCGCAGGATGACCATTACGGGCTGAGCCCGATGCAGGCGGCGGCGGTGGCGCTGGATGTGCATAATTCGGCCAGCGCCTGGTCGAAGGCGCTGCTGGACAATGCGGCGCGGCCATCGGGCGCGATCATCTACAAGGGCGCGGACGGGCAGGGCACGCTGAGCCCCGAGCAATACGACCGGCTGACCTTCGAGATGGAGACCCATCATCAGGGTGCGCGCAATGCGGGGCGCCCGATGCTGCTGGAAGGGGGCTTGGATTGGAAGCCGATGGGGTTTTCGCCCTCGGACATGGAGTTTCACGAAACCAAGGCCGGCGCCGCGCGCGAGATTGCGGTGGCCTTCGGGGTGCCGCCGATGTTGCTGGGGATTCCGGGCGATGCGACCTATGCCAATTACGCCGAGGCGCACCGGGCGTTTTACCGCCTGACGGTGCTGCCGCTGGCAACGCGGGTCACGGCGGCGGTGGCGTGGTGGCTGTCGACGCATCTGGGCGCGCAGGTCGAGCTGAAGCCCGATCTGGACCAGATCCCCGCGCTGGCGGCCGAACGTGACCAGCAATGGAAGCGCGTGGGCGAGGCGGACTTCCTGAGCAATGCCGAGAAACGCGCCCTGCTGGGCCTGCCGCCCTTGGCGGAGGCGTGAGATGGGGGAAGGCGGGTCGCGCTATCTCAAGGAGCCGTTCGAGGTCCATGAGCAGCGCTTCGAGGCCACCGAGAAGATCATGGAGCTGCAATTCAGCCAGGTCGACCGGCGGCTGGGCCGGATCGAGACCATGATCGAGGGCTTGGAGAAACGGCTGTGGATGACGGTCTACGGCGTGGTGGCCGTGATCCTGACGCAGGCGGTGCAAAGCGTTCTGGAATACGCGCCGAAATGAGGATTGTCACATGAACACAAGTGATTACGGGCTTGAATTGAAGTTCTGTCGCGCCGAGCAGGTGGTGCAGGTGAGCGAGGGGGCGATGATCGAGGGCTATGCCAGCCTGTTCGGCCTGCCCGACCAGGGCGGCGATGTGGTGCAGCCCGGCGCCTATCGCAAGAGCCTGGAGCGGCTGGCGGCGCGCGGCGGCAGCGTCAAGATGCTGTGGCAGCACGACCCGGCACAGCCGATCGGCGTGTGGGACGAGATTTTCGAGGACGAGCGCGGGCTTTACGTCAAGGGGCGGTTGCTGCTGGATGTGGGGCGGGCGCGCGAGGCGGCGGCGCTGATCGGGGCGGGGGCGATCGACGGGTTGTCGATCGGCTATCGTACCGTGGCTGCCGAGAAGGACGCAAAAGGCCAGCGGCTTCTTGCGGAACTGGAGCTTTGGGAGGTGTCGCTGGTGACCTTCCCGATGCTCAAGGAGGCGCGGGTGGCGGGCAAGGGCGAGAGCCTGCAGACCGAGACCTGGCGCGATCTGGCCGAGGCGCTGACGCGTGCCGCGGCTGACATGGCAGCGCGCTGAGCGCGGCCAGTGACCCATGGAGATCGAGTGACGATGAAGACCGAGACCAAGGCTCGGGCCGGGACGGGTATGTCCGAGGGCCCGGACCCGGCGGCTGAGGTGAAAACCGCGCTGGCCGGGTTCCTGAAGGAAATCAAAGGCTTTCAGGATGAAGTGAAGACCAAGTTTCAACAACAGGACGAGCGTTTGACCATGCTGCACACCAAATCGACCTTCGCCGGGCGTCCCGCCCTTTCCGCCGCCGCCTCGGAAGAGGCGCCGCATCAGAAGGCCTTTGCGGCCTATCTGCGTTCGGGCGATGACGACGCGCTGCGCGGTCTGTCGCTGGAAGGCAAGGCGCTGAATACCGCGGTGGCCGCCGAGGGCGGCTATCTGGTGGACCCGCAGACCTCGGACACGATCCGCGGTGTGCTGAAGGCCACCGCCTCGATCCGCCAGATCGCCAATGTGGTCAATGTCGAGGCGTCGAGCTTCGACGTGCTGGTCGACCATTCCGAGATGGGGTCAGGCTGGGCGAGTGAGACCGCGGCGCTGACCGAGACCGCCACGCCGCAGATCGACCGCATTTCGATCCCGCTGCATGAACTGGCGGCGATGCCGAAAGCCAGCCAGCGCCTGCTGGACGACAGTGCCTTCGATATCGAGACCTGGCTGGCCAATCGCATCGCCGACAAGTTCGCGCGGTCCGAAGCCGCGGCCTTCGTGGCGGGCGATGGCGTGGACAAGCCCAAGGGCTTCCTGACGCATACCAAGGTCGCCAACGGGGTCTGGGCCTGGGGATCGCTGGGCTATGTGGCAACCGGCGCGGATGGCGATTTCGCCGCGGTGAATGCGTCGGATGCGATCGTCGATCTGGTCTATGCGCTGAACGCCGAATACCGTGCCAACGCGAGCTTCGTGATGAATTCGAAGACCGCCGGCGCGGTGCGCAAGATGAAGGATGCCGACGGCCGTTTCCTGTGGTCCGACGGGCTGCAGGCGGGCGAACCCGCGCGTCTGATGGGCTATCCGGTGCTGATCGCCGAGGACATGCCGGATATTGCCTCGGGCACCACCGCGATTGCCTTTGGCGATTTCGGCGCGGGCTACACCATCGCCGAGCGCCCGGATCTGCGGGTGCTGCGCGACCCCTTCTCGGCCAAGCCGCATGTGCTGTTCTACGCGTCCAAGCGCGTGGGCGGCGACGTGAGCGATTTCGCCGCGATCAAGCTGCTGAAGTTCGCCACCTCGTGAGGGGGGTGAAAGGGCCGGGGGCGTAATCCCCCGGCCTGCGAGTTGGGGCCCCCGCGCCCTGGCTTCGGGCGGGCGCGGGTTTGACCGTCGTCGCCTAGCTGCTCCCTCCGTCCGAGCGGCGGCGGGGAGGGCCCGCGCCCGAACGCCCAACCCCGCGCCCCTGCGGCGCGTTGCGAATTTCGGAGAATTTCCATGATGCTGAACGAAGAAACGGCGGTGGCCTCGGGGCGCCTGCCGATGGCCGAATTCCGCGATCACCTGCGGCTTGGTACGGGCTTTGCGGATCTGGGGGCGGAGGATGCGGCGCTGGAGGCCTATCTTCGCGCGGGTCTGGCCGCGATCGAGGGGCGCACGGCCAAGGTTTTGCTTTCACGCGACTTCACGCTGAGCCTGGAGGCCTGGCGCGACGACGCGAGCCAGCCGTTGCCGGTGGCGCCGGTGAGCGCGGTGAGTGAGGTGCGGATGGTGGACCGCGACGGCGCGATCACGTTGATCGACCCCGCGCGCTATCGGCTGGTGCGGGACATGGCGCGCCCGCGGCTGGAGGCCATGGGCGGGCTGTTGCCGGGCATTCCCGCGGGCGGCACGGTCGAGATTGCCTTCACGGCGGGGTTCGGCCCGTCCTGGGCAGATCTGCCGGTCGATCTGGCGCAGGCGGTATTCCTGCTGGCCGCGCAATATTACGAGCTGCGCCATGACCGCGCGGGTGAGGCCGATGCAATGCCCTTCGGGGTGATGGCGCTGATCGAGCGCTGGCGCACCGTGCGGGTGCTGGGGGGGCGGACATGAGCGTGCCGGTGTTGAACCGCAGGCTGGAGCTGGAAGAACCTACGCGGGTGCCCGATGGCGCCGGCGGCTTCACGCTGGTGTGGCAAAGCCTTGGCGCGCTGTGGGCCGAGGTGACGGCGGGCACCGGCGTCGAACGCGCGGGCGAATTCGTGACTCTGGCCTCGGTGCCCTACCGGATCGTGGTGCGCGCTGCCCCCGTGGGCGATGACCGCCGCCCCCGCCCCGAACAGCGGTTCCGCGAAGGCGAGCGGCTGTTTCGCATTCTGGCGGTGGCCGAGGCGGACCGGGGCCAGCACTACCTGACCTGTTTTGCCCGCGAGGAGGTGGTGGCATGAGCTATGGTGTTGCGGCCGCATTGCAGGCGGCGGTGTATCAGCGGCTGGTGGCGGATGCGCCTTTGGGCGCGCTGGTCGGCACGGCGATCTATGACGCGGTGCCGCCGGGCACCGCCGAGGCGACCTATGTCAGCCTGGGGCCCGAGGATGCGCGCGATGCGTCCGACATGACGGGCGACGGGGCGGCGCATGATTTCGTCGTGTCGGTGGTGACCACCGAGGCCGGGTTTCAGGGCGCCAAGGCGGTGGCGGCGGCGATTTCGGACGTGCTGGTCGGTGCCGATCTGGCGCTGGCACGGGGCACGCTGGTGGCGCTGTGGTTCGTGCGTGCCAAGGCGCGGCGCGTCGAGAAGGCCGACACCCGGCGCATTGATCTGACATTCCGGGCGCGGGTCGAGGGCTGAGGCCCCCGCGCTTTCGGGCTTTACCGGGCGGCCCGTGCGGCCAGCCCTTGGCATTTCACATTCATCGGAGACTTCAGTCATGGCAGCGCAGAACGGCAAGGACCTTCTGATCAAGCTCGACCTTACCGGGGGCGGGCAGTTTGAAACCATCGCGGGGCTGCGGGCCACGCGGATCAGCTTCAACGCGGAAACGGTCGATGTGACCTCGCTGGAAAGCCAGGGCGGCTGGCGCGAGTTGCTGGGTGGGGCGGGCGTGCGCTCGGCCGCGATCTCGGGGTCAGGGGTGTTCAAGGATGCCGCGACGGACGAGCGCGCGCGGCAGATCTTTTTCGACGGGGAAGTGCCGGATTTCCAGGTGATCATCCCCGATTTCGGCATCGTGCAAGGGCCGTTCATGATCACCTCGGTCGAATATGCGGGCAGCCATAACGGCGAGGCGACCTATGAGCTGTCGATGGCCTCGGCCGGCGCACTGAGCTTTACGGCGCTGTGAGGCCCGCGATGGCAAACCCCTGGGCGGGAGAGGTGGCGATCTGGCTGGATGGCGAGCGGCATGTGGCCCGTCTGACGCTTGGCGCGCTGGCAGAGATGGAGGCGGAACTGGCCGGGGGCAGCATGCTGGCGCTGGTGGAGCGGTTCGAGACCGGCGCGTTTTCGACGCGCGATGTGCTGGCGCTGGTGGTGGCGGGGCTACGCGGTGGCGGATGGGGCGGCACGGCGGCGGATTTGCGGTCGGTCGAGATTGGCGGTGGGCCGGTCGAGGCGGCGCGGATCGCGGCCGAATTGCTGGCGCGTGCCTTCACCGTGCCGGGCAGCCCGTGAGTGCGGCGGCGGGCGGGCTGGACTGGCCCGGGTTGATGCGGGTGGGGATCCGCGGGCTCGGGCTGCGCCCGGCGGAGTTCTGGGCGCTGACGCCGGCGGAATTGGCGCTGATGCTGGGCGAGGCGGCGGGCCGCCCGCCGCTGACACGCGCGCGGCTGGACGAATTGGCGGCGCAATGGCCCGACCGGCCCGCCGCCGCACCGGCGCAAGGTGAAACACGAAAGGATGGGCGATGATCGAGGTGGACGGTCTGGACGGTTTGAGCCAGCAGGCGGCGGATCTGGAAAAAAGCCTGGGCGGGGCCGAGGCGATGGCCGGCGCGTTCAGTGACGAGCTGGGGCGGATGCGTGAAAGCATGATCTTCACCGGGCGTGAGGTCGGCACGCTGAGCAACAGTATCGGCCGGGGCCTGCGCAAGGCGTTCGACGGGGTGGTTTTTGACGGGATGAAGCTGTCCGACGCGCTGAAAAGCGTCGCGCAGAGTATGAGCGACAGCGTCTATTCGGTGGCGATGCGGCCCGTGCAAAATGCGGTCGGCGGGGCGATTGCCAATTCGATGAACGGGTTGCTGAGCGGCATGCTGCCTTTTGCCAGCGGTGGGGCATTCAGCCAGGGGCGGGTGATGCCTTTCGCCAAGGGCGGTGTCGTCAGCAGCCCGGTCAGTTTTCCGATGCGCGGGGCGACCGGGCTGATGGGCGAAGCGGGGCCCGAGGCGATCATGCCGCTGGCGCGGGGTGCCGATGGCCGGCTGGGCGTGCAGGCGGCCGGCGGGCGGCAGATCAATGTGGTGATGAATATCTCGACCCCAGACACGGCGGGGTTTGCGCGCAGTTCCAGCCAGATCGCCGCACAGATCAACCGCGCCCTGGCGCGCGGTCAGCGCAACAGCTGAGGAGCGAAGAGAATGGCCTTTCATGACGTGCGGTTTCCGGCGAACCTGAGCTTCGGGTCGGTCGGCGGGCCGGAGCGGCGCACCGAGATCGTGACCCTGACCAACGGGTTCGAGGAACGTAACAGCCCCTGGGCACATTCGCGTCGCCATTACGATGCGGGCGTCGGTCTGCGCAGCCTGGACGATGTGGAGCGTCTGATCGCGTTTTTCGAGGCGCGCGCGGGGCAGTTGCACGGCTTCCGCTGGAAGGATTGGGCGGATTACAAATCCTGTCCCGCCTCGCAGGCGGTGGATTACGAAGATCAGCTGATCGGCACCGGCGATGGGGTGACGCGCGCGTTTCAGCTGCGCAAGACCTATAGTTCGGGCGGCGTCGATTATGTGCGACCGATCACCAAGCCGGTCGCGGGCACGGTCAAGGTCGGTCTGCAGGGCGATCATCAGTCCGAAGCCGTCCATTTCACGGTCGATACCGCGACCGGTGTCGTGAGTTTTCTGGAGGCCCCGGCAGAGGGCGCGCGGATCACGGCGGGGTTCGAATTCGACGTTCCGGTGCGGTTTGACACCGACCTCATTCAGGTCTCGGTTCAGTCGTTTCAGGCGGGCGACCTGCCGCAGGTACCGGTGCTGGAGGTGCGGATCTGATGGGCTATTCCGAGGAGTTGAAGGCGCATCTGGCGACGGGTTGCACCACAATTGCGCGGGCCTGGGCGGTGAAGCGCAAGGATGGGCGCGTTTTGGGGTTCACCGATCATGATGCGGAACTGATGTTCGAAGGAATCCGGTTCGAGCCCGACAGCGGGATGACGGCCAAGGCGCTGGTGCAGGGCACGGGGCTGGCGGTGGACAATACCGAAAGCTTCGGCGCGCTGAGTTCCGACGCGATCACCGAGGCCGATATTTTGGCCGGGCGGTTCGACGGGGCCGAGGTGCGGGCGTGGATCGTGAACTGGGCGGATACTGACCAGCATGCGCTGACGTTTCGCGGCTCGCTGGGCGAGATCGCGCGGGGCGCGGGGGCGTTCACCGCAGAGCTGCGCGGATTGAGCGAAGCGCTGGGGGTCGAGGGGGGCTGGGTCTATCACCCGCGCTGTTCTGCGGTGCTGGGGGATGCCAATTGCCGGTTCGATACCCGCGCGCCGGGCCATTCGCTGGAGATCGCGGCAGAGGGGATCGAGGCGGCGGTGGTGTTCCGGTTCGCCGCGCTGCCGGGGTTTGATGACCGTTGGTTTGAAAAGGGCCGGATCCAGGTGCTGAGCGGCGCTGCGGCCGGGCTGGTCGGGGTCATCAAGAACGATCGGGCGCTGAAGGACGGCACGCGTGAGATCGAGTTGTGGCAGAGGCTGGGGGCGGATGTCGCGCCCGGCGATTTGCTGCGGCTGGAGGCGGGATGCGACCGGCGGGCCGAGACCTGTCGTCTGAAGTTCGACAATTTTCTGAACTTCCGTGGATTTCCGCACATGCCGGGCGAGGACTGGCTGGTGAGCTATCCGGTGCAAAGTGGCAGCAACGATGGTGGGAGCCTGTTCGGATGATACCGCAGGGGGCAGAAGACTCTGCCGGGCTGCGTGCGCTGGCTGTGGCCCGCGAGTGGGTAGGAACGCCCTATCAGCATCAGGCATCTGCGCGGGGCGCAGGCACGGATTGTCTGGGGCTGCTGCGCGGAATCTGGCGAAGGCTTTACGGGTGCGAGATGGAACCCATTCCGCCATACACCGCCGACTGGGCCGAGCCAGCGCACAGCGAGATGCTGTGGCTGGGATTGCGGCGGCATCTGGTGGAGGTGACGGGCGCCGAAAGTCCCGGCCAGCTTTTGTTGTTTCGTATGCGCGCGGGAGCGGTGGCCAAGCATCTGGGGCTCCTGTCCCGGACAGGTCGGAACGCCGCATTCATTCATGCCTACACCGGACACGGTGTGGTCGAAAGCCCGCTTCCGGCGCCATGGCGGCGTCGGATCGTGGCGCGATTCCAATTTCCTGAAGGAGCCAGATGAATGGCGACGATTTTGCTTTCGGCGGCAGGTGCCGCGATTGGCGGCGGCTTTGGTGGCACCATTCTGGGCCTGTCGGGGGCGGTGATCGGGCGTGCGATCGGGGCGACGTTGGGCCGGGCGATCGACCAACGGTTGTTGGGTGTGGGCGCGCAATCGGTCGAGACGGGTAAGGTCGAGCGTTTTCGCCTGACGAGCGCAAGTGAGGGCGATGCCGTCGGTCGGGTTTGGGGACGGATGCGCGTCGGTGGGCAGGTGATCTGGGCCACCCGGTTTTTCGAGACCAAGAGCGTGAAGAAAAGCGGGGGCAAAGGCAGCCCGAGGGTCAGGATCACCAATTACAGCTATTCGGTCAGCATGGCTCTGGCGCTGTGCGAGGGCGAGATCCTGCGCGTTGGCCGGGTCTGGGCGGATGGCACCGAGGTCGACAAATCCACGCTGAATATGCGCATCTATACCGGCTCCGGCGATCAACTCCCCGATCCCAAGATCGAGGCAGTGGAAGGCCCGGGCATGGCGCCGGCCTATCGCGGAATCGCCTATGTGGTTTTGGAGGACTTGGCGCTGGAGCCCTACGGCAACCGGGTGCCGCAGTTCACCTTCGAGGTGATGCGTCCCGCCCAGGGCGAGTTGATTGGCGACGTGCCCGATCTGGTGCGTGGGATCGAAGCGGTGGCCTTGATCCCTGGCACCGGGGAATACGGGCTGGCCACCACGCCGGTGGAATATGCCAGTGTTGTGACGGGGCTGCAGGGGACGACATGGCTCAATTCGCTGGGAGTGCAGCAACTGTTTGCCCCGCAGGGAGAGACGGTCATTGTCAACCAGAATGCGCCGGGTGGACAGACGGATTTTGCGCTGGCGCTGGAGACGTTGAACGAGGAATTGCCCAATTGCGGGGCCGCCTCGCTGGTGGTGTCCTGGTTCGGTGACGATCTGCGCTGTTCCAGTTGCAGGATCAGGCCGATGGTCAATGATCATACAGGTGATGGCAAGAACATGCGTTGGCAGGTGTCCGGGCTGTCGCGCGTTCAAGCCGACTTGGTGCCCAAGCTGGAGGGTGCCGATGTCTACGGAGGCACACCCGCGGATGCGGCGGTGATCGAGGCGATCGCGGCGCTACGGGCGGCGGGCAAGGCGGTGACGTTCTATCCGTTCATCCTGATGGAGCAGTTGGCGGGCAATCTGCGCACCGACCCCTGGACCGGAGAGGAGAGCCAGCCTGCGTTGCCCTGGCGCGGGCGCATCACCCTGTCGGTGGCACCGGGGCGAGTGGGGACGCCTGACCGCACGGCCGTGGCAGAGGAAGAGGTGGCCTGGTTCTTTGGCGAGGCGCAGCCCGGCGATTTCACGGTCGCGGGCGGCAAGGTAACCTATTCCGGCCCTGATGAATGGTCTATGCGCCGTTTCATCCTTCACTATGCCCATCTGTGTGCCTTGGCCGGGGGGGTGGATGCGTTTTGCATTGGAACCGAGATGGTCGGGGTGACGCAGATCCGAGGGACGAGTGACAGCTTTCCCGCGGTCGCGGCATTCCGGCAGCTTGCTGCTGAGGTGAAGGCGATTCTGGGGCCCTCTTGCAAGATCGGCTATGCGGCGGACTGGAGCGAATATTTCGGCCACGTCACCGCTGAAGGGGATCGGTACTTTCATCTGGACCCCCTGTGGGCAGATGCCAATATCGACTTCATCGGTATCGACAATTACATGCCGTTGTCGGATTGGCGCGATGGTGAAGACCATCTCGATGCCGGTTGGGGCGCGATTTACAATCTTGACTACCTGAAGGCCAATATCGCGGGTGGCGAGGGCTATGACTGGTATTACGCGCATGACGCGCATCGTCAGGCACAGATCCGCACGCCGATCGTCGATGGGGAGCATGATGAACCGTGGATCTGGCGTTTCAAGGATCTGCGCGGTTGGTGGGGGAACTTGCACCATGATCGGACCGGTGGGGTGCGCAGCGCAACCCCTACGGCCTGGATACCCCAGTCCAAACCGATCTGGTTCACCGAAATGGGATGCGCCGCAATCGACAAGGGCACCAATCAGCCCAACAAGTTTCTGGACCCCAAAAGCTCGGAATCGAGCGCGCCCCATTTTTCGGACGGACGGCGGGACGAGCTGATCCAGATGCAATACCTGCGTGCGATGGTGGATTTCTGGGGTGATGGAGCGAATAACCCGATCTCGGACAGCTATGCGGGTCCGATGGTGGATATGAGCCGGGCGCATGTCTGGGCCTGGGATACGCGCCCCTTTCCACAGTTTCCGGCCAATGGTGTCTTGTGGTCGGATGCGGCGAACTATCCGCGCGGACATTGGATTTCGGGCCGGGCTACATCGCAACCGCTGGCCAGTGTCGTTGCCGAGATCTGCGCATTGTGCGGGCTGCAAGAGATTGACGTCAGCGGGCTATATGGCGTTGTGCGCGGTTACGCGATGAGTGGTGGGCAGACCGGGCGCAGCGGATTACAGTCGTTGATGCTGGCTTATGGGTTCGAGGCGTTGGAGCGCGACGGGAAGGTGGTGTTCCGGATGCGCGACGGGCGTGTGGATGCGAAGCTGGCGCTGTCGGAGTTGGCGCTGGGGGAAAACGACACAGATCTGGAAACAACGCGCGCGCCTCAGGCAGAGATGGCCGGGCGTGTGCGGCTGGCCTATGTTGAAGCCGATGGCGATTTCGAAACCCGCGCGGTGGAAGCGGTTTTCCCCGATGAAGAGGCCGGTGCAGCGGCTGCATCCGAACTGCCGCTGGCTCTGTCACGCGCACAGGCACAGGGGATTGTCGAACGTTGGTTGTCAGAGGCGCGAGTGGCGCGCGATGGTGCGAAATTCGCCTTGCCGCCGTCGTTGGGGCATCTGGGGGCGGGCGATGTGGTGGCGCTGAGCACAGTGGAGGGAGTGCGTCGCTATCGGATTGACCGGGTTGAGCGGGCAGGCGTTCTGGACGTCGAAGCGGTGCGTGTCGAACCCGGGGTTTACGAGTCTTCCGATGAGGCGGAAGAACTTGCCACTCTCAAACCCTTTGCGGCTCCGATCCCGGTGATGCCGGTGTTTCTGGATCTTCCCCTGATCAACGGTCTGGAAGACCCCTATGCGCCGCATCTGGCGGTGACAGCCTCTCCTTGGCCGGGGACCGTGGCGCTGTATTCTGCAATCGAAGATGCGGGGTATGTGCTGAACCACAGTTTTGACGGACGGGCGGTGATTGGCACAACGCAGACCGCGCTGGCCGCGGCGCAATCCGGGGTTTGGGATCGTGGCTCGGCGCTGCGTGTGCAGATCGTTGGTGGCGAGCTGGAAACGGCGTCGGTTGCTGCTGTGCTGAACGGGGCGAACCTGATGGCGATCGGTGACGGCAGTTCCGACAATTGGGAGGTGTTCCAATTCGTCGAGGCGACGCTGGTGGAGCCCGGTGTCTGGGATTTGAACCTTCGACTACGAGGGCAGGCCGGGTCTGATGCGCTGATGCCGTCTGCATGGCCTGCAGGCAGCACTGTCGTGTTGCTGGACGGTGCGCCCGAGCAAATCACGCTGCCACCTGCAGTGCGAGGTCTGGCGCGGCACTACCGGGTTGGATCGGCACGGCGGAGCTACGACGATCCGTCGTATCTGCATACGGTGCAGGCGTTCTCGGGGATCGGGTTGCGCCCGCTCAGCCCGTGCCACCTGCGAGTGGCAGAGAGTGGCGGCGGTTGGACGGTATCCTGGGTCCGACGCACACGGATCGACGGGGATAACTGGGACAGTTTCGAAGTGCCGTTGGGCGAGGCGGATGAGCGCTACATGGTGCGGGTGCTCGACAATGGCGCCATCCGGCGGGAAGAGATTGTGAGCGCGCCAAACTGGAGTTACAGCGCTGCAAGCAAGGCGGCGGATGGCATCGTGGGGGATTTCACGCTACAGGTTGCGCAATTGTCGGATACCTTCGGGCCCGGCTTGTTTGCGGCGGTTGATGTCGAAGTCTGAGCAAGGCTGCGAACTGCGCACTGATCTCTGTGGCAGGAACAGTGATGGCGCTTGCGTCGCCGAAAACAGTTTACCGCTGCCGGCGCTGGCGCATCCGATTGGTGTGCCCGTGTTTGAGCTTTTCGCCGCGCCGCCCTTCCCCTATGTCTGGGGCATCCTATCTGATAGGATCGCAGTCACGTCTAAGGAGTAGTGCCATGGCCGAAACCCGTGCGAAAGTCGCCACCGTCGATCCGGTCTGGACCCGGATTTGCGACGAGGCTGAGGCCGCCGTGCGTGACGAGCCGCTTTTGGGGGCGCTGATCCATGCAGGGCTTTTGCATCATCCGACGATGGAGCGCGCACTGGCCTATCGGTTTTCGCTGAAGCTTGCCTCGGGCGAGATGAGCGAACAAATCCTGCGCGAAATCGCCGACGAGGCCTATGGGAGTGACGCCAGGCTGGGGCAGGCGGCACGCGCCGATCTGGTGGCCGTGGTTGACCGCGATCCGGCGTGCCATCGGTTCGTGCAGCCGATCCTGTTCTTCAAGGGTTATCAGGCGTTGCAAAGCTATCGCATTGCGCATTGGCTCTGGGGGCAGGGGCGGCGGGATATGGCCTATTTCGTCCAGATGCGCACATCAGAGATGTTCGGGGTCGACATTCATCCGGCGGCGCGGATCGGCAAGGGCGTGATGATCGACCACGCTCATTCGATCGTGATCGGGGAAACGGCGGTCGTCGGCGATAACGTTTCGATGCTGCATTCCGTGACACTGGGGGGCACTGGCAAGGAAGAGGAAGACCGCCATCCGAAGATTGGTGACGGTGTGTTGATCGGGGCGGGGGCAAAAGTGTTGGGCAATATCCATGTCGGTGCTAACAGCCGGATTGCCGCCGGATCGGTCGTCTTGTCGGATGTGCCCTGCTGCAAAACCGTGGCGGGGGTTCCTGCCAAAATCGTCGGTGAAGCGGGCTGCGATCAGCCGTCGGTCAAGATGGACCACAGGCTGAAGGGGTGCGATTGCGAGGATTGAGCTGTTTTGCATGAAAAAAGGGCCGGAGCATAAGCTCCGGCCCTTTTTTCATGTTTGGGTGTCAGGCCAACATCGCGATCGGATTTTCGAGGTTCTCGACAATCGCCGCCAGCAACTCAGCGCCGAGCGCCCCGTCGATCACCCGGTGGTCGACCGACAGCGTCATCGACATCATCGTCGCCACCTCGATCTCGCCGGCCGCATTGACCACCGGCTTCTTCACCCCGGCGCCGACTGCCAGAATGGCGCCATGCGGCGGGTTGATGACCGCATCGAAGTTCTCGATCCCCATCATACCAAGGTTGGAAATCGCGAAGGAGCCGCCCTGGTATTCATGCGGCGCAAGTTTGCGGTCGCGGGCGCGCTTGGCCAGATCCTTCATCTCGTTGGACAGCTTCGAGAGCGATTTTGCCTCGGCATCGAACAGGACTGGCGTGAACAGCCCGCCTTCGATGGCCACCGCAACCGCCACATCTGAGGCTTTCATCTTCAGCACCCGGTCGCCCGCCCAGACGGCATTGGCATCGGGCACCGCCTGCAGCGCCAGCGCGCATGCCTTGATGATGAAGTCGTTCACGCTGAGCTTGACGCCGCGCGCCTCCAGTTTGCTGTTCAACTCGGCCCGCAAGGCCATCAGCGCATCCAGACGCACTTCACGCCGCAGATAGAAATGTGGGATCGTCTGCTTGGCTTCGGTCAGGCGCGCGGCAATCGTCTTGCGCATCCCGTCCAACGGCATCTCGGTATAGGCGCGGCCTTCATAGAGTTTGGCCACGCTCGAGGCAGAGACCGGCGCCGGGGCGGCGAGTACCGATGCGACCGGGGCAGCAGCCGGGGCTGGCGCCGCGGCTTTCGGCGCGGCGGTGCTGCCTTCGACATCGGCCTTCACGATCCGGCCATGCGGGCCCGAGCCTTTGATAGATGCCAGATCCAGCCCCTTGTCCGCTGCGATCCGACGCGCCAGCGGCGAGGCGAAGACCCGCGCGCCATCGGCCTTGGGGGCCGCCGAAGCCGGGCTTGCCGCCGCGGTCACCGGGGCGGGGGGGGGCGCGGCAGGGGCAGCTGCGGGTGCCGCGGCCTTGGGCGCAGGTGCCGCATCGGCGCTTTCGCCCTCTTCCAGCAGCACCGCAATCGGCGTGTTCACCTTCACACCCGCCGTGCCTTCGGCCACCAGGATCTTGCCGACGATCCCGTCGTCGACGGCTTCGAACTCCATCGTCGCCTTGTCGGTCTCGATCTCGGCCAGGATGTCGCCGGAACTGACGCTATCCCCCTCTTTCACCAGCCATTTCGCCAGCGTGCCTTCTTCCATCGTGGGCGACAGCGCGGGCATCAGAATTTCAACAGCCATTTGCCTAACCCCTTAGCGATATGTGACTTTTTTGACCGCCGCGACCACCTCGTCCGAGGTCACCAGCGCCAGCTTTTCCAGATTGGCCGCATAGGGCATCGGCACATCCTTGCCCGTGCAGTTGATTACCGGCGCGTCGAGGTAATCGAAGGCGCGCTCCATGATCGTGGCCGACAGGTGGTTGCCAATGCTGCCCACCGGGAAGCCCTCTTCCACGGTCACGCAGCGGTTGGTCTTCATCACCGACGCCAGCACCGTGTCATAGTCGATCGGGCGCAGCGTGCGCAGGTCGATCACCTCGGCCGAAATCCCCTCGGCGGCCAGCTTGTCGGCGGCTTCGAGCGCGTGGCTCATGCCGATGCCGAAGCTGACGATGGTCACATCCGTCCCCTCGCGCCAGATCCGGGCCTTGCCGAAGGGGATGGTGAAATCGTCCAGCACCGGCACCTCGAAGGACCGCCCGTAGAGGATCTCGTTTTCCAGGAAGATCACCGGGTTCGGGTCGCGGATCGCCTGTTTCAGCAGGCCTTTCGCATCGGCCGCCGAATAGGGCATCACCACCTTCAGGCCGGGGATCTGCGCATACCAGGCGGCATAATCCTGGCTGTGTTGCGCGCCGACGCGGGCGGCCGCGCCATTCGCGCCGCGAAACACGATCGGACAGCCCATCTGGCCGCCCGACATATAAAGCGTCTTGGCCGCCGAGTTGATGATCTGGTCGATCGCCTGCATCGCGAAGTTGAAGGTCATGAATTCGACGATCGGACGCAGGCCGCCAAAGGCCGAACCCACCGCGATGCCGGTAAACCCGTGTTCGGTGATCGGCGTGTCGATCACCCGCTTGGCGCCGAATTCATCCAGCAGACCCTGACTGATCTTGTAGGCGCCCTGATATTCGCCGACCTCTTCGCCCATCAGGTAAACCTCGGGGGTGGCGCGCATTTCCTCGGCCATCGCTTCGCGCAGTGCCTCGCGCACGGTCATCGTCTTCATCGGCGTGCCTTCGGGCCAGTCGGCGGATGCCTTGGAAACGACCGGGGCAGGGGCTTCGGCTGCGACGGGCGCTGCCGCCGCCGGGACCGCCGCCGCCGCGGGGGCTGCGGCAGGGGCGGGCACCGCATCGGCGCTTTCACCCTCTTCGACCAGCACCGCAATCGGCGTGTTCACCTTCACGCCCGCCGTGCCCTCGGCCACCAGGATCTTGCCGACGATCCCCTCATCGACCGCTTCGAATTCCATCGTCGCCTTGTCGGTCTCGATTTCCGCCAGGATCTGGCCGGACGTGACCGTATCCCCTTCTTTCACCAGCCATTTCGCCAGCGTGCCCTCTTCCATCGTCGGCGACAGGGCAGGCATCAGAACTTCGGTTGCCATTCTTAACTCTCCCTTACGCGTAGATGTCGGTCCACAGCTCGCTCAGGGCGGGCTCGGGGCTGGTTTTCGAGAATTCGGCGGCCTCGTTGACCACGGCCTTGATCTCTTTGTCGATGGCTTTCAGGTCGTCGTCGGTGGCATGGCCGCCCGCCAGCAGCAGCTCGCGCACATGTTCGATCGCGTCACGTTCATCGCGCATCTTTTGCACTTCCTCGCGCGAGCGGTATTTCGCCGGGTCCGACATCGAATGGCCGCGGTAGCGATAGGTCTTCACTTCCAGAATATAGGGGCCTTCGCCCGCGCGGCAGTGCGCCACGGCCTTCTCGCTTGCGGCCTTCACCGCCAGCACATCCATGCCGTCAACCGTCTCGCCCGGGATACCGAAGGCCTCGCCGCGGGTGTAAAGGTCGGGCGTCGAGGTCGAGCGTTTCTGCGCCGTGCCCATCGCATATTGGTTGTTCTCGATCACGAAGATCACCGGCAGCTTCCACAGCGCGGCCATGTTGAAGGTTTCGTAAACCTGGCCCTGGTTTGCTGCCCCGTCGCCGAAATAGGCGAAGGTCACATTGTCATTGCCCATGTATTTGTCGGCAAAGGCCAGCCCCGCACCCAGCGGCACCTGCGCGCCGACGATGCCATGGCCGCCGTAGAAATGCTTCTCTTTGCTGAACATGTGCATCGAGCCGCCCTTGCCCTTGGACAGGCCGCCCTCGCGCCCGGTCAGCTCGGCCATCACGCCCTTAGGGTCCATCCCGCAGGCCAGCATATGGCCGTGGTCGCGATAGCTGGTGATGCGCTTGTCGCCTTCTTTCGTCGCGGCCTCCAGACCCACGACAACGGCTTCCTGCCCGATATACAGGTGGCAAAACCCCCCGATCAGACCCATGCCATAAAGCTGCCCCGCCTTTTCCTCGAAGCGGCGGATCAGCAGCATGTCGCGGTAATATTTCAGCAGATCGTCCTTCGAGACATTGGCGCCTTCCGCGCCTTTTGCCTCGGGGTTCTTGCGTGTTGCCATCGGGCGGCCTCCCCAGAACAGATAGTTCAACGTTAAACTAGTTTTTAACGCAAGGCCGCGCGAAACGCAACGGCATGCTGCGCGCTTTGTGCGCGGCACGCGGCATTCCGGCGGAGAGGGCACGGCAAAACGCCCGAAGCGCGGGCTCCGGGCGGCAAATGCGAAAATATCGGGCGTTCAGCGGATGACGATTTCGTCGGCGCGGATCGTGCCCAGCACGTCGCGCGCCCGTTCGTCCAGCAGGTCCAGATCCAGATAGGCATCCGACAGGCGCATCGTCAGATTGGCCATCCGCTCCGCCTCCTGACGCAGCGCATCACGCTCGGCGCTCAGATCGGCGATCTCGGCTTCGATCTGCACCCGGCGGAACACCCCGTAAGACCCCTGCACGGCGGCAAAGGTGAAATAGGCCCCCAGCACGAAAGCGACGGAGAAAAAGATCAGGGGGCCAAAGGTGGGGCGTTTCGGGGTCATGTCTGCGTGCCTCATGTGCCCAAAGCGGGCCGCCTCTTGTCGGGCGATGAAGGAATCATGCCACAAGCGACGAGTCTTGTGAATCCCTTATCTGCGCGGGGAAGCCTGATTTTCTTTGATTTTCGGGCGCTTCGGTGGGATGCGCAGCAAAAAGGGGGCCGCGGGGCCCCCTTTGATCCGGCCCTTGATCCGGGCTCAGCCTGCGATCGAAGCCGCGTGGATCGCGGTGATCGCCTCGCCCAGCTTCGCGTCGAACTCTGCATCGGTCTGCTGCGCGCTCAGCCCTTCTGTCAGCGCACGCGAGAACGAGGCGATGATGCCGGTGTTCTGCGCCAGAATGGCATTCGCCTCGTCGCGCGAATAGCCGCCCGACAGCGCCACGACCTTCATCACCTTGGGATGCTCGACCAGCGGCTTGTAGAAGTTCGGCACGCTCGGCAGGGTCAGTTTCAGCATCACCTGCATGCCCTCGGGCAGCGCGTCCAGCTGTTTCAGGATCTCGGTGCGCAGGATCGCCTCGGCCTCGGCCTTGTCCGCGATCGAGATGGTCACTTCCGGTTCGATGATCGGCATCAGACCTGCCGCGATCACCGCTTTCCCCAGCTCGAACTGCTGCGCCACGACAGCGGCGATGCCCTCGGCATTGGCCGCCGAAATCACCGAACGTTCCTTGGTGCCGAAAATCCCCGCTGCGACCGCGCGCGCCAGCAAGGCCTCCAGTCCCGGGATCGGTTTCAGCATCTGGCAGCCGTTGACCTCGGCTTCCAGGCCCTTGTCGATCTTCAGGAAGGGCACGACGCCGCGTTTGTCCCACAGGTAGGTGGCGGTCGGGATACCGTCGATGGTGCGGTCCATGGTCTGTTCGAACAGGATCGCGCCGATCACCTTGTCGCCGGTGAAGGCGGGCGATTTGATGATCCGCGAACGCATCGCATGGATCATGTCATACATTTCGGTCTCGCCCGAATAGGCGTCCTCGTTCACGCCGTAAAGCTTCAGCGCCTTCGGGGTCGATCCGCCCGACTGATCGAGCGCGGCGATGAAGCCTTGCCCCTTTTGCATCTGTTCGGCCATTTTCGCGTTCGGCATGTCAAACTCCCGATGGTTGAGTGGCGCGCGCGGCGCCGATTGCTTTCGGGTTATCCTCTTGCACGCCACGGTGCAATTCTGGTGACGCTAACGCAATGGAAATGGGCTGTTTTTCGCACCCCGCTGCGGCGTTGTCGGGCGGGGTGCGCAAATGTCGCGCGGCAATGGGCGCAAAAGGCTGCGCAAATGTGCTAGACTGCGTCGCAGGCAATGCCGTGACAGGAGGTTGGAATGCCATCCTTTGCATCGCTTCTGGGGGCCGCGCTGCTGGTCTGCATCGGGTCTTTCGCCGCCGCTCAGGATGCCGCCGACGTGCCCGGGGCCGCCGATCCCGAAGGGTTGCCGCGGATTTCGGGGGCGTCGATCATCGGCTACGATCAGGCGGGGTATGACGAATTCGCCTATCCCACCGCGCCGATCACCTGGGACGGGGCGCCGGGGCAGGCGCGTGTCGAGGGTCCGCACATCCGCGTGCTCTATGTCGTGCCCGACGATCGCGCCCCGCTCGAGGTGATCCGCAACTATCAGGCCGAGCTGACCGATCAGGGCTATGAGCCGGTCTATGAATGTGCCGCCGAGGCCTGCGGCCCGGTCACGCCGGTCACGAAATTCCTGTATGGCATGAAGCTCGAAAATGCCGGGCAGATGAGCAAGATGGCCTTTTCCATGCCCCGGGCGGATCAGCGCTATCTGGTGATGCGCGCGCCTGCGACGGGCACGCTGGTTTCGGTCTATGCCGCGTTCGAAACCTTCGATCACTTCCCGCAGACCGCCGACAAGGTTCTGGTGCTGCTGGATGTCGTCGAGGGCAAGCCGATGGAGCGGCGGATGGAACTGGTCAAGGCGGCTGAAATGGCCGGGGCCTTGGGGGCCGAAGGGCGGGTGTCGCTCTATGGTATTCTGTTTGACTACGACAGTGCCGCATTGCGCCCTGAATCCGATGCGACCCTGGCCGAGATCGTCACGCTTCTGGCGGGTGATCCGGGGCTTGCGCTGTTTGTCGTCGGTCATACCGACATGACGGGCAGCTATGACTATAACCTTGACCTGTCGCGCCGCCGTGCGGCCGCCGTGGTTGCCGCGTTGACCGGCCGGTTCGGGGTCGCGGCGGATCGGCTGGAACCGGCCGGGGTCGGCCCGCTGGCCCCGGTGGCCCAGAATTCCACGGAAGAGGGGCGTGCGCTCAACCGTCGCGTCGAACTGGTGCAACGATGAAAGCTCTGATCGCCCTTGCCTGTGTCCTGTGCGCCGCGCCGGTCTGGGCGGACGCACCGCAATCGGCCTGCGACTGGCTGCGTCTGGCGGCCCCCGAGGCGTTTCTGGGGGCGGATCTGGCCTATGAGACGCGGGTCGAAAAGGCCAGCGATGCCATGACGCTGTCGGTCTGTTCGGTCACCGCGCCCGAGGGCACATCGCTGACGCTGCTGCGGCGCACGGTGCCCGGCGAAGCCCGCGCCGTCAGCGATCTGGTCGCGGGCTATATCGCCGAGCAGACCGCGCTGATCGGTGCCGATCCGGGGCTGGCGCCGCGCGATCTGGGCGATGCGGCGCTGTGGGACGGCACGATGCGCCAACTCGCGATCTGGAGCCATCAGGGGCAGGTCTTGATGATCTTTTCGGGATTTGGCCCGCAGGCCGAGGCGCAGGAAACCGCGCTGGCCGAAGCCATCCTTGCCGCCGGGGGCTGATCCCTCTCCCCGGGCGTGCGGGGTCGGGTGGGCAGATCCTCTGCCCACCCGACGTTTTTTCAGTGCATCAGCGCCGCGACGCCGGGCAGTTCCTTGCCTTCCATCCATTCCAGGAAGGCGCCGCCCGCGGTCGAGATATAGCTGAAATCCGCCGCGGCCCCCGCCTTGTTCAGCGCAGCGACGGTATCGCCGCCACCGGCCACCGAGATCAGCGCCCCCGCGCGGGTCAGTTCGGCCGCCTTGGCCGCGGCCGCATTGGTCGCCGCATCGAAGGGCGCGATTTCAAAGGCGCCGAGCGGGCCGTTCCAGATCAGCGTTTTCGACGCCTCGAAGACCTTGGCGATCTGCGCCACCGCTTCGGGGCCCGCATCCAGAATCATCGCATCGGCGGGGCAGGCATCGGCGGGCACCACCTCGTTTTCTGCGCCTGCCTTGAATTCGCGCGCCACGACCACATCCACCGGCAGATGGATCGCGCAGCCCGCGGCCTTGGCCTTGGCCAGGATCTCGCGTGCGGTATCGGCCATGTCATGCTCGGCCAGCGATTTGCCCACGTCGATGCCCTGCGCGACCAGGAAGGTATTGGCCATGCCGCCGCCGATCACCAGATGATCGACCTTGCTGACCAGATTGCCGAGCAGGTCAAGCTTGGTCGAGACCTTGGCGCCCCCCACGACCGCCGTCACCGGACGCGCCGGATTGCCCAGTGCGGCCTCCAGCGCCTTCAGTTCGGCCTCCATCAGGCGACCCGCGGCCGACGGCAGGATCTGCGCGATCGCCGCGGTCGAGCTGTGCGCCCGGTGCGCGGCCGAGAAGGCATCATTCACATAGACCTCGCCCAGGGCGGCCATCGCGGCGGCCAGCTCGGCGTCGTTCTTCTCTTCGCCTTCGTGGAAGCGGGTGTTTTCCAGCAGAAGAACCTCTCCCTCGGCCAGGGCCGCTACGGCCTTCTTCGCCGGGGCGCCGATGCAGTCGGGGGCGAAGGCCACCTTGACGCCCAGGGCCTTTTCCAGCGCGGGAACCAGCGGTTTCAGGCTCATTTCCGGTACGACCTTGCCTTTCGGCCGCCCGAAATGCGCCAGCAGCACCGGCTTGCCGCCCTTGGCCAGAATGTCGCTGATGGTCGGCACGATCTTCTCGATCCGCGTCGCATCGGTGACCACGCCGTTTTCCACCGGCACGTTGATATCGACACGCACCAGCACAACCTTGCCCGCAAGGTCCATCTCGTCGAGCGTTTTCCAAGCCATTTCAATCCCCCGAAGCAAAATCCGGGGGCCGCCCCCGGGACTCGCGATCACACGCGTTCACGCAAACTTGCCCCGATGTGGCTGGGGCGTCAACGCCATGCGGCGCTTTGCCCTTCCAAAACGCGCATCCCTTCCGTAAGTTTCCCGCAAAACCCGAGGAGACCAATTCATGGCCGATATCAAAGACCCCGAAAACACCATCATCATCGAGCTGAAGGATGGCCCCGTCGTCATCGAGCTGCTGCCCGACGTGGCGCCCAAGCACAGCGCGCGGATGAAGGAACTGGCCCGCGCCGGTGCCTATGACAACGTGGCCTTCCACCGGGTGATCGAGGGCTTCATGGCCCAGACCGGCGATGTGCAGCACGCCAATATGGAAAAGGACTACAACCCCGGTCGCGCGGGCACCGGCGGTTCGGACCTGCCCGACCTGCCGGCCGAATTCTCGAAACTGCCGCATGACCGCGGCACGCTGGGCGCCGCGCGCTCGATGAACCCGAACTCGGCCAATTCGCAGTTCTTCATCAACTTCAACGACAACCATTTCCTGAACGGGCAATACACCGTTTATGGCCGCGTGATCTCGGGGATGGAGCATGTCGACAAGATCGCCCGCGGCGAGCCGCCGCGCAACCCGGACCGGATGATCTCGGTCAAGGTGGCCGCCGATGCGTAAGCTGGTTCTGGCCGCGCTGGTCTCGCTGGGGGCAAGTGGCGCCTTCGCCGAAGGGTCGGGCGTGCCCGACACCGACGGCCCGAACCTGACGCTGGAAGTCGGCGGTTCGGTTACCGGCAAGGTGGTGATTGATCTGCTGCCCGACGTGGCGCCCAAGCATGTCGAGCAGATTGTCGCGCTGGCGGGCGAGGGGGCCTATGATGATGTGGTGTTCCACCGTGTGATTGACGGCTTCATGGCGCAGACCGGCGATGTGCAATTCGGCAAGCGCGGCGGCGAAACCCGGATGGCGGGCATGGGCGGTTCGAGCCGTCCCGATCTGCCGGCGGAGTTTTCCAACCGCTCTTTCGTGCGCGGCATGGTGGGCATGGCCCGCTCGTCCGACCCGAATTCGGCCAATTCGCAGTTCTTCATCATGTTCGATGCCGCGCCGCATCTGGATGGGCAATATACCATTGTCGGCCATGTGATCGAAGGCATGGAGATCGTCGATCAGCTGAAAAAGGGTAACCCGGCGGCCAACGGGCTTGTCGAGGACCCCGATTACATCGTCCACGCGACGGTGGAATGAGCCTCTGGCGCGGGGCGGGAATCTGCCCCGCGCCAACCTCCGCAGCGGCCCCGGATATGATCTGATGCGGCCCCGGTCATGAAAAATTCACACGGATTTCTGCGCTGCGGCATTGCGCAAGAGGGCCCGTCAGCCGACCTTTGCTGCCGATCAAGCCAATGTGATAAGGGTTTCGCCGCATTTTCCGGCAGATTTGCGCCCGTTCGCGCAGAGGTTGTCACAGATCAATTCTGCGGGTGCAAAGTCATGTTAGCTTTGGCATACTGGTTAAGCTGAAGGAGGACAGATATGCCCAGCAAGAAGACTGCTCCGATGTCGGCCATGGCGGATCTTATGAAGGCGCCCGCCTTGGATGGCTTTTCGATGTTCATGCGTCCGCAGGCCAAGATGGCCGAGGCGCTGCTGAAACAGAACATCGAAACGCTCGATTTTCTGAAGACCCGCTTCGAGCGGGACCGCGCGATGTTGGCCGATCTGGCACAAATCGACGATCCGGCCAAGGCGATGGATCTGTGGTCAAGCTTTTGGCAACGAATGATGAGCGATTATTCGACCGAGACGACCAAGCTTGCGGCTTCGGTCACCGAAATTGCCGAACAGGCAGTGCGCACCGCTACGGAGGAGGGCGAGGCGCTGATGACGGTGGTCAACCCTAGCGAGAAGAAGTGACGACAGGGCGGGCATTCCGCCCGCCTGAATGAAAGTGGACCCATGACCAAACCTGCCTCGAAAGCGCCGCGTCCCGTGCGCGCCCGGGCGAAGGCGGCCGCCAGCGCGGTCGCCAGCCCTGCCTCCGATCCTCAGATGCATTCCCCCGATCTCGCCCCGATGGACACCGCTGAAACGCCCGTGACCGGGGTGCAGCCCGCGCCGGAAAAAACCGCGCGCCCGCGCCGCAAGGCTGCGCCCGCGCAAACGACCGAACAGGAGACGCATGTGAATCAGATCAAGGTAGAGCCCGCCAAGGCAGAACCTGCCGTGAAATTGCCGGTGCCGCTGGCCCCCGCAGCCGAAGCGCCGTCCGAAACCGAAGTCAAGCGCAGCGCCGAAGAGGCTTTTGCAAGCCTTGACCATTACGTTCATGCCCAGATGGCCAAGCTCGAAGGCGGGATCTCGCCGATCTCGCTGGGTCTGGCCTATTCCGACTGGGCCGCGCATCTGGCGATGAGCCCGGGCAAACAGGCCGAACTGGTCTGGAAATCCTCGCGCAAGGTGCAGCGCCTGATGGCCGAGATGATGTGCCAGATGATGGGCGGCGACGGCGTGCCCTGCGTCGAACCGCTGAAACAGGACCGTCGTTTCTCGGGGCCGGAGTGGTCGAAATTCCCGTTCTCGCTCTATTCGCAAAGCTTCCTGCTGGCGCAGCAGTGGTGGCACAACGCCACGACCGGGATTCACGGTGTCGAGGACAAGCACGAAAAGGTGGTCGAATTCTATGGCCGTCAGTTGCTCGACATGTTCTCGCCGTCGAATTTCCTGGCGACCAACCCGCAACTGATCGCGCGGACCAAGGAAGAAGGCGGCAAGAACCTGCTGCGTGGCGCGCAATACATGATCGAGGACATGGCCAAGAAGCTGAGCGGCAAGGACGACGCCGCCTCGATCGAATTCACCCCGGGCGAGGAAGTCGCCTGCACGCCGGGCAAGGTGGTGTTCCGCAACCGCCTGATCGAGCTGATCCAATACGCGCCGACCACCGAAAAGGCGCATGCCACGCCGCTGTTGATCGTGCCGGCCTGGATCATGAAATATTACATCCTCGATCTGGCGCCGAAAGACAGCCTGATCAAGTGGCTGGTGGGGCAGGGCTTCACCGTGTTCTGCATCAGCTGGAAGAACCCCGACGAGGGCGACCGCGATCTGGGCTTTGACGATTACCGCCGTCTGGGCCCGCTGGCCGCGCTTGACGCGATCCAGGCAATCACCGGCGCCAAGAAGGTGCATGGTCTGGGCTATTGCCTCGGCGGGACCCTGATGTCGGTCACGGCGGCGGCGATGGCGCGTGACGGCGATGACCGTCTGGCCTCGCTGACGATGCTGGCGGCGCAGGTCGATTTCACCGAAGCGGGCGAGTTGAGCCTGTTCACCAATGCCGACCAGCTTGCCCTGCTGGAAGACATGATGTGGGACGAAGGCTATCTGGACAAAACTGCGATGGCCGGCACCTTCTCGATGCTGAAATCGCAGGATCTGATCTGGTCCCATATGGTGCGCGAATACATGATGGGCGAACGCGAGGCCGCGTCGGAACTCGGCGCCTGGTCGAAAGACGCGACCCGGATGCCCTACAAGATGCATTCGGAATACCTGCGTCATCTGTTCCTGAACAACGATCTGGCCGATGGCCGGATGGTGGTGGACGGCGCGCATATCTATCTGGCCGACATCAAGGCGCCGGTCTTTGCCGTGGCCACCGAACACGACCACATCGCGCCGTGGAATTCGGTGTTCAAGCTGACCTATCTGATCCGCAGCGGCGTGACCTTCGCGCTGGTTTCGGGCGGGCACAACACCGGCATCGTCGCCCCTCCGGGCAGCCCGCGGGCCAAGCACCGGCTGATGAGCCATGAACCGGGCAGCGCCCATCCGGGGCCGAAGGAATGGGCGGCCAGCGTGCCGAAGGTTCCGGGGTCGTGGTGGGGCCCCTGGGCCGAGTGGATGCGCAAGACCGGAGGGGGCGAGGATGTGACCCCGCCGCCGATGGGCAATGCCGAGGCCGGTTATCCGGTGATCGAGGCTGCGCCGGGCAGCTATGTGATGATGCGCTGATCGCGGTCAGCCATCACGGCAAAAGGGCGCCATCGCGGCGCCCTTTTTCATTGGGGATTTCAGTCGGGGTGTCGGATAGGCAGGGCGTCGGACAGGCGCCTCAGCGCCCTTTCCAGATCCAGCCGCCGCCCAGAATGCGCGTGCCTTCGGGCGCGTAGAACACGCAGGCCTGACCGGGGCTGACGCCCTCTTCGGGGGACAGCAGTTCGACCTCGGCCTCGGTCGCCGAGATCGGACGGATCACCGCCGGGCGCGGCGGCCGGGTCGAGCGGACGCGCACCAGCACCTGCCATTCCGGCTGGCTCTCGAAAGGCGCATCGCCCAGCCAGTTGATCTCGCGCACCGGGATGATCCGGGTCGACAGCGCCTCTTTCGGGCCGACGATCACGCGCCGGCTGTCCGGGTCCAGTTTGACGACATAAAGCGGATCGCCCAGGCCCCCGATGCCCAGACCGCGCCGCTGGCCGATCGTGTAATGGATCACACCCTTATGCGTGCCCAGCACATTGCCCGCCATATCCACGATTTCGCCCGGGTCGGCCGCACCGGGGCGCAGCTTTTCGATCACGCTGGCATAATTGCCGTTCGGCACGAAACAGATGTCCTGACTGTCGGGCTTGTCAGCCACCGCCAGCCCGTATTTCGCCGCCAGCGCCCGGGTTTCGGCCTTGCTGGCCAGATGCCCCAGCGGGAAGCGCAGATAGGCCAATTGTTCGGGCGTGGTCGAGAACAGGAAATAGCTCTGGTCCCGGTTCGGATCGGCCGCCGAATGCAGCTCGGGGCCGTTTTCACCCATCTTGCGCTGGATGTAATGCCCGGTGGCCATGCAATCGGCCTCCAGATCCTTGGCGGTTTCCAGCAGATCCTTGAATTTCACCCGCTCGTTGCAGCGGATGCAGGGCACCGGCGTCGCGCCTGCCAGATAAGCGTCGGCAAACTCGTCGATTACCGCCTCGCGGAAGGTGTTTTCGTAATCCAGCACATAATGCGGAAAGCCCATCGCCTCGGCCACGCGGCGGGCGTCGTGAATGTCCTGCCCCGCGCAGCACGCGCCCTTTTTCGCCAGCGCCGCGCCGTGATCGTAAAGCTGCAGCGTGACGCCCACGACATCATAGCCTTCCTCGGCCAGTTGCGCCGCCACGACCGAGCTGTCGACCCCCCCCGACATCGCCACCACGACCCGCGTCTCGGACGGGGGCTTGGCAAAACCGAGGGAATTGAGAGGGAATTCCGTGCGCATCTGAAGGGTCCTTTAACCAGACCCGGAGGAATATAGGAAAATGCGAACTACTCACAACCCCACGTTTCACCCGTCGTTAAGGCGATAAGCGCATCTTGGGCCCCACGAAGATGAAGGGGTGTGCCCATGTATCTGAAAAAAGTCGATGGTCCGCGCTCGGTCACCTTGCCTGACGGCACGATTCTGACCCGTGCGGATCTGCCGCCGAAGGAGACCCGACGCTGGGTCGCCTCTCGCAAGGCCGTGCTGGTGCAGGCCGTTGCCCATGGGCTGATTCCGCGGGCCGAGGTTCTGGAACGCTATGAGCTGTCGGAAGAAGAGTTCGCACTCTGGACCGAAGCCGTGCAGAAGCATGGCATTGCCGGGCTCAAGGTCACGGCCATCCAGAAATACCGACAACTTTAGGTTGCAATGTAACAAAATCGTGCGAAGGTAACTGGGCGTTAACCAATTGCTGCAAAGGTGAATGGTGATCGAGGGATTAATGCGGAGAACCCAGGATGCGGATTTTGTTGGTGGAGGACGATCCCACGACCTCTCGCAGCATCGAACTGATGCTGACCCATGCCAATTTGAATGTCTATTGCACCGACCTTGGTGAAGAGGGAATCGACCTCGCCAAGCTCTATGACTACGATCTGATCCTGCTGGATCTGAATCTGCCCGACATGAACGGACACGAGGTGTTGCGTCAGTTGCGGCTGTCGCGTGTCGACACGCCGATCCTGATCCTGACCGGCGCCGACGATACCGAGAACAAGATCAAGGGGTTTGGTTTCGGTGCCGACGATTACATGACCAAACCGTTCCACCGCGAAGAGCTGGTGGCGCGCATTCATGCGATCATCCGGCGTTCGAAAGGTCATTCGCAATCGGTCATTCGCACCGGCAAGATCTCAGTCAACCTTGACACGAAAACCGTCGATGTGGGCGGCAAGCCCGTGCATCTGACGGGCAAGGAATACCAGATGCTGGAGTTGCTGAGCCTGCGCAAGGGCACCACGCTGACCAAGGAAATGTTCCTCAACCACCTTTACGGCGGCATGGACGAACCGGAACTCAAGATCATCGACGTCTTCATCTGCAAGCTGCGCAAGAAACTCTCCGAAGTGACGGGGGGCGATAATTACATCGAAACCGTCTGGGGCAGGGGCTATGTGCTGCGCGATCCCGACCCGGGCGAGATGGATCGCCGTGTCGCTGTCGGTGCCTGAAACAGGGGCCTCCCCTCTGGACGCTCCCTTCGGCTGACCCTATCACTTGAGGCCAGCCGAAGGGGAAGATGATGACGGGAACCGATACACCCGATGTGGGCCAGCTGACGCAGGCGGAAGCCGCGGCCGAGCTGCCGGGGCTGATCGCGGCACTGGAGGCGGCCAATACCGCCTACCATACGCTCGATGCGCCCGAGATTTCGGATGCCGAATATGATCGGCTGAAGCGGCGTCTGGCCGAGATCGAGGCGCGCTTCCCCGCGCTTGCCCGCCCCGACAGCCCGACACGCAAGATCGGGGCGGCTGTGGCCGAAGGCTTCGGCAAGGTTACCCACGAAGTCCGCATGCTCAGCCTGGAAAACGGCTTCTCGGACGAGGATGTCACCGATTTCGACGCCCGCGTGCGCAGCTATCTGGGGCTGTCCGCCGACGCGCCGTTGCCCTGTACCGCTGAACCCAAGATCGACGGTTTGTCGCTGTCGCTGCGCTATGAACGCGGCGTTCTGGTGCAGGCCGCCACCCGCGGCGATGGCGAGGTCGGCGAAAACGTCACGGAAAACGCCCGCACCATCGCCGATATTCCGCAGCGCCTGACCGGGGCGCCCGATCTTCTGGAAGTGCGTGGCGAAGTCTATATGAGCCACGCCGATTTTGCCGCGCTCAACGCCCGTCAGGCAGAGCGGGGCGAGAAACCCTTTGCCAATCCCCGCAACGCCGCCGCCGGATCGCTGCGGCAACTGGATGCGCGGATCACGGCCGCGCGCCCGCTGCGGTTTTTCGCCTATGCCTGGGGGGCGCTGTCCGAACCCTTGTCCGATACCCAGATGGGGGCGATCAACCATCTGAAAACGCTGGGGTTTCAGGTGAACCCGTTGACCGTTTTATGCGACGGGCCGCAGGACCTGCTGGCGCAATATCGCGCGATCGAACAGGCCCGCGCCAGCCTTGGCTATGATATCGACGGGGTTGTCTACAAGGTCAACGATCTGGGATTGCAGCGCCGTCTGGGGTTTCGTTCGACCACCCCGCGATGGGCGATTGCGCATAAGTTTCCGGCGGAACTGGCCTGGACCCGGCTGGAACGGATCGAAATTCAGGTCGGGCGCACCGGCGCGCTCAGCCCGGTTGCGCGGCTCGCGCCGGTGACGGTGGGTGGTGTCGTGGTCTCGAATGCGACGCTGCACAACGAGGATTACATCGCCGGGCGCGATTCCAAGGGCGCGCCGATCCGCGGTGGCAAGGACATTCGCGAAGGCGATTGGGTGCAGGTCTATCGCGCGGGCGACGTGATCCCCAAGGTCGCCGATGTCGACCTGTCACGCCGCCCTGCCGAGGCGCAACCCTATGAGTTTCCTCATAAATGCCCGGAATGCGGGTCGGATGCGATCCGCGAGGAAGGCGATGCGGTGCGGCGGTGCACTGGCGGGCTGATCTGCCCGGCGCAGGCGGTCGAGAAGCTCAAGCACTTCGTCAGCCGTGGCGCGTTCGATATCGAAGGGTTGGGCGCGAAGCAGGTCGAGGCGTTTTATCGCGATGGCTGGATCAAGGAGCCCGCCGATATTTTCGCCTTGCAAGACAATGAGAACCGCGACTTGCCGCCGCTGAGAAATCGTGAAGGCTGGGGGCCGAAATCGGCGAAGAACCTGTTCGATGCGATTGAAGACAAACGTAAAATTCCACTGGCCCGGTTCATCTTTGCCCTGGGGCTGCGCCATGTCGGCGACAGCACGGCGACGCTTCTGGCCCACCAGTTCGGCACCTGGGAGCGGTTGGCCGAAGTGGTTGCAGAGGCCGACAATTTCCAGGGCCCCGCGTGGGAGGAACTGCTGGCGATCGACGGCGTGGGCGAAACCACCGCGCGCTCGCTGATCGCCTCGCTCAATCATTCTGCCGACGCGCAAGCGGTGAAGAACCTGTTGCAACAGGTCACGCCCGAACCCGCGCAGCCCCGCGCCGTGGCCGACAGCGAAATTGCCGGGCTGACGGTGGTGTTCACCGGCACGCTGGAGCGGATGACCCGGGCCGAGGCGAAGGCCCGGGCCGAGGCGCTTGGCGCCAAGGTCGCGGGCTCGGTTTCGGCCAGGACCGACATTCTGATTGCCGGTCCGGGGGCGGGGTCCAAGGTGAAGAAAGCCGCCGAACTGGGTGTGCGCGTCATCGACGAAGACGCCTGGCTGGCGATCGCGGGGGGGACATGACGGGGCGGCCGCCGATCCTGTTTCCTCTGTTTGCCGAGGTCGAGACCCTGCCGGGGATCGGCCCGAAAACCGCGCAGGTCTTTGCGGCAGCGGGTCTGGCGCGGCCACGCGACGTGGCGTTGACCCTGCCGCATTCGGTGATCGACCGCCGCCCCGTCGCGACGATCCGCGATGTGGTGCCGCCCGCCATCGTCAGCGTCGAGGTCAGTGTCGAGGCGCATATTCCGGCGCGCACCCGGGGCGGGCCCAGCCGTGTGCAGGTGCGCGATGCGCAGGCGGAATTCCAGCTCGTATTCTTTCACGCGCGCGGAGATTTCCTGACAAAACAACTGCCTGTGGGCGAACGGCGGATCGTTTCGGGCAAGCTCGAACTTTTCGACGGGATTGCGCAGATGGTCCATCCCGACCACATCCTGCGCCCCGACGAGGCCGACAAGCTGCCGCGGTTCGAGCCGGTCTATCCGCTCAGCGCGGGGATCACCCAGCGGCAGATGGCGCAGGCGGCGGCCGGGGCGCTGGCGCGATTGCCCGATCTGGAGGACTGGATCGACCCGTCGCTGAAGGCGCGCGAGGGCTGGCCCGATTGGGCCGATGCGCTGCGTGCGGCCCATGCGCCCGCCAGCGTGGCCGACACGGCCAGCACCGCACCCGCCCGCGCGCGCCTTGCCTATGACGAGTTGTTCGCGCATCAGATGACGCTGGCGCTGGCCCGTCGGCAGGCCCGCCGCACCAAGGGCCGGGTGACGCGGGGCACCGGCGCCCTGGCGCGCAAGGTTCTGGGCGCCTTGCCTTACACGCCCACCGCGGCGCAGACCCGCGCGATTGCCGAAATCACCGCCGACATGGCCGAACCGCGCCGAATGAACCGCCTTTTGCAGGGCGATGTGGGCGCGGGCAAGACGCTGGTCGCGTTCATGGCGCTGCTCGCTGCGGTCGAGGCGGGCGGGCAGGGCGTGATGATGGCGCCCACCGAAATTCTGGCGCGTCAGCATCTGGATGGTCTGGCGCCGCTGGCGGCCTCGGCGGGGGTGCGGCTCGACATCCTGACCGGCCGCGACAAGGGGGCGGAGCGGGCGGCCAAGCTGGCCGATCTGGCGGCGGGCCGGATCGGTATTCTGGTCGGCACCCATGCGGTTTTCCAGAAAGACGTTGTTTTTCAGGATCTTCGCCTTGTTGTTATTGACGAGCAGCATCGGTTTGGCGTGGCGCAGCGGATGGAGCTTGGCGCGAAGGGGGCGGCGGCGGACGTTCTGGTGATGACCGCAACGCCGATCCCGCGCAGCCTGGCGCTGGCGCAATATGGCGATATGGACCTGAGCCTGCTGAACGAAAAGCCGCCCGGACGCCAGCCGGTGAAGACCGCGCTGATTTCGACCGCGCGGCTGGACGAGGTGGTGGCGCATCTGGCTCGCGCGGTGGCCGAGGGGCGGCAGGCGTATTGGGTCTGCCCGCTGGTCGAGGAAAGCGAACATGTCGATCTGGCCTCGGCCGAGGAACGCTTCCGCAGCCTGCGCGCGGCCCTGGGCGAGGGGATCGTGGGGCTGGTGCACGGTCAGATGCCGGTGGCGGAAAAAGATGCGGCCATGGCCGATTTCATCGCCGGGCGCACGCGCGTTCTGGTGGCGACGACGGTGATCGAGGTGGGCGTGAACGTGCCCGCGGCCTCGATCATGGTGATCGAACGGGCCGAGACCTTCGGTCTGGCGCAATTGCACCAGCTGCGCGGGCGGGTCGGGCGCGGGGCAGCGGAATCGACCTGCTTGATGCTCTATCAGACGCCGCTGAGCGAAACCGGCGAGCGGCGCCTGCAGATCCTACGCGAGACCGAGGACGGGTTCCGCATCGCCGAAGAAGATCTGGCGATGCGGGGCGCGGGCGATGTGATCGGCACCGCGCAATCGGGGCTGCCGCGGTTTCGCATCGCCGATCTGGAGCGGCAGGCGGGCCTGATGGCGGTGGCGCAAAGCGATGCGCGCGCGCTGCTGACGACCGACCCAGACCTGACCGGACCGCGCGGGCGCGCGGCGCGCATCGCGCTGTGGCTGATGGAGCAGGACCGCGCGATCCGGCTGATCGACGTCGGTTGAGAGAGTGGCGCCTGTTAATCGGCGCCTAAGATTTTCGCGATATGCGGGAAGGGCCACCAGAGAAAGGGTCCATCCGTGCATTTTCTGCGCCGTTCCGCACCGCAAAACCAAATCCGGGTCGAGGACGAGTTGGCGGCCATCTTCGGCACGCATCTTGTTCTGAGTTTCGATCCGCAAGGCACGATCCGCGAGGTGAATGACACGTTCTGTGCGCTGACCGGCCATGCGCGCGCGGCCGTGGTGGGGCAACCCTACGGCGTGCTGCTGCGGGCCAAGGATAGGGACCTGCCCGAAACCGCCGCGATCTGGTCGGCACTCGCCAAGGGCGAGGCGGTGAACCGGATCTTGCCCTGGCTCAATGCCGCGGGCGAGGAAACCTGGCAGGATGTGACCTTTACGCCCGTGAAGGATGCATCAGGGAAAATCTTGCATGTGCTTGCCCAGGCGCGGGAAATCTCGAACTTCCATTTGCGCAGACGCGACAATCGCAGCCAGGTCGATGCGGTGAAACGCTCGATGGCGGTGATCGAATTCAATCTGGATGGCACAATTCTGGATGCCAATGACCTGTTTCTGGCGACGATGGGCTATCGGGTCGAGGAGATCAGGGGAAAACATCACCGTATCTTCGTTGATCCGGCCGAGGCGTCCTCGCCGGACTATGCCGCATTCTGGGCGCGCCTGACCGCGGGATCTTCGGAAAAAGGTCAGGTCAAGCGGCTGGATAAGGCCGGGAAGGTGCGCTGGCTGGAAGCGACCTACGAGACGCTGATCGACCCCGAGGGGCGGCCCTTCAAGGTGGTGAAATATGCCTTCGACATCACGGAGGCGAAAAACATGGCTGCGGATGCGGCTTCGCAGATTGCCGCGATTCAAAAGGTGCAGGCCGTGATCGAATTCGATCCGCTGGGCAATATCGTGCAGGCGAACCAGAATTTCTGTGATGTCATGGGCTATGACGCGGCCGAGATCATCGGCAAGCATCACGGTATCTTCGTCGATCCCGGCTATCGCCAGTCGGCCGATTACAAGGCGTTCTGGGACAGGCTACGTGCCGGCACTCCGATCGAGGACAAGTTTGAACGCATCGGCAAGGGTGGGCGCCGGGTGTATATTCGCGCCAGCTACAACCCGATCCGCGACGCCGCTGGGAAGGTCATAAAGGTGGTGAAATTTGCCATCGACATGACGCTGTTTCAGGTCACCGCCGACACGATGCTGCACGGGCTCAAGAAGCTGGCCGCAGGGGATCTTTCCGTGCGGCTGACGCAAAACCTGGGCGAACTTGACGCGATTCGGGTCGAATTCAATACGGCGATCGAAAAAATCGAAAGCGTGATCGGTGGCGTGATCGAGCGATCGCGCAGCATCTCGGGCGAGACCGAGGCGATCACTGGCGCAACCAACGAACTGGCGCGGCGGACCGAACATCAGGCCGCAACGCTGGAGGAAAGCGCGGCGGCGCTGGCGGAATTGTCCAGCTCTGTGAAGACCGCGGCCGCAATGGCTGTCGCTGCCGAACAGAAGGCCGCCCGTGCGCGCAGCGATACCGCAGATTCGGCCCAAGTGGTGGGCGAGGCGGTAACGGCGATGGACGCAATCGCGGATTCGTCGCGTCAGATCTCGTCGATCACCAATGTCATCGACGATATTGCCTTCCAGACCAACCTTCTGGCGCTGAATGCCGGGGTCGAGGCGGCGCGGGCCGGTGATGCGGGGCGCGGGTTTGCTGTGGTCGCCTCGGAGGTGCGGGCGCTTGCGCAGCGTTCCTCCGAGGCTGCCAAGGAAATCGAGCATCTGATTTCCGCCTCGCATGCCCAGGTCGATCAGGGGGTGAAGCTGGTCGGTCAGACCGGCGATGCGCTGCGCACGATCCAGGCCACGGTCATGGATATCCATGAAAGCGTGATGCAGATCTCGAATGCGGCGCAGGAACAGGCGACCGGACTGGCGGAAATGAATGTGGCGGTGAACCAGCTGGATCAGGCGACGCAGCAGAATGCAGGTATGGCCGAACAAACAAACGCATCGGTGCAAAGCCTGCGGACGTCTGTGCAGGACATGCAATCCGACGTCGCCTTCTTCGCAGTCGAGCCTGCGGCGGGGGCAGATCACCGGGCTGTGCCGGACGCGTTCGCGCGGATCGCCTGATACATGCCGCAGCTCTGCGGGCGGAGCATTGCCAGACAATGGCGCCAGTCCTGACTGAGGTGACAGCAACGCGACAAAAGCCGGGCCATATGTGGCGCGTTGGAACAGCGGCACAAGGCCGTTGGATAATGGGTGTTTTCATTTTGTTCTCAAAAATGGTTTACATTGAGTGAACAATGTGAGAACAAATAAACAACAAGGAACGGAGGTCACCAGATGCGTCAAGATTTGAAAGAGATTCTCGCCCGCAACCGTTCGGGTCTTCTGCACGATGCCTTGGGGGCGATGTCGCTTTGCATCACCTTCGTTGCCGTCCTTTATTTTCCGGGTCTGTTCTAAGATCCAATCCTGTCACTGCCTCGCGCTTTCGCCTGCCGCACCTGTCCCCAGACCTGCGGCCCGCCTGTCCCAAGGCACACTGGCCTTGAAAGCGCTACTATGCACCGCCATCCCCGGATGGCGGTGTTTTTTTGCGGGTATCTGGGAAGATCAGAATCTGTAGCCGATCCTGAGCCCGCCCCAATGCTGCCCATTGACAACGATCGGCGCGGACAGATCCTTCATCAGGACATATTGGCCACCCCCCATGTCCCGGCGATAGATCTGCAACACGAAAGGTGCGTTCGATTGACCGGCCCGCAAGCCGACCCGATCGTTGAATATCCGCCGGTTCCGGCAATTGGCGGCATTCCAGACCGGATCAGGACTTTGCGGTTGCGAGAACCTGCGGTTATGCGTCGGAAGATAGCCATTCCGATCGACCGCGGCGCAAAAGACGATGTGAGGGTCCAGATCAAGCGCGGCCTCCTGGATGGCGGGCAGCACCGCATCGGTGAACCGGGTAAAAGACGCCATGACTTGCGGGGGATCGGTGCCCGGAATTTCCGTGTACCGCTGGCTGAACAGCTCTGCCTGGGTGATCCGTCCGCTGCGGATACCTTCCGCAAAGGCGTCACCGACGTGTCGCGCCGCCTTCTGTGCAAAGCGGATCAGCGCGCTATCCGCAATCGCACCGCCCATCACCACCGCATCCTGCACGATGGTTTCCCCGACTGCGATCAGCCCATTGATACGCTGGCGGGCCGATTGCACCTGCGCAGCGGTCTCCTCCATGCCGGTGCTCATCCGGGTGAAGGCGGGCGCAAACCGGGCATTCGCACTGCGCACGGTTTCCGCGCGTTCGGCAATATCGGCCACCGCCGCGCGGGTTCGGGCGACGCTTTCGGTCATCTGGCCCATGGCGGTGTCGGACTCGGCCGCCCCCGTCAGAACCGCTTCGGCATGGCCCGAAATCGCGCCGGCTTCCTTGCGCAGCACGTCGATACCTTCGCTCAATCCGGTCACCGCCGTACCGATCCCTTCCGCGGCATTGGCCGTCTTGCGCGACAATTCGTTGATCGCCTCGGCCACCACGGCAAAGCCGCGCCCGGCATCGCCGGCACGCACCGCCTCGATCTTGGCATTGATCGCCAGAATATTGACCTGCGTCGCAATCGCGCGAATTTCGGTGTTTTCCGCCTGCACCGTCGCCAGCGTCTGCGTCACCTCGGCCATGCGATTCACCACTGACTGCACCCAGCCGGCGATCTTGCGCGCGTGATCGCCGGTTTCGCGCAGCTGTGCGACGGTTTGCGCGACCGCCTCCATCGTGGTCTGCGCGGCGCCCGAGACCAACTCGACCCCGGCGATCACGCGGGAATTGGCCTCTTGCACGGTGCCGGCAGCGCCCTGTGCGTCGCTCAGCAATGCCAGTTGCGCGGTCGTCGTGGCGGCCAGCGTATCAAGTGCGCCGGCCACGTCGACGATGTCACGGCCAAGCGTCAGCGCCTGATTGGCGATGCGGTCCAGCGGCGCGCCCGAGGGGGCCCCGGGCGTTTGGGAAAGATCGTTCATGGGCGCTCCGACGAGACATTTTTCGAAGCCTAGCCCAGTCGCCTTTCGCTCAGGTTAATGCCAGCGCCGCCAGCGTTGCATCGGGCGCCAGCAGGATCGAGGCATGCCGGTTGGGGTAATCGCGCGCGGCGGTTAGCACCTCGTAATCGGCAAAGGGCGGCTGCGGCACCGGCCCGCCTTTCAGCATGGCGGCCAGTTCTGTGCGCAGCTGATGCACCTGATGCACGTCGCAGCCGATTACCGCCGCGCCAAAGATCGCGGCCGACGCCTGCCCAAGCGCACAGGCATGCACCTGCTGACTGTAGTGGGTGATCCGCCCCGCCTCGGTCCGCAGGGCCACCGTCACGGTCGAGCCACAGAGCGGCGCGCGTTTGGTGGCCGTCGCTTCTGCGTCCGGCAGCGGGTTGGTATGCGGCATGTCTGCGGCCAGCGCGAGGATACGCTGCGAGTAAAGCTTCATCAGATCGGCGTCGCTCATGGCTTTCCCCTTGCTGTGTTGCGCGATAGATAGGACGCCACGCCGCTAGAGGAAAGATGCGATGCCCTTCGATATTGCCAGCCTGAAATTCGATGCCAAGGGCCTGATCCCCGCAATCGCGCAAGATCCCGCGACGGGCGAGGTCTTGATGATGGCGTGGATGAATGCCGAAAGCCTGGCCCGCACGCTGGAAACCGGGCAGGTGACCTATTGGTCGCGCTCGCGCAATGCCTTCTGGGCCAAGGGCGAAAGCTCGGGCCATGTGCAGAAGCTGATCGAGCTGCGGGTGGATTGCGACCGCGATTGCCTGCTGCTGCTGGTCGATCAGACGGGCCCTGCCTGTCACACCAATCGGCGCAGTTGTTTCTATACCGCCCTGCGCGAGGG
The DNA here is from genome assembly GCA_002452815.1 of Rhodobacteraceae bacterium UBA6796. Classification (GTDB taxonomy): domain Bacteria; phylum Pseudomonadota; class Alphaproteobacteria; order Rhodobacterales; family Rhodobacteraceae; genus Rhodobacter. The sequence continues at coordinate 108,030 of DKFM01000018.1, forward strand.
GGACGAGGTCGAGATCATGAAACCGATGGCGGAGTAAGCGGGCGCCCGGGCGCGGTGTCAGCCCAGCCCGACCATGCGGCGGATATCGGCGGGGCTGGCGCCCTCTGCGCGGTATCTGGACAGGGCGCGCGCATCGTCGCGCTTGGCCAGACGTTTGCCGTTTTCATCCCGTATTAGTTTGTGATGGCAATAGGTTGGCGTTTGAAGTTCAAGTAATTTCTGAAGTGTCACATGGATTTTCGTTGCCTCGAACAGATCGGCGCCGCGGGTGACGTGGGTCACGCCCTGCGCAGCGTCGTCCAGCACCACGGACAGGTGATACGAGGTGCCCATATCGCGCCGCGCCAGCACCACATCGCCGACCGTGTCGATCATCTGCTGTGGCGTGATCTGGTGAACGCCGCGGTGCTGATCGCATATTTCTTCAAATGAACAATGGGTTGCGGCGCGTTTCATGTCAAGGCGCAAGGCCGTGTTGGGCAAGGGTCGGCCGGGGCGGTGCGCGCCGGTCTGGCGGCAGGTGCCGGGATAGATGATGCCGTCGGGGCCCAGGGGCGCGCCTTCCTGCGGGGCGCTGGTTGCGGCCTCGATGTCGCGTCGGCTGCAGGTGCAGCTATAGATAAGCCCATTTTCCCACAATCTTTCAAGGGTTTGCCGGTAGATGTTCAGGCGTTCCGACTGACGCATCACAGGCCCGTCCCAAGTGATACCCAACCAGCGCAGATCGTCATAGATCTGCGCTTCCCATGCCGGTTTGGCGCGTTGCCGGTCGATATCTTCGATCCGCAACAGGAAGCGCCCGCCCGCCGCCCGGGCCATGTCATGCGCCAGCAGCGCGCTATAGGCATGGCCCAGATGCAGGGGCCCGGTCGGGCTGGGCGCGAACCGGGTAATCACCTCAGCTTTGCTCCGCAAGCCATTGATTAAAAGCTTCTTTGGCGCGATCTGTGTAACCTTTGTAGCGATCCTTGCGGCCTTTGCGGCCGCCGCGCGCTGCGTCCAGTGGCGGGAACAGGCCGAAGTTCACATTCATCGGCTGAAAGGTCTTGGCCTCTGCGCCGCCGGTGATGTGGTTCACCAGACTGCCCATCGCGGTTTCGTAGCCAGGGGGCGGCAGGTCGCCGCCCTTGATCTCGGCCGCCGCCATGCGCCCGGCCAGCAACCCCATCGCGGCGCTTTCGACATAGCCTTCGACCCCGGTAATCTGCCCGGCGAAGCGGATATTGGGGCGCGATTTCAGCCGCATCCGGGTGTCCAGCAGCGTGGGAGAGTTGATGAACGTGTTGCGATGAATTCCGCCAAGCCGCGCGAAACTGGCCTCTTCCAGCCCGGGAATCATTTTGAAAACAGACGTTTGCGCGCCATATTTCATCTTCGTCTGGAAGCCGACGATATTGTAAAGGGTGCCCAGTGCATTGTCGCGGCGCAGCTGCACGACGGCATAGGCCTTTTCCTCGGGCTTGTGCGCATTGGTCAGGCCCACCGGCTTCATCGGGCCGTGGCGCAGGGTCTCGCGGCCGCGTTCGGCCATCACCTCGATCGGCAGGCAGCCATCGAAATAGCCCGCGGTCTCGCCCTCGTGAAATTCAGTTTTTTCCGCCGCCAGCAGGGCGTCGATGAAGGCCTCGTATTGCGGCTTGGTCATCGGGCAGTTGATATAGGCGGTCTGTTCTTCCAGCGTCTCGCCCTTGTCGTAGCGGCTTTGTTTCCAGGCGATGTCCATGTTGATCGTCTCGGCATAGACGATGGGGGCGATCGCATCGAAGAAGGCCAGCGACTCGGCGCCGGTATGCGCGCGGATGCTTTCGGCCAGCGCGCCCGAGGTCAGTGGCCCGGTCGCGACGATCCAATGGCCATGCTCGGGCAGGGCGGTCACTTCCTCGGTCGAGAAGCTGATCAGCGGATGGGCCCGCAGCGCGGCGGTGACGGCGCCGGAAAAGGCGTCGCGGTCCACCGCCAGCGCCCCACCCGCGGGCAGGCGGTGGCGCGTGGCCATCTCCATCAGCAACCCCGAGGCCGCGCGCATTTCCCAATGCAGCAGGCCCACGGCATTGCGTTCGTCATCGTCCGAGCGGAACGAGTTCGAGCAGACCATTTCGGCGAAATCGCCGGTGCGATGCGCGAAGGTTTCCACCTTGGGGCGCATTTCGTGAAGCACGACGGGCACCCCGGCCTGGGCTGCCTGCCAGGCAGCCTCGGACCCGGCCATGCCGCCGCCGATGATGTGAAGCGTTTCCATGCGCGCGTGATAGCGCCCCAGCGCGCGCGGTGCAATCATGCCCGCGTCAGATCAAGGCGATGCGTTCGCGCCGTTCGGGGTCGGGGAAGGGGCGATACAGTCCCATGTCGACGCGGGCGATCATGCCATGCATCAGTTCGTAATGTCGGGCAGAGATGTCGTCGCTTTGCCCTGCGGCATGAAAGGCGCGTTCCAGCGCGGCCATATCCGCGACCTCGATTTCCAGCAAAAAGTCGGTATGGGCGCCCGAGGCCAGCCCCAGCTTGCGCCGCATCAGGCGCCAGCCCTGCACCTCGCCGCTGGTGCGCAGCGTATCAAGCCAGGATTCGACCGCGCTGGCGAATGTCAGCGCGCGCGCGTCGCTTTTGAGTTCGATCATGCAGTGATAGAGGTTCATCGCATCCTCCGCTTTCGCGGCCAGAGAACCATGAAGCCGTTGAAATTCCCTTAAGCGCCGCAGGCAATCTGCTTGCGACGGAGGCGCTGGCGCCCGGGATCGGCGCGTCGCGCAGCAAAAAGGGGCGCCTGTCGGCGCCCCTTGTGCAACTTTGCGATCCGGGGGCGGCTTAGCCACCCACCAAGCCCGGGAAGAAATCGACGAAGCCGCGGCGGTCGAAGGTCGTGCCGCCCTGCTGGCCGAAGGTTGCCTTGATGCCGACGCCGATATAGCTTTCGCTGGTTTTGCCATCGAATTCCATCACGCCCACTTCGCCGGTCATCTTGAGGCCCGGGCTCAGGTCATAGGCGGCGGTCACGCCCAGCTGGGTGATGTCGGTGTCTTCGATGTCCATATAGCCAAAGCGCCCGCCCAGATCGAACTGGTCGTTCAGCGCATAGGCGCCGCTCAGCGTCAGCGCGTTGGCATCGGCGCCGTCACCGTCGACATGGGTCAGCGCGCCGTCATAAGAGATCAGCCCATACTGGCCCGCCGCTTCCGCGCCGTAGAAATCGACGCTGCCGTTTTCAACCCAGTCGCGGCCCACGAACAGGCCGACTGCGGTGGCATCGTTCAAGTGGTAGCCGCCGTGCAGCGTGAAGGCATGCGAGTCGAGATCGGTATCGTCGAGCAACCGCAGCGCCATGTCGCCTTGCACCGAGAACTGGGGCGAGAACGCATATTCCATCGACCCCGACAGTTCGGATTTGTTCACACCGCTCAGGTCGTTGCCCACGAAAGCGCCATAATCGAAGCCGACTTCGGCGTTGACGACCTCGGCCATGCCGACCTGCGGCAGTGCCGCCGCCGTGCACAGGACGGCAGCCAGAAGCTTTTTCATCTCAGACCTCATGTGTTTCCCTCTGAATTCGAGGGGGTTTGTTGTTCTTCTTCTTCATCGCTCTGTTCGGCGATGCGTGCAACCGAAACCACTTCTTCACCCTTGGCGGTGTCGAACACTTTTACGCCACCAGCCGAGCGTGAGCGGAAGGAAATCCCCGCCACGGGGCAGCGGATCGACTGTCCGGTCGAGGTGGCCAGCATCACCTGGTCGGTTTCCTCGACCGGGAAAGAGGCGACGAGAGCGCCTGTCCGCTCGGTGATCTTGAAGGCGCCCACGCCCTGACCGCCACGGCCACGCACCGGGTAGTCGTGGCTCGACGAGATCTTGCCCACGCCCTTGGCGGTGATCGTCAGGATCAGGTTCTGCGCCGCGCGCATTTCGGCATAGCGCTCATCCGAGAGCACACCTTCGCCCACTTCGGCGGTCTCGTCTTCGGCGCTGTCGTCCTCGCCGGCTTCGGCGCCCATCTCGGCACGGAAGCGCTTGAGGAAGGCGGCCCGTTCCCAGGGCTCGGCCTCGAAATGCCGGATCACCGACATCGAGACGACCTTGTCCCCCTCGGCCAGGCGCACACCGCGCACACCGGTCGAAGAGCGGCCCTTGAACACGCGCACTTCCGGCACCGGGAAGCGGATCGCGCGGCCGCCGGCCATGACCAGCATGATGTCGTCGTCTTCCGAACACATCCGGGTGTCGACCAGCGTCACACCTTCGGGCAGTTCCATCGCGCGCTTGCCGTTGCGCATCACCTTGGCGAAATCCGACAAGGCATTGCGCCGCACATCGCCATCCGAGGTGGCAAAGAAGACCTGGTAGTCGTCCCATTCCTCTTCGGGTGCATCGACGGGCATCAGCGAGGCGATAGAGACCCCCTGCGGGATCGGCAGGATGTTGATGATCGCCTTGCCCTTGGCTGTGCGCCCGGCCAGCGGCAGGCGCCAGCATTTCAGGCTGTAGACCATGCCGTCGGTGGTGAAGAACAGAAGCTGCGTATGGGTGTTGGCCACGAACAGCGTGGTCACCACATCGTCTTCCTTGGTCGCCATCGAGGACAGGCCCTTGCCGCCGCGCCGCTGCGCGCGGAATTCGGCCAGCGAGGTGCGCTTGATATAGCCGCCCGAGGTGATGGTCACGACCATGTCCTCGCGCTCGATCAGGTCCTCGTCGTCCAGATCGCCGGCCCAGTCGACAATCTCGGTGCGGCGCGGCACGGCGAACTGTTCGCGCACTTCGCGCAGCTCGTCCGAGATGATCGCCATGATCCGTTCGCGCGAGCCCAGGATTTCCAGATAGTCGCGGATCTTCGCGGCCAGCGCCTGCAGCTCGTCGGTAACTTCCTGCACGCCCATCGCGGTAAGGCGCTGCAGCCGCAGGTCCAGGATGGCCCGGGCCTGAATCTCGCTCAGGTTATAGGTGCCATCGTCGTTCATCGGATGCAGCGGGTCGTCGATCAGCCGCAGATATTCGGCGATCTCATGCGCGGGCCAGCGCCGCGTCATCAGCTTTTCGCGGGCCTCGGACGCATCGGCGGAGGCGCGGATCGTGCGCACCACCTCGTCGACGTTCGACACCGCCACCGCCAGACCGCACAGGATGTGGCTGCGCTCGCGCGCCTTGCGCAGCTCGAACGCGGTGCGCCGTGCCACCACTTCCTCGCGGAAGGTGATGAAATGGGTCAGAAAATCGCGCAGGGTCAAGGTCTCGGGGCGGCCGCCGTTCAGCGCCAGCATGTTGCAGCCGAACGAGGTTTGCAGCGGGGTGAAGCGATACAGCTGGTTCAGCACCACATCGGCGGTCGCATCGCGCTTCAGCTCGATCACCACGCGCACGCCGACCCGGTCGGATTCATCGGCGATATGGGCGATGCCCTCCAGCCGCTTGTCGCGCACCAGTTCCGCGATCTTCTCGATCATCGCGGCCTTGTTCACCTGATAGGGGATTTCCTCGACGATGATCGCAAAGCGGTCCTTGCGGATTTCCTCGATCTTCGTCTTGGCCCGGATGATGACGCTGCCGCGCCCTTCCAGATAGGCCTTGCGCGCGCCGCCGCGCCCCATGATCTGCGCGCCGGTCGGGAAATCCGGGGCGGGGATGATTTCCATCAGCGCCTCGGTCGACATGTCGGGATTGTCGATCAGCGCCAGCGTCGCGGTGCAGACCTCACCCAGGTTGTGCGGCGGAATATTGGTGGCCATGCCGACGGCGATGCCGCCCGCGCCATTGACCAGCATGTTCGGGAACCGCGCCGGCAGCACCGTGGGTTCGCGGTCCTTGCCGTCGTAGTTGTCCTGAAAGTCGACCGTGTCTTTTTCGATATCGGTCAGCAGGAAGGCCGAGGGCTTGTCCATGCGCACTTCGGTGTAGCGCATCGCCGCTGCCGAGTCGCCGTCCATCGAGCCGAAGTTGCCCTGACCGTCCAGCAGCGGCAGCGACATCGAGAAATCCTGCGCCATCCGCACCAGCGCATCATAGATCGCCGCGTCGCCGTGCGGGTGGTATTTCCCCATCACGTCGCCGACCGGACGGGCCGATTTGCGATAGGGCTTGTCATGCGTGTTGCCGGTCTCGTGCATCGCATAGAGGATGCGCCGGTGCACCGGCTTCAGCCCGTCACGCAGATCGGGAATCGCGCGCGACACGATCACGCTCATCGCGTAATCGAGATAGGCTGTCTTCATCTCTTCGGCGATGGAAACCGTCGGCCCGTCATAGGTCGGGCGTTTGGGGCCTTCGTCGAGGATTTCCGGGGTCTCGGGGGTGTCGGTCACACGCGTCTCGTTCTTCTAGATCTTGTTGGCCCGACTTATAACCTATCCCAGCGCTTGGGCGCAATCGCGAAGGCTATGCCTCTGGCTGACCGGCGGATCTGAGTATTTTTGCCAAGAAGAAGCGGCAGGGCTTCTCCTGGTCCAAATACTCCCGCCGGAGGCATCCGGGGGTGGCCGGGCGCTGCGGGCAGGGATCAGGCGCCGCGTCTGGCGGCGCGGTAGGCAATGACCCACAGCACCGCGAAGGCCAGCGACCCCACGGCGTTCAGGTTGGCCATGGTGATGCCGAAGATGTCCCACACGATTTCATCGCAGCGCACCAGCGGTGCGGCCTGGATCTGGGCCAGCAGGTCGGTGGCCGATCCTGTGCCCACCGGGTTCGAGGTGCAGCTGTCGGGGCCGGCAAAGATGTGCCGCTCCACCCCCGAATGATAGATCCCGAGCGCGGCGGTGGTCAGCGCGGCCAATGCGCCGAAGAAGGCCAGCGCCAGCGGCAGGCGGAACAGCACGATCATCCCGCCCAGAACCGCCGCTACCAGATGCGGCCAGCGTTGCAGGATGCACAGATCGCAGGGCGGGTAGCCCAGCGACTGGAAGATCAGCGCCCCGATCAGCACCGCGGCCGATCCGGTGGCGGCCAGGGCAATCATCTGGCGGGGGGACAGGAAGGTCAGCATCACAGATACCTCAGCGCATAGAAGCCGCCGATCAGCAGCACGACGAAAGCGGTGAACAGCGGGCCAAGCCAGCGTTCGATGAAGGCCTTGATCGGCGCGCCGAACTGCCACAGCAGGCCCGCCACGATAAAGAAGCGCAGCGCGCGCGCCAGCACCGACACGCCCATGAACAGCGGCAGCGGCAGCTGTGTCGCCCCCGAGAAGATCGTGATGACCTTGTAGGGGAAGGGCGTGACACCCGCCACCAGCACCGCCCAGCCGCCGTATTCGTTGAAGCGGGCGGCCAGTTGGTCGAACTGATCGGCCTTGCCGTAGAATTCCAGGATCGGCTGGCCGATTGTGTCCATGAAGCCATAGCCGATCGCATAGCCCAGACAGCCGCCCAGCACCGAGGCCAATGTCGCCACCGCGGCGATCACGAAGGCCCGGTGGCGTGCGGCCAGAATCATCGGGATCATCAGCACGTCGGGCGGGATCGGAAAGACCGAGCTTTCGATGAAGGCCACAGCAGCCAGTGCCCACATAGCATGGCGGTGTGCGGCCAGGCTCATCGTCCAGGTGTAAAGCCGTTGGATCATTCGTTGCCCTCGCGTCGCGCCCCTTGTGCATCGCCCGCCCATGCGGCGCCGTCAAGCGGCGGTTGCGAAATTGCTCTGTCGTGCGCTGCCGCAAGCGGTTACTCTCGGCATCGTGACTGTGGAGGGGGTTAGCGATGAAATGGCAGGGGCGGCGCGGCAGCGCGAATATCGAGGACCGGCGCGGGCGCTCGGTCGGGCGCGCGGGCGGGATCACCGGGATGGGGGCGATCGCGGTGCTGCTGATCGGCTATTTCCTGGGGGTCGATGTGACGCCCTTGTTGCAAAATGGCGGCCAGAGCGTGCAGACCAGCGGCGAGCTGAGCGCGCAGGATCGCGCGATGGGGGATTTCGTCTCGGTCACCCTGGCCGATACCGAGGAAATATGGTCCGAGATCTTTGCGACCGAGCTGAACCGGACCTATCATCCTGCGACGCTGGTGCTGTTCTCCGAGGTCACGCAATCGGCCTGTGGCAATGCCTCGGGCGCGACGGGGCCGTTTTATTGCCCCAATGACCAGAAAGCCTATCTCGATACCGCGTTTTTTACCACGCTGTCGCAACAGCTGGGCGCGGGTGGCGATTTCGCGGCGGCCTATGTGGTGGCGCATGAGATCGCCCATCATGTCCAGGACGAGCTGGGGATTCTGGACAAGGTGAACGCCCTGCGTGCCCGCAGTTCCGAAGCGCAGAGCAATGCGCTGTCGGTGCGCATCGAATTGCAGGCCGATTGTTTTTCTGGGATCTGGGCACGTCATGCGGCCGAGACCTTCGGTTCGATCGAGCCGGGCGATGTGGCCGAGGCGATGAATGCTGCGGCCCGGATCGGTGACGACACGCTGCAACGCAACGCCGGCCGCCGCCCGATGCCCGACAGCTTCACCCACGGCACCAGCGAACAGCGCCAGCGCTGGTTCGCCACGGGCTTCGAGAGCGGTGATCTGGGCGCCTGCGATACCTTCGCGGCGCGCAATCTGTAGGCCGATGCACGCGACCCCTCTTGTCTTGCGGCGCGCGGGCGGCTAAATCGGCATCAGCTGGCCCGAGTGGTGGAATGGTAGACGCAGGGGATTCAAAATCCTCCGCCGCGAGGCGTGCGAGTTCGAGTCTCGCCTCGGGCACCAGCTTGAAGGCAAAGCGAAATTCGGCATTTGTCTTGTTGGTGAGCGGCCCGGATTTCTGGCGGTTTTCCAAAGCAATTCCCACAGTCACGATTCGTGCTTTGTTCGTTTCGCATGGGCCGTGCGGCTCAAAACCTTGCGGCTGGCGCGCTTGCGGTGGACGACGACCGTCTCTGTACTCTGGTTCGTGACCGCCTGGATTTGCGCGTCCGTGCATCCCGACTCGGCCAGACGCAGGATTGAAAACTGCTGCAGGTTCGTGGCCAGCACATAGGCGCCCTTCTTCTCGGGCGTGCCAAGATAGCTGCGCAGTTTGTCCGGGCCGTAGGTCTCGAAGCTCCGGGATCAGACCCGGGCCGGACACGACGCGCGCAGGGCAGGGATGAAAGACCCCACACCTCCCTCGCATCTGGTCCGCCGATGAAGGGCGGTGGTGCGGAGCGACGTGCCGCCGCGGTGACGGAGATTTCATCTGACAGCGCGGGCGCGCTCGGATAGCGTCTTTTCATGTCGGTTGTCGCTTCGATTCTTCGGTTGGTGATGGTTGCCGCTGTCGCGGTGGGTCTTGCCATGCCTGCAGCACCGGCCAGCGCGTCGCAGATGTCGGCACTGCATTTCCGTTCGATGCATCACGCCGCCGCCACCTCGACCCAGATGCCCTATGACGAGACCTGCCGTGAACATTGCCTCGGGGCGGGTCTGGTCGTGTCTGCCATCGCCCCCGAGCCCCGCGTCGAACGGGCCAGAGCTATCCACATTGTGCTTCTGGACGAACACGCGCCCTCGGTCTGGCCGCAACCGGAAGGGCGCCCACCGCGCACCTGATCTCCTGCCACACCTTCAATCGAAGTTCATGGAGATCGAAATGACCCAGTTTTCCCGCCGCGGCTTCATCGCCGCATCCGCCGCAACTGCGGCTTCGTTCCTGATTCCGGCCCGCGCGCGCGCGGCGTCGGACGCCTTTGCGCTCAGCGCCCGATCCCGTGTGATCGAGGTGAACGGGCGCGCCGCCTCTGTGTTGGGGCTGGTCAATGCGCAGGGTGGCCTTGGCCTGACGCTCGACCCCGGCCAGCGCTTCCGCGCCGATCTGAGCAATGCGCTTGATGTCGAGACCATCATTCATTGGCACGGCCAGATCCCGCCCAATGCGCAGGATGGCGTGCCCAATACGAACCCGATGCTGAAACCCGGCGAAACCCGCCGCTACGACTATGCGCCCCGCCCGGGGACGTTCTGGATGCACAGCCACATCCCCGAGCAGGAAATCGGTCTGCTGGCTGCGCCGCTGATCGTGCGCAGCCCCGAAGACCTTGCCGCCGACCGGCAGGAGGTGGTGATGTTCCTGCACGATTTCGCTTTCCGCACGCCGCAGGAGGTGCTGGCCGAGGTGACGGGCGGCATGGCCATGGATCACAGCACGATGGATCATTCCGCACCGATGGCGGGCGGTGGTGCCGGGATGATGCCGGGCATGATGCACGATATGGGCAGCATGGCGATGGATCTGAATGATTTCAACTTCGATGCCTACCTGGCCAATGACCGCACGCTGGACGACCCCGATGTGATTGCCGTCGAGCGCGGCGGGCGCGTGCGGTTGCGGGTCATCAACGGGGCCTCGATGACGGCGTTCTGGATCGACACCGGGGGGGTTCTGGCGCGGCTGGTGGCGGTGGATGGCGAGCCGGTGGTGCCGCTTGCGGGTTCGCGCTTTTCGGTGGCCCCGGCGCAGCGGCTCGACCTCGAGATTGACCTGCCCGCCGATGGTGCCGCGCTGCCGATCCTGGCGCTGCGCGAAGGCGCGACAGAGCGCACGGGCATCATTCTGGCCCCCAAGGGGGCCGCGGTGCCACGGCTTGCGACGGTCTCGGAGGTTGAACATCCACCGGTTGCGGGCGACATGGCGCAGGAACTGGCGTTGCGCGCGCTCAGACCGCTGGCTGATCGTCCGCTACAGAACGGCCAGATGGTCATGCTGACCGGGGCGATGCAGCCCTATCTGTGGGCGATCAACGGCCGCACCTGGGAAAGCCGCGTGCCGGTGGCCGCGCGCAGCGGCGAACGGGTGGAGCTGATGTTCCATAACATGTCGATGATGGCGCATCCGATGCATCTGCATGGCCATGTGTTTCAGGTGATCGGCGTGAACGGAGCCCGCTTCTTTGGCGCAATGCGGGACACCGTGCTTGTCCCGCCGATGGGCAGCGTGACCATTGCTTTCGACGCGGGCGAGGCCGCGCCGTGGATGCTGCATTGTCACCAGATGGGGCATCTGGCGAGCGGAATGATGACCGAACTTGCCGTGTCTGCCTGAAGACTTCGGGGGCGGCGCGACCGCCCCCGCATGCCCTTGCCTGGAATCGGTCGGCGCTGTGGATCAGGGGGCGGCAGCGTTGTCCGCCAGGTTCATCTGAGGTGCCCGTCTGGAGCAGACGGGCGCCCCATATGTCACGAATGGCCCTGTTGCGCCGTATCCGGCAAAATCATCTGGAATATGCCACTCGACTGTGAACCCGTCAGGTCGTTGCCAAAGGACATTGCAAAGCCAAGAGAAACGAAGCGAACCGTGTGAAGCCTATGGGCAAATCGCTTGAAACCGGCCATTCTCGGGCCGATTGCAAGAGGGGCGTTATGGATATTCCGGGCTATTTCAATGAACTGATCGCCATTCACGCGCGCGGTAACGCCACCGAGCATTCCTACCGTCCCGCCCTGCAACGGCTGTTCGACGGCATCGACCCGGCAATCAAATCGCAAAACGAACCCAAGCGCCTGACCGATGTCGGTGCCCCCGACTTCTCGTTCCACCGGGGTGACGTGGTGGTCGGTCATTGCGAGGCGAAAGACCTTGTGATCGACCTCAAGGCCTATATCGCCAAGGACGGCAAAGAACAGTTCAACCGCTACCGCAAGGCGCTGCCGAACCTGATCTACACCAACGGGCTGACCTTCCTGTTCTACAAGGACGGAGAGCTGCGCCACGAGGTGATGATCGGCGAGCAGATGATGGGCTGGCGGCCCATCCCCGAGGCTTTCGCGGCGCTGGAACATGCGATGGCCGATTTCGCCGCGCAGCGCCCGCAGACCATCCGCTCGCCCGCCACTCTGGCCAAGCTGATGGCGGGCAAGGCGGTGCTGATAAAGGATATTCTGGGCAAATCGCTGGTGGCCGATCTCAAGGCCGAAGACGCCTCGGGCCTGACCGAGCTTCTGGGCCACTACAAGGCCTTCAAGGAACAGCTGCTGCACGACATCAAGCCCGACGAATTCGCCGATATCTATGCCGAAACCATCGCCTACGGCATGTTCGCCGCGCGTCTGCACGACGAAACCCCCAGCGATTTCTCGCGGGAAGAAGCGCTGCACCTGCTGCCCAGATCCAACCCGTTCCTGCGCGCGCTGTTTGGCTATATCGCCGGGCCCAACCTCGATGACCGCCTAGTCTGGGTGATCGACGATCTGGCCGATATCTTTCAGGCCACCGACATGGGCAGGGTCATGGCGGGCTTTGGCTCGCTCACCAAGCGGCAAGACCCGTTCATCCACTTCTACGAAGACTTCCTGAGCGAATATAACCCCGCCAAGCGCAAATCGCGCGGCGTCTGGTATACGCCCGAGCCGGTGGTGAAATTCATCGTCCGCGCCGTGGACGAGGTGCTGCAAACCGAATTCGGCCTGCCGCTGGGCCTGGCCGATACGTCAAAAATCACCGTGCCCGACTGGGACACGGGCGAAACGAAAAACGGCAAGCCCGTCACCATCCGCAAGGAACTGCACCGCGTGCAGATCCTTGACCCGGCAACCGGCACCGGCACCTTCCTGGCCGAGGCGATCGCCCGCATCGCCGAAAAGGTGCAGGGCATGGCCCCGGGCAAATGGTCGGGCTATGTCGAGGAAAGCCTGATCCCCCGCCTGCACGGGTTCGAGCTGCTGATGGCGTCCTATGCGATGTGCCACATGAAGCTCGACATGGTGCTGACCGAACTCGGCTACAAGCCGATCAAGGCGCCGCGCCTTGGCGTTTATCTGACCAACTCGCTGGAAGAGGGCGAGCGCGACGTGCGCGACCTGTTCATGGCGCAATGGCTGACCCGCGAGGCGCGCGAGGCCAACACGATCAAGCGCCAGATGCCGATCATGTGCGTGATCGGCAACCCGCCTTATTCGGGCCATTCGTCTAACAAAGGCAAATGGATCAGCGGGCTGATGGAGCCCTACAAGAAAAGCCCCGAACTGAAACGCCCCGCGCAAGCGAAATGGCTGTCCGACGACTATGTGAAGTTCATCCGGCTGGCAGAGCACTTCATCGAACGGACGGGCGAGGGGGTTCTGGGCTTTATCACCAACCACTCCTACCTCGACAATCCGACCTTCCTCGATATGCGTCACCACCTGATGCAGACCTTCGACAAGATTTATGTGCTCGACCTGCACGGCAACTCGAAGAAGAAGGAGGTCGCGCCGGACGGTAGCCCCGACAAGAACGTCTTCGACATCATGCAGGGCGTGGCGATCCTGATTGGCGTGAAACACCAGACGCAAAAGACCAAGGGCAAACCGCTGGCGCGGGTCATGCATGCCGAACTCTGGGGGTCGCGGGCCGCAAAATACGCCGCGCTAGAAGAGCTGACCGTCACCCACTCTGACTTCGTCGATGTGACGCCCGACCGAGCGCCATGGCCATTCAAGGCGCAGAATTGGGCTTTGAAGGAAAGGTATGAGGCAGCACCCAGTGTCGCCGAATGGTTTTCACCCAATGGAAGCCCCGCACCGGGCATCGTGACGACACATGATGAGTTCGCGATCTCTTGGTCAAGCGCTGAGGCTATCTCGAAGGTCGAGAAATTTCTGTCGACGAAGAACGAAATGGAGGCGCGGTCAATCTGGAAGCTATGCTCGCAAGGCCAGTGGAACTATGAACGCGCAATCTCCGCCCTCGCCCATGGAGGGTGGAGAGACCTTGTTACTCGAGTGTCTTATCGCCCCTTCGATACGCGGTTCACGATCTACGACCCAAATGTTGCGGTTCATCGCAGAGAGCGGGCATCAAGGCACATGCAAGCGGGAGAAAACTTGGCCCTGATTTTCTCGCGCCAAGCGGCACGTTCCGATTCCGGCTGGAATCATGCGCTTGTGTCGGCCCATATTTTCGACAATCGGGGCGTCTACAGTAACAAGGGCATCTCGTCTGCGGCCCCCCTCTACCTCTACCCAACCGAACAAGACCTCGACCAAACCCGCCGGATCAACCTCGACCCCAAGCTCTGGAAAAAGCTGCGCGCTCTGGCGGGTGATGCAGAACACGGCGAGCCCGACGAGGTGGCGACTTTCGATTACATCTATGGCGTGCTGCATTGCCCAGCCTACCGCGAAACCTATGCCGAGTTCCTGAAGATCGACTTCCCGCGCATCCCCTGGCCCGCCTCGCCCACCGAGTTCTGGGACATCGCCGCCAAAGGGGGCGAATTGCGCCGGTTGCACCTGATGCAGCCCGCCGCCATCGGCCCCGCGCCCTATCCCTACACCGGCGAGGGCGACGATGTGGTGGAAACCCCGCGCCTGGACGGCAGCCGCATCTGGATCAACGCCACGCAGGGCTTCGATGCCGTGCCGCCTGCGTCATGGGATTTCTGGATCGGCGGCTATCAGCCCGCGCAGAAATGGCTCAAGGACCGCAAGGGCCGCGCGCTGAGCTTCGAGGACATCCAGCACTATCAGCGCATCCTGAAAATCCTGTCCGAAACCGACCGGATCATGGCCACGATCACGATGACGCTGGGCACGCAAAGCGCCGGTAAAGAAGGGCAAGCCGAATGCTGAAATGGATCTGGCGCGCCTTCGTTCTTGCCACCCTGGGCCATGTCTACGCGATACCCAGGCTATGACGACTTCCGAGCACTCGGGACGACCCGGTGACGGTTCGTTTCGCCTTCGCGCCGTGAAAAAGCCGCCGCTGCGCTGACGATCGCCCCTCCGATCAATGCGATTGCCCAGTCAATGAAGTGGAGCGGAGACAAGTGCAAAACCGTGGCCAGCGGTTCGATCTGGATGATGGCGACAGCCGAGACGACAGGAAGCGCCGACGCGATCACGGCGGGCTTCGAGCCAAGCCGCGACAGCGCTGCCGTTACGGCGCTGCTCACGGTGACGAGCGCGGCCATCGCCATTGATCGCGCGTGCGGGACATCGAATTCGGCGCCGAGGTTGAAGACATAGCCGCCCATGATGATCGCGATGGCGACGACCCCGACAAGACCGATCTTCGCCCACTCCGCCAGGGAAAAAAATCGTAACCGCTGCCGCCGGTCCGAACGCGCCAGCGCGTCCCGCGATGGCAGGTTCTGGAAAACCAGCATGGCCGTTGGATGGATGATGAGTTCGATCCAGACGATGTGGATCGGCAGGTATAGCAGCGGATACCCCAGAAGCGGGATCAACGCCGCCGTCGCCACCAGCGGGATATGCAGCATCAGAAGATATGCAAAGCTCAGCCTGAGATTGGTGAACAGCTGGCGGCCCTCGGCGATCGCGCGCACGATCGTCGCGAAATTGTCGTCGAGAAGGACGATCGAGGCCACCTCGCGCGCCGATCGCGTCCCGCGTTCCCCCATCGCGATGCCAACATCCGCACCACGAAGCGCGGGGGCATCGTTGACGCCGTCCCCGGTAACCGCGACCAGTTCGCCCCGTTCCCGGAGTGCCTCGACGAGCCCGAGTTTCTGGGAGGGCGTGCATCGGGCGACGACATCGAAACCGACCCCTTCGCCGTTGTGAGGTTGCAGGTGCGCGGCCAGCTGGGCACCGTCGATGACCCGCGGTTCTGCCGCGCCGATGCCGATCTCCTTGGCAATCGCCGCGGCCGTCCGGGAATGATCCCCGGTGATCATGATCACGCGAATCCCGGCTTGCTGCGCTTTTTTCACGGCATCGGCGACGCCTGGCCGAACCGGGTCCGAGAAGGCAAGAAGACCTGCGAAGTCGTAACCGGTTTCGGGCTCTGTGCCGGACCAGTTCTGCAATGATCGGGCCGCAACGGCAATGACCTTGTGCCCCGTGGCGGCAAGATCCTCGGTCCGCTGCAGCCAGGTCGCACGCTCCTGCTCTGACAGGCTGGTCATCGAAAGCACGCTTTCCGGCGCGCCTTTCATGGCTGCGCGCCATGCGCTGTCTGCGATGCGTATAACCGACACTTCGCGGAGCCGATCCTCGGTGAAGGGGAAGACGGCCTCGACCTGTCCGGCCACCGGGCGTGCGTTCGCCAGAAGGAGCAGATCCAGCGGGTCTTCCGTTTCCGTTCTCGAGGCCGTCGCGCCAAGAGAAAGGGCGTCTTCCCGGCTCAGCCCCGCGGCGGGAACGACATGGTCGAGCAAGAGCCGCCCCTCGGTCAATGTGCCTGTCTTGTCGGTGCAGATGCATGAAACACGGCCGATATTTTCGACGACAACCGCCCGGCGGACCAGAGCCTGCTGCTTGGCAAGGCGATAGACACCAAGTCCGAGAAAGAATGAAAAGACGACAGGAAATTCCTCTGGCAGCGCCGCAATCGCGAGGGTGACCGCGCTCAGGAGGGCATCGACCACGCCATAACCCTGCACATACCGGATGACCGCGAGGATCGCGCAGAGCAGCAGCGCCGCAACGAGCAGTATCCGGACGAGCTGTGTGATCGCCACCTGCAAGGGGGTCCGTTCGGCCCGTGTCGTGCTGGAAAGCCGTGCGATTTCCCCATAGAGGGTTTCGCTTCCGGTCAATGCAATGCGGACACGGGCTTCGCCGGTCAGCAATCGCGTGCCCGCCATGCCCCAGTGCTCGCCGTCGATTGTCGCGTCCCCCGGGCCGACAGGGGGGCACGCGATCGGGGTTTTCCGAACCGGCAGAGCCTCGCCGGTGAGCGTGGACTCATCCGCCTGAAGGGCGTTGCCGGACAGGATCAGGCCGTCTGCCGGAAAATAAGCGCCTGCCGGAACGATGACGAGATCGCCCGGAACGAGGGCCGTCGAGGGGATGTCTTGTTCCGCCCCGTCCCGGATCACACGCGCGTGGGATGCGAGCCGCGCCCGCAGCCCCTCTGTCGACGCCTGGGTGCGTCGGTGAAGGTAGGCGTCCATGCCGACAATCGGAATCAGGGCTGCGGCCAGAATAACCGCCTCAGTGTAATCCCCGAGCCAAAGAAACAGGGCGGCGGTCCCGACAAGAAACCAGATCATCGGGTCCTGCACCGTGCTGCGCGCGATTTCGAGCCAGCTCGAGGACGTTTCGGTGACAATCGTATTCGGCCCGTATTTGGCGCGTCGTTCCAGCACGCCAGCATCGTCGATACCCTCGAACCCGGTCCACAATCCTTCAAGGCGTTCGAGAGGTGCTTTTCGCTGCAACTTGCGCTTTCCCGTTCCTGGGTTTTCTGGCGGGCGTCCCGGGCAAGCCTATGGCGTGCCCGGAATGGCAGTCAACGTGTCTCATCCTGACGCGCGCGGAACAGAGTGAACCACGCCGCTTTGTCACGCGAAACCGGTCGCAGATCCGCGCAACTGCCCAAGGCGCCCTCTCAATGGAAATCCCGGCTTGGAAACAGGCGTTTGGCCTGTTCGCGCGGGTGGCGGGCGCGGGGGGCGGTGCGGGGCGGGCGCGGGGCGTCGTCGGCCTCCGGGCGGGCAATGCCGACCATGTCGGGCAGCGGATGGCCAAGATCGGAGAGGCGGTGCGACAGATCCTCGATCTGATCCGCGATCAGATGCACCACGAGCCCTTCGCGTTCCAGCCGCCCGGTAACCCGCAACAGCCGCCCGCCCATCACCGCACGGCGGAAGCGTTCATAGACCTTGGGCCAGACGACGATATTCGACACGCCGGTCTCATCCTCGAGCGTCAGGAAGATCACGCCCGAGGCGGTGCCGGGGCGCTGGCGGGTAATGACCAGGCCGCAGACGCTGATGCGCCGCAGGGGGGCGGTTACCAGCTGGTCGTGACAGGTCAGGCCCGGCAGGGAGGGGCGCAAAAGCTCCATCGGATGGGCGCGCAGCGTGAGGCGCATCGAGACGTAATCCTCGACGACCTCTTCGCCCAGATGCATCGCAGGCAGCACCACGTGCGGCTCGTGGATGCTTTCGCCGTCGATCGGGTCGTTGAAAAGCGGCAGCGGGTTCTGCCCCCGGATCGCCCGAACCTGCCAAAGCGCCGCGCGACGGGTCAGCCCCATGCCGGAAAACGCATCCGCTTCGGCCAGCCGTTCCAGAACGGCGGGCGCGACACCGGCGCGCAGCCAGACGGCTTCGGGGTCCGGGTAGCCATTGCCGCGGGTGGCGGCGATCCAGTCGGCGTCTTCTGCACGGAACCCCTTGATTTGCCGGAACCCCAGCCGCAGGGCCAGCGTCCCGTCCGCGCGGCGTTCCAGCCGGTTGTCCCAATGGCTGGCGTTCACGCAGACGGGCCGCACCTCGACTCCATGCTCGCGCGCGTCGCGCACGATCTGGGCGGGGGCGTAAAACCCCATCGGCTGGCTGTTCAGAAGCGCACAGGCGAACACCGCAGGGTGGTGGCATTTCAGCCAGGAGGAAACATAGGTCAGCATCGCAAAGGCCGCCGCGTGGCTTTCGGGAAAGCCGTAATCGGCGAATCCCTCGATCTGGGCGAAGCAGGCTTCGGCTATGTCCGGGCTGTAGCCATTGGCGCGCATCCCCTGCAGGAAACGCTCGCGATGCGCGCCAATCGTGCCCATCCGTCGAAACGACGCCAGCGAACGGCGCAGCTGGTCGGCCTCTTCTGCCGAATAGCCCGCGCCCACCACCGCGATCTGCATCGCCTGTTCCTGAAACAGCGGCACGCCCAGGGTCTTGCGCGTGACCTCGGCCAGCGCGGGGCCGAAAGGTTCGGGCGCCTCCAGCCCCTGACGGCGGCGGATATAGGGTTTGACCATGCCGCCCTGAATCGGCCCGGGGCGAACGATGGCGACCTCGATCACCAGATCGTAGAAGGTGGCGGGCTTCATGCGCGGCAGGAAGTTCATCTGCGCGCGGCTTTCGACCTGAAACACGCCCACCGCATCGGCGCGGGTCAGCATTTCATAGGTCGCGGGATCTTCCTGCGGCACGGTGTCAAGACTGAGGCGGATTCCGTCATGCGCCTCGAGCAGATCGAAGCTTTTGCGCAGGCAGGTCAGCATCCCGAGGCTGAGGATGTCGACCTTCAGGATGCCCAGGGTGTCGATATCGTCCTTGTCCCATTCGATGCAGGTGCGGCCCTCCATCGCGGCGTTCTCGATCGGGCAGAGCTCATCAAGCCGACCGCGGGTGATGATGAAACCGCCGACATGTTGCGACAGATGGCGCGGAAAGCCGATGATCTCGCGGATGAGCCGAATGGTCAGCGCAAGGCGCCGGTCATCGGGGTTGAGGCCCAGCTCGCGGATGCGGTCCGGGTCGGCGCCGCCGTTCGACATTCCCCAGATCTGCCCCGACAGCGCGGCGGTCAGATCGGCGGACAGGCCCATCACCTTGCCCACCTCGCGGATCGCGGCACGGGTGCGGAAGTGGATGACGGTGGCGCAAAGCCCCGCGCGGTGGCGGCCGTATTTTTCATAGATCCACTGGATCACCTCTTCGCGGCGTTCATGTTCGAAATCCACGTCGATATCGGGCGGCTCGCCGCGGTGGCGCGAAATGAAGCGTTCAAACACCATGCCGATCATGTCGGGGGAGACATCGGTGATGCCCAGCAGGTAGCACAGGATCGAATTGGCCGCCGAGCCACGCCCCTGACACAGGATGCCGCGCGCGCGCGCTTCGGCCACGATGTCGTGGACGGTCAGGAAGTAGGCGGGGAACTTCAACTCCTTGACGAGGGCCAGCTCCTTGTCCAGCAGCGCATGCACCCGATCCGATGCGCCCTGCGGGTAGCGCCGCGCCAGCCCCGCCCGGGCCAGCCGTTCCAGCCGCGCGTCGGGGCTTTCGCCATCCGTGATTTCGTCGGGGTATTCATAGCTCAGCTCAGACAGATCGAAGGCGCAGCGCGCGGCAATCTCCAGCGTGCGCCGCACCGCCGCCGGATGGTTGCGGTAAAGCCGTGCCATGTCGGAGGCGCCTTTCAGGCGGCGTTCGGCATTGGGCAGGGCGCGGGTGCCGATCTGGTCGATGGTGATGCCGTGGCGCAGGCAGGTCAGAACATCGGCCAGCGGGCGGCGCGCGGCGCGATGCATCAGCACATCGCCCACCGCCACCATCGGCGCGGCGCAGCGCAGCGCCAGTGCGGCGCAGGCATCGAACCACGCCTGATCCGACCCGTCGTAACGCGGGGCCGCCCCCAGAAAGACATGGCCCGGAAAGCGGCGCTGCATGGCCTGGATCTGCGGGGCGGTCGCGGGCAGCGGGCCTTGCGGCAGCGCGATCAGGATCATGCCCTGGCAGCCCGCCTCCAGATCCGCCGGATCGAGGTGACATTCGGCCTTTCCCGCCCGGCGCTTGCCCAGCGTCAGCAGCCGCGCCAGCCGATGATAGGCGGCGCGGTCGGTGGGCAGGGCCAGCCAGTCGACCGGGCTGTCGCGCAAGACCAGCCGCGCGCCCACGATCAGCCGGGGCAGGGGCGCCCCCTCGGCCTCGCTGCGCAGCGCCTTAAGCGCCGCATAGGCCCGCACCACGCCCGCCAGCGAATTGCGGTCGGTGAGGGCGAGAGCATCGAGCCCCAGTTCAGCCGCCCGTGCGATCAGCTCTTCGGGATGCGAGGCGCCGGTCAGGAAGGTGAAGTTGGAGGTCACGCACAGTTCGGCGTAGCGCGGGGTGGCGGGCGGGGGAATTTGAGTATTTGGGCCAAGAAGAAGGGTCATGCGAATTCCCCCTGCACAAACCAGCCGGGGCTTTGCGGGGTGTGGAACAGCCACAGGCGGCGGCCTTGCCGGGTGTCGATGCGCCAGTAATCGCGCACCCCGCTTCGCCAGCTGTCCTCTTGCATCCACCATTCGGGGGCGATGCGTTCGGGGCCGATCGCGCGCGCGGTGGCCAGAGCCATGCGCCGCCAGCGAAACTGGCCGGGCGGTTGTGTGCCCGTGGCCTCGATCGGTTCGGGCGGGAACAGCCGGAGCGGGCGCGGGCGCGGGCAGCCCCAGCCTTGCCCCGGTTGGCTGAAGGCGGCGGGCGCGATCAGGAAGCTGCGCTCTGGAATATGGCTGTCGGCGGGCAGGAAGCGCTGGATGTTTTCCAGCCCGATCCGGGTGCCGATCCGGGTGATGAGGTCATTCAGGCGGTCGGGGCTGGATTGTGTCGTGGCATGGCCGATTTGCTGCAAGGGCAGGGGCTCGACCTGCACCGCCTCCAGCCGGATCTGGTCGATGCCGAAGCCCGCCTCCACCTCATCCACGCCGCGCTGAAACAGCGGCAGGATGCGCGCGGGTTCACGCATCGGTGCGGCGAGGCGCAGTTCGACCTGCTGGCTGGCCTGATCGACCCGGCGCAGGGTCAGACACAGGCGCCGTGCGCCCATCTCCTGCGCCTGCAGCTTGGCGCAGAGCGGCCCGAGTAAGCGTTCGGCGGCGGCCATCACATCGGCGACCAGGCCGATCGGTTCGGGCAGGGTCATGCGCGTGGCGAAATGCGGCGGCTCGGCTTCGGGGGTGATCGGTTCGGGCAGATATCCCAACGCCTGATCGAGCCGGGCCAGCAGGCCGGGGCCGAAGCGGCGGGCAAGGGGGGCGCGGGCGGCGGCGGCCAGATCGCCGATGCACCCGAGCCCGAGCCTTTGTAGCCCGGTCACCGTTTCGGCGGGCAAGCGCAGTGCCGCCACCGGCAGCGTCAGCAGCTCGGCTTCGGTCCCCCCGAAATGGGCCTGCGCCCAGGCCGCCCCGCGTGTGGCGCCGATCCCCAGACGGCAGCTGACCCGCGCACGTGCCAGCCGGGCCTGCATATCGGCCAGCATCCCGGCCTCGCCGCCCCACAGATGCGCCGATCCGGTGACATCCAGCACCAACCCGTCGGTGCCATCGCCTCCGACCCAAGGGCAATAGCGCCCGGCCCAGCGGCGCAGGCTTGCCAGAAAACGGGCATCCAGATCTGGCTGCGCGGGGCGGGTCAGCAGCCCGGGGCAGAAGCTGCGGGCATCGGCCAGGAGCATGCCGCGATGCAGCCCGGCCCGCTCGGCCGTCGTGTTCAGGCAATAAAGGGTTTCGGCGGCCCCAACCCGCAGCGACAGCGCGAAGGGCCCCTCAACCGGACGTGCGCGCAGAACCCGGTCGCTGGGCAACCGGGGGAACCACATGCAAACGATGCGCCTGTGCGTCCCAGCAAACATTCCACGCGCCAATTGTTCCTGATTTGTTCTTAATAATTTCCCACCGCATCAGAGTCGAGTCTTCCCGCGCGGGATCGAAAACCGGGGTGGCGCGCCAGCGGGTTTCGGCGGCGTTCGAGCCCATGCCTTCGGGAATGATGCACAGCCCGGTTGCACCCCCGGCCTGTGCCGCAAGCTGCAGCCTGCGCCCCTCGCGCAGGTTCAGCGGTCGGGTGATCTCGATCACGACGAAGGGCAGGGCGCCGTCCTTCAGCGCCTCTTCCGCCACGGCGAGACTGTCGGTCTGATCCTTGGTACGGGCGACAAGCAGGCGCGCGGGGTCGCAAAACGGCAAGATCCCCAAGGGGTGCAGCGCCTCGACCTGCCAGGCCTCGCGTACCCACAGGGCGCTGCCGTCCGCCAAGGCCAGCGCGATCGCCGCGAACCCCGGGGAGGCCGGGCCGCACACCTCATGCACACGGCCTGCACGCAAAGGGAAAGAGGGGAGCGAGTGAAACATCATCCCCGCAATCTATCGCACTGCGGTGCGCGTTCAAAGGATCATCGCCACAGCGATCTTCGGCGCGGTTTCGGGCCGCGCCCGGTCACCGCAAGGGCCGCCCGCTCTCCTTGGGTGCGAAGCAATCCATCGGGTCGTCGCCAGGTTCTTTTGCGGTTTCCGTGCTCAGGGAACGCTTTCGCTATCGCCACTCGCCCGGGCGGGTCCGAAGGCCTGACGATAGGCGGCTGGCGTCATGCCGGTCAGCTTCTGGAAGCTTTTGCGAAACGCGGCCACGTCGGCATAGCCCACCTCCCAGGCGATGCGGTCGATCGAGACTTGCCCGCTTTCCAGCGCCGCGCGCGCCTTGGCGATGCGCACCTGTTGCAGATAGGTCTTGGGCCGATAGCCGGTCGCGGCCGCCGGGCATGGCGCTGTTTTGCCATCTGCGTGCCGCGGGTGGTCATGATCGGTCTGCCGCCATCTCTGCGCATGGCGCCGCGGGAAGGGGGTGCTTGTCAGATGGGGCAGGGGGCGATCACGCGGTTTGCGGGCCTGAACTTATCGGAAAGTGATTCGAAGGCCTGCGGTGTGCCTGCCGGACAAAGCAGCGCTTTCGATGTATTTGATGGCAAAACAAGAACAATCCCCGGTTGGGGATTGTTCCTGAAGTGGCGCGAATGCGGTGCGTGAATGGAAACTCGAGCGGGGGGCTACTGTTTCCGTATTGCAGACAGTTGGGGGACTGTCTTTGCACGTTATGCGTGTATCAATTTATTCCGGTTTCGTCTTGGTTGCAAGAGTTCTGGAAAAACTGGTTTTGCGCCGTGGGTTTGGGGGTCGTGGGCTTTGTCCGCAACGAAACAATCGCAGCGGACAAGAGACAACCAACCACGGAAAACAGACCAAAATAAGGCAAGGCCCTCCTGCAATGTGGCGAAAACAAGGCAGTTTCCCCTTTCCCCGTTCTTACCCGGCGGCTATCACTCACATAGCTCGATTGGGGGGCGAGATGGCCATGGGGGTGGCCAGTGAAGAGTGACGGCATCTTCGGATGTGCAGTTGGTTGTTGATGTGGTGCTGCTGATGACGGGAATGGGCTGCTGTTCCGTCCTGATTCGATAGTCTCGGTTTGCAAGACCCGCTTCGGCGGGGGTGTTGTCTGCATCCTCCTCTGTGCGCTCGGCGTGCGGTCCCCTCGCATTTGCAAGGCAGGTTTTCGGGCCTGTCGGTATTGGTCTCTGGCGTAGCCATCTTGCGCCGGAACTGCATTTGGGCGTGCGGGTCAAGGACCGGCGGGCGGTGAAGGAGAGATTGGGATGACTTGGACGACCTGCAACAGCGCACCCGACGCACGTAATGACAGCGCGACGACGGAGTTCAATACCGCGGTCACGGTCACGGTTCTGGCCAATGACTTCGACCCGGATTGCGATCCGCTGCGTGTGACCGGCACCTCGGGCAGCGCCCATGGCACGGTTACCGTCAACGCGAACGGCACGATCACCTTCACCCCCACGGCGGGGTTTTATGGCACCACGAGCTTCACCTACACGATCACCGACGGCCATGGCGGCTATGACACCGCGACCGTGACGGTGACGGTGTGCGAACCGCCCAGCGATGGCATCGTGTCGGGCACCGTCGGCGCCGATCTGATCGACACCGCCTATGCCGGCGACCCGGATGGCGACATGGTCGACCACAACGATGCAATCCTGCCCGGCGAGACCGGCGATGACGACATCATCAAGGCAGGCGCTGGCAATGACACGATCCTTGCGGGCGCGGGCAATGACGAGGTCTATGGCGAGGATGGCGACGATCTGATCCACGGCGGCGCGGGCAATGACTATCTGTCGGGCGGCGCGGGCGACGACACTTTCGTCGGCGGCACGGGCAATGACACCTATGAGGGCAATACCGGGCTCGACATGATCGACTATTCCGCCTCGTCGGCGGGGGTTTCGGTCAATCTGAGCACCGGCGCACTGTCGGGCGGCGATGCGGCGGGCGATGCGATCGCCGGTGGCATCGACGGGGTGATCGGCTCGGATTATGCCGACAGCCTGGTGGGTTTCGACCATGAGGGCACCACGCCCGAGGACACCTATACCAACGTGTTCTATGGCAATGGCGGCGATGACACGATCCAGGGGATGGGCAGCGACGACAGCCTGTATGGCGGTGCGGACGATGACAGCATCGAGGGCGGCGCGGGCAATGATTTCATCCAGGGCGACGGCGTCAGCGCGGCCACGGGCGGCGGCGAAGCGCTGAGCGTCGATTGGGCTGCGTTCAAGCAGGATTGCGGCACCATCGTTTCCGGTTCGTCCTATGACATGGGCGGGGTATCGGTCACCTTCGGGTTCACCGCGCAGGATTCCGGCGCCACGGCTTCGGTCTATAACGCAACGCAATATGTCGAAAGCGGCGACGGGCTGAATGCGGCCACCGGCCTGCAGCTCTACGGTTGCGGCGGCGAAGGCGGCATCGACAATACCTCGACCACCACGCTGAGCTTCGCGGCCACGGACGAGGCCTATGGCGATACGGTCAGCGACGTGACCTTCCGCATCAACGACATAGATGTCGGGCCGAACACCGACTACCATCAGGACATCGTGACGATCCGCGCCTATGACGCGGACGGCAACCTGCTGCCGGTGACCTATACGGTCGAAGGCGGTCAGACGGTGTCGGGCAACACGATCACCGCACACGATCTGGACAGTTCCGGCACGATCAGCCCGGCCTCGGCCACCGGCTCGGTTCTGGTGCAGATCTCGGGCGAGGTGGCCAGGATCGAGATCGACTATGACAACGGCGGTTATTCGGATCAGGCGATCACCCTGACCGATATCAACTGCGTCACCACCGATGGCGACGAGACCGGCGCGGAAGGCGACGACACGCTTCTGGGTGGTGCGGGCGACGACACTATTCTGGGCGATGGCGGCAATGACCTGCTGACCGGCGGCACCGGGGCGGACAGCCTGTCGGGCGGGGATGACCGGGACAGCTTCTTCGTGGCCAGCGCCGCAGAGGGCGTGGGTGACGTTGTGGACGGGGGCGAGGGCGGCGACGACTTCGACGTGCTCGACCTGACCGGCGCGGGCCCGGTGAACGTCATCTATGACGATACAAACCCGGAAAACGGCACGGTCGAGTTTCTGAATGCCGATGGCGATGTCGTGGGCACGCTGGAATTCACGAATATCGAACGGGTGATCGCGGATCAGGGCGACGGTATCGTCGAGGGCACCGAAGGCGCGGATCTGATCGACTACGATTATACCGGCGATCCCGAAGGCGACATGATCGACCACGAGGATGCGCTGATCGCGGGCGACGCGCCCAATGACGACCGGGTGCTGGCCGGGGCGGGCAACGATACCGTCTATGCCGGGGCGGGCGACGATACCGTGGCGGGCGAAGAAGGCGACGATCTGCTTTACGGCGGGGCGGGCGACGACAGCCTGACCGGCAGCTATGGCGATGACACGCTTTATGGCGGCACCGGCAACGACACGCTGGACGCAGGCCCCGATGGCGACGTGCTGTATGGCGAGGAAGGCGACGACCGGCTGCTGGGCGGACCGGGCGAGGATCTGCTGGATGGCGGGCTGGGCAACGATACGATCATCGGCGGCGGCAACGGCGACACGATCGTCGGCGGCGATGGCAGCGACTCGGTCGAGGGGTCGCAAGGCAATGACCTGATCGACACCTCGGGCAGCGCGCCCAAACCCGACCTGGCCTATCCGGGCCTGTGGACGGCGGACGCCAACCCGAATGACGACAAGGACACCGTCTATGGCGGGGATGGCAACGACACGATCACCACGGGCGACGACGCCGATTATGTGGATGGCGGCGAGGGCAATGACGTCATCAACGCGGGCATCGACGCCGATACCGTCTATGGCGGCACCGGAAACGATGTGATCACCTCGGGCGAGGGCAGCGACTTCGTCGATGGTGGCGATGGCGATGACACCATCTATGGCGGGGTCGGCCCCGGCTATCCGGATGCGATCAATGTGCCTGACTCCATCGACCCGGTGCAGAACAACGGTGACGACACGATCCATGGCGGCGCGGGCAACGATGTCATCTATGGCGAGGATGACAACGACCTGATCTATGGCGAGGACGGCAACGATTACATCGACGGCGGTATCGACGGCGACACGATCTATGGTGGTGCGGGTAGCGACACGATTGTGGGGGGCGGCGACAACGACCTGCTGGTGGGGGGCGCCGATGACGATACCTTCATCATCAACACCGTCGGGCTGAACGGCGTCAACAACGTTACCGTGGACGGCAGCTGGGAAGGCAACGACAACGATACGCTCGATTACTCGGCGCTGCTGGCGCAGGGTTACGAGGTGGTCAACCTGGTCAAGAACCCGGAAAACAACGGTAATCCTGGCTTCAACGGCCAGATCCAGCTGTATAACCCGACCACAAACCAGTGGGCCAATATCAACTTCACCGATATTGAAAACATCGTGCCCTGTTTCACGCCGGGCACGCTGGTGGCGACGCCGCGCGGTGAGAAACTGGTCGAGGATCTCGCGGTCGGCGACAAGGTCATCACCCGTGATAACGGTCTGCAGGAAATCCGCTGGGTGGGGCGGCGCGATCTGAGCCGGACCGAGCTGATGTCGGCGCCGCATCTGAAGCCGGTGCTGATCCGCGCGGGCAGCTTGGGCAACGGTCTGCCGGATCGCGATATGCTGGTGTCGCCCAACCACCGGATGCTGGTGGCGAACGAGCGCACCGCGCTTTACTTCGAAGAGCACGAGGTTCTGGTCGCGGCCAAGCATCTGGTCGACAACCGCGGCGTGAAGACGGTCGAAACGCTGGGCACCAGCTACCTGCACTTCATGTTTGACCGCCACGAGGTTCTTCTGGCCAATGGCTGCTGGAGCGAAAGCTTCCAGCCGGGCGATCAGACGCTGGGCGGTATGGGGAATGCGCAACGCAGCGAGATCTTCGAGCTGTTCCCCGAGTTGAGAACCGCCGAGGGTGTCGAAAGCTACGGTGCCGCGCGCAAGACGCTGAAACGGCATGAGGCCAAGCTGCTGATGCTGGGCGGCTGAGGCGCCCGCCCGATGATTTCCGGCCCGTGGAGCGATCCGCGGGCCTGAATTGCCATGTTCTTCCGGCCCGAAATGCCGTTGTTGCGCTATCCGAAACGAAGAGTTCCGGGGCGATTATGGCATTTTTGCGGCAGTTCAGCTTTCGTTAAACACAAGCCTGCAGTATTGTAAGGCTTGGGGGCGTTCTGAGTTCCTGGGTTGTGTTCCCATGGTGTCTCGAGGGCAAAAAAATGACCGTTGCAGATCTTCATCTGCTTGCGTCGGGCAGTTCCGTGTCGCGCGCAGGCGTCGGTGCCGAGGCCTTTGCCGAGCAGGGGCCGGATGCTGTGCGCGAGTTGCGGCTGGCATTCCGGGGCTTCGATCAGATCGACGGGACCATCACCGCGCGCACTGCCGGGGGCGCGGCCCTGTTTGATGGCGACACCCGCGAATTTTCCGGGCTCATCCCCTGTTTCACACCGGATTCACTCGTCGCGACCGAGCGGGGGCTTTGCGCCGTGCGTGACTTGACCCAAGGCACCCGCGTTGTCACCCGTGACAACGGGCTGCAGCGCGTGCTGTGGATCGGGCAGCGCCGTTTTGGCTGGCGCGCGCTGGGCCTCAACCCGTTGTTGCGTCCGGTCCGCATCGCGGCGGGCGCGCTGGGCGGGGGGCTGCCTGAACGGGACATGCTGGTCTCGCCCAACCATCGCTTCCTGACGCAATTGCCGAATGACGGCGCCGGCGGGGAATGCCTGAGCATGGCGCAAAAACTGGTCGGGCTGGATGGGGTCAGTACCGTTGCCTGCCCGGAGGTCGAATATGTCCAGATCCTGTTCGAGAGGCACGAACTGATCCTGGCCGATGGCTGCTGGTCCGAAAGCTTTCAGCCAACGCGGATGACCTTGCCCGCGCTGGCGCCCGAGGCGCGCGTCACGCTGTTGCAGATCCTTCCCGATCCGGGGCTTGCCGATGATGCGCCGCTTTATACGCCGGTGCGGCCCCTGCTGGAAACCGGGACAGTCGATCCGAACACTCCGGTCGTTCGCAGCTAGTCGATGCACTTGTGTGCCCCGCGACCTCGGGCCCGGAAACCGGCCTTGATCCGGCCATAATTGCGCCCGGAAATTAACCAGAACCAGACCGCAAACCGCCACCTTCCGCTGCGAGAACAGGCAGTGAAACCCGCTTTGGCGGGCGCAGTGTGAGGCGGTCATGGCGACGATTAACGGTTCAAATGGTGACGATACCCTGTCGGGCACGACCAGAAACGACACGATCAGCGGTCTTGCCGGCGATGATTCGATCACGGGCAATGCAGGCAACGATCTGCTGCTGGGTGGGGATGGCAACGATACGTTCGAAGGCGGTGCCGGGACCGATACGGTCTATGGCGGGGCGGGCAACGATGTCTGGCTGGCAGGCGACAGCCAGTCCGGCTCGGATCAGGTCTATCTGGAAGAGGGCGACGACCTTGCCTATGCGGGCTGGTTCACCAGTGGCACGCCCGACATTCTGGATGGCGGCACCGGCAATGACACGATCTCGCTCGAGGCCATTCCCGGCAATCAGGGCATTACCCTGAACGATGACGGCACCTCGACCACGATTGCCTTCACCTCGGTTGTGCGCAATTTCGAGAATGTCATCGGCAACAGTGGCGAGAACGCGCTGACCGGCAACTCGGCCGCGAACATGCTTGACGGTCAGGCGGGCAATGACACCCTGTCGGGGATGGCCGGCAATGATACGCTGATTGGCGGCGATGGCGCGGATTCGCTGCTGGGCGGGACCGGCGACGATTTGCTGCGCGGCGATGCCGGTAACGACTTTCTGTCGGGCGGCGATGGTAACGACACCCTCTTGGGGGGCGCGGGCGCGGATTCGATTCAGGGCGATGCGGGCAACGATCTGATCGACGGCGGCACCGAGAATGACACGATCTCGGGCGGCGACGGCGACGACACGATTCTGGGCGGAACGGGCACGGATTCGTTGCGCGGGGATGCGGGCAATGACTCGCTGGATGGCGGGGCGGATAACGATACGCTCGACGGCGGCACCGGCGATGACACCTTGCATGGTGGTGCGGGGGCGGATGCGCTCTGGGCCAGTTCGGGCATGGACTACGCCGACTACTCTGATTCCGGCGCGGCGGTGAACATCAACCTGGCCACCGGCGCAGCCTCGGGCGGTGATGCGGCGGGCGATACCCTGTCGGGCGTCGATGGTCTGTTCGGGTCCGCCTACAACGATACGCTGGTCGGTTTCGACGGCAGTTCCACCGTGCCGGGCGATGCCTATACCAACGTGTTTTATGGCAATGCCGGCAACGATTACATGGACGGGGCCGGGGGCGACGACAGCCTTTATGGCGGTGCGGACAACGACACCGTTCTGGGCGGTGCGGGCAATGACCTTGTCGACGGTGGCAGCGGCAATGACAGCCTGTCTGGCGGTTCGGGCAACGATACGCTGTCGGGCGGCGACGGGAACGACACGCTGTCGGGGGGCGATGGCAACGACTATCTTGATGGCGGCACGGGCTATAACATTTACGACGGGGGCTTGGGGTCGGATACGATCCGCCTGCAGGAAGGCTCCAGCGGTGTCGTTGACGGATCGGAAGACGGCGATAATTCCGATTATGACGTTCTGGTGCTCGACCGCGATGTCTCGACCATCACCTATGACGAGAACGATCCCGAAAGCGGCGTGATCCACTGGGCCAACGGGTCGACGACAACCTTCACGAATATCGAGAAAATCCAGTATGTGCCGTGCTTTACGCCCGGAACGCTGATCGAGACGCGCGATGGTCCGATTCCGGTCGAGGCATTGCGGCCCGGGCAGAAGGTGTTGACCCGCGACAACGGCTATCAGCCGCTGCGCTGGGTCGGGCGGCGCGATCTGACTGCGGTCGATCTGGCGTTGAGCCCGCAGTTGCAGCCGGTGCGGATTGCGCGCGGCGCCCTTGGCAACGGCCTGCCCGAAGCTGACATGATCGTGTCGCCACAGCACCGGATGCTGCTGACGGGCACCCGCGCCGAACTGTTCTTTGGCGAGGCCGAGGTTCTGGCGGCGGCTGCGCATATGGTCGGTCAGCCGGGGATCGAACGGCTGTCGGTGACGCGGCTCAGCTATCTGCATGTGATGTTCGATGCGCATGAAATCATTCGGGCCGATGGTGCCTGGACCGAGAGCTTCCAGCCTGGGGATCTGACGCTGCAGGGCATGGACGACCCGCAGCGCGATGAATTGTTTGCAATTTTCCCGGAATTGCGCGAGGTGCAGGGCGGGCGTGCCTGGGCCTCGGCGCGGCTTTCCCTGAAGGCGCATGAGGTGCGGGTGTTGATGGCCGCCTGAAGCTTGTGGCGTATCGGTCCCGGTTTGCGCGCAACCCCGCCGCGTCACGCGCCCGTGAATTGACCGGCGCCGAGGATGGGCGCATGGAAGACTGACCGATACAAAACAAAAAACTTCGGGCAGTTTGACATGACACAATCCAGTTTCCAAAGCCCCTCTGGGGGGTTCGATTTTCTTGGCCTGCGCAAGGGACGTCGTGGCGATGTCGAAATCGTTTACGACGATGGCGTGGCGCGGCGCAGGGTCTGGCGCGTGCAGGGCGCGGTCAGCGAAAGCCAGCTGGGCGAGGCCTTGTCGCGTGCGGCGCGCGAATTGCGGGTGTTGCCCGCGCTTTACGCCGAGCTGAAAAAGCGCTCGATCTCTATCGAGGCGGTTCTGGGGTGATCCCGGACGCTATTTCAACGTATTGATTTTGAATAAAAAGAGGCCGGGCAAAGCCCGGCCCAGGAAGAGGATCCGACAGGGGACTGCGGCTCCTATTCTTGCCAGAACGGGCGATGCGCCTCGCGTTCGGCCAACACCGGGTTCAGACCGATATCGCGCAGCATATGCGCATCCAGTCGGGCCAGCGCCGCGCGGGTGCGGCGGGTCTCGATCCACTTTGCAACGCGGCGCGCCGACAAGGGCGACCGGGGGGCAGTGGCGGGCGAGCGGCGCAGCGACAGGCTGAACATGGGGCACCTTTTCTGTGTTGATACAATCTGATGATTTCTGCTAAGTGGAAGTTACAAAACCAATACAATGCAATCCAGAGAAACATTGTGACTGATACAAGTTGGAAGCCGGATCTCGCCGTTCAGGCCGGGCCGAAGTATCTTGCGCTGGTGCGTGCCCTGCGTGACGGCGTGCGGCGCGGCGATCTGGCGCCCGGCGTGCGCCTGCCTACCGTGCGGGATTTGGCCTGGAAACTAGGGGTTACGCCGGGAACCGTCGCGCGCGCCTATCAGATTGCCACGCAAGAAGGGCTGCTGGAAGCCGCCGTCGGGCGGGGCACTTTTGTATCGACACAATCGCGCCGTCTCGGCCCGACCGAACCCTTGTATCGTCAGACGCTGATGGACCCGGACGATCACGACGGAATCGTCGACCTGCGCTCGCCGCAACTGCCCGATGTGGGGCAGACCGCCGCACTGGCCCGCGCCATGGCCGAGGCGGCCGAGGGCATCGGGCGGCAATACCTCGAATATCCGGGCCTGCGCCGCGATCGCTATTGCCGCGAAGCGGCGCTGGAGTGGTTTTCGGGTTGCACGATGGCGTCGATGATTGACGCCGACGATCTGGTGCTGACCCATGGCGGGCAGAATGGCATCAACATCGTGCTGCAATGCTGTTTGCGCGGTGACCGGCCCGTGGTGCTGTGCGAGGAACTGGCCTATCCCGGCTTTCGCCATGCCGCGCGGCTGAACCGGGCCGAGGTGGTGCCGGTTGCGCTGGACGAAGAGGGGATGATCCCGGCCGCGCTGGATGCGGCGTGTCGGCGTCACGGCGGGCAGGTGGTCTGCGTCACGCCCGATGCGCAGAACCCGACCGCCGCGCAGATGGGCCCCGAACGGCGCCGCGCGATCGTCGAGGTGGCGCGCAAACACGATTTGCAGATCATCGAGGACGATTGCTACACCGCGCCGGTCTCGGGGCTGGACAGTCTGCGCGCGCTGGCTCCGGAACGCTGCTGGCATGTGACCTCGCTGTCCAAGACGATTTCGGCGGGGATGCGGTTTGGCATCGTCGTCGCCCCCGAAGGCATGGGCGAGGCCGGGCGCCTGACCGCACAACACAGCTTCTTCGGCCTGCCGCGCCCGGTGACCGACATCGTGACCCGGCTTCTGATCTCGGGCGAGGCGATGGCGCTGCGCCATGCCGCGCAAGAGGTGATGGGCCGGCGTCTGCAGATGGTGGTGCAGGCGCTTGGCGATCAGGACATCTCGTGGCAGCCGGGGCTGAGCTTCCTGTGGCTGCGGCTGCCCTTGGGCTGGCGCGGCTCGACCTTCGCGCGGGTGGCCGAAGCCGAGGGCGTGCTGCTGCGCTCGGCCGATGAATATGTGCTGCAGGACGGCCATGCGCCCAATGCGGTGCGTATCGCGATGGCGGGCGGCGTGCCCGAAGAACGGTTCCAGCGGGCCATCGGGCGGCTGGTGCGGATTTTGGAAAACCCGCCCGGGGATATCCCGGTATGACCGGAGCCGGCGCCCCCGATGCGGACTGGCTCCGCCCGCTGTGGCCCGAGGAAGACTGGCCCGAGCGGCTGCTGACCCATTTCGTCGGCGGGCAGTGGCGCGCGCCTCTGGGGCAGGGATTGCGGGTCGGGCCGGACGGGCTGGCGGTGGTGCAGGCCGGGGTGGCGGATTATGTCCGGGCCCGGCATGCGATCCTGGCGGCTGTGCCCGTCTGGCAAGGCCAGAGCGCCGAAATGCGCCGGGCTGCCTTGCCTGCGGCGCTGTTGTCCGGGGGGGCGGCGGCGCCCGCGATGGGGCCGATTGCGCTGATCGACGCCGTGGCCGCAGATCATGCCGCGCATCTGGGGGCGGCACTGCTGGCGGGGCAGGGGGCGCTAATCCTGTCGGACCCGTCCAACCCGCGCGCGGCCTGCACCCTGGTCGCAACACTGGCGCGCAGCCCGCTGCCGGCGGGAGTGATTGCCCTGCTGCATGGCGCCCTGCCCGAGGCCCGGGCTGCCCTAGGGTAACCCTCGTGCCGCGCTGCCGCAATTTTCAGCGCGCGCCAAAAAACACCGCAATTCCCCGCATCGCCAGCGCACGGCCCCCCTTTCCTCTGCCAATCCCATATGCAAACCTGCCTCCGAAGCGCCACTACGAGCGCGTTCAGGGAGACAGTGCGGATGTCAGACACCCCGCTCAGCCGATTGGCCCGTTCCGAGGCCGCCAATGGCTATGCCATGATCAGTCCAACGGCGATCTACGCCATTCTGATGCTGGCCGCGCCATTGATCACCATCGTTGCCTATTCCTTTTTCAAGGATGGCTATCTGACGGTCATTCACGAGTTCACGCTCGACAACTATATCGCCACCTGGTCGGACCCGATCTTCCGGGCGATCCTGCTGCGGTCCTTGATCGTGTCGGGGCTGGTGACGCTGGTCACCGTGGTGCTGGCGTTTCCGATCGCCTATTACATCTCGTTCAACGTCAGCGCCTCGCGCAAGTCGCTGTGGATCTTCCTGATCACCATTCCGTTCTGGACCTCGTATCTGATCCGGGTGTTCCTGTGGAAGGTGATCCTGGGCTATAACGGCGTAATCAACTCGTTCCTGGGCGCACTGGGCCTGGACGATCCGCTGCGGATGCTGAACACCGTGGGCGCAATCGCCGTCACGCTGGCGCATGCCTATGCCCCCTTTGCGATCCTGCCGATCTTCGTGGCGCTCGAAAAGATCGACCGTTCGCTGCTGGAGGCAGGGCAGGATCTGGGCGAAAGCCGCTTCATGACCTTCCTGCGCGTTACCCTGCCGCTGGCGATGCCGGGCGTGGTGGCGGCGGTGCTGATCGTCTTCATTCCGACCATCGGGGATTATGTGACGCCCGAACTGATCGGCGGCGGCAAGCTGCCGATGGTGGCCAACATGATCCAGGCGCAGATGCTGCCGCTGGACAACAAGCCGATGGGCTCGGCCATCGCGGTTTCGGCGATGGTGGTGGTCACGGTGATCTCGCTGGCCTTCCTGTTCCTGAACCGCAAGTTCCTGAGGGGGCAGAAATGATGAAACTCCCGCCGCTTCGGATCTATGCGCTGGCCTATCTGGTGTTTCTCTATGCGCCGATCGTGCTGCTGCCGATCTTCGCCTTCAACGACGGTACGATCATCGCCTTCCCGCTCAAGGGGTTCACGACCGAATGGTTCGCCCAGATGCTTGCCAATGATACGCTG
The DNA here is from genome assembly GCA_002452815.1 of Rhodobacteraceae bacterium UBA6796. Taxonomy (GTDB): domain Bacteria; phylum Pseudomonadota; class Alphaproteobacteria; order Rhodobacterales; family Rhodobacteraceae; genus Rhodobacter. The sequence goes on from DKFM01000018.1 coordinate 142,778, forward strand.
GGGCGGGCGCTGAAGAACTCGCTGATCATCGCGGTCAGCTCGGCGGTGATGGCCACCTGTTTCGGCATCTTCGCCGCGCGCGCCGCCTCGCGGTTCAATTTCCCGGGAAAGGGCGGGATCATCGGGCTGATCATGCTGCCGCTGGTGCTGCCCGAAATCATCGTGGCGGTGTCGCTGCTGGTGGTGTTGCTGGGCATGGGGGTGACGCTGTCGATCTTCACCGTGATGCTGGGCCATATCCTGATCTGCACGCCCTATGCCATTGCGATCCTGAACACCGCGTTCAATTCGCTCGACCGCTCGCTGGAAGAGGCGGCCTATGACCTGGGCGAGACGAAATGGTCCACCTTCCGGCTGATCACCCTGCCGCTGGTGATGCCGGGGCTGATCTCCAGCTTTCTGATTTCGTTCACGATCTCGCTGGATGAATTCATCATCGCCTTCTTCCTGGCCGGGAACGAACCCACGCTGCCGACCTATATCTTCTCGCAGCTGCGTTTCCCCAAACAGATCCCGATGATCATGGCGCTTGGCACCTGCCTGGTGCTCGCCTCGATCGTGCTTCTCACCATTGCTGAATATTTCCGCCGCCGCGGCATCGCGCGCACCGGCGGCAAGGATACCGGAGGCTTCCTGTGACCACCCGCCCCACCATGATCGAATTTCGGGACGTCCATAAATATTATGGCGATTATCACGCGCTGCGCGGCATCACCGCACAGATCCGCGCGGGCGAGTTCTTCTCGCTGCTGGGCCCCTCGGGGTGCGGCAAGACCACGCTCTTGCGCACCATCGCCGGGTTCGAGGACATCTCCTCGGGCGCGGTACTGATCGACGGCAAGGATATGTCGCGGGTGCCGGCCAACAAGCGCCCCACCAATATGGTGTTTCAGTCCTACGCGATCTTCCCGCATCTGAGCGTGCAGCAGAACGTGGCCTTCGGTCTGCGCCGCGATACCCGCCCGCAGGCCGAGAAGGACAAGATGGTCGCCGAGGCGCTGGAGATGGTCGGCCTGAAAGGCTATGGCGCGCGTGCAGCCCATGCGCTGTCGGGCGGCCAGCGTCAGCGCGTGGCACTGGCCCGCGCGCTGATCCTGAAACCCAAGGTGCTGCTGCTAGATGAACCGCTCTCGGCGCTCGACAAGAAGATGCGCGAACAGATGCAGGTCGAACTGATCAAGCTGCAGCGTCAGGTCGGCATCACCTTCGTTCTGGTCACCCATGACCAGGAAGAGGCGCTGGTGATGTCGGACCGGATCGCGGTGATGTTCGAGGGCGAGATCGCCCAGCTCGCCGATCCCGAAACGCTCTATCGTCGCCCGAATTCGCGCCGCGTGGCCGATTTCATCGGGGTGATGAACTTCCTGCCCGCCAAGGTCCTGGGCGAGGCGGGCGGTCATATTCAGGTCGAAGCCGCGGGGCTCGGGGCGTTCGATATCGAGGCGCAGCAGGCCCCCGGCGCCGTGACCGGCGGCGAGGCTTCGGTGGGCTTCCGCCCCGAAACCCTGACCATCCTGTATGAAGGCCAGACCGCGCAGGACCGCGAAACCGCGGGCACCATCGACGAGGTCGTCTATTACGGCGACATGACCTATTACGACGTCAAGCTCGACGGGGTCGCGGCGCCGGTGCGGATCTCGATGCGCAACGTCTTCGGCCGCCCGGTGCTGGATGTCGGCACCCGCACCCGCGTGGCCTGGTCGCCGGGCGCACTGGTGCTGTTCCGCTGACAAGAAAAAGGGGGGCGCTGCCCCCCTCGCGGCTGTGCCGCTCACCCCCCGGGATATTGCGGCCAAGGTGAAGCAGGCTGCTTTCAGCTTGGCATAAATATCCTCGGGGGTCCGGGGGCAGACAGCCCCCGGCGCTGTCGATTTTCAGATCAGCCCTCGGTCTTGGACATCCGCTTGCGTTCATGCGGGTCCAGATAGCGCTTGCGCAGGCGCACGATCTTCGGCGTGACCTCGACCAGCTCGTCGTCGTTGATATAGGCGATGGCTTCTTCCAGGCTCAGACGGGTGGGCGTGGTCAGGCGCACGGCCTCGTCGGTGCCCGAAGCGCGCACGTTGGTCAGCTTCTTGCCCTTGAGCGGGTTGACCTCCAGATCGTTGTCGCGCGAATGCTCGCCGATGATCATGCCGGTATAGACCTGCTCTTGCGCGCCGATGAACAGCTTGCCGCGTTCTTCCAGGTTCCACAGCGCATAGGCCACCGAAACCCCGTTCTCCATCGAGATCAGCACGCCCTGGCGGCGGCCGGTGATCGGACCCTTGTAGGGCGCCCAGTCGTGGAAGATCCGGTTCAGCACGCCGTTGCCGCGCGTGTCGGTCATGAACTCGCCCTGATAGCCGATCAGCCCGCGCGAGGGCACATGGGCCACGACGCGGGTCTTGCCATGCCCGGCGGGGCGCATCTCGACCAGATCGCCCTTGCGGTTGCCGGTCAGCTTTTCGATCACGACACCCGAATATTCGTCATCGACATCGACGATGACCTCTTCGATCGGCTCCAGCCGTTCGCCGTTCTCTTCGCGGAAGATCACGCGCGGGCGCGAGATCGACAGCTCGAACCCCTCGCGGCGCATGTTCTCGATCAGCACGCCCATCTGCAGTTCACCACGGCCCGAGACGATGAAGGCCTCGCCGCCGGGGGTGTCCTCGACGCGGATCGCGACGTTGGTTTCGGCCTCTTTCATCAGGCGTTCACGGATCACGCGCGACTGCACCTTGTTGCCGTCCTTGCCGGCCAGCGGGCTGTCGTTGATGCCGAAGGTGACCGAGATCGTCGGCGGGTCGATCGGCTGCGAGGGCAGGGCGGTGTCCACATCCAGCGCGCAGAGCGTGTCGGCCACGGTGGCCTTGGTCATCCCCGCGATCGAGACGATATCGCCGGCCACCGCCTCGTCGATCGGCTGCTGGCTCAGGCCGCGGAAGGCCAGGATCTTGGTGCAGCGGAACTGCTCGATCTTTTCGCCGGTGCGCGACAGCGCCTTGAGCGTTTCGCCGACTTTCAGCGTGCCCGCCTCGACCCGGCCGGTCAGGATGCGCCCGATGAACGGGTCGGCGCCCAGCGTGGTGGCGAGCATCTGGAACGGCTCGTCGGCGCGGAATTCCTGTTTCGGCGGCTCGACATGTTTCAGGATCAGGTCGAACAGCGCCGACAGATCCTTGCGCGGCCCGTCCAGATCGTTATCGGCCCAGCCGCCGATGCCGCTTGCATAGACATGCGGGAAATCCAGCTGCTCGTCGCTGGCGCCAAGGTTGGCGAACAGGTCGAACACCTCGTTCAGGGCGCGGTCGGGTTCGGCTGCGGGCTTGTCGACCTTGTTCAGCACGACGATGGGCTTCAGCCCCAGTGCCAGTGCCTTGGAGGTCACGAATTTCGTCTGCGGCATCGGGCCTTCGGCCGCGTCGACCAGCAGGCAGACGCCGTCGACCATCGACAGGATGCGTTCCACCTCGCCGCCGAAATCGGCGTGGCCAGGGGTGTCGACGATGTTGATGCGCGTGCCCTTCCATTCGACCGAGGTCGCCTTGGCCAGAATGGTGATGCCGCGTTCGCGTTCGATGTCGTTGCTGTCCATCGCGCGTTCGGCCACGGCCTGATTCTCGCGGAAGGCGCCCGATTGTTTCAGAAGCTGGTCGACCAGCGTGGTCTTGCCGTGGTCAACGTGTGCGATAATCGCAATATTGCGAAGGTCCATATGATCCGCCTGTTCGTGGTTTGGCCCGGCCTTAGTCGAAAAGCGCGCATTATGCCAGCCCGAAGCGCGGCTTAATGCGTAGAGGCGTTGGAAAACAGGTTTATGACCAGAATTCCGGCGATGATCAGGCCGATCCCCAGAATCGCGGCCAGATCCAGCTTCTGCCCGAAGATCAGCCAGCCCGACCCCGCGATCAGCACCATGCCGATGCCCGACCACAGCGCATAGGTCACCCCCAGCGGCAGCACCTTGAGCACCAGCGCAAAGAACCAGAACGCCCCGCCAAAGCCCGCCAGCACACCCAGGCTCGGCCAGAGGCGGGTGAATTGCTGGCTGGCCTGCAGGCAGGCGGAACCGAAGGTCTCGAACGCGACGGCGATCAGCAGGTAGACATAGGTCATCATCAGGTCACGATATACCAGTCGCGCCGATGGTTGAAGGCGATCACCGCATTCAGGATCAGCGCGCCCAGCAGCGACCAGGCCACGCGGTCGGCGGGCAGCAGAAAGATCGCGACGGAAAACAGCGTCAGGTCGTGGATCAGCTGGGTCCAGCCCGCCTTGAAGCCGAATTTGTCCTGCAGGATCACCGCGACGATCGACACGCCCCCCAGGGAACCCGAATGCCGGAACAGCCCCAGCAGGCCCACGCCCGCGCTGATCCCGAACAGTGCGGCGGCGGCTCCGGGGTGGACATGGCCGATCTGCAAAAGCGGCTTGAGCGCCTCGGCCATGGTCGAGACCAGCGTAACCGTGCCCAGGCTTTTCAGGCAGAAAGTCAGCCCCCGCGCCCAATAGGCAAAGCCGTAGAACGGAATATTGATGACAAAGAAGACAAGGCTGAAATTCCACCCCGTCACATAGGACAGGATCAGCGCCAGCCCCGCAGTGCCCCCGGTCACAAGCCCCGCCGCGCGCAGCAGGTGAATCCCCAGTGCCGCCTGCGCCGAAGCGATCAGCAGGCCCTGGATATCCTCGAAGAGGGTATAGTGTTTCGGTGTGGAGGTAAGGTCAGGATACATGACCTAAATATGCCGCACTGCGGCGCCCGCGTCCATTGCGCGAAACGCATGGCGGGTTTGCGGGCAGTGGGGGTGGGGGCCTACAGGCGCCTTCAGGCGCCCGTGATCAGATAGCGCGCGATGCCATAGATATACAGGGCCGAAAACACCATGTTGATATACTTGAGTTGGCGTTCGGTGTTCAGCCAGGCGCAGAAAATCCAGATCAGGCAGAACGGCAGGCCAAACAGCATCGCGGCGAGTTGCCAGTTCTGCACGATGGAAATGGTGCTGCACAGGCCAAGTGCAAGAGCGAGCCATTTCAGCGGCTGCTCATAAGCGGCCAACTTCATAACTGTCATCTATGAGCTTTCAGATAACCAGCGCCGTGGACCCGGCGATCTGGGTATCGCGGCTGATAGCAAATCGGGGGCCGGGCGGCAATGCCGCTGGCCCGGGTCCGCCCGGCCGCGCCTCTCAGGTCGCGATATAACGGTCGCGGCGGTGGTTCATCGCGATCACCAGATTGACCACCAGCGCCCCCAGAAACGACCAGGCGACGGTGGTCACATCGCGCAGGGTCAGCGCGATCGCAAAGACGCAGGCATCAAAGATCAGCTGGGTCCAGCCCGCCTTGAAGCCCGTCTTGTCCTGGATATAGAGCGCCATGATCCCCACGCCGCCCAAGGATGCCCCATGCCGGAACAGCGCCAGCAGTGCCGATCCCGACAGGAAGCCGAACAGCACCGCGCCCACCGCCGGGTTGAGCGTGGCAAAGCTGACATATTGCGGCAGGTAGATCGAGATCACCGAGAGCATGGCAACCGCGATGAAGGTCTTGAGCACGAAGACCGGCCCCAGCCGTTTGTAGCCGAACCAGTAGAACGGGATGTTGATGACGAAGAACACCGGGCCGAAGCTCCAGCCGGTGGCATAGGAAATCAGTACGGCCAGACCAGCGGTCTGCCCGGTGACAAGGCCCAGATGGGTTAGGATGACGATGCCGAAGGCCGCCATCAAGGTGCCATAGCTCAGCCCCTGCGCATCATCGAGCAGGGTATGGCGGGCGGGGTTTTCGGCGATGATCTCGGTCATGCGTTCTTGTCTCACGGCGCGGGCGCGGCGGCAAGAGGGACAGAAGCACTGTCGTATCGCGCCGCCGCCGCACCGTCTGTGGCCGCAATGTCGCAGGTTTGCGCAATTTTCGGCGCGACAGAGCGTTCCGGTTTGGTGCGACTCAGCGAGGCAGGCCATAAACCTTCCATCCGGCAATTTCAGGAAGAGGGAGCGGATCATGTCACACGTATACGCTTACGCTCCGATTGCCGGTGGGCTGACCTGGGCCGCCAAGGGCACCACCGCGGGCACCCGCGCATGGACCGCCGCAGGCACCCAAGCCGGGGCACACCGACAGGTGTAATCCGCCGCCCGGATCGCGGAATCTCCCGCTCCGATCTTCCTGTTAACCCCGGACCGTTCCGCAACTGAGCAAGGCATGCCTTTGTCCGGCGTGTCGTGACCGCAGGGCCCCGGGATTTCTGTCACCAAAACCAGAAGGCCGGTCGCACCCATGCGCCGGGAATCCCATGACCAAAACCGAAGTGCACCCGGGGGTGACCCCGCTTCCCTCGATTGAAACGATGATCGCCCTGCATGGCGCGCGCCGCGTGCTGTGGGTGGCGTTGGCCGCGCTGCTGCGCGGGCAGGGCGCACGCCCGCTTGCCGCCCGCCTGACCGAGCTGGACGACCATATGCGCCGCGACATCGGCCTGCCGCCGAAAGGCGCCTCGCCCCCGCTGCCCGACTGGATCAAGCACAGCTGGTAAGCTGAGCATCGCCCTGCAAGGCATTGAAAACAAAAAGGGCCGGTCAGTGACCGGCCCTTTCCGCGATGTCAGGCGATCAGCCTTTCAGCGCCTTGTTCAGGTATTCGTCGACCTTTTCCAGATAGCCCATGGTGGTGAGCCATTTCTGATCGGGGCCGACCAGCAGCGCCAGATCCTTGGTCATGAAGCCGTCTTCGACGGTCTGCACGGTGACCTTTTCCAGCGTTTCGGCAAAGCGCATCAGCTCGGCGTTGTCGTCCAGCTTCGCGCGGTGCTTCAGGCCGCCCGACCAGGCGTAGATCGAGGCGATCGAGTTGGTCGAGGTTTCCTTGCCGGCCTGGTGCTGGCGGTAGTGACGGGTCACGGTGCCGTGGGCCGCTTCGGCCTCGACGGTTTTCCCATCGGGCGTCATCAGGACCGAGGTCATCAGGCCCAGCGAGCCGAAGCCCTGCGCCACGGTGTCCGACTGTACGTCGCCATCGTAGTTTTTGCAGGCCCAGACGTAGCCGCCGTTCCATTTCATCGCACAAGCGACCATGTCGTCGATCAGGCGGTGTTCGTAGGTGATGCCGGCAGCCTTGAATTTCTCTTCGAATTCCTGCTCGAACACTTCCTGGAACAGATCCTTGAAGCGGCCGTCATAGGCTTTCAGGATGGTGTTCTTGGTCGACAGGTAGACCGGCCAGCCGAGGCTGAGGCCATAGTTCATCGAGGCGCGCGCGAAATCGCGGATCGAGTCGTCAAGGTTGTACATCGCCATGGTCACGCCGGCCGAGGGGGCCTGGAAGACCTCTTTCTCGATCTCGGTGCCATCTTCGCCGACGAACTTGATCGTCAGCTTGCCCTTGCCGGGGAAGCGGAAGTCGGTGGCGCGATACTGGTCGCCAAAGGCGTGACGGCCAACCACGATCGGTTTGGTCCAGCCCGGAACCAGGCGCGGCACGTTCTTGCAGATGATCGGCTGGCGGAAGATCACGCCGCCCAGGATGTTGCGGATCGTGCCGTTGGGCGACTTCCACATCTGTTTCAGGCCGAATTCCTCGACGCGCTGCTCGTCGGGGGTGATGGTCGCGCATTTCACGCCGACGCCGTATTTCTTGATCGCCTCGGCCGAGTCGATGGTGATCTGGTCGTTGGTGCGGTCACGCTCCTCGATGCCCAGATCGTAATATTTCAGATCAATGTCGAGATAGGGCAGGATCAGCTTTTTCTTGATGAAATCCCAGATGATGCGGGTCATTTCATCGCCGTCGAGCTCGACGACGGGGTTGGCTACCTTGATCTTGGTCATAGTTCCCTCCTCGGTTGGGTGACTCGTTGGCGGCGTGATAGCCGATTTGCGCGGCTTTGGCTAGTGCGGTATGCTTTGGTATACCGAAAAAATCCCCCGGTCAGCGCGGCCGGCGTACAGGCAGGCGGCAGGCATCGTCCGACCCCAGCCGCGCCGCCACCGCCACCAGTGCCACAAGCACGAAAACCAGCAGCACCAACGGCGTGTTGCGGGCAGCGACGCTGGCCCGTAGCGAGACGCAATCACCCAGCGTCAGCCCCAGCACGAAGGGCGTCAGCGCCAGCCCCAGCACCGCATATTCCAGCGCCGTGGCCTTGCGGGTGTGCCGGGTCAGCCGCACCAGCATCGGCGCGAAAAGCAGCGCAAGCGTCGGCCCGATCTGGGCGGCCTGCGGGCAGGGGGCGCCGTCGGCTGCGCGCAGCGGGGCGGGAAATTCCGGCAGCAGCAAGCCAAGGATCGCCGCCAGCAGCGCAAGGGACTGGAACATCATGTTCCAGCCGCTCGTCATCTGCCGCGGGCCGCAAACCAGGGATGAATGCGTGCGCGCACCCAGTCCCAGAGCCCGGGCAGACCGTCGCGGATTTTCACGCCGACGCGGCCCTCCAGCTGATCCCAGGTGACATCGTATTCCAGCCAGGACCCGCCGCCGCCTTCCAGGTTGAGCATCACCGGCTGCACCCGGTCCAGCGACTTGGCAAAGCGCGCGGTCGGGCTTTGCGCCGCCTCGAATTCGTGCCAGGCAGCTTTAAGATCGTCGGACAGGTCATTGGGAAGAAGGCTGAAAATCCGTTCCGCCGCGGCGGCCTCGGCGGCCTGGATCTCGGCCGCGCCATGGGCCTGACCGTTGCCGGAATGGATCGGCACATCGCCCACGTCGATTTCCACCAGATCGTGGATCAGCAGCATCTTGATCGCGCGCATCGCATCCACGCCCGGCCCCGCCTGATCGGCCAGCACCAGCGCATACAGCGCCAGCGTCCAGCTATGCTCGGCCGAGTTTTCACGCCGCGAATTATCGGCGATCGGGGTCGCGCGGTAGACCGATTTCAGCTTTTCCGCTTCCAGCAGAAAGGCGAATTGCTGTTCCAGCCGCGCGCTCACGCTCAATGCCCGCCGCTTTCCGCCGGGCGGGGCGCGCTTGGCACCTTGCCGCCCTCGCGCCGGGCGCGCAGCGTGTCGTCCAGAAACTTGCGCCCGCGCTGCGCCGACATCCGCAACCGGCACGAGGTCAGAAACGCCTCTTGCAGCGACGGCGACGAGGTGCCGATCACCGAACCCACCGCCATATACAGGCGGTCGTCGTCCAGCTCCTCCATCGCCGCCATCACATCGGCGGCCAGCGCATCGGCCAGCTCGTCGATCAGCGCCATCAGCGCGAGCCTTCCGTCAGGCGGCGGCGCACATAGCTTTGCACCGTCTCGATCATCGGCTTCATATGCGCTTCGTCATCCTTGAAGAAGTGATCGGCGCCTTCGACTTCGTGATGGGTGATGGTGATGCCCTTCTGCTCGCGCAGCTTGCCCACCAGCGCGGCGGTGTCCTTGGGCGGCGCCACACGGTCGGCGGTGCCGTTGATGATCAGGCCCGAGCTGGGGCAGGGCGCGAGGAAGCTGAAATCATACATGTTCGCCGGCGGCGCGACCGAGATGAAGCCGGTGATCTCGGGGCGGCGCATCAGCAGCTGCATGCCGATCCAGGCGCCAAAGCTGAAGCCCGCAACCCAGCAATGTTTCGAATTCGGGTTCATCGCCTGCAGATAGTCCAGCGCCGAGGCCGCATCGGACAATTCGCCGATGCCCTGATCGTATTCGCCCTGGCTGCGCCCCACGCCGCGGAAGTTGAACCGCAGGACGGTGAAGCCCATCTTGTGGAAGGCGTAATGCAGGTTATAGACGACGCGATTGTTCATCGTTCCGCCGAATTGCGGATCGGGGTGCAGAACAATCGCGATCGGCGCGTCGGGCGCGGCTTGCGGATGATAGCGGCCCTCGAGGCGACCTTCGGGACCGGGGAAAATGACTTCGGGCATCGTCTCTCGTCTGGTTTGATCCTGTTCCCATCGGGTGCGACCGCGCGTTTACTTGACGCTTTCGCTCAGACACCCTAGGACGGGACGACCCCCGGCGGGATGCCGGGAATTCGGGTGAATTTCAGTTAAGCGGCCCGAGGCGCGGCGTCAATGCTTTGCCCGGCATTTGGCCCGCCGCGCGGGCGTTTTGGGCGCAAACTGCCGGGAGGCGCGCGATGAAACTTTCGACCAAGGGACGATATGCAATGGTGGCGCTGGTCGATCTGGCGACCACGGGCGCGGGGCAGATGACCTCGCTGGCCGAAATCTCGCGCAGACAGGATATCTCTCTGCCCTATCTCGAACAGCTTTTCGTGCGGCTGCGCCGGTCGGGGCTGGTGGCTTCGGTGCGGGGGCCGGGCGGCGGCTACCGGCTGGCGAAAGAGCCCAAGGATATCCGCATCAGCGACATCTTCGAAGCGGTCGATGAAACCGTGTCGGCGCTGCATGTCGGCGCCGGGGCCTCGGGCGGGGTCTGCGGGTCGCGCGCGCAGTCGCTGTCCAACCGCCTGTGGGAAAGCCTCAGCGCACAGGTCTTCGTGTTTTTGCACCAGACCACGCTGGAGGATGTGGTGAAGAACACCCTCAAACCCTGCCCGGCGGTGCCCTCGCTGTTCATGGTGGTGGACGAATGACACAGCGGCGCGCCTGTGATGCCTGCGGGACGCTCCGCGGGGGATATTTGATCCAGAAAGAAAATGCCTCTCGCGCCTTCTTTCTGGCCAAAATATCCCCGCCGGAGGCATCCATCCGGGCCACGAGGGCTGACTGATGGCAGGCAGGCTGTATCTGGACTGGAACGCGACCACGCCGCTGCGCCCAGAGGCGCGCGCGGCGATGATCGCGGCGATGGATCTGGTGGGCAATCCGTCCTCGGTCCATGCCGAGGGGCGCGCGGCGAAGGCGTTGGTCGAACGCGCGCGGGCGCAGATCGCGCAGGCCCTGGGGGCCGAGGGGCAGGATGTGATCTTCACCTCGGGCGCGACCGAGGCGGCGGCGCTTGCCTGTGCGGGCCGTGATCTGCATTGCGCCGCGGTCGAGCATGACGCGGTGCTGGCCTGGTGTCGGCCCGATCTGCCGGTGGCGCGCTCGGGCCGGGTGAGTGTGGCCGATCCGGGCGCATCGGCGCTACAACTGGCCAATTCGGAAACCGGGGTGGTGCAGGATCTGCCACAGGGGCTGGCGGTCAGCGATCTGACGCAGGCCTTCGGCAAGCTGCCCTTCGCCTTCAACTGGCTGGGCTGCACCGCCGGGCTGATTTCGGCGCACAAGCTGGGCGGGCCCAAGGGCATCGGTGCGCTGGTGGTGCGGCGCGGCACCGAGGTGGCGGCCCAGCTGCGCGGCGGCGGGCAGGAAATGGGGCGGCGCGCGGGCACCGAGAACCTGATCGGCATCGCGGGGTTCGGGGCTGCGGCCGAGGCCGCGGCGCGCGATCTGGCGGCGGGTGTCTGGGAGGAAGTTGCGGAAATTAGAAATATTCTAAAATCAGCACTGGAAGCCGCCGCCGAAGATGTTATTTTCCCGGGGTGGGAGACTGACGAAACGGGAGAGGGCGCTGCGCGCCTTCCAAATACTTTGAACGTGCTGACGCCCGGCTGGAAAGGCGAGACGCAGGTGATGCGGCTCGATCTGGCGGGGTTTGCGGTATCGGCGGGATCGGCCTGTTCCTCGGGCAAGGTCCGTGCCAGCCGTGTGTTGCGTGCGATGGGCTATGATGAGGCTCAGGCGGGCTCGGCGATCCGGGTGTCGCTGGGGCCGGGAATTGGAAGAGACGAGGTCTTGCGCTTTGCCGACGCTTACGGCGCGGCACTTCGAAAACACCGCGCAAGGGTCTGACGCGGAAAGGAAAGATGGCTTTGGAACAAGAACTTGACGTCCGCGAAGGTGTGGATCGGGAAACCGTCGAGACCGTGGCGAACATGGGCTCGTACAAATACGGCTGGGAAACCGAGATCGAGATGGACTATGCCCCCAAGGGTATTTCCGAAGATATCGTGCGGCTGATCTCGTCCAAGAACGACGAACCGGAATGGATGCTGGAATGGCGTCTGGCGGCCTATCGCCGCTGGGTGACGATGGTCGAACCGAAATGGGCGATGCTGAACGTCCCCGCGATCGACTATCAGGATCTGTATTACTATGCCCGCCCGAAAAGCATGGAGACCAAGCCGAAATCGCTGGACGAGGTCGACCCCAAGCTGCTGGCGACCTATGAGAAGCTGGGCATCCCGCTGAAGGAACAGATGCTCCTGGCGGGCGTCGAGGGCGCCGAGACGTATGTCGAGGGCGAGCGGCAGGTGGCCGTGGACGCGGTGTTCGACAGCGTTTCGGTCGGCACCACCTTCAAGGAAAAACTGGCGGAAGCCGGGGTGATCTTCTGCTCGATCTCCGAAGCGATCAAGGAGCACCCCGAACTGGTCAAGAAATACCTCGGTTCGGTCGTGCCGCAGACCGACAACTTCTTTGCGACGCTGAACTCGGCCGTGTTTTCGGACGGCTCGTTCGTCTATATCCCGCCGGGCACGAAATGCCCGATGGAGCTGTCGACCTATTTCCGCATCAACGCGGAAAACACCGGCCAGTTCGAGCGCACGCTGATCGTCGCCGACAAGGGCGCCTATGTCAGCTATCTTGAAGGCTGCACCGCGCCCAAGCGCGACATCGCGCAATTGCACGCGGCGGTGGTGGAAATCGTCATCCTCGAAGATGCCGAGGTGAAATATTCGACCGTCCAGAACTGGTTCCCCGGCGACGAGGACGGCAAGGGCGGGATCTACAACTTCGTGACCAAACGCGCCGATTGCCGGGGCGACCGCGCCAAGGTGATGTGGACGCAGGTCGAGACCGGCTCGGCGATCACCTGGAAATACCCCAGCTGCATTCTGCGCGGCGACGACACGCAAGGCGAATTCTACTCGATCGCCATTGCCAACAACTGGCAGCAGGCGGACACCGGAACCAAGATGATCCATCTGGGCAAGAATTCGAAATCGCGGATCGTGTCCAAGGGGATTTCGGCGGGCCAGGCGCAGAACACCTATCGCGGGCTGGTCACCATGCACCCGCGCGCCAAAAACTCGCGCAATTACACGCAATGCGACAGCCTGCTGATCGGCGACAAATGCGGCGCCCATACCGTCCCCTATATCGAGGTGAAGAACAACTCGAGCCGGGTCGAGCATGAGGCGACCACCAGCAAGGTCGATGACGATCAACTGTTCTATTGCCGTGCGCGCGGCATGGACGAGGAAGAGGCCGTGGCGCTGGTGGTGAACGGCTTCTGCCGCGAGGTTCTGCAGGCGCTGCCGATGGAATTTGCGATGGAAGCACAAAGCCTTGTCGCGATCAGCCTGGAAGGTTCGGTCGGCTGATGCAACGGGTCACAGGCCATGGCTCCGGCACGAGTTTGCCCCAATTCGGGCAAACTCTGCTGATTGGTTCGGTTTCGAAACGAATCCGAGCCGGGGCAGGCCATGACCATTTCCACCGCATCCTTTTCCGAACGACTGAACCGTATCGAGCGCGAGCGGGCGCGCTTCAAGGGGCAGTTGACGCTGCATGTCGGCGATCAGGAACTGCATGTGCAGGCGCTCGAACAGATCGGGGCGCAGGCCGGTGTGCAGGTGCCTGCGCGCCCGGCGTTCCTGTCTTTGCGGGTCATGGCGGCGGTTTTGCTGGGGCTGCTGGCGGTGCCGCTGTCGGTGGCAATCCGCGCGCGGGTCTTCGCGTTGCCGGGCGAAAAGGCGCAGGCGCTGAGCGACCCGCAGATGATTCTGGGGATCGGCGCGGCGCTGCTGGTGTCCGTGGTGCTGGCGCAGATCCTGCGACTGCGCGCCACGCCGCTGATCGCGGCGCAGGGCCTGGGCGTTGTGGCGGGCGTGGGCACGTTGCACAATCTGGCCTTTGCCGCGCCCGCGCTGGCGGCTCAGGTGATTTCGCCCGACTGGGTCGCGGCGCAGCAGGCCTGGACCGAACCCGGCACGCTGATCCTGCACGGGACCGTTTTCGCCTTCTGAACGGGCCCAACAGCGGGGGGGCGCGATGACCGCCGCTAACCCGCAAACCCCCGGCAAGATGCCTGTACCGGGGCCGGAGCGCCCGGTTCTGACCCTGCCGCCGGTCGAGGCCGAAGCCGTGCGCGCGGCCTATGCCGGGGCCGAGGTGATCCTGGAATACGGGTCGGGCGGGTCCACCGTTCTGGCCGCCGAAATGCCGGGCAAGACGGTGTTCTCGGTCGAAAGCGATGCAGCCTGGCTTGCGGGCATGCAGGACTGGTTCGCGCACAATCCGCCGCGCGCCCAGGTGCATCTGCACCATGCCAATATCGGCCCGACGCGCGAGTGGGGCTATCCCGGATCGGATGCGAGTTTCCGGCGCTGGCCCTCTTATCCGGTTTCGGTCTGGGATCTGCCCGAGTTTCGTCACCCCGATGTGGTGCTGATCGACGGGCGCTTCCGCGCGGCCTGTTTCCTGACCACGCTGTTTCGCATCACCCGCCCGGTGCGCGTCCTGTGGGACGACTACACCGGACGCCCCGAGTATCACGCGATGGAAGCGTTTTCCCCGCGCACGGGCACCGTCGGCCGCATGGCCGTTTTCGACGCCCGCCCGACCCAAATCCCGGCCGAAAAGCTCGGCCTGATCCTGACAACCTACTTGCGCGCGATGTAATCGGCGCCGCTGACCCGAAGGACAGATCCATGTTGGAAATCAAGAACCTGCACGTCAAACTTGAAGAAGAAGACAAAGCTATCCTGAAAGGCGTCGATCTGTCGATCGCGCCGGGCACCGTGCATGCGATCATGGGGCCGAACGGCTCTGGCAAGTCGACGCTGAGCTATGTTCTGGCCGGGCGCGAGGGCTATGAGGTCACCGACGGGTCGGCCACGCTGATGGGCGAGGAACTGCTGGAGATGGAACCCGAGGAACGCGCCGCCGCCGGCCTGTTCCTTGCCTTCCAATACCCGGTTGAAATCCCGGGCGTGGGCAACATGACCTTCCTGCGCACCGCGGTGAACGCACAGCGCAAGGCGCGCGGCGAAGACGAGCTGTCGGCGGGCGAATTCCTGAAAGTCGTGCGCGCCAAGGCCGCCTCGCTCAAGATCGACGCCGAGATGCTGAAGCGTCCGGTCAATGTCGGATTCTCGGGTGGCGAGAAAAAGCGCAATGAAATCCTGCAGATGGCCATGCTGGAACCGAAGATGTGCATCCTGGACGAGACCGACTCGGGGCTTGACGTGGATGCGATGCGGCTGGTGGCGGATGGTGTGAACGCGCTGCGCGATGCCGGGCGGTCGTTCCTGGTCATCACCCACTACCAGCGCCTGCTGGATCATATCAAACCCGATATCGTTCACATCATGGCCGATGGCCGGATCATCAAGACCGGCGGCCCCGAACTGGCGCTGGAAGTCGAACAGAACGGCTATGCCGAAATTCTGGCGGCGCATGGTATCGAAGGGGTGCTCTGATGAGCGTGGCGGTCAAACAAACCCCGCTGGAGGCGCGTCTGGCGGCGCTCGATCTGCCCAAGGGCGGGTTTTCGGCGCCCGCGCGGGCGGCGGCGCTGGATCGGCTGGCGGCGATGGGCCTGCCGGGCGTGCGCGATGAATACTGGCGCTACACCAACCCGGCCGAGCTGAACGCCGCCGGGGCGCCGCGCGCAAAAACCTTTGAAGTCAAGGACGAAGAGCCCATTTTTGATGCGATCGACCGGATCAGGCTGGTCTTCGTCGATGGCGTTTTCGATGCGGACGCCTCGGATGATCTGGCGGCCGAGGGGCTGGAAATCAGCCGTCTGGCCGATGCGGATGGCACCGATATTCATTGGGCAAGCGCGCTGTACGGCGCGCTGGAAACCGCCGGTCAGACCCCGGTCGCACGGCCGCTGGCGGCGCTGAATACCGCAGCAGCCACCGATGGCGTGCTGATCCGGGTCACGGCAAAGGTCAGCAAACCTGTCCATCTGATTTATGCCCATAAATCAGAGGATTCCGACCCGATCCTCCATCACTGCATCAAATTGGAAGAAAATTCCGAACTGACGCTGCTGGAAAACGGCCCCGCCGGGGCGCGGTTCAACAAGGTGCTGGAGGTGGACGTGGCCGCAGGCGCGCGCTTCCATCATATCCGCGCGCAGGGCCGCGATCACGAACGCCGCGCGGTGACGCATATCTTCGCCCGCGTGGGGGCCGAGGCGCTGTTCAAAAGCTTCACCATGACCGCCAACGGCGTGCTGACGCGCAATGAATGCGTGATCGACATGGTGGGTGACGATGCGGTGGCGCATGTGGCGGGCGCGGCGCTTGGCGATGGTGCGGTGGCTGAATTCCACCACGACGACACGGTCTTCATCACCCACGGTGCCGAGCGTGGCGAAAGCCGTCAGGTGTTCAAGAAGGTGCTCAAGCATGGCGCGACCGGCGTGTTCCAGGGCAAGATCCTGGTCAAGCCCGGCGCGCAGAAGACCGACGGCTATCAGATCAGCCAGTCGCTGCTGCTGGATGACGACTGTCAGTTTCTGGGCAAGCCGGAACTCGAAATCTATGCCGACGACGTGAAATGTTCGCATGGCTCGACCACCGGCGCGCTGGACGAGACCGCGCTTTTCTACCTGCGTTCGCGCGGTGTGCCGCACGATCAGGCGGTGTCGCTGCTGGTGCTGTCCTTCCTTGCCGACACGATTGCCGAAATCGAGGATGAAACCCTGCGCGACGAAATCTCGGCCCGGCTCGAAGCCTGGCTTTCGCGGCATCGCGATTGAGATGGGCGCCGTCGACGACATCCTGCGCAGCTATCGCGCGCCGCGTGCGGTGATGCGGGCGCATCTGGCGCGCGGCCGGTCCGAGCCGCGCGCACTGACGCTGCTGCTGGCGGCGCTGGTGGTGATCTTCATCGCGCAATGGCCGCGGCTGTCGCGGCTCAGCTTCGAACAACCGGATCTGCCGATGACCGGGCTGATGGTGGGCACCGGGCTTGCATTGCTGGCGATGGTGCCGGTGTTCTATCTGCTGGCAGCGGCCAGCCATCTGGGCGCGCGGGCGCTTGGCGGCACGGGCAGCGGCTACGGCGCGCGTCTGGCGCTGTTCTGGGCGCTGCTGGCCGTGGCGCCGCTGATGTTGCTGCAGGGGCTGGTCGCCGGGTTTCTGGGCGCGGGCACGCAGCTGATTGCCGTCAGCGCCCTGGTCTTTGCGGCTTTCGTGCTGATCTGGTTTGCCGGGTTGCGGGTGGCCGAATTCGAAACGGAGACACCATGACCGAAGCCTTCCTGCGCGATCTGGTGATCCGCACGCTGCGCGATCCGCGCGGTGCGGCGGCACAGATCCTGGCGATGGGCCTGCCGATGCAGGCGCGCTGGCTGGCCCTGGGTGCGGTGATCGCCCTGTCGGCGGTTCTGGGCTCACTGGCCGAGATCATGTTCGCCTTCGTCACCAAGATCGAACTGGGCGAGGGCAGCCCGGTGCCGATGGCCGTGGCGCAGGGCGCGCTGCTGATCTACGGCGCCTTCGCGATGACGGTTGTCGGGCGCTGGTGCGGCGGGCAGGGACGGTTTGCCGACGCGCTGCTGCTGCTGGTGTGGATGGAATTCGTGCTGATCCTGGGGCAGGTGGTGCAGGTGCTGATGATGGTGTTCTTCCCGCTGTCGGCGGTGGTCGCCTCGGCGCTGCTTTTGGGGCTGATGTTCTGGCTGCTGGTGCAATTCACCGCCGCGCTGCACGGGTTCGAACGGCTGTCCACGGTTTCGGCCGGGGTGATCGTGACATTTTTCGCCTCGGCCTTGCTGGCGGGGGTGATTTTGCTGAGCCTCGGGATCGTTCCGGTCCCGGTGGCGGGCTGAGGAGAGTTGCGATGTATGACGTCGAAAAGATCCGCGCCGATTTCCCGATCCTGTCGCGGCAGGTGAACGGCAAGCCGCTGGTCTATCTGGACAACGGCGCCTCGGCGCAGAAACCGCAGGTGGTGATCGACGCGATCACCCGCGGCTATGCCGAGGAATACGCCAATGTCCACCGCGGCCTGCATTACCTGTCCAATCTGGCGACCGAGAAATACGAGGGCGTGCGCGGCATCGTGCGGCGCTTCCTGAACGCGCCCTCGGAAGACGAGATCGTCTTCACCAGCGGCACCACCGAAGGCATCAACCTGATCAGTTATGCCTGGGCCGCGCCGCGCCTTCAGGCGGGCGATGAAATCGTGCTGAGCGTGCTGGAACATCATGCCAATATCGTGCCCTGGCATTTCCTGCGCGAACGGCAGGGCGTGGTGCTGAAATGGGTCGAACCCGAAGCCGACGGCAGCCTCGATCCGGCCCGCGTTCTGGCCGCGATCGGCCCGAAGACGCGGCTGATCGCGGTGACGCAGATGTCGAACGTTCTGGGCACGCTGGTCGATGTGAAAACCATCTGCGCGGGCGCGCGGGACAAGGGCGTGCCGGTGCTGGTCGACGGCTCGCAGGCCTGCGTGCACATGCCGGTGGATGTGTCCGATATCGGCTGCGATTTCTATGCGATCACCGGACATAAACTATACGGGCCAAGCGGTTCCGGGGCGATCTTCATCCACCGCGACCGGATGGCCGAGATGCGCCCCTTCCTGGGCGGCGGCGACATGATCGACACGGTCACCCGCGACACGGTCAGCTATGCCAAGCCGCCGATGCGCTTCGAGGCGGGCACGCCTGGCATCGTGCAGCAGATCGGCATGGGCGTGGCGCTGGACTATCTGATGGGCATCGGCATGGCCAATATCGCCGCGCATGAGCATGCGCTGCGCGATTACGCGCAGTCGCGCTTTGCCGGGCTGAACTGGCTCAACGTGCAGGGCAATGCGCCGGGCAAGGGGGCGATCTTCTCGCTGACGCTGAACGGGCCCGCGCATCCGCATGACATTTCGACCATCCTTGACAAGCGCGGCGTCGCGGTGCGGGCGGGCAGCCATTGCGCCATGCCTCTGATGCAGCATCTGGGGGTGTCGGCCACCGCGCGCGCCTCGTTTGGCATGTATAACACCATGGCCGAGGTCGATGCGCTCGTCTCCGCGCTGGAGCTGTGCCACGATCTGCTGGGCTGAGCCCCGGCGGCGCGAGCGCCCGGAACACTTGAACAAGGGGGCAGGGCGCGGGCGGTGTCCTGCCCTTCTTCTTGGCAAAAATACTCATCTTTCCCGCGGCCTCTCGCGCGAATTGTCCGTTGCAGGGCGCGCGGCCCTCGTCTATACCCCGCCTCAGGCACCCGTAGCTCAGCTGGATAGAGCGCTGCCCTCCGAAGGCAGAGGCCACAGGTTCGAATCCTGTCGGGTGCGCCATTCTTCTTGAAATTACGGGATATTGTCCTTTGGTCGCCGGTGCCGCGTCATCGGCATTTGGGCCCGCGTGTTCGACCTTCGTCACGCGCGAAGGGGCCAGGACGCCCGCGCCCCGGCCTGCACGGGGCCCGGGCCGGGGCGGTTACAGGTCTTTGAGCAGGCGCAGCGCGTCATGGATTGCGGCATGGGTGTTGCGCGCCGCCACCGCGTCGCCGATGCGGAACAGGCGGAAACGGCCCTGCGGGTTGCGACGGATCTGCTGCACGGCGCCGCTTGTCAGCGCCTCGTAATCAACCTCACCCAGATTGGATGAGTGCGGCTTGAGTGCGAAATACAGATCGTCCAGCGGGCGCGTTCCATGGTTGACGACCACCTGATCAACAAGACGTTCGCGCCGGATGTCACTGTAATCGCTGCCCAATGTCGCGCGCAGGGTGTTGCTCTCGCGCGTGACGGCCAGCAGCCGCCAGGTCACGGTGAATGTGGTGTCGCGGGCCTGTAGGGCGCGCATGTAGGGCACCAGGTTCATTGCCATCACCTCGGGGGCGAAGCTGCGATCGGGGGTCACGATCTCGACCGCGGCACCGCTTGCCGATATCCGGTCGGCCGCCTGCAGCCCGGCGTGATCGCCCGCATCGTCGAAGATCAGCACATTGCGCCCCGGCTTCACATCGCCCGACAGGATATCCCAGGCCGAACACACCAGATCGTTGCCCGTGCGCAGCACCTCGGTATGGGGCAGCCCGCCGGTGGCGAGGATCACCACATCGGGGGCGGTGGCCAGGATGTCGTCGGCCTCGGCATAGGTGTTGAAGCGGAAGTCGACGCCGTGCTTTTCACATTGTGCCATCCGCCAGGCGATGATCGAGATCATCTCGCGGCGGCGTTCGTCCTGCGCGGTCAGGCGGATTTGCCCGCCCGGCCGGTCGGCGGCTTCCAGCACCGTGACCGCATGGCCGCGCGCGGCGGCGACCCGGGCGGCCTCCATCCCGGCGGGACCGGCACCGACGATGGTGATGCGCCGGGGCGTGGCGGCGGGGGCGATGTCATGCGGCATCGTCTCTTCGCGCCCGGTGGCGGCATTGTGCAGACAGAACGCCATGCCGCCCTGATAGATCCGGTCCAGGCAGTAATTCGCGCCGACGCAGGGGCGGATGTCGTCTTCGCGGCCTTCGACGATCTTGCGCACCAGATGCGGGTCGGCCATGTGGGCGCGGGTCATCCCCACCATGTCGAGCTTGCCCGTGGCGATGGCATGGCGCGCGGTGGCGACATCGGGGATCTTGGCGGCGTGGAAGGTCGGAAATCCGGTGGCGGCGCGGATCTCGCCTGCGAAATCCAGATGCGGGGCGTTCTTCATGCCCTGAATCGGGATCAGGTCGGTCAGGCCCGGGTCGGTGTCGATATGGCCTTTCACCACGTTCAGGAAATCCACCAGACCACTGGATTTCAGCTTCTGCGACACCTCCATCCCCTCGGCGCGGGTCATGCCGCCGGGCAGGTCCTGATCGCCGGTATAGCGCAGCCCGACGATGAACTCGTCGCCGCAGCGTTTGCGGATCGCGCGCAGCACGTCGAAGGTGAAGCGCAGGCGGTTGTCCAGACTGCCGCCATAGGGCGCCTCCAGATCATTGGTCAGCGGCGACCAGAACTGTTCGAGCAGATGGCCATAGGCCTCCAGTTCGATCCCGTCGACGCCCGCAGCCTTCATCCGCTCGGCCGCATCGGCGAAATCGCCAATGATCCGCGTCATGTCCCAGTCTTCCAGCCGCTTGGGGAAGGCCCGGTGCGCGGCCTCGCGTTCGTGGCTGGGTGCGACGACGGGCAGCCAGTCGCCCTTGTCCCAGCGGGTGCGCCGGCCAAGGTGGGTCAGCTGGATCATCACCGCCGCGCCGTGATCGTGGCATTCGTCGGTCAGCTGTTTCATCCAGCCGACGACCTCGTCCTTCCAGGCCAGGATATTGTTGAACACCGGCGGGCTGTCGCGCGCGACCGAGGCCGAGCCCGCCGTCATTGTCAGCGCGACACCGGCCTTCGCGCGTTCGACATGATAGGCGCGGTAGCGGCCCTTGGGCATGCCGTCCTCGGGGTAGGCGGGTTCGTGGCTGGTGATCATGATGCGGTTGCGCAGCGTCAGGTGTTTGAGCTGGTAGGGCTGCAAAAGCGGATCGTTGGTCATTCGGCGGGGCTCCGGTTGGATTTCTCAATCTCTCCCGCAAAATGTTCACATGTGTCAATTAATAAATCACGGGTGAACATTCTTGCCGCCCGCGACCGATCCGCCTAGGATGTGGCATGGACAAGACAGAACAGACACAAGGCGACGCCTGCGACCCCCGGGCCGCCATGGCAGAGGGCGCCGAAACCGGCTGGCGCGGCTCGCGCGAGGGGTGGCTGGAGGCGGCCTATGGCGCGCTGGTCAGCGAAGGGATCGACGCGGTCAAGATCAAGCCGCTGGCCGAAGGGCTGAAACTGTCGCGCACCAGTTTCTACTGGTTTTTCGAAACGCGCGCGGCGCTGCTGGAGGCGCTGGCCGAGATGTGGGAGGCGCGCACGACCACCCCGCTGTGCGCGGCCACCCGGGCCTATGCCGAGTCGGAAACCGAGGCGATGTTGAACGTCATCGGCTGTTTCCTGCGCCCCGAAACCTTCGACGCCGGGCTGGAATTCGCGATGCGCGGCTGGGGGCTGAAAGATCCCGCGATCATGGCGCAGATCACGGCCGCAGATCAGCGCCGCCTGACCGCGCTGAGTGACATGCTCGAACGTTGGGGGCATGGGCCGCAGGACGCCGATGTCCGTGCCCGCACGATCTATCTGGTGCAGATCGGCTATATCTCGATGCGCGCCGAAGAGAGCCTCGAAACCCGGCTCGCGCGCATTCCGACCTATGTCGAGATCTACACCGGCCACCCGCCCGCCCCGCGCGAGATCGCGCGGTTTCGCGCGCGCTTCGGCCTGAGCGCGGAGGCATAGTCATGGATCTGGGCTTCATCGGCACCGGCACGATCGCGGCGGCGGTGGTGACGGGGATCGCGGGGCAGGGGCATGGCATCGTGGTGTCCGAACGCAGCAGGGCGCAGTCGGCGCGGCTGGCGGCGCAGTTTCCGGCGGTGCGCGTGGCCCCGAACCAGCAGGTGCTGGACCGCAGCGAGGTGGTGTTTCTGGGGCTTCTGGCCGCGCAGGCGCCGACGGTTCTGGCCGGGTTGCGGTTTCGTCCGGGTCAGCGGGTGGTTTCGTTCATTGCCGATCTGTCGCTCGATGCGGTGGCGACGCTTGTCGCACCGGCGCAGGCGGTGGCGATCATGCTGCCATTTCCGGCGATCGCGCAGGGCGGATCGGTGATCCTGACGCTGGGGGATGCAGGCCTGATCCGCGACATCTTCTGCCCGACCAATACCGTGTTCGAGGTGACCAGCCAGGACGAATTGCGCAGCTATCTGTGCGCGCAGGCGGTGTTGTCGCCCGCCGTGCTGATGGTGGCCACGGCGGCCGACTGGCTGGCCGGACAGGGGGCCGACCGTGCTGCGGGCGAGACCTTCCTGCGCGCGCTGGTGGCCTCGGGCCTGCAGGGCGCGGGGTGCCGCGAAACGCTTGCCGCGCTTGATACGCCGGGGGGCTATAATCAGCGGCTGCGGCAGGCGCTTGAACGTGCGGGGATGGTGGCGGCGCTGGAGGCGGGATTGACCGGATTGCAGGCCCCTCGGCCGCCGGAGCCCTGAACCACGTGCCAGCCGGGGCCCGTCTCGCGCCCACCGCGGGGCGCCCGGTCACAGGCGGGTTGGCTTGTACATTCCCGGGGGTCGATCCGGCACAAAATGCCTGTGTGACATGCTGGCGTCAGAAACGGGTGGTCTCCTGCCGGGAATTTTCATAGCCTGCCCTAAGCCAAAGCCTTCGGGGAGGTCGCCTCCCATGCCATGGCACTGCGTCAGGCCGTCCGGCAGATGTGACGTGCCCGCGCCGGCATTCCATCCAGACAGGGTGATCCAGAATGACACAGCAACCCGCCCGCAGATCCGACTATCACGCGCAAACCCCTGCCGAGGTGCTGGACAGCCTGCAGGCGACAGAGGCGGGGCTGAGTTCGGCCGAGGCGCTGCGCAGGGGGCAGTTCCACGGTCCCAACCGCCTGCCCGAACCGCCCCGGGACAGCGCGGTGCTGCGGTTCTTGCGGCAATTCCACAATGTGCTGATCTATGTGCTTCTGGGGGCGGCGGCGGTCACGGCGGGGTTGCATCACTGGGTCGATACCGGGGTGATCCTGGCAGTGGTCTTTGCCAATGCGATTATCGGCTATATTCAGGAAGGCCGCGCGGAAGAGGCGATGGCGGCGATCCGCGGGATGCTGGCGCCCCATGCGGCGGTGCTGCGCGACGGCAGGCGGCAAAGCCTGGATGCCGAAGCGCTGGTGCCCGGCGATATCGTGCTGCTGGAGGCGGGCGACCGGATCGCCGCGGATCTGCGCGTGCTGCAGGCGCGGGGCCTGAAGGTGGAAGAGGCGATCCTGACCGGAGAATCCATCCCCGCGGACAAGACAAGCGCCCCGGTTGCCGCCGATGCCGCCCTGGGCGACCGTGCCTCCATGCTGTTCAGCGGAACGCTTGTGGCGGCGGGCACCGCGCGCGGCGTCGTCACCGCCACCGGACGAGAGACCGAGATCGGCCGGATCAGCGGCATGATCTCGGCGGTCGAGACCCTGTCCACGCCACTCGTGCGGCAGATCGACATCTTCTCGCGCTGGCTGACCGTCTTCATCCTGATCGTGGCGGCCAGCTTGCTGGTCTATGGTTATGTCGTCGGACATATGGAGTTCGGCGCGCTGTTCATGGCCGTGGTCAGCCTGTCGGTCGCGGCGATCCCCGAGGGCTTGCCCGCCGTTCTGACCATCACGCTGGCGGTGGGCGTGCGTGCGATGGCCAGCCGCAACGCCATCGTTCGCCGTCTGCCCGCGATCGAAACGCTGGGGTCGGTCTCGGTCATCTGTTCGGACAAGACCGGCACCCTGACCCGCAACGAGATGACGGTGGCCTCGCTTGCCGGGGCGGGGCATGTCTATGCGGTCGACGGCGAGGGCTATGCACCCGAGGGCGCGGTGCGGCTGAGTGATGCCGAGGTCGGCCCGACCGAACATGCCGTGCTGCTGGAATTCGCCCGGGCAGCGGGCCTGTGCAACGATGCCCTGTTGCACGAGGCCGAGGGAGACTGGCGGGTCGACGGCGATCCGATGGAAGGCGCGCTCATGGCGCTGGCGGGCAAGATCACGGGCGAGGGGCACGCGCCGTTCCGCGACTGGCAGCGGCTGGATGTGATCCCCTTCGACGCGGCGCATCGCTACATGTCGGTGCTGCACCGGGCCGCCGATGGTCGGCGCTTCATCCATGTGAAGGGCGCGCCCGAAGCGGTCTTGGCGATGTGCGCCGATCAGCGTGCGGCCGACGGCGGTGTCGAACCGCTTGATGGCGCCTATTGGGAGGACCGGATCGACGATCTGGCCGGCGCGGGGGAACGGGTGATCGCGGTCGCCGTTCGCCCCGCAGACCCCCAGACCGAAGAGCTGACGCCTGCGGAACTGGTCGGCCGGATGACCCTTGTGGGGCTGGTGGGGCTGATAGACCCGCCGCGCCCCGAAGCCATCGTTGCGGTTGCCGAATGCCATGCCGCCGGGATCGCGGTGAAAATGATTACCGGGGATCACGCCATGACGGCGCGCGCAATCGGCGAACGGATCGGGTTGAAGAACTGCGCCCGCGTGCTGACCGGCGCCGATATCGAGGCAATGGACGATGCCGATCTGGCCGAGGCCGTGATGCACACCAATATCTTCGCCCGCACCGCCCCGGAACACAAGCTGCGGCTGGTGGCCGCGCTGCAATCGCGGGGCCTGACCGTTGCGATGACCGGCGACGGGGTCAATGACGCGCCCGCGCTCAAGCGCGCCGATGCGGGCATCGCGATGGGCCGCAAGGGCAGCGAGGCCGCCAAGGAGGCCGCCGAACTGGTGTTGACCGACGACAATTTCGCGTCGATCGCCGCGGCGGTGCGCGAGGGGCGCACGGTCTATGACAACATCAAGAAGGTCATCAGCTGGAACCTGCCCACCAGCGCGGGCGAGGCGATGACCATTGTCGCGGCCCTGTTTCTGGGCATGGCCCTGCCGATCACCGCGGTGCAGATCCTGTGGGTCAACCTGATCACCGCGATCACGCTGGGGCTGGCGCTGGCGTTCGAGCCGACCGAGGCGGGGACCATGCGCCGCCCGCCCCGCGCCCGGGGCGAACCGCTGCTGGGTGGCGCGCTGATCTGGCATATCGTGCTGGTGTCCGGGCTGTTTCTGGTCGCGGCCTTCGGCATCTATCGCTATGCCACCGACAAGGGCTATGCCCCCGAACTGGCCCAGACGATGGCGATGAACACGCTGGTCGTGCTTGAAATCTTCCACCTGTTTTTCATCCGCAACATCTATGGCACCTCGCTGAACTGGGCCGCAGTCCGGGGAACGAAGGTGGTCTGGGGCAGCGTCATCGCGGTCACGGCGGCGCAATTCGCGCTGACCTATCTGCCGCCACTGCAACAGATGTTCGGCACGCGCGCGGTGCCGTTTCTGGACGGGGTCGTGGTCGTGGCGGTCGGGGTGGTGTTCTTCGCCCTGATCGAGACGGAAAAGCAGATGCGGCTGGCCTTCGCGCGGATGTCCTCGGGCGCGCCGAAGGGCGACTAGGGCAGGGTGGCCGGTGGCGGTGGGGGCGGGTCCGCCCCCTCGAGGCTCAGTGCCCTTGGGCCAATGGCTCGGTGCTGTCCTCCTCGGGTTCCCCCCGGTCGAAGCAGGCGCGCCAGCCCTGCAACAGCGCGCCGTCGCCGCCCTTTGCCGCGTGCTGACGCAGGGCGTTGCGCAACGCGACCCGTCCCTGCCGCGAGGCGGGGGGCGGAAAATCCTCGGGCGCGACCCCGGCTTCCAGCGCCCGCCAGACCCGGCGCTTGGTGTCCAGATAGCCCTCTGGTCCCCAGGCTTCGAGCAGGGTTTCGAAACGTGCGAACAGGGCGGCGTCGAAGGGCCGGTCGGCGCCCATCGCATCGCTGACCGGGCTGTCGGGATGCAGCCCGCCACAGGGCACCAGCCCCGCCGGGATCGGCTGATTGGCCGAATGGGTGCGCCCCGAGGCGATCAGCCGGGGCAGCACATGGGTATGCGGCCCGGCGGGCGAAACGCCCCCGGTATCGGGCCCGCCGATCTTCTGGAATACCTCGACCCGCCCGATATTGGTCAGCGCCACGCGGTGCGGATGCGCCCTCAGGATCGCCCCCATCGCCGGATTGGCCGGATCGAGGACCGAGCGCCCCACCGCGGCATCCAGCTGTGCGATCAGGGCGGGGTCTTCGGTGCGGATGCAGAAATCGACCTGCGGCAGGCCCAGCCCCATGTCGTAAAGCACGGCCTTGCGGTGCATCGGCCGGATCGCCCGGGTATCGGCGCCAAGCCGGGTAAGCACCCGGCGGGCGGCCCGGCGGGCCTCGGCTTCGGGCAGGCACAGCGCGACCGACTGGCCCCAGCGATGCACGCGCGGTGAAAGCGTCTCGAAGGCCACCGGATGGATGCGTTCGGGCGCCTCGAGCCGGATTGCCCCGCGGCTTGTCGCCACGATCCCGTCGCGCAGGATGCCGGTGTCTTCGCCCGCGTCGCGGTGAAATTCGGCGATGGCCCCGAAAGAGCCCATCGACCAGCCATGCCCGGGGTCTTCCAGGGCTTCCAGCAGGGTCTTGCGAATGTCGATCATTTCAAACTCCCGTTTTCGGCGATCCAGTCCTGTGCCCCGGCGGTCACGGCGGTATAGACGGCATGGCCCACGGCCTCGCCCAGGGCGGTATGCAGTCCCGCGAAGTTCTGAGTGCCCGGCGGGGCGGCCAGGGCCAGGCAATCGGTGCCGGTGCCGGTCATCGGCCCCTGCGGCAGATCGAGCCGGGCCGCGATCACCGCCGCCGTGCGCGCCTGTGCAGCAATCGTCAGCGCCTCGATCTGCGCGGTTTCGGTCAAGCCCCAGCCGGGTGCGGGGCCTGCCAGCTGCACCGCGATGTTGATCGTGCCATAGCTGCCGCCCGCCTCGGGGCAGGGCCGGTTCTGACGGTGGCCGACCCGTTCGGCATTGCCCAGCCCCACCGTGGCCAGGGCTGCGGCCCGGATACCTTCGACGCAGGCCTCGGCCCGGGTGTAGCGGCGGATGTCGCGCGAGGTCAGCATCCCCACGGCGTCGATGAAACCGTGCTGCGCCAACTGCCCGGGGAACCATGTCTCGACCGCGAAATCGCGTGTCAGATCGGCATTGCGTACCTCGCGCCAGATAATCTGGCGCGCATGGACGAAACCGGGTCGGTGCGGGGCGAAGCTCAGCACCCGCTGCGGCGCGCCCAGATCGACGACAAGCCAGGGGTGGCTCAATGTGGCGGACAGAAGCGTCATGATCCCACCACCTCCAGCGGTTGAACGCAGAGCGCGCCGGCGACCTCGGCAAGATGGCAGCGAATGGCGAAGACCTGTTCCAGCAGGGCCGGGGTCAGCACCGTGCGCGGCGCACCATCGGCCACGATGCGGCCCTGCGACAGCACCACGATCCGCGTGCAATGGCGCGCGGCCAGGCTCAGGTCGTGCAACGAGGCGACCACCCCGCGCCCTTCGGTGGCGAGGGTTGCGAAACATTGCATGCAGCCGATCTGATGCGCGGAGTCAAGCCCGGCAATCGGTTCGTCGGCCAGCAGCAGCGGGGTGTCCTGCGCCAGCGCGCGGGCGATCAGCACCCGGGCCTGCTCGCCGCCCGACAGGGCGGTGGCGGGGCGCTCGGCGAAGCGGGCGACATCCATCCGTTCCAGCGCGTCACACACCTGTGGCGCCTGTTCGTTGCCGTTTTGCGCCAGCGCCACCAGATGACGCACGCTGACCGGCCAGGCGATGTCGCGCGCCTGTGGCAGCCAGGCCGCGGCACGGGCGCGGGCGGGCAGCGGCAGCCCGGCAAGCGAGCTGTCCCCGGTGGCGGCGATCAACCCCAGTGCGGCGCGCAGCAGCGTGGATTTCCCGGCCCCGTTCGGACCGATCAGGCCGACGAATTCGCCGGGCGCCACCTGCAGCGTGGCCGGGTGCAGCGGCACCTGACCGCCGCGCCGCACGCTCAGGTTTCGGATCGACAGAAGCGTCATTGTTGCCCCCGCATGCGCCAGATCAGATGCAGGAAAACCGGCGCGCCGACGAGCGCCATCAGCACCCCCAGTTTCAGGTCGCGCCCGGGCAGGACCAGCCGCACGGCGATGTCGGCGGCCAGCACCAGAATCGCGCCCCCCAGTGCGGCGGCGGGCAGCAATGCGGCCGGACGCGCGCCGACCAGAGGGCGCAAGAGATGCGGCACCACCAGCCCCACGAAGCCCACCGCCCCGGCGACGGCGGTCGCGGCGCCTACCGTGCAGGCGACGCCGGCCACCACCCCCAGCCGCAGCCCGCGCAGATTGATCCCCATCGAGGCCGCGGCATCCTCGCCCAGCGTCAGCACATCAAGCCCGCGCCCGCAGCGCAGCAGCATCAGCCCCCCCAGGGCCATCAGCGGCAGCGCCATCAGCACATGGGTGAAGGACCGATCCGCCAGCGATCCCATCATCCAGAACACGATCTCATTGGCGGCAAAGGGATTGGGCGAGAGGTTCAGCACCAGCGCGGTCAGTGCCGAGGCCAGCGCCGAAAGCGCGATCCCGGCGAGGATCAGCGCCAGAGAACTGCTGCCCGATCCGGCCAGCAGCAGGATCAGCGCGACCCCCAGTCCCGCCCCGCACAGCGCCGCCACCGGCAGCGCGAGCGTGAACAGCGCGGCCAGCCCGGTCTGGATCGCCAGCACCGCCCCAAGGGCCGCCGCGGCCGAGATGCCGATCACCCCGGGTTCGGCCATCGGGTTGCGCAGATAGCCTTGCATCGCGGCGCCCGACAGGCCGAGGCTCGCGCCGATCATCACCGCCAGAATGGCGCGCGGCAGGCGGATTTCGCGCATCACAAGGGTGAGCGGCCCATGCCCGCCCTCGATCAGCGCGGCAAGGCTTTCACCGGGGCCGACCGGCGCCGGCCCGGTGACGAGCGCGGCCAGAAACAGCAGCACGACCAGCGCGCCCAGTGCCCCAAGCAGACGTGCCTGTGTCATTCCTGGCCCCCCATGTCGTCGCGCGTGGCGCGCAGCCGCTCTATCGCCGCCAGCACCGACGGCAGGCCGCAGATCCAGTCTCGGTCCTGCATCGCGGTCCGGTCGCCCGACAGGGCCAGAAGGGCGGGGTGTGACAGCACCTCTTCGGCGCGCGAGGCGCCGGGATAGGGCTGGCCCGAAATCACCAGATCCGGGTTGGCCAGGATCAGCGCCTCGAGCGGCAGCACCCCGCCTTGCGGCAGGCCCATCGAGGCCGCCAGATGTTCGAACCCGGCTGCCTCGATGATTTCACCCGACAGGCTGCGATCGCCCGAGGTATAGCCATTGGCCGCATAGGTTGCCGCCGTCGGGCGCGGCGCCGTGACCGCCGAAGCGGGCGCGGCAATCTCTGCCAGCCGTGCCGAAAATGCCTCTGCCATCGCTTGCCCCTCGGCGTCGCGCCCCAGCGTGCGGCCCATGTCGAGCATGCCCTGCCGCACGTCCAGCAGCGAATAGGCGGGGTCGAAGATCACCACCGCGATGCCCAGCCGCTGCAGCATCGCGACGGTGGCCTGCGCGGTGAACCTGCCCGCCAGCACCAGATCCGGCCTGAGCAGATAGACCTCTTCGGCAAGGCCGTGATTGACCGGATAGGCCCGTGCCTCCGCGGCCATCACCGAGGCGCGCGGGTCCTGTGCCAGATAGGTGACCGACACAAGCTGCCCCGGCGCGGCCAGCATCATCGCCAGCTGATCTGTGCACAGGTTGATCGAGACCACGCGGCCGGGCGCCTCGGCAAAAGCGGGCAGCGCAAGGCTGCCCGCGAGTGCGAGGGCGGCAAGACGCCCCCGGATCACCATTTGGCCGACAGCCCCAGATAGGCGGTGCGGCTTTGGCCGTAATAGCCCCAGGCTTCGGAATAATCCGCATCGAACAGGTTCACGATGCGGCCCGTCAGCGCGACATTCGCGGTCAGGTCATAGCGCGCGGCCAGATCGACCGTGGTGAACTGCGGCAGCTTGCTGATCGTGCCCGATCCCGCCCCGAACCATTCCTGATCGTAGCTGCCCGCAACATGGCGCAGATCGGCGCTTACATTCGCGCGCCCGTCCAGAATGTCGGCGCTGGCCTGCAGTCCGAATTCATGGGCCGGACGCCGCACCAGACGCTCGCCGCCGGGGCTGCGGCCATGGGTATAGGTGTAACTTCCGGCCAGATGCAGCCAGTCGTTGGCCTGCCAGGTGGCGCTCAGTTCCACCCCCTTGCGCGTGCTGGTGCCGGCAAGGTTGGTCGCGCTGGTGCCGGTGCTGGCGATC
Source organism: Rhodobacteraceae bacterium UBA6796 (assembly GCA_002452815.1). Classification (GTDB taxonomy): domain Bacteria; phylum Pseudomonadota; class Alphaproteobacteria; order Rhodobacterales; family Rhodobacteraceae; genus Rhodobacter. Next base: position 173,430 of record DKFM01000018.1, read on the forward strand.
ATGTCCTCGATATCGCTCTGGAACAGGGTCACCCCGAGTGTGCCGCGCCCTTCCGGCAGATCCAGATCGGCCCCGAGTTCATAGCTCAGGCTGTGTTCGGGTTTCAGATCCGGGTTGCCGGTGAACAGGCCGGGCGTATAGCCGAACTGCTCGTACATCGTCGGATAGACCGTCGCCCGCCCGACCGAGCCGCGCAGCCGCAGTGCTGAACCGGGCTGGCGCCAGGCGGCCGACAGGTTCCACGAGGTCGGGTCCTCGAAAACGTCGATGACATCGTGGCGGACGCCCGCCTGCAGGTCGAGCCCGTTGTCGAACCGTCCCTGATATTCCAGCGCGACCGAACGGCTGTTGCGGCTTTCCTTGCCCGTCGACCAGGCCGTCGCAACATCGAAGGTCTCGCGTTCGGCTTCCAGCAAAAGGTTCAGCTTTTGCGCCGCCCCCCGGGCCTCGGTTCCATCGGGCGCGAAGCTGCCGGTGTATTTCAGCGCCTGGCGGGTGGAGCCATAGTTCGACACGCCCCAGCTGGGGGAATCGTAGCTGGTGTCCTGGTCCATCGCGGACAGCTCCAGCCGGTTCAGCAACCGCCCGTCCAGCGCCTCGGCCTCGGCCCAGAGGGTGCCATAGCTTTCGTCCCGATCCGCGGTATCGCCGGAATCGACGATGTAATCCTCGGGGCGGGTCGCGGCGCTGTCGGTGCCGTCATAGCCGTAGGATTGCGTGAAATGGCGCAGGCTGAAGCCGATCGTGACACTGTCGGTCACCGCGTGGTCGCCGTTCAGCGACACGGTGTCCATATTGTTGAACTCGGTATCGCCGCCAGTGCGCGATCCGTCTTCGCCGTCAGAGCGGCGGCTCTCGGCGGCAAAGGACAGCTGCCCGCGCGCGAACCCCTGCCGCAGAGAGGCGTTGAGCATATGGCTGTCCAGGCCGCCCAGTTCGACGCCGCCGCCATAAGACAGGCCCGGCTTGTCCGCCTTCTGCGTGGTGATCGCGATCACCCCCGCCATCGCACTGGTGCCGTAAAGCGTGGCCTGCGGCCCGCGCAGCACCTCGATACTGTCGATGTCGGCGGCCGACAGTCCCGAAAAGCTGTAGCTGCCATTGGTGGTGGTGTTCACCTCGACCCCGTCGATCAGCACCAGCGTGTGATTGCTTTCCCCGCCCCGAATGAAGACCGAGGTCATGCTGTCGCCGGTGGATACGACCGACAGCCCCGGCAGGGCCCTAAGGGCGCTTTCCACGGTCTTGAGGCCGCGCCGGGCGATCTCTTCTCGGGTGACCTTGCTGTAGGCGCGGGTGAAATTGTCCTTGGCGATGCCGGTCAGGCCGCCAGAGACAAGGATTTCATCCAACAGGAAGACATCGGATGTCGTGGCCTCTTGCGAATGGCCGACGGCAGGCGTGACGAAGCAGGCTGCGGAAAGCAGCAGAAAGCGCAAAGCGCGGGCAGAACACATGGTTTCCATCCCCTTGGCGGGCCCGAAAGCCCGCAATGCAAATCCAACGGGCGAAGCCCGCGTGACCAAAAGACGCCTGCGAAGAGGTCTCCGCAGACAGCGACCAGTGTCACCTCTGCGGATCATGCCGCTCCCATGGCGCGCCCCGCGCCCGGAAAGGGTGATCGTCCAAGCAGGTCTCCTGGCTCGCGGGTCGAAGCTTGGCCTGCCTTCCCGGGGAACCCCCAGTGGCGTCATTGGCCTTGCTCACCGCTCACAGTTGCGGGGGCAGCCACGGTCTGGGCCGAAGCCGTTCCGTGTTCCCTTTTAATCCGGCCGGATGGCCGGAACTTGAACGCGGCCAAGGAAAGACAAGTTTTCCGCGAAGTCAAGCCCGCATCGCACGGGCTGTCCGGCGCCAGTCGACGGCAGGGGAGCAGATCTTCGTGCGGGGCAGCGCATGTTATGAAGTAACTTCGGTGCGAGGCGTGGGGCGGGCGCTTGTCAGGCGGGGGGCGGTGCCGCTAGATCGGGGCATGACCCAGGTACGCCTTTCGCCCCGTTCCCTCACGCTCGCCTGTTTTGCGCTGGCGGTTCTTGCCGCGCAGCCGGCGGCCGCGCATCCGCATCTGTTCGTCGATGTCACCCACAGCCTTCTGTTCGATGCCGACGGGCGGCTTGTCGGGCTGCGGGCACGCTGGGATTATGACGAGATGTTCACGCTGCTGATGGTCGAAGACGGCAAATACGACCGCAACGGCGATGGCAGGGTTGCGGGCGATGAGATGGCGGCGTTCCAGACCTGGGATGCGGATTGGCCTGCGGACTATGGCGGCGATATCGAGATCGAACTCGCCGGGCAGCCGGTGGCCTTGCAGGGGCCGAGCGACTGGGCCGCTGAATGGCATGACGGGCGCGCGGTTTCGGTGCATACCCGGATGCTGCGGGCGCCGCTGGATCTGACGGGCCGCGAGTTGGTGATCCGCCCGTACGACCCGGATTTCTATACCGCCTACACGGTCGTCGCGCCCCCCCGGTTCGAAGGCCGCGGCGATTGCCATGCCGCGGTGTTCGAGGCGGACCCGGGCGCGGTGTCCGATGAACTCGCCGCCGCGATTGCCGAACTCAGCCCCGAGGTCACCCCCGCCGATGCCGGTCTGCCCGCGGTCGGCCGGCTTTATGCCGATGAGGAACGGATCACATGCGGCAAGTAGGGGCGCTGTCGGTGCTGGCCCTGGTGGTGCTGGCTGCCGCTGTGGCCTGGCATCTGGGGCTGTTCGCGCAGGCGCGCGGTGCGCTTGTCGCGGCACAGCGCGCGTTTCAGGCGCCGCTGGCCGAGGGGGTGCGCGCGCTCAAGGCGCATCAGCCGGGCGCGGTGGCCGGGCTGATCTGGCTGGGGTTTCTGTATGGCGTGCTGCATGCGGCGGGGCCGGGGCATGGCAAGGTGGTGCTGGGGGCCTGGGCGTTCTCGGCGCGGGCGCGGCTGCTGAAGGTTGCGGCCATCACGCTGGCGGCAAGCCTGGCGCAGGCGGCGGTGGCAATCGGGCTGGTGCTGGCCGGGGCCTGGGCGTTCGGGCTGGGACGCAGCCAGCTGACGGGTCTGGCAGAGGGACCAGTGACACGGGCGGGCGAATGGGCGCTGGTGGCACTGGGGCTTTTTCTGGTTCTGCGCGGGGCGTTTGGCCTGCGCCGGGGCAGGGGCGCCGCGCAGCTTGCGCAGCCCGTCGCGCACAGGCATGATGACGGGTGCGGGTGCGGGCATGCCCATGCCCCGGCCCCCGAGGTGGCGGCCCGCGCTGACCTGCCAGAGGCGCTGATGCTGATTGCCGGTGTGGCGTTGCGGCCCTGCACCGGGGCGGTGTTCGTGATGCTGCTGACCGTGTTGATCGGCGCGCCGCTGGCGGGTGCGGCGGCGGTGCTGGCGATGGGATTGGGCACGGCGCTTGTCACCCTGGCGGTGGCGCTTGCCAGCGCGAAACTCGGGACCGAGGTTCTGAGCGGGGCACAGGGGCGGCGTTTGCGTCGCGCCGCCGATGCTGCGCAGATCGCGGTCGGGCTGGGGATCGTCGCGCTTTATCTGTGAGCCGGGGGTTATCGGGCGGTGCGCAGCGTGGCCGAGGGGGACTCGCCGAATTGCGCGGTATAAGCCGCCGAGAACCGGCCCAGATGCAAGAACCCCCATTTCATCGCAACGTCGGTGACGCGGGTATCGGGGTCGGCCTGCCGCAGATCGCGGCGGGCGCCGTCCAGGCGGTGCCTGCGCAGCCATTCGACCGGGCCGATGCCCGCCGTCTGCAGGAAAGCCCGGTGCAGCGCGGGTACCGGCACGCCCAGTTCTGCCGCCAGCGCGGACACCGAAGGCGTTTCCAGCGCGCCGGCTTGCATCAGCGCCTGCGCGCGGCGGAAGATGTGGTAATCGCCGCGCGTGCCGGACCCCAGCGCGACCGCCTCGCGCCGGGCCCGCCCCCACAGCCTGCCAAGGTTGTAAAGCACCAGATCCGGGGTCAGCGCGCTGATCCCGCCCGAAGTGGCCAGAAGCAGCGTGAACCATTCCGCCAGCAGCCGGACCTCCTGCGCCTCGGGCAAAGCCAGAAAGGCGCCTTCCAACACCATCCGGGCCGGGTTTTCGTCCAGATCCCGGGCCAGAAGCGCCTGATCGGCCTCGACCATAAGCACCTCGGCCCCGGCGGGCAGAACCGCCAGATGTTCCTCGCCGCCGCGGATGAAGCCGGTCAGCCCCTGCGCGCAGCTTTGCGCGTTGAACCGCCACGGGCCCGCGCGCACCAGCGACTGGCAGAAGATCACCCGCCCCTCGGGCGGCGCGGTGCTTTGCTCGACCGCGCGCTCCACCCGCTCGCGGCTGACGGTGATCCCGGGCAGGGTCAACTGTTCGATCACGCCGCGATAGGGGCCGGGTTCGGTTTGCGCATAGCGTTGGGTCCAGCCGGTCAGGCCGCGTTCCTGTTCGGAACCGTCGATGAATTGCTGGGTGGAACGCTGAGCGGGAATCGGCTGCATGGTCTCTTGCCTGAGCTGCGAGTCGGAGCGCGATCATGCGGCGCCCGGAGGCCATAGCGTGTAAAGTGGCGCGTGCGGCGCAAGGCGCGCCCGCCCCGGGGCCTGCCCGCGTTTTCGCCACCGCCGGGGTGAGGTGCCGAAAATTTGCGCGCCTTCCGTTTCGGAGCGCGTCTGCGCGGTTCTTCAACTGACTGAAAAACAGGCGATATTTCTGCCCCCGCGTGGATAGCGGCCTGCGGTGTCGCCCCTCTAGCCTGAAAACGGGACTTTCTGGATGGAGTGAAACCGTGTCCGAACCGACCACCTTGCGCCGCTGTCTGCGGCCCGCCGCGCTGGCCTTGCCGCTGGCCCTGTCATTCGCCTCGGCCACGCTTGCCGAGGATTTCGTGCCTGAAGTCGTGACCACCAAACCGGCCATCGACCCGGGCGCCAATGTCTTCGTGTCCGAACAACAATGGATCGGCGCGGGCTCGATCGCCGTGTTCAACCAGGAAACGCTCAAGCTGCAGGAGCAGCTGCCCGTGGGCGCGATGGGGCTGATGGCGATCACCCCGGACGGCAAGACCGCCTATGCGGTGTCGTCCTACATGAAGCGCATCACCTACGGCGCCAACGAGATGGCGCTGACCTCTTATGATGTGACGACCGGCGTCATCGGCCCCGAGGTGATCTTGCCGCCCAAGGCCGCGATGGCACTGGGTTATGCGATGCTGCTGCGGTTCAGCCCGGATCAGAAATTCATGCTGGTGCAGAACGCCACGCCCGCCTCGTCGATCACGGTGGTCGATCTGGCCAGCGGGGCGGTGACGCAGGAACTGCCGACGCCCGGGTGCTGGGGGATCTATCCGGCGCTGAGCGGCACCAAATTTTCGACGATCTGCGGGGACGGCACATTCGCGAGCTACACCCTGTCCGAAGACGGCGCCAGCGCCGAAAAGACGGTCAGCGCGCCGGTCTTCGATGCCGATGCCGACCCGATCTTCGTGCAGGATGCGCGGCTGGGCGACACGCTTTATTTCGCCACCTACAAGGGCAAGCTGATCGGTCTGTCGGATGCGGGGGACGCGATCGAGAAAGTGTCGGAAACCGACATCGTCGCCGGGGTCGAGGGCAACTGGGCACCGGGCGGCTATGGCATGATGGCCGCGGCGGCCGGCAAGGGGGCGCTGTTCATCTCGATGCACCCCGATGCCAAGGACGGCAGCCAGAAGACCGCCTCCAAGGAAATCTGGGCGGTCGATCCGGTCGCGGGCAAGGTGCTGGCCCGCTCTGAAGCCGAGGGGATGGGGTCGTTCACCGTCACCCCGGGTGCAGAACCGCTGCTGTTTGGCACCTCCGAAGAGGGCAAGCTGCTGAAATTCACCGTGGGTGAGGATTACGCGCTGACCAAGGCGGGCGAGGTCGATGTCGTGGGCTTCGCGATGCATGTCGCGGTGACGGAATGAGCGGCGCGCTGACACAGGCCGCTTCGGTCGAGGCGCTGGCCTCGGCTTCGGCGGCGGCCTTCGCGGCCTTCCTGTTCGCCCGTGCGGCACTGCACAAGGCGTGGGATTTCACCGCCTTCACCGGCTTCGTGCAGGACTACGACCTGCTGCCCGCCGCGCTGGTGCGTCTGGCATCGGCCCTGCTGCTGGCGGCTGAAATCGCCGTGGTCGCGGCCATGCTGATCCCCGGCGCCCGTCTGCCGGGGCTGGTGCTGGGCGCGGTGATCTTGCTGGGCTACGCGCTGGCGATGGGCATCAACGTGGCCCGGGGCCGCCGCTATGTCGAATGTGGCTGCGGCGGGGCGGTGCAACCGATCACACCCGCGCTTCTGATCCGCAATGCGGTGCTGGCGGCGGTTTTGCTGGCGGGCGCCGCGATGGTGCCCGGCGCGCTTGCCTGGACCGAGGCCGTGGCGGCCATCGCCGCCGCGCTGATCGCCTTCGCCGGCTATGTCATGGCCGAGCAAATTCTCTCGAATGCCGCCTATCTGCTGCGGCGCGAACAAGGAAACACCCAATGACTGCGCTGACTTTTCTCGTGGCCGTGCTCTTTGCGATGGTGATCGCGCTGACCGTGGCCGTTTTCGCGCTGGCCCGCCAGGTCGGCGTGCTGTTCGAACGCATCGCGCCGATGGGGGCGCTGGTCAACGACTCCGGCCCGAAGATCGGCGAGGCATCGCCGCGGTTCGAACTGGCGTCGCTGACGCAGACCGCGCCGGTCAGCATCGGCCCGCGCGAGGGACGTGCGACGCTGCTGTTCTTCCTCTCGCCGACCTGCCCGGTGTGCAAGAAACTGCTGCCGATCCTGAAATCCGCCCGCACCAGCGAAAGCGGCTGGCTCGATGTGGTGCTGGCCTCGGATGGCGATGAGGACAAGCTGAAACGCTTCATCGACACCGCCGATCTGGGCGCCTTCGCCTTCGTCAACTCGACCGAGCTGGGGCTGGCCTATCGCGTTTCGCGGCTGCCCTTCGCGGTGCTGCTGGGGCCTGACGGCACGATCCGCTCGAAAGGGCTGATCAATTCGCGCGAACAGCTCGACAGCCTGTTCAACGCCCATGACATGGGGGTGGCCACGATCCAGACCTGGCTCGACCGCCCGGCAATCACCTCTTGAGGAGCCTGACAGATGAACCTTTTCGACAAGATCACCGACTGGATGGACCGGGCCACCGAAGCGGGCGTGCGCTCGGTCGCGCACAAGGCGGGGCGGCGCAGCTTTCTGGCCCGCGCGGGGCTGGGGCTGGTGGGGGCGGCGGTTCTGCCGGTGCTGCCCTTCGACCGGGCCACGGGCGGGCGCGCCTATGCCGCGCAGACGACCGACGAATACGCCTGCGATTACTGGCGCTATTGCGCGCTGGACGGCAACCTGTGCAACAGCTGCGGCGGCACGCTGACGCAATGCCCGCCCGGGTCCGAAGTGTCCAAGGTCAGCTGGGTCGGCACCTGCCACAACCCCTCGGACGGCAAGGATTACCTCGTGTCCTACAATGACTGCTGCGGACGTGCGGAATGCGACAGCTCGCCCTTCTGCAACGCCAATGAAGGCGAGCGTCCCGGCTATCGCATGGGTCTGCACAACGACATCAACTGGTGCATGGCCAACGCGAGCCAGGGCTACCACTGCACCGTGGCGGCGCTGGTGGGGATCGCCGAATGACGATGCGCGCGACAGTTGCGGGGGCCGTTCTGGCCCTCGCTTTGCCCGCTGCGACCGCTTTGGCCGCCGACGGGGCGAGTGTTTTTGCCGATGTATGCGCCGCCTGCCATGGCGCCGAAGGTGTCGGCACGCCGGGCCTTGCGCCGCCGCTGGCCGACCCGCCGCTTTGGGCCAAGCTGGGCGATCAGGCGCCCGCCTTCATTTCGGGCGTGGTGATTTCCGGCCTGTCGGGCACGCTGATGGCGCAGGGCGTGGGCTATTACGGGCTGGTGATGCCGCCGCAAAGCGACCTGAGCGATGCCGATCTGGCGGCCGCGGCGAATTATGTGCTGGGCGATCTGGCCGGGCTGGAGGCGCGGGTGACCGCGGCCGACATCGCCGCCAGCCGCGCGGCCCCGAAAACCCACAAAGAGCTGATGGCCCTGCGCGGAGGTGGATCGTGAAACTGAGTGTGCCGAGCGTGGCGACCCTTGCGCTGGTGGCGGTTGCGCTGATTGCGGCGATTGCCCCGGCGCAGGCCGGGGGGCGCAGCGCGCAGACCAATTACATCCTGCGCTGCACCGGCTGCCATGGTCAGGACGGATCGGGCAGCGAACAGGCGGGCATCCCGGATTTTCGCGGCTATGTCGGGTCTTTTGCGCGGTCTGACGCGGGGCGGCGCTATCTGATGCATGTGCCGGGCGTCACCAATGCCTCGCTGGATGCGGCCGAGATCGCGGCGGTGATGAACTATGTGATCGCCACCTATGCGGGCGCCTCGCGCGATCCGCAGGCGCCCGAATTCACCCCCGCCGAGGTCGACCGCCTGCGCGCCAGTCCGGTTGCCGATGTCGTGGCCCTGCGCCGCGAGGTGGTCGCGCAATATGTCAAGGATGGCTGGCCCGTCGCGGGGTATCCTTGGCCCTGAGGTCGGACAGGCGGCCCCGAGACCGGAGTGACCGCCGGCTCAGGGCTGCCGGATCGCCCGCGAAAACGGGATCGCCGGGTCTGCCCGCAGGGCCCGGGCGGTGATCTCGGCTGCGGCTTTGCGGTTCTGCAGCGGGCCATTGCCCCCCAGCACCCCAAGGCCAGCCAGATAGTCGGGCAGATAGCCCGACAGCACCAGGCGCCAGTCCAGCGGCAGATCGGGTTTCAGCACCGTTGCCAGCTGATAGACCACCGTCGTGCAATTCGCCGTCAGCGTGTTGTAGAAGGCCGGCCGTGCCTCCAGTTTCTGCGCCAGCGCGACATAGGACAGAAACATCGCCCGCCGCTGTTCGGGGGTCAGAAGGATCGGGAACATCCGCACCTCTTCCTTGCGGTAGTTGCTGCGCAGCTTGACGATGTCACCTTCGGTCGCGCCAATCAGTACCAGTTCGAACTGGCGGAAGAACCCGCCGATCTCGTTGAACTCTTCGCCGGCCTCGCGCCGGATTTCGACCGAAAACACCACATGCTCGCCATCGGCAAACCCGAAGCTGACCAGCAGATGCGCGATGTCCGGGTTGTCCCAGACCGAGGTGAACATATCGACCGTTTCGATCCGGCGCAGATCGTAGCGCCCGGTGATCCAGCGCGGCGTGGCCTGCGTGGCCGAGGACCAGTCGAAATCGCGCAGATCGCGCAGGGTAACGATGTCGCCCGCCACCTGCGCCTTGACCCCGCGGGACACATCCAGCGCCCAGCTGCGGTCATCGCGCGGGGTGATCGTCTGATACCAGGCGCCCACGACCAGGGCGCCGATCACCAGCACCGCCCAGCCGCTGCGTCGGTTGTGGGCGAACCGCGCCGCCAGCGCGCAAAGCGCGCCGAAGGCCAGCGCGGCCTCGGCCCCGAGCCGCAGCGCACCGGACAGATGCAGCCACAGCGCGGTCGCGGCCCAGGCGGTGGCGGCCAGAACAATCAGCGCGAACAGACCGTGGGACAGGATCGTGACGAAACGGTTCATCGGATGCTCCGGCGGGGGCAGGGGGCGGGGCTCATTCCCACCAGCGGTCGATGCTGGCGATGTCGCCATCCGACCAGCCGAAATGATGCGCCAGTTCATGCACGAAGACATGCGCCACCAGCGCATCAAGCGCGACATCCCCGCGTGCCACCCATTCATCCAGGATCGCCCGGCGGAACAGCCAGATCACATCGGGCCCGCCCGGGTCCATCACCGATTTCTCGGTCATCGGAATACCGTCGTAAAGCCCGGTCAGTTCGAACGGATCGTCGATTTCCAGCTCGACCAGCAGCGCCTCGGGGGCGAAATCCTCGACCCGCAGCACGACGGCGGCGGCCGGGCCTGCAAAGGCCGGGGGCAGGGCGGCCCGGGCGGCTTCGGCCAGGTGTGCGATCTCGTCCAGGCTGGGCGCGCTGCGATCCTGCCATGCGTCCATTTCATTGCCCCTTTTACCGATTGCCTCTGTCTCGCTCTGCCCCAGATATGGACAAAACGGCCCGGCTGTGAAAGAGCAGACGGCAATCAGGAGACCGTTCATGACCACCGTTACCCGCTTTGCCCCTTCGCCCACCGGCTATATCCACGTTGGCAACCTGCGCACCGCGCTGATGAACTACCTCATCGCGCGCAAGACGGGGGGCACCTTCATCCTGCGGATCGACGACACGGACCAGGAACGTTCGAAACAGGAATATGTCGATGCGCTGAAGGCCGATCTGGAATGGCTGGGCATCGCCTGGGACCGCGAGGAACGCCAGTCGCTGCGGCTCGACCGTTACGCCGAAGCCGCAGATCAACTGCGCGCCGAGGGCAAGCTTTACGAATGCTTCGAAAGCCCGACCGAGCTGGACCTGAAGCGCAAGAAACAGCTGAACATGCACAAGCCGCCGGTCTATGACCGCGCCGCGCTGGCGCTGAGCGACGAGCAGAAGGCCGCGCTGCGGGCCGAGGGGCGCGAAGGCTATTGGCGTTTCCTGCTGGATCAGGAGCGGATCGAATGGACCGATGGCATCATCGGCCCGATCTCGATCGACGCGGCCTCGGTCTCGGACCCGGTGCTGATCAAGGCGGGCGGGCAGGTGCTGTATACCTTTGCCAGCTCGGTCGACGATACCGACATGGGGGTGACCCATATCGTGCGCGGGGCCGACCATGTGACCAATACCGCCACGCAGATCCAGATCATTCGCGCGATCGGTGGCACGCCGCCGGCATTCGCCCACCACAGCCTGCTGACGGGTCCGGGCGGTGAAGAACTGTCCAAACGTCTGGGCGCGCTGTCGATCCGCGATCTGCGGGCCAACGGGATCGCGCCCGAGGCGCTGCTGAGCATGATGGCGCGGCTGGGGTCGAGCCAGCCGGTCGAGCTACGCATGAGCATCGACGAGATCGCCGAGGGCTTCGATCTGAGCCAGTTCGGCGCGGCGCCCACGAAATTCGATGCCGACGATCTGATCCCGCTGACCCGCGCGCGCAACCAGCAGCTGCCCTTCGCGGCAGTGGCCGCGCAGATCGCGGATCTGGGCATTCCCGCCGATCAGGCCGAGGCGTTCTGGGCGGTGGCGTCCAAGAATATCGACAAGCTGTCCGATCTGGGCCATTGGGCCGATCTGTGCCTGAACGGGGCCGAGCCGGTGATCGACGCAGAGGATGCCGATTTCATCGCCGCCGCGATGGCGTTGCTGCCCGCGCCGCCCTTTACCCCGGCGACCTGGGGCGAATGGACCGCCGCGGTGAAAGAGGCCACCGGGCGCAAGGGCAAGGGGCTGTTCATGCCGCTGCGCAAGGCGCTGACCGGGCAGGCGCATGGCCCCGAAATGGCCGAGCTGATGCCGCTTCTGCACAAGATCCGCGCCAAGGGCTGAGGCGCGCGCAAGGCAGGCGCCGGGGCTTTGCACCCCCGGACCCCGCAAGGTATTTGCGGCAAGATGAAGGGGCGTGGCACAAGCCGCGCCCTTTGTCTTTGCGCGTTTGCGACGATGGAATGTCGTATTTTTCCGCAAAGCGTCGATTTTGGTTTTTTGACTTGTCAGCAACGCGGGCGCTCGGCTATCCGGGAGGGGTCAGGACAGGGAGAATCTGGTTTCCCAGTGCCGAAGGAGCAACCGCCCCGGTAAACTCTCAGGCAAAAGGACCGTTCTGGCGACGGACTCTGGAGAGAGATGCGCGCGCATCCGCCGAAGGGATAACGATCTCAGGCGCTCGGGGCGAACCCGGGTAGGGACAGAGGGGGCATCGAGCGGGCGCAAGCCCAGGGATTCGGTGCCGGACTTCCGGCTGATAGGGGGGCAGCATGGCTGACCTTATGCGGACGGGTCTTTACGACCTTCATCTGGAATTGGGCGCCAAGATGGTGCCGTTTGCGGGCTATGAGATGCCGGTGCAATACCCGCTGGGGGTGTTGAAGGAACATCTGCACACCCGCGCCGCGGCCGGGCTGTTCGACGTGAGCCACATGGGGCAGGTGATCCTGCCGATCGCGGCCGTTGCGGCGCTTGAGGCGCTGGTGCCGGTCGATATTGCGGGGCTGGCGCTGAACCGGCAGCGCTATGCGATGTTTACCAATGAGGCGGGCGGAATTCTGGACGATCTGATGGTGGCCAATCGCGGCGATCATTTGTTCGTGGTGGTGAATGCCGCCTGCAAAGAGGCCGATCTGGCGCATCTGCGCGCGCATGTCGCGGGCGTGACCGAGGTCACCGACCGCGCGCTGCTGGCCTTGCAGGGGCCTGCCGCCGAGGCGGCGCTGGCGCGTCTGGTGCCCGGCGTGGCGGCAATGCGCTTCATGGATGTCGGCACCTTTGGCTGGCAGGGCGCGGATCTGTGGATCTCGCGCTCGGGCTATACCGGCGAGGACGGGTTCGAGATTTCGGTGCCCGACGCGGTGGCGGTGGATTTCGCCCGCGCGCTGCTGGACCAACCCGAGGTGGCGCCGATTGGCTTGGGCGCGCGCGACAGCCTGCGGCTGGAGGCCGGGCTGTGCCTGTATGGCCATGACATCGACACTACCACGACGCCGGTCGAGGCGGGGCTGGCCTGGGCGATCCAGAAGGCACGCCGCACAGGCGGGGCGCGCGAGGGCGGCTTCCCGGGCGCGGACCGCATCCTGCGTGAACTGGCCGAAGGCCCGGCGCGGTTGCGCATGGGCCTGCGCCCTGAAGGCCGCGCGCCGATGCGCGAAGGCGTTGAAATCTTTGCCAGGGCCGAGGGCGGCGCGCCGATTGGCCGGGTCACTTCGGGCGGCTTCGGCCCCTCGATCGAGGCACCGATGGCGATGGCCTATCTACCCGCCGATCTGACCCCCGGCGCCACGGTTTATGGCGAAGTGCGCGGCAAGCGCCTGCCCGCCACCATCGTGGCCATGCCCTTCCAACCCACCACCTACAAACGCTGAGGAGCCTTCCCATGAAATTCACCGAAGAGCACGAGTGGCTGCGCGTCGAGGGCGATCTGGTCGTCGTCGGCATCACCGAACACGCCAGCGAGGCCCTGGGCGATGTGGTGTTCGTCGAACTGCCCGAGATCGAAACCCAGGTCGCCAAGGGCGACGAGATCTGTGTGATCGAAAGCGTCAAGGCCGCGTCGGACATCCTGGCCCCGGTCGATGGCGAGATCGTCGAGGTCAATGAGGCGATCGTCGACAACCCGGGTCTGGTGAACGAAGACCCGCTGGGCGCGGCCTGGTTCTTCAAGATGAAGGTCGAGGACATGGGCCAGCTCGACGGGTTCATGTCGGAAGACGAATACAAAGATTTCATCGGCTGAGGCAGATCATGTTCACCCCCACCGCCTACGACACCTACGATTTCGCGAACCGCCGTCACATCGGGCCCAGCCCCGCCGAGATGGCCGAGATGTTGAAAACGGTGGGGGTGCGCGACCTCGATCAGCTGATCGACGAGACCGTGCCCAAATCCATCCGGCAGGACAAACCGCTGTCCTGGGCGCCGCTGAGCGAACATGCGCTGCTGGCGAAGATGCGCGCGGTGGCGGCGAAGAACCGGGTGATGACCAGCCTGATCGGGCAGGGCTATTACGGCACCGTCACGCCGCCCGCGATCCAGCGCAACATCCTGGAAAACCCGGCGTGGTACACGGCCTACACCCCCTATCAGCCGGAAATCGCCCAAGGCCGGCTGGAGGCGCTGCTGAACTATCAGACCATGGTCGCCGATCTGACCGGGCTGCCGGTGGCCAATGCCAGCCTGCTGGACGAGGCGACCGCCGCCGCCGAGGCGATGGCGATGGCCGAGCGGTCGGCCAAGTCGAAGGCGCGCGCCTTCTTTGTCGATGTGAACCTGCACCCGCAGACCATCGCCGTGATCGAGACCCGCGCGCATCCGCTGGGGATCGAAATCATCAAGGGCCAGCCCGAGGCGCTGGACGCGCAGGCGGTGTTTGGTGCGATCTTCCAATATCCGGGCACCTATGGCCATGTGCGCGACTTCAGCGCCGAATGCCAGAAACTGCACGACGCCAAGGCCTTGGCCATCGTCGCGACCGACCTGCTGGCGCTGTGTCTGCTGAAGGAGCCGGGCGCGATGGGCGCCGATATCGCCGTTGGGTCGGCGCAGCGGTTCGGCGTGCCGATGGGCTATGGCGGCCCGCATGCGGCCTTCATGGCGTGCCGCGACGAATTCAAGCGCGCGATGCCGGGGCGGATCGTCGGTGTGTCGATTGATGCCAACGGCAACCCGGCCTATCGGCTGGCGCTGCAGACGCGCGAACAGCACATCCGCCGCGAGAAGGCCACCTCGAACGTCTGCACGGCGCAGGCTCTTCTGGCGGTGATGGCCAGCTTCTATGCGGTGTTCCACGGCCCCGTGGGCCTGCGTGCGATTGCCGAGCGGGTGCATCTGAACGCGGTGCGGCTGCGCGATGCATTGCTGGCCGAAGGTGCCTTGGTGGAACCGGCGGCGTTTTTCGACACGCTCACCGTGAAGGTCGGCGTGGGGCAGGCGGGCATTCTGGCCGCCGCGCGCCACCGCGGGCTGAACCTGCGCAAGGTGGGGCGCGACCGGGTCGGCATTTCGGTGGACGAACTGACCGACGGCGATGTGATCGCGCGCGTGCTGGATGCATTCGGGATCACCGAACCCGCGCCGCAAGAGGTGGGGCTGGGTTTCCCGCAGGCGCTGCTGCGCCGCAGTGACTATCTGACCCATCCGGTGTTCCACATGAACCGGGCCGAAAGCGAGATGATGCGTTACATGCGCCGTCTGAGCGACCGTGACCTAGCGCTGGATCGGGCGATGATCCCGCTGGGGTCGTGCACGATGAAGCTGAACGCGGCCGCCGAGATGATGCCGCTGACCTGGCCCGAATTCGGATCGCTGCACCCGTTCGCGCCGCATAATCAGGCCGAAGGCTATCACGAGGCGATTGCCGATCTGACCGAAAAGCTGTGCGAGATCACCGGGTACGATGCCTTCTCGATGCAGCCGAATTCCGGCGCGCAGGGCGAATATGCGGGGCTTCTGACGATTGCCGCCTATCACCGCGCACGCGGGCAGGGGCATCGCAACATCTGCCTGATCCCGACCTCGGCGCATGGCACCAACCCGGCCTCGGCGCAGATGGCGGGGATGAAGGTCGTGGTGGTGAAATCGGCGCCCAATGGTGACGTCGATCTGGAGGATTTCCTGGAAAAGGCGGTGGCGGCGGGCGACAATCTGGCGGCCTGCATGATCACCTATCCCTCGACCCATGGCGTGTTCGAGGAAACCGTGCGCGCGGTCTGCGAGATCACCCATGAACACGGCGGTCAGGTCTATATCGACGGCGCGAACATGAACGCGCTGGTGGGTCTGGTGAAGCCGGGCGAGATTGGCGGCGATGTCAGCCACCTGAACCTGCACAAGACCTTCGCCATCCCGCATGGCGGCGGCGGCCCGGGCATGGGGCCGATCGGCGTGCGCGCGCATCTGGCGCCCTATCTTCCGGGTCACCCCGAAGCGGGCGATCTGACCGAAGGCCCGGTGTCGGCGGCGCCCTATGGCTCGGCCTCGATCTTGCTGATCTCCTGGGCCTATTGCCTGATGATGGGCGGGCAGGGGCTGACCCAGGCCACCCGCGTGGCGATCCTGAACGCCAATTACATCGCGGCGCGGTTGAAGGCGGCCTATCCGATCCTGTTCATGGGCAACCGCGGCCGGGTGGCGCATGAATGCATCCTCGACACCCGCGAGTTCGCCGAAGTGGGGGTGACCGTCGATGACATCGCCAAGCGGCTGGTCGACAACGGGTTCCACGCGCCCACGATGAGCTGGCCGGTGGCGGGCACCTTGATGGTCGAGCCCACCGAATCCGAGACCAAGGCCGAGATCGACCGCTTCATCACCGCGCTGCTGGCGATCCGCGAGGAAATCCGCGACGTGGCCGAGGGCCGGATCGGCGCCGAGGTCAGCCCCCTGCGCCGCGCGCCGCATACGGTCGAGGATCTGGTCGCCGACTGGGACCGCCCCTACACGCGCGAGCAGGGCTGCTTCCCGCCCGGCTCGTTCCGCGAAGACAAATACTGGCCGCCCGTGGGGCGCGTCGATAACGTCTATGGCGACCGCAACCTGATCTGCACCTGCCCGCCGCTGGAGGCCTACGCGGCGGAATAAGGACGACGGACTGCCCCGCGACCAGACCGGGTTGATCCGGCAGGGTCGCGGGCGCATTCCCCGCCACCAACCCTTCGGCGGGGGGCGTCCCTGCGTGTGCTCAACTCCGCCGTCGCGGCAGATCCTCGGCATCAAAGCTGATCCCCTGCGGGGCCAGCCAGGCGGCGAAGCGGGCAATTTTTTCATCCAGCGAACAGGTGGTGGCCTGCCGTGCCATCTCGTCTGCATAGGCCGCGCGCAGCGCCTCTTGTTTTTCGGGGGGAAGGTCGCGCCAGCGTGTCATCTCGTCTCCTTGCAAAGCGGTGGGCGTGGCCCAATATATTCCCTAACACGAATGTAACGGAGGCTTAACATGGCCGAGGGTTTGAAGCTGACCTGTCTGGACTGCGGGCAGGCGAACCGGGTTCCCGCCGATAAATTGACGGCCGGGCCGAAATGTGGGGTCTGCGGTGCGCCGCTGCTGTCGGGCAAGGTGGCCGAAGTCGATTTCGCGACCTTGGCCAAGGCCGAGCGCGACGACCTGCCGCTGCTGGTCGATTTCTGGGCGCCCTGGTGTGGCCCCTGTCGCCAGATGGCCCCGCAGTTTCAGGCCGCTGCCGGGATGCTGGCGCCCAAGGTGCGGCTGGCCAAGATCAACACGCAGGTGAACCCGACCGCCACGCAGCGCTATCGCATCCAGGGGATTCCCGCCTTCATCCTGTTTCACAAGGGGCGCGAAGTCGCGCGGGCCGCGGGCGCGCGCCCGGCTGCGGAACTGGTTGCTTTCGTGCGCTCGAAGATGCCGCAAGCGGCCTGAGTGCGGTGACCCTTGGCGGGGGCTGTGCGGGCACAAAAAAACTTGCGCCGAGTATGTGGCCCCCGCTTGACAATACCTCTGCCATGCGCGAAATACCCGCCCACGGTGAGGGGCAGTAGCTCAGTTGGGAGAGCGCGTCGTTCGCAATGACGAGGTCAGGGGTTCGATCCCCCTCTGCTCCACCATTCACCGTTGAAATCCACGAAATCGTTAGTTTTCATGTCCTTGAAGAAATGCTTCGAGGTCCGCGACTGCTCATTCAGACCCGTTTTTGTGCTTCGGCTAGGAGTCGGCAGTCTTTTCTTCGTCTTGAATGTCAAAGAAAAACCACAGAACGAACATTGACCCAAATGGTGACCACGCCAGTGCGAGGAACCACCAAGGCCACGGACTATGCCCGCGCGCCTCAGCCATGCCTCCGATAGTGGACATCAAGAGGCAGAAGATCATCACGCCGAGAATGAGAACGCAGACGCTCAGAAAAAGTACAGCCTCAGAAGGCAACGATCCAACTCCGATTTATCCATTCCTCTTTCAACGGCCCCTTCATAGCAGGGGGCGCGCATTTTGTCGCAAAAAGCCGAGGCCCTGAACACGACAATTGAGGCCGCGCGTCACCTGCCAAAAATTGTCGGGCGTATCGGAGTCGTTTCTGGCCTTGCCGCGATTGAGTTCCCCAGCGGATCGCTGGTGCACTCGGCCTGAGCTCGAGAGCTGTTTAATTCCACAGCCCCCGCGAGTGTCAACGGCGGAGTAAAATTGG
>DKFM01000004.1 GCA_002452815.1 Rhodobacteraceae bacterium UBA6796
AGCGCATCCTCGAAGGCCACCACATCGGCCACCGTCCATTCGAGCGAGCCGTCGCGCTTGCGCGAGATCGTGCCCTTCGACACCGGATCACCCCACCGCGCCCCAACCGCAGCCGCAGCCCCCTCGACCCCGCCAAGCCGCTCGGACATCGCCCGCATATGCGCCCGGACCGTCAGACGAACGTCATACATCGGAAGCCTCCAAAACCTTGTTTTCTTGTGAGAGAGAGACCCGCGTGAGAGCGTCGGGGAATGGAACACTCCGCCCGGCAGAACTCCAATCCATCGCAACCATCAAACACCGCCACCGTGGTTACTGGGCTGGCATGCCCGATCAGAGCTAACCTTCATGTGCTCACGAATGCGGTCGGCGACACGCAGGGTCGGGCTGGACTTTCCATCCCGCCAGTCCTGCCATTGCCGCCAGCTGGCGTTGACCGCATCTCGCAACAGCTTCTGGGGCGAGATGCCATGCGCAGCGCAATAACGCTCGATGTCTGATATGAACTGTTCCATGTCGCGCAGTATGGGGTATTTTTACCCCATAACTCAAGGGGATTTTTACGCCATTACACACGACCCTGCGCCGGGTATATTTCCCCTTATGGAAACATCATTCAAAACGGCCCTGGATCACGCACTTAAGGCGACAAACCGCTCCCTGCGGAGCGTTGCGATTCAATCAGGCGTTTCCTACGATCAGCTCAAGGGATTGATGCAGGGGAAATCCCAACGCACGAACTTCGATGATGGTGTCAGGGTCGCAAAGGTGTTTGGTGTCTCGGTCGAGGATTTCCTCTTGGGAAATCTGCAAGCAGCCCCCAACGCCGTCTCGGTCGCGGGCCATGTGGGCGCCGGGGCGGAGGTGGACCTCTGTGATGCTTATGCAAAGGGAGACGGGCTTTATCATGTCGCCTGCCCCGCCGAGGTCAGCCCCCACGGGATTGTGGCGGTCGAGGTTAAGGGAAATAGCATGGAGCCGATGTTCTTCAACGGCGACGTGTTGTTCTACTCCCGCGCTGCGGCAGAAGGCGTTCCCGTCGAAGCGATCGGCAGGCAGGTCGTGGCGCAAACCGACGATGGTCGAGTCTGGGTGAAGCAGCTAAAGACCGGAACGGCGCCGGGCCTCTTCCATCTGCTCTCGCTCAATCCCGCCGGAGCCAACCTTCTGGACGTCAAGGTCACATGGGCGGCGGCAGTCCGCCTCCACCTACCCAAGGAACTTGTGCGAAAAGTGGATTGACGGTACGCTCCAAGAGGGTCACGGCACTCATTACCGAGTACCTAACCCTATTGAAGCGCACTGAGACCCGAGCAGTCCGCAGGCAATCCCCCCAACAACCGCGGCGCATCCCTTCATGCGGTCCTGATATGCCTCAATGGGTGAGAGGGCGTACTCCCTCGATCAATTCCACAAGATTGTCTGGCTCCGACGCGAACCACGCGAAACTGCCCCACGCCAAGCCATCTACGGTCTTCTTGAACGGCGCCGCGCTGCGATCGAAGTAAGCCGTGACAAAGGCGATATGCTGGGGGGGGTAACCTGCGGCGGTCGTCAGTTTCAGTAGTGCAATCTTCCGCTTTTCGGATATGGGCCCATCCGAAGCTACAACCTCCACGAATACGAGCAAAGGGTGTGCAGGCGCCAAGTCTGCAAGGATAATGTCAGGGAGATTTTTGTCAGCTAGGATATTGAGGCCGATCTTCCTGGCAAGCTCATCGTCCCGTGACACCACCTTGTCGCGGCTTTCACTAAGGAAAATGACCGCCGGGCTGCCAAGAAACTTCGGTGCAAATACCTCGATGACAGCCCGGGACAACTCGGAACTGAGCCCCGGCGCCATCCGACGCGTCTCCCCCCCAGGAAAGGTCACAAGCACCCGATCGGAGTCAATGGCCGCGCCCTTCCGCATGACCGCAATACGCATACGGGCGCCAGGGGTGAGGTGATTGCGCTGCCAATTCGCGATGGCATCCTGCAACGCAACACCACTGAGCGCGGGGTCAAACAAAGTAGCAAAGCCCGCTCCCAATGCGTACCGGCCCAACGGAGAGGTGGTCGCAAGGCCGGGGCGTTCGATAACGGCGCCATTTTCGACTAGCGCGTTTCTCAGCGTGTCGTCACGCACAGACTCCCGCGTATTGGCGGCATACCATCGCCCTGGCACCTCTGCCTTCGAGGGCTTTATGGATGCTTTCGACCAAATAAGCCGGTCAGCGTCGGACAAAAGAGCAGCCTGAGCGTCCGTCATGCGCGTAACCTGGTCTGGCCTCAACCAAACCTCGGCGCCCTCGACAGCCCCAACATACATCATGACAAAGACGGTCCGTGCCGCAATCTCCCACACACACTGCGCTCGGTGGGGTGTTCCCTCTGGAAAGATCTCCTGCAAACGGGAGTGAATGTCTGGCCATGGCGTTAAGTCTGGCAAACTCATGCAGGGTCTTTCGTATAAAATGTCTCCAAGAGGGCTTCGATCTCACCCGCAGGTGCTTTCTGGCCTAGGAGCGTTTCAATCTGGCGCATTTGCGCAAGATTCGGCAGGGGAAGAGCTTCAAGCTCGAACGCTGACACCGCCACACTACCACTCATACAGCGGAAGGCGCGATCTACAATCTTGGAATTGAGCACGGCTGCCACTGCGGCGGGTTGAACTTTCGGGCATCCATTGATCGGCTTCACCATATTGAGGTGGTTCTCAACAATGACACCTCCATGCGAATGGATGAAGGCCTCCGGCATTTCGGCGGCAATCAGGCGCCGAGCCTGCTCTTTCGCTGTGGTGCGCTGCAACAGAACGCACGGCGTGTCCACCTTTAGCCACTCATCGCTTGCAGTCGGACGGAAATAGGGCTGGTGGCTACGCTTTTCGGCGCGCCAAACAAATCGCCCATCTGCCGTAATCGACTCCGCCCAAACCACTGGCAAGGTATCCCTTCCCGGGCGCATGCGAAACTGCGGCTTGAAGCGGTTCCATACAAGCGGCCCAGTGGAGACTTTGTATCCCCAATCTCGGAGCCTAGTCGGAATCCCCGCCATCGCCGCAACCAGCGGCACATCGTCCGGGGTGCGTGGCGCGAGCCACGGATCACGCGGGTCCTCAGGCAGTTCAAATTGGCCTGCCTTAGTGACTTCCGCCTTACCATTCACGGCCAAGTAATGCACCTGTACGGCAGAAGTGTGTGCACCAAGCCGGTACGTCGACAGCACGGTTTCCTGTAGCACATCCTCGAACACCCCCCGCCGCTCGGTCACAAAGTCGATCGCCAGTGGAGAGGCTTCCATCGCCAGAAGGCCTCGCAACGCCTTGAAATACTCACCGGCCAGAAAACTGGTTGGGGTCACATAGGCGACCACGCCTTCAGGCTTCGCCCAGCGGAGCGCAAGGTCGGTGAACAACCCGTAAAGATTGGCGTGCCCGTACAGGCTGCGGCTGTAGTGTTCGCGTTGATGCGCTGGCAAACGAATCCGGCCGTAAGGAGGATTGCCCACGACCAAGTCAAACTTTTGATGTGCCGGCCTTTGGCTGAGGCTGTCACAGACGGTGACCATTGATGGGAACGGTTGCCGCGCGATCCGCACCTCGTCCGCAAAGGCGATCTCAAGCCAAACCTGAGTGAGCCAAGCCGCAAAAGGGTCAATTTCAAAGCCTCTGAGGTTAGTTGAAATGTGCGCAAGAAACCGCTCAGCTGGCAAGTCGACGAGAGCTTTGCGCATTCGCAGAGCAACGGGCAAAAGAAACGCGCCACCGCCACACGCCGGGTCGAGAACGAGTGCCGTCTGCCAATCGACGCCAGCATCTTCGGCCATAGCCAGCAGCCGATCAGTTAGCGCAGGGGGAGTATAATAGGCTCCCCAAGAGCTGCGTGTCTCCTGGGGCAGCATGGCAGTGTAGCATGTGCTTAGCTGATAGCAGGCCTCCTCTATTGGCAGCTGCGCAGCCGCCCGCCCGAGGGACTCGGCTAGCTCGACAGCCAGAGTGTCGAGCTCGAAGGTGAAGGCAAGCGTGACAGGAGAAACAACCAGCCCCCCACCCAAAACTTCGCCGGTCGCAGCAGCATAGGATCGCACTGCCCGCTCGACAAATGACCAAACGGCTTGTTGACGCCGCTGCATGTCAACCTGGCCAATCCATGCACGCGCCATGATGCGGCCAGTTTGCAAACTTTCGACAGCGGCAAGCAATCGGCAATCTCGGCCAGCGCCAAGGAGAGGCGAGAGAGAAGGTGGAGCAAGGCGCATTGCAGTGAGAGCTTATCATTGCTGGAACATTTCAGGTACGGTATCTTGGCCATGCACAACAGGCAACATGTATGTGCCTCGATTTCAGCGTGTCCGCGAAAGGCTGCTTCCTGTCCTATACGCTTGGCGGACGACGCGCGAGGGAGGACGGTTCTTTCTCGACGCCCCCCTGTGCATACGAGCTTTTCTTATCTTACACCCGAGGGACACGCGCCCACGCCTCCTCATGACTCTCCATGCCCAGCTGAAATGGGGTAAATTTTCCCTATTTCCATTGACGGGGTATTATTCCCCCACTACCATCACCTCCATCGCAACCCGCCGATGGAGGCCGTCATGCTTGCTCATACGCACCCGATTTCTACCCCGCCCGCATGTGCTGTCGTGGTGCTGCGCCAGGAGGCGCGGCGCCGGGCGGCCTTGCTGGAGACTGGGCGCAATGTGCTGAAAGCGCGCTGCGCGACGGCCGAGCACCTGCGCGCCGCGATCGAGGTTCTGACCCGCTACGGCGACCACATCGACGTGATGCGGGCCGATCTGGTGCGCGCGGCCCTGCGCCGCCGGGAGGCGCTGCAATGAGCTTGCGCCCTGCCCGCCCCCGCATTGCCGAAACCGCCTGTGAACAGCCGGACACTACCGCGCCGCGCCTCGGCTGGCCGGAGGTGCTGCTGACCGGCCTGCTGTGCCTTGCAGCCCTGGTCATCGCCCGCGCCGCGCTCGACACCGCGCTGGCCCTGCCCGCCCTCACCGCGCCGGGGCTGGTCTGATGGGTGTCACCGCGATCACCCTGCACAGCGACGGCGGCAGCGTCACCGCCCCGCCCGCCGCTTTCGAGGCCGCACTGGAAGAGTTGCGCACCGCTGGCAAGCCGCCGATGAAGCCCGACCCAGAAATGGATGCGGCCAAGTCGCATGCCTATGCCGTGCATGCCGACGAGCTGCGCCAGTTTGTCGAACAGTTCGAGCAGCTGGAGGCCGAGAAGCGCGACATCGCCGACCAGCAGAAGGACGTGATGGCCGAGGCCAGGGCCCGCGGCTACGACACCACGGTGCTGCGCAAGATCATCGCGCTGCGCAAGCGCGACAAGGACGACCTGGCCGCGGAAGAGGCGATCCTCGAGATCTACAAAGCCGCGTTGGGGATGGTGTGATGCGCGTCCTGATCGGCTGCGAGACCTCGGGCGTGATGCGCCGGGCATTTGCTGCGCGCGGGCACGATGCCTGGTCGGTGGATCTGCTGCCCGCCGAGGACGGCAGCAACCGCCACATCACCGGCGATCTGCGCGACTACCTGGCCGAGGGCTGGGATCTGCTGGCGGTCATGCACCCGCCCTGCACGCGCCTGTGTAACAGCGGCGTGCGTTGGCTGACCGAGCCGTCCAAACGGCTGCCGGAAACATACGCCCGCCACGAACGCGAAGCCTTTGGCCGCATGAGCCGGGACGAACGGCTGGCCTTCCTCTGGTACGACCTGCAGCGCGGCGTCGATCTGTTCACCGCCTGCTGGCGCGCGCCGGTTCCGCGCGTGGCGATCGAGAACCCGGTTATGAACCCGCACGCTCGCGAACGCCTGCCCGCGGATCTGCCGCGCCCGCAGATCGTGCAGCCGTGGTGGTTTGGCGAGCCGTTTTTCAAGGCGACCGGCTTCTATCTGCGCGGCCTGCCAGCGCTGACGGAAACGAACCGCCTCACCCCGCCGTGCCCCGGCACCGAAGCGCACAAGCAGTGGTCGGCCGTCCACCGCGCCCCGCCCGGGCCGGATCGGTGGAAGATCCGCAGCCGGACATTTGAGGGCGTGGCGAAGGCCTGCGCAGATCAATGGGGCGGACACGCACAGCAACAGGAGGCCGCCAATGGCTGAGTTAAACCACGCACAGCTGACCAGAATGATCTGGATTGACGCCAGACTGGTCGGCGCCGGGCGGATCAATCGCAGCGACCTGAAACAGGCGTTCGGGATCAGCATGCAGCAGGCCGCGCTGGATCTGCGCAGCTACGGCGCACTGCACCCCGGGCGCCTGGCCTACAGCCGCCGAGAGAAATGCTACCGCCCCGCAGCACAGTCGCGTCCAAAGTTTGACACTGGAACCCGTATCAGGGTGGCACATGCCGTTGCGGTTATCGCCGCGCAGCGCTCTGCACTGATCTCAGAACAGCAACAGGAGGCACGGCATGGATGACGGAACAACGCGCGCACAGAAATGCCGCCACACGCGCGGTGACATGGTCTCGGAGATTGGCCTGTGGGTGTGCGCGGACTGCTATGAAAAGCTCTCGGGATGGCCGGTGAAATATGGCCCCACAGGGGGCGGCGGACCGCCGCAGAACATTGCCTGGC
Organism: Rhodobacteraceae bacterium UBA6796; assembly: GCA_002452815.1. Classification (GTDB taxonomy): domain Bacteria; phylum Pseudomonadota; class Alphaproteobacteria; order Rhodobacterales; family Rhodobacteraceae; genus Rhodobacter. Next base: position 6,580 of record DKFM01000004.1, read on the forward strand.
GGGCGGAGAAAGCCTCCAGCGACGGGATCTCATTCGCAGAGTTTCTGTGCGCAATGTCTTGCCGGTACATGATGCGCACCAGACCGCGCATGCAGATGCGCGATGCCTATGACGCAGCCATCGAATACCTGCGCTGGATGCTGCCGGACGCCTACGGTGACACGGCATATTCGTGGGATCGCGATGCCGCTGTCGAGCTTGCGGATGACGACATGCAAGACTGGGACCAAGCGGAGGACAAAAGCAATGGCTGAGCGCACCATCCTGACCATCCGTGACGACCGGGCGCCGGAAATGCGTGTCACCCTGCCCGCACCGCCCTGCGGGATCGAGATCAGCCCGGGCGTGCGCGACGAGACCACGCCCCGCGGTCCGGTGATCCGGGCCCATACCCCGCGCCCTGCGCGCACGCGCCTACACCCGTTGCAAGTCGTCCTGCGCACAATGATGGAGGGTCAGTAATGGGACGGCGCCAGACATTCACGCAGGCCGAGGTGACGCGCGCGATCAAGGCGGCAACAGCTGCCGGGATGGCGGTAGCCCGTTGCGAAATCACCCCGGATGGGGCCATCGTGATCAGCACCGAGGCGACCGCAAAGGTGCAGGCAGATCCGCTGACAGAGTGGAGGACAAGAAAGGATGCGCGTGGTGCTAAAGGGGCTGCATAAGGTTAGCCGCCGCCTCTCGGACGGCTCTAAGCGCGTGTATTTCTACGCGTGGCGCGGTGGGCCTCGGATCGAGGCGCAGCCCGGCACACCGGCTTTCGTGGCCGAATTCCAGAAGTTGACGGCTAGCCGAGACGATCCGTCCCGGCGTTACGCCGGAATGTTCCAGCAGCTGATCAACGACTACCAGCGCAGCCCCGCCTTCACGGATCTCGCCACCTCGACGCGGGAAGGATACGCGCGCCGCATCCGCAAGATCGAAACGGAATATGGGGACATGCCGATTTCCGCGATCAACAGCCCGGCTTTTCGCGGTGACATCCTCGATTGGCGCGACAGGCTGGCCGAGAAGGGCGCGCGCGAGGCGGATTACACGTTTTCGGTGCTGGCGCGGATCCTGTCATGGGCGCATGACCGCCGCAGGATCCTGAACAACCCCGCAGAACGACCGGGGCGCCTGTCTCGCGGCAGCAGGGCGCATATCGTCTGGACAGATGCCGAGACCGAAGCCCTGATCGCCGCGGCGCAGCCGCATGTCGCCCTACCCTTCCGCATCGCCTTGGAGACCGGCCAGCGCGAGGGCGACATTCTGCGCCTGACGTGGGCGGCCTATGACGGCGCCAGGCTCATGGTGCGGCAAAGCAAGACCGGCGTGCATCTGGCAATCCCGGTCACGGATGAGCTACGCAGCCTTCTAGACGCAGAGAAGGCGCGCCGTGGCTCTGCGTTGACGATCTGCACCACGTCGCGTGGTCGACCCTGGACGCTGGATGGATACAAGACCAGCTTCGCCAAGGCCAAGGCGGCAGCAGAGATCGAGGGGCGGACATTTCACGACACCCGCGGCACGGCTGTGCTGCGTCTGGCACGCGCCGGCTGCAGCATTCCAGAGATCTATTCGATCACCGGGCATGACCCGAAATCAGCCGAGGCGATCCTCGCCAAGCACTATCTGAGCCGCGATTCTGCGCTGGCAATTTCGGCCGTGGCGAAGCTCGAAAAGCACAAGGCGAGAACGCAAACTGTAAACCGTCCTGTAAACGGTTCAGCAGACAAGCCCAAGTGACTTTGCGATCTTCTTTATAATAAAGGGTGGGAAGTGGTGGCGAGGGGGGGACTTGAACCCCCGACCCCGTGATTATGAGTCACGTGCTCTAACCAGCTGAGCTACCTAGCCATTGGTGCGGGTAGCTAAGGCAGAGCGCGCGGGGCGTCAAGGGCAGAATCAGAGAAATTTTGCGCCCGCGCGCGATCGGTGGGGCAACATGCCCGTTGGCCTTGCGCGGCGCGCAAGTTAGGTCTGGATCGGAAGGAGACCCGCCGATGCATCCCACCCCCGCCCTGCCGCTGACGCGCGACATCGTTCTGATCGGCGGCGGCCACGCGCATGCGCTGGTATTGCGCATGTGGGGCATGGCGCCGCTGCCCGGCGTGCGGCTGACGGTGATCAACCCGCTGCCCACGGCGGCCTATTCGGGAATGCTGCCGGGCCATATTGCCGGGCATTACCCGCGCGCGGCACTGCAGCTGGATCTGGTGAAGCTGACGCGGCACGCGGGCGCGCGGCTGATCCTGGATCGGGCCTGCAGCATCGACCGCGCGGCGGGTCGGGTGCTTTTGGAAAACCGCGCGCCGGTCGGCTATGACATCGCCTCGATCGACACCGGGATCACTGCGGAAATGCCGCAGATCCCGGGCTTTGCCGAACATGTCACACCGGCCAAGCCGCTCGACGCCTTTGCCGACGCATGGGAACGGTTCGCCGCGCAGGCCCGGCCGGGCGCACCAATCGCGGTTGTGGGCGGCGGCGTGGCCGGGGTGGAACTGGCCCTTGCCTTCGCCCATCGGCTGCCCGACGCCCGCGTCACGGTCTACGAGGCCGGCCCTGTCGCGCTGAGCGCCCTGGGGCGCGGCGCACGGGCGCGCATGGCCGCCCATTGCGCGCGGTTGGGCGTGCAGATCGAAACCGGCGCGCGGATGGTTGCGGCCAGGGCGGGCGCCGTGGTCTTGCAAGGCGGGCGCGAAGATCCGGCAGATTTCATTCTGGGCACGGGGGCGACCAAACCCGCGCCCTGGCTGGCCGACACCGGCCTTGCGCTGCACGAGGGGTTCGTGACTGTCAGCCCCAGCCTGCAAAGCTCGGACCCCGCGATCTTTGCCGCCGGGGACATCGCGCATCTGGGCTTTGCGCCGCGGCCAAAGGCGGGCGTCTATGCGGTGCGCGAGGCGCCGGTGCTGTTTGACAACCTGCGCGCGGCGGCCTCCGGCGGGGCCATGCGCGCCTATCGCCCGCAGCGCGATTACCTCAAGCTGATTTCCACAGGCGACAAGCACGCGGTGGCCGACAAATGGGGCCTGCCGCTGGATGGCGCCTGGCTGTGGCGCTGGAAGAACCGGATCGACCTGCGGTTCATGGAAAAGGTTCACGACCTGCCCGCGATGCCCAGCCCTGCCCTGCCGCGCGTCCATGCGCAGGGCATGGCCGAGGCACTGGGGCCGAAGCCGCTGTGCGGGGGCTGCGGGGCCAAGCTGGGCGCAGGCGCGCTGCGCAGCGTTCTGGGCACCCTGCCGCCGCCCGCCCGCGCCGATGTGCGGGCGGGCGCGGGCGACGATGCGGCGGTGCTGGACCATCCCGCCGGGGCGCAGGTCTTCACCACCGATCATGTCCGCGCCTTCACCGAAGATCCGTGGCTGTTTGCGCGGATCACCGCGGTGCATGCCCTGGGCGACATCTGGGCGATGGGCGCGCAGCCACAGGCCGCGCTGGCGCAGGTCACCTTGCCGCGGATATCCGACGAACTGGCCGCGCGCACCCTGGCCGAGGTGCTGGCGGCAGCGGGCGGGGTGATCCGGGCCGCCGGGGCCGATCTGGTCGGCGGCCACACCAGCATCGGCGCAGAACTGAGCCTTGGCTTCGCGATCACCGGGCTGGCGGGCGCGCCCATTGGACAGGGGGGCGCGCAGCCCGGCGATGCGCTGATCCTGACCAAGCCCATAGGCAGCGGTGTGATCCTGGCGGCCGAGATGCAGAAAGCCGCGCCCGGCGATGCGGTGGCGGGGGCGCTGTCATCAATGGCGCGGCCGCTGGCGGCGGACTCGGCGATCCTTGCCCCGGTGGCCCATGCGATGACCGATGTGACGGGGTTCGGGCTGGCCGGGCATCTGCTGGGGATCTGCGCGGCTTCGGGGGTTGGCGCCACGCTGCAACTGGCCGATCTGCCGCTGCTGCCGGGGGCCGAGGATCTGGCCGCCGCGGGGCATGGGTCGAGCCTTCTGCCCGCGAATATCGCCGCCTGCGCGGGGCGGATCACCGCGCCGCCCGGCCCGCGGACAGAATTGCTTTACGATCCGCAAACGGCGGGCGGATTGCTGGCCGCCGTGCCCGAGGGTCAAGCCGATGCGGTTCTGTCGGCCCTGCGCGCAGCGGGCGCCCCGGCGGCCCGGATCGGCACCCTTGTCGCCGGGGCGCCGATGTTGCGGGTCAGCGGGTAACTAGCGCCTCGGCCGCGCCCACCACCCGGGCGGCAAGGTCGGGCAAGGCCTCGGGCGCAAGGCTTTGTACCGGCAGCGTCACCCCGTGCTGCACATGGCGCGCGCGGTGCTTTTCGTAGCGCGGGTCGTAGTGCCGGATCATCAGATCCTGCGCCAGCGCGGCCAGATCGCCCGCCGCGGCCCAGTCCTGCCACTGCGCGATCACCTCGGCCGCATGCAGGCGGCGCAGCTTGTCGATCAGCGCGGCCAGTTGCGCCGGGTCCGCCGCCACATCGGCATAGGCGCGCGCCAGATAGGCCGCGCGTTCGGGCGCGGCCACCTGCAGCTGCACCCGGGGCGCGGCACAGATCGCCGCCCAGATCCCCTTTGGCAGGTTCAGATCACCGATCCTGGAACTTTCCGCCTCCAGCAGCAGCACCCGGCCCGGATCGAGCGCCGCCAGCGCCTGCGCCAGACGCCCCTCGAACGCCTTCTGCGAGGGCTGCCCACCCGGCATCCCCCCGAAGATAGAGCCGCGATGATTGGCCAGTCCTTCCAGGTCGATCACCTGCGCGCCCTGCGCCGCTGCCGCCTGCAGGATCGCGGTTTTTGCGGCCCCCGTATTGCCGTCCAGCACCACGACAGACGGCAAGACCGGCGCGGCAACCGCCTCGACCACCAGCCGCCGCCAGGTCTTGTAACCACCCTCGACCAGTTCAGCCCGCCAGCCCACCTGCCGCAGGATGGTCGCGAAAGAGCCCGAGCGCTGCCCCCCGCGCCAGCAATAGACCAGCGGGCGCCAGCCGCCGGGCTTGTCGGCCAGCGGCCCCAGCAGATGCGCCGCCGCATTGCGCGCGACCAGCGCCGCGCCGATCTTGCGCGCGTCGAAGGGGGAAACCTGCTTGTAGATCGTGCCGACCTCGGCGCGCTCGGCATCGTTCAGCACGGGCAGGTTGATCGCGCCGGGGATATGATCTTCGGCAAATTCCGACGGGCTGCGCACGTCGATGATCGTATCGAAGCCCAGCGTGCCGACCTGCGCAATCCCGGTCAGCTGCATCAATAGACCGTGACGGGCGTGCCCAGTTCGATCTGATCGTAAAGCGCGATCACATGGTCATTGACCATCCGCAGGCACCCGTTCGAAACCGCATGCCCGATCGAGCTTGGCTCGGTCGTGCCGTGAATGCGGATCGCGGTGTCGTGGCCATTCTGATACAGATACATCGCCCGCGCACCCAGCGGGTTTTTCGGCCCGCCCGGCATGCCGTTTTCAGCATAGCGCGCGTAATGTTCGGGGCTGCGCTGCACCATTTCCGGCGTGGGTTTCCAGCTCGGCCATTCGACCTTGCGCCCGACCACCGCCTGACCGCGGAATTTCAGCTCGCCCTTGCCCACCGCGACGCCATAACGCATCGCCCGACCCGGTGCGACGATGTGGTAGAGGAAAAACTTGTCCGACACGATGATGAGCGACCCAACCGCCAGATCTTTGCGAACCCGCACTTCGGTGGGATAGAACTGCGGCGCGATCGGCCATTTCGGCGCTTCGGGCGCCGTCGCAGGCGCCTTTGCGGCCTGCGTCAGGCCGACCGAGGGTGCGGCCAGGACCGGCAGGGCGGCAAGCGTGGTGACAAAAGCGCGGCGGTTCATGCGGATCTCCGGGTTACGTTGCTGCAAGGCTAGCAAACACCCTGTCACCACTCAACCGCCAAAGCGGGCGCGAGTTCCCCCGCGCCCCGCAATTTTTCTTGAATCCGGCTTACTTGCCTTCGAAGGCGCAGCCGGTCTTGAAGCCCAGGGCCGCAAAAATTTTCGCCGCCGGGCAGAAGCCGGTGAACGCCGATTGCAGCAGGTTGGCGCCGATGAACACGGTGAACCACATGAAATAGGGCGACACGAACTGGGTCAGCAGAACGCTGATCAGAACCATCGCACCGGCGAAAGCGAACATGATACGGTCGAGCGACATGGAAAGTCTCCGAAATGGGTTGGTTTGCCTTGCCGCCGAGGTAGCATTGGCGCCGCTCAAATTCAAGTTCGCGAATGTCTGCGCGTGGCATTGACCCGGCGCGCGATGCGGCCAAGTTAGGGGCAAAGGAGACTGCCATGACCGATGCCCCGCTGCCCGACACCGCGCATACCACTTTCGTGATCGACGGGATGCATTGTGGCGCCTGCACGGGGCGGGTCGAACGCGCGCTTGCGGCAGAGCCGGGCGTGGTGTCGGCCGCGGCCAACCTGATGGCACGATCGGCGCGGGTCGAGTTCACCGCCCCGGCCACGCCCGCCAGCCTTGCCGCCGCGCTGGAGCGCGCGGGCTATCCGGTCAGCACCGCCGAGGCGCGGCTGGATATCGAGGGGATGACCTGCGCCAGCTGCGCAGGCCGGGTCGAGCGTGCGCTGACCGCCACGCCCGGCGTGATTTCGGCCGCCGTCAATCTGGCGACGCAATCGGCCACGGTGGGTTATGCGCAGGGCACGGTGGCGCCCTCGGAACTGGCGCAGGTGGTCACGGCGGCGGGCTACCCCGCGCGGGTGCAGGCACAGGGCGCGGCCCCTGCCCCGGTGGCCGACCGGCAGGCCGCCGAGACAGCGCGACTGAAGCGCGCGGTCCTGATCTCGGCCGTGCTGACCGCGCCGGTCTTTGTCCTGGCGATGGGCGCGCACATGATCCCGGGCTTTCACCACTGGATCGCGCGCACCATCGGCGAACCCGCAAGCTGGTGGATACAGTTCGTTCTGACCGCGCTGGTGCTGGCCTTCCCGGGCCGGATCTTCCTGCGGCTGGGCATCCCCGCCCTGCTGCGCGGCGCGCCCGAGATGAATTCGCTGGTGGCGATGGGGGCCTTGGCGGCCTTCCTTTATTCGGCGGTCGTGGTGCTGGCCCCGGGTCTGGTGCCGCCGCAATCGCGCGAGGTCTATTTCGAGGCCGCCGCCGTGATCGTCACCCTGATCTTGCTGGGCCGCTGGCTGGAGGCGCGCGCCAAGGGCCGCGCGGGCGAGGCGATCTCGCGGCTTGTCGGGCTGCGCCCGGCCACCGCGCGGGTCGAACGCGCCTCGGGCGTGGTCGAACTGCCGGTCGAGGAACTGGCACCGGGCGACATCGTGCTGCTGGCCCCGGGCGAACGGGTTGCGGTGGACGGCGAGGTGACCGAGGGCCACGGCTGGATCGACGAATCCATGCTGACCGGCGAACCCGTGCCGGTCGAGAAAACCCCCGGCGCCAAGATCACCGGCGGCACGGTGAACGGGCAATCCGCGCTCAGCTTCCGCGTCACCGCGACCGGCGCCGACACGGTGTTGTCGCGGATCATCGCGCTGGTGGCCGAGGCGCAGGGCGGCAAGCTGCCGGTGCAGGCGCTGGTCGACAAGATCACGCGCGTCTTCGTGCCCGCGGTGATGGGGCTGTCGCTGCTGACCTTCGCCATCTGGATGCTGGCCGGACAAGGATTCACCCATGCGCTGATCGCGGCGATTTCGGTGATGATCATCGCCTGCCCCTGCGCGATGGGACTGGCGACGCCGGTCTCGATCCTGGTGGGCACCGGGCGCGGCGCCGAACTCGGCCTGCTGTTTCGCCGCGGCGATGCGCTGCAACGGCTGGCCGAGATTGAAATCGTCGCCTTCGACAAGACCGGCACCCTGACCGAGGGCCGCCCCGCGCTGACCGATCTGATCCCCGCAGCCCCCGGCTTCGCCCCTGACGAGCTGCTGGGCATGGCCGCCGGGGCCGAGGCGCGCTCGGAACATCCGCTGGCGCAGGCGCTCTTGGCGGCGGCGGCGGATCGCGGCGTCCCCCCCGCGCCCGCGCGCCGGGTCAAGGCGCTGCCCGGCCGCGGGCTTTCGGCCGAGGTGGGCGGTCGCGCCGTCCTGCTGGGCAATACCCGCGCGATGACAGAGGCCGGCGTCGAAACCGCGCTGCTCGCCCCCGCCGCACAGGCGCTGGCGGGCGAGGGCAAGACCCCGATCTGGCTGGCCGTCGACGGGCAGCTTGCGGCGCTGTTGGCGGTTTCCGACCCGCTGAAGAAATATGCCCATGATGCGGTGGCGGCGTTGCAATATGACGGGGTCGAGGTGGCGCTGATCTCGGGCGACACGCGGGCCACGGCGCAGGCGGTCGGGCGCGAGCTGGGCATCCTGCGCGTGGTGGCCGAGGTGCTGCCAGAAGGCAAGGTCGATGCCGTGCGCGACCTGCACGCCCGCGGCGCGGTGGCCTTTGTGGGCGACGGTATCAACGACGCGCCCGCGCTGGCCGCGGCGGATGTCGGCATCGCCATCGGCACCGGCACCGATGTCGCGATCGAGGCAGCCGAGGTGGTGCTGATGCAGGGCGATCCGCAGGGCGTGGCGCGCGCCTATGCGCTGTCGCGCGCGACGATGCGCAACATCAAGCAGAACCTGTTCTGGGCCTTTGCCTACAACACCGCGCTGATCCCCGTGGCGATGGGGGTGCTGGTGCCCTTTGGCGGCCCCGGCTTGTCGCCGATGCTGGCTGCGGGCGCGATGGCGTTCTCGTCGGTCTTCGTGGTGACGAACGCACTGCGGCTGCGGCGCGCAGGGGGCTGAGGGCGGGGGGCTGAGGCGGCAGCTCAGAACGCCATCGTCGCGGCCACGGCGCGCTGCCAGCGGGCGTATTTCGCGCTGCGTTCCGCCTCGGGCATCGCGGGGTCGAAGCGCCGTTCCAGCGCCCAGGTCGCGGCGAAATCCGCAGGGCCGGGGCAGATCCCCAGACGATAGCCCGCCAGCCACGCCGCCCCAAGCGCCGTGGTCTCGGTCACCACCGGGCGATCCACCGGCGCGCCCAGAATATCGGCCAGAAACTGCATCGTCCAATCGCTGGACGCCATGCCGCCATCGACGCGCAGCACGGTGTCCGACCCCTCGCCACCGCCCGCCGCCGCCCAGTCCGCGCGCATCGCGGCCCACAGATCGCGGGTCTGATAGCCCACAGATTCCAGCGCCGCGCGCGCCATCTCGGCCCGGCCGGAATTGCGCGTCAGCCCCAGCACCGCACCGCGCGTCTCGGGGCGCCAGTAAGGCGCGCCAAGCCCGGTGAAGGCGGGCACGATCACCACGCCCTGCGCGGGGTCCGCCGCCTCGGCCAAGGCCTGCGTCTGGCTGGCCGTTTCAATCAACCCCAGCCCATCGCGCAGCCATTGCACCACCGCCCCCGCGATGAAGATCGACCCTTCCAGCGCATAGCTCACCTGCCCGTCCAGCCGATATGCGATAGTCGAAAGCAGCCGATGCCCCGAGGCCACCCGCCGCGCGCCCGTATTCATCAGCGCGAAACACCCGGTGCCATAGGTCGATTTCATCATGCCCGGCGCAAAACAGGCCTGCCCCATCGTCGCCGCCTGCTGATCGCCCGCCACCCCGGCAATCGGGATCGCCCGGCCGAAATGCGCCGGGTCGGTCGTGCCGAAATCATCGGCGCAATCGCGCACCTCGGGCAACAGCGCTGCGGGCACGCCGAACAGGCGGCACAGATCGGCGTCCCACTGCCCGCGCCCGATGTCATATAGCATCGTGCGCGCGGCATTGGTGGCATCCGTGACATGCACCCGCCCGCCGGTCAGCCGCCAGATCAGAAACGCGTCGATCGTGCCGAAGGCCAGTGCGCCCGCTTCGGCCTGCGCGCGCGCACCCGGCACGCTGTCCAGAATCCAGCCGATTTTGGTGGCCGAGAAATACGGGTCCAGCAGCAGCCCGGTCTTGAAGCTGACCTCGGGGCCATGGCCGCTGGCGGCCAGCGCGGCGCAGGTGTCTGCGGTGCGCCGGTCCTGCCAGACGATCGCATTATGGATCGGCCTCCCCGTCGCGCGATCCCAGATCACCACGGTTTCGCGCTGATTGGTGATGCCGATGGCGGCGGTCCGATCCGTCACGACCTTGCGCGCGCAGGCCAGCGTGGTCTGCCAGATCGCCTGCGGGTCATGCTCGACCCAGCCCGGCGCGGGATAGATCTGCGGAAACTCCTGCTGCGCCACCGCCTGCACCCGCAGGTCCGCGCCAAAGCGGATCGCCCGCGACGAGGTCGTGCCCTGATCGAGCGCCACGATATCGGTCATGCTGTCCTCCTCCGGCCCAGACTGCCCGCTCAGCCCGGCGATGTGAAGTCGGGGCTGGCCATGAAGCGCGCGATCTCGTTGACTTCGGCGGGGCTGAGCCGCAGCCCGAGTTTGGAGCGGCGCCAGATCACATCGGTGACCGTCACCGCCCATTCGCGGGCGCGCAGCCAGCGCAGCTCTGCCTCGGTCAGGGTCGCGCCGAAATCGCGGCCCAGGTCGGCGGCGGTCCGCGCGCCGCCCAGCACCAGCCGCGCATCGGTGCCATAGGCGCGTACCAGACGGGCGGCCCAGGGCGCGGTCAGGAACGGATAATCGCGGCGCAACTCGGCGCAGAGCGCATCCACCCCATCCACCGCAAAGGCCCCGCCGGGCAGGGCCACACCCGCCGTCCAGTCGCCGCCCATATCGGAGAAATAGGGGGCCAGCCGGGCCAGTGCCGCCTCGGCCAGGCGCCGGTAGGTGGTGATCTTGCCGCCGAAGATGTTCAGCAGCGGCGCGCCCCGCGCATCAAGCCGCAGCACATAATCGCGCGTCGCCGCCGTCGCCGAACTCGCCCCGTCGTCATAAAGCGGGCGCACCCCCGAATAAGACCAGACCACATCGGCGCGCGTCACCGGCCGCGCGAAATATTCGGACACGAAGGCGCACAGATAGTCCGCCTCCTCCTCGGTGCAATGCGCCTCGCCGGGTGGGCCGTGATGGTCGGCATCGGTTGTGCCGATCAGGGTGAAATCGCCCTCATAGGGAATCGCGAAACAGATCCGCCCGTCGCGGCCCTGAAAGAAATAGGCGCGGTCGTGATCGAACAGGCGACGCGTGACGATATGGCTGCCGCGCACCAGCCGCACGCCCTCGGTCGAGGGCACATGGATCGTGTCGCGGATCACCGCGCCGACCCAGGGACCCGCCGCATTGACCAAGGCGCGGGCATAGTGGATGCCGCCCGAGGTCACTATCCGCCACAGGTCATTCTCGCGATGCGCCTCCAGCACGGTGCAGCCGGTCTGGATATGCGCGCCGCGCGCCGCCGCATCGCGCGCGTTCAGCACCACCAGCCGCGCATCGTCGACCCAGCAGTCGGAATATTCATAGGCGCGGCGAAAGGCTGGTTTCAGCGCCGCCCCCGCCGAATCGCGCCGCAGATCCACCGCGCGGGTGGCAGGCAGGATCTTGCGCCTGCCAAGCGCGTCATACAGCGCCAGCCCCGCGCGGATCATCCAGGCCGGGCGCCGCCCCTTCAGCCAGGGCAGCAGGCGCGCGGTCAGACGGCTGACCGGCGTGTCGCTGTCAAAGCGCATATCCGGGCTCAGCGGCAGCACGAAGCGCATCGGCCAGCTGATATGCGGCATCGCACGCAACAGCACCTCGCGTTCGTGCAGCGCCTCGCGCACCAGCCGGATTTCCAGATATTCCAGATACCGCAGCCCGCCATGAAACAGCTTGGTCGAGGCCGAAGAGGTGGCCTGCGCCAGATCGCCCTGCTCGGCCAGGGTCACGCTCAGCCCGCGCCCGGCGGCATCGCGCGCGATGCCACAGCCGTTCACCCCACCGCCGATGATGAACAGATCGACCGGATTTTCAGCAATGCCGCGCATTTCATCCTCTTTTCGGCCGGTTTCGGGCAGTGGGGCCCATCGCGGCGGGCTTGTCAAAGCCAAACTCGGCAAAGCTCCGCTTACGCGCGGGCAAGCCGCTTTGCGGAATGGCCGCGCGCAGCTATGAATTCGGACAGAACAAATCCGAGGTCTTCATGCAGCTGTCCCGCCGTTCCGCCCTGCTGGGCCTGTTTGCGCTCGCCGCTTGCGGTTCGAACCCGCGCGAATCCACCAAGGCCCCCGCGAAAGACCTGTATGAGCTCTATCCCGGCGAAACGCCCGAACTGCGTCGCCTGATCAACCATTACGCCGATGAATACGAAGTGCCGCGCAGCCTGGTGCACCGGGTGATCCAGCGCGAAAGCAGCTATAATCCGGGCGCACGCAACGGCCCCTATTACGGGCTGATGCAGATCCTGCCGCAGACCGCGCAGGGGATGGGGTTCCGGGGCACGCCCAACGATCTGTTGCGCGCCGAGACCAACCTGAAATACGGCGTGAAATACCTGCGCGGGGCGTGGCTGTGTGCCGATGGCTCGCACGACCGCGCCGTGATGTGGTATGCCAAGGGCTATTACTACGAAGCCAAGCGCCGCGGCATCCTGCGCGAAACCGGGTTGCGCACCTGATCCCCGCCAGCGCCTGAGATCTGCGCCGGACGCCTCCGGCGCGGGGATATTCAGACCAGAAAGAAAGCTGTTTTCTCTCTGGTTCAAATATCCATTCTTCCCTTATTCCTTTGCCCGCAGAACGCCCGCAGGCCGCGCATTCAAGGGCCGCAGGGCGAATATCAGCCCGGCCCCAAGGCTGGCCAGAATACCGCCAAGGATGATCCACAGCGCGGGTCCGGGCGCAAAGCGGAACCCCGCCTCCATCACCAGGTTGACCACTGCCCAGCCCGCCAGCGCCCCGAACCCCAGCGCCACCAGCCCGGCGGCAGCCCCCATCAGTGCGGCCCGCAGCGCGAAGGATCGCAGGATCGTGCCACGCGTGGCGCCCAGCACCTTGAGCAGCGCCGCCTCGCGGGCGCGGGCCTGTTCGCCCGCCGCAGCCGCGCCGATCAGCACCACGAATCCGGTCAGCAGCGTCACCGACGCGGCCAGCGAGGTGGCGCGGGCGATCGCGCCCAGGGCCTCGGTCACGCGGGCGATGGCGTCGCGCACCCGGATCGCGGTGATATTGGGATAGGCGCGCGCCAGATCACGCAGGATCGCGGCCTCGGCCTCGGGCGGGGCGTAGATCGTCGCCAGATGGCTGTGCGGGGCGCCCTGCAGGGCCGCGGGGTTGAAGGTCAGCACAAAGCCGATGCCGCCGGTGCCGAAATCGACCTCGCGGAACGAGGCGATTTCGGCGACGATGTCGCGCCCAAGGATGTTGACGGTGATCTTGTCGCCCAGTTTCAGGCCCAGCTCCGCCGCCTCTTTCGCGGCGAAGCTGACCAGCGGCGGGCCGGTGTAATCTTCGGGCCACCAGTCCCCCGCCGTCAGCGGCTCGCGCGGGGTGGCGGCATAGGTCACGCCCCGGTCGCCGCGCAGCACCCAATGCTCGCCCTTGGTCGCGCGCGCGGGCTGGCCGTTGATTTCGGTGATGACCCCACGCAGCATCGGCGCGGTTTCGACCTTTTCGACCGCAGGCATCGCGTCAAGTTTTGCCAGAAACCCCGGCAACTGATCGTTCTGGATGTCGAGCACGAAATAGGCGGGCGCAGTCTGCGGCAGATCGCGGTTGATCGCGCCCCGCAGACCGGCGTCGACCTGCCCCACCGCGGCCAGCACCGACAGCCCGAGCCCCAGCGACAGGATCACCGCCGCCGTGTCCGAGCGCGGCGCCCCGATGGCGGCGAGCGCCGCGCGCAGCGCCGGGCGCCCGCGCGCCCGATGCGCAAGCCCGCGGGCCGCGCGCCGCACGGCCCCGGCGGCCAGTGCCAGCAGCGCCAGTGCCAAGGCCAGACCGCCCAGGGACCCCAGCGTGAGTGCCCATAGCCCCGAAAACCACACCGCCAGCGCCACCAGCCCCGTCAGCAGCGCCAGCACCAGCACCACGGTGCCCCGCCCCGGCAGCCCCCGGCGCGCGGGGCCCGTATCGCGATAGAGCGTCGCCGCCCGCATCGCCGCCATCCGCCCCAACGGCCAGAGTGCGAAGATCGCCGCCACCAGCGCGCCATAGATCGCCGCCTCGAGCAGCGGGGGCGGGGTAATCGCAATCTCGACCGGAATCGGCATCGCCCGCGCAATCGCGCCCGATGCCGCCAGAACCGCGCCGGTGCCCAGCCCCAGACCCGCCGCGATCCCCAGCGCGCCAAGCCCCGCCAGCTGCCACAGGAAGACCGCGCGGATCGTGGTGCCGGTGGCCCCCAATGCGCGCAGTGTGGCCACGGTTTCAGCCTTGCGCTCCAGCCAGGCGGTCACGCTGGCGGAAATGCCCACGCCGCCCACGGCCAGACCGGCCAGACCGACCAGAACCAGAAACGAGCCGAGCCGATCGACGAACCGTTCGGCCCCCGGCGCCGCGCGGCGGCTGTCGGCCCACCGCATCCCCGCGCCTTCAAACCGGGTCTGGGCGGCGGTTTTTGCCACCTCCAGATTGGTGCCGGGCGGCAGCAGCGCGCGATACTGGCTTTCATACAGCGCGCCGGGCGCCAGCAATGTGCTGCCCTCCAGCGCGGCACTGGCCACGACGGACCGCGGACCAAGGGCAAAACCCGTGCCCATGCTGTCGGGTTCGCGCAAGATCCGCGCGCGCAGCACAAACTCGATCCCGCCCAGACTGACCGGATCGCCGATCTGCAGGCCCAGCCGATCTGCCAGAACCGGATCAAGAAAAATCCCCGGTCGACCACCCTGCCCCGCCAGCGCCGCCATGCCCACAGGCGGATCAAGCGCCATCTGCCCGACCAGCGGATAGGCGCCATCGACCGCCTTGACCTGCGTCAACGCGCGTTCATCCCCCACCGCCAACATCGAGCGGAAACTGATGACCTCGGACACCGCATCGGCGCGGCCGTCGATCCACGCGCGTTCCTCGGGCGTGGCGCGGCGATAGGTGAATTCATATTGCGCATCGCCGCCCAGCAGCACGGCGCCCTGATCGGCCAGCCCGGCGTGGATCGCCGCGCGCACCAGACCCACGGCCGCAATCGCCGCCACCCCCAGCATCAGGCACAGAACGAAGACCCGAAACCCCCGCAGCCCGCTGCGCAGCTCGCGCCCTGCCAGACGCAGCGCAAGGCTCATGCCAGCCTCCCGTCGGCCAGCGCCACCACCCTGTCGCAGCGCGCCGCCAATTCGGGCGCATGGGTCACCATGATCAGCGTGGCACCATGGCGCGCCTGCAGGCCGAACAGCAGATCCATGATCGCCGCGCCGTTGGCGGCATCCAGATTGCCGGTGGGTTCATCCGCCAGCAGGATCGCCGGACGCGGCGCAATGGCACGGGCCAGCGCCACGCGCTGCTGCTCGCCGCCCGACATCTCGGTCGGGTAATGGCCCGCGCGATGGGCCAGCCCCACGGCCTGCAACTCGGCCGCGGCGCGGTCGAACGCATCGGGCGCGCCCGCGATTTCCAGCGGCAGGGCCACGTTTTCCAGCGCGGTCATCGTCGGAATCAGGTGGAAGGATTGGAAAACGATCCCCATATTCCCCCTGCGGAACCGCGCCAGATCGTCCTCGCCCATGCGCGACAGATCCTGGCCCAGAGCCGTGACGGTGCCCCCTGTGGCCTGTTCCAACCCGCCCATGAGCATCAGGAGCGATGATTTGCCCGACCCCGACGGCCCCGTGAGCCCCACGCTTTCGCCCCGCGCCACCGCCAGCGTGATGCCCCGCAAGATTTCGACCGGGCCTGCATTGCCGTCCAGCGTCAGACGGGCGTCGGAAAGGCTCAAAACAGGGTCGGTCATGAAATCGGTCTTTCGTTGGGTCTCAAAGGGATATGGGCCGATCCGGGGCGCGCGCAACCTTGCCGCGGCGGTTATTTTCGCGACCTCCCCTGCATGGGCCGAGCCGGTGACCCTGCTGGCCCTGGGCGACAGCCTGACCCAGGGCTATGGTCTGGCGCCCGAGGACGGGTTGGTGCCGCAATTGCAGGCCTGGCTGACCGCGCAGGGCGCCGAGGTCACGGTTATCAACGCGGGTGTGTCGGGTGACACGACGGCGGGCGGGCGGGCGCGGCTCGACTGGTCGCTGACGCCCGAGGTCGACGCGGTGATGATCGCGCTTGGCGGCAATGACCTGCTGCGCGGCCTGCCCCCCGCCGAGGCCCGCGCCAATCTGGAGGCGATGCTGGCCACGGTGCAGGCGCGCGGGCTGCCGGTTCTGCTGGCGGGGCTGCCCGCGCCGGGCAATTACGGCCCCGCCTATCAGGCGGAATTCGACGCGATCTGGCCCGATCTGGCCGCGCAATACGACGCGGTTCTGGTGCCCAATCTGCTGGCCCCGATTGCCGAACTGCCGCTGGAAGACCGGATCGGCGCCAATCTGATGCAGGACGACAACATCCACCCCGCGCCTGCTGGCGTTGCGCTGGTGGTTGCGGCACTGGGGCCGAAGGTCATGGAATTGCTGGCGAAAGTGTCCGCGCCCTAAGGCCCGACCTGCACGCCCGAGGCGGCGGGGTTAATGAATTCGGCCTCGATCACGATTTCGACCGCATCCGATACGCCAAGGCTGCTGCCCGGTTCGGGAATGCCGAAGCCGATGCCGAAATCCGACCGGAACAGCGTGCCGGTGGCAGAAAACCCCACCCGCGCGCCGCCCGGGTCCATCGGATGCCCGCCATAGCCGCCATTGAAGGTGACGCGCAAGGTCACCGGGCGGGTGACGCCATGCAGGGTCAGCAGGCCGCTCAGCGCAGCGCGGTCGGGGGCGGTCAGGGTGATCTTGGTGCTGTCGAAGCGCATCTCGGGGAATTGCGCGGCATCCAGAAACTGCGGCCCCGCGATCACCGCGTTGAAATCAAAACCCGGGTCGGGAAACAGCGTCTCGACCGAGGCCGGATCGACGCTGGCCTGCAGCACCATCGCCTGCGGATCGACCGGATCGAAGGTCAGCTGCGCGTCGAAATCCCGGAAGAACGCGGTGTAATTCGAAAATCCCAGATGGTTGACGCGAAACATCAGCCGGGCATGCGCCGGGTCGAGGTGGTAGTCACCCGCGGGCGCCAGCGTCGGCGCAGGCTCGATCTGCGGGCTGGCCCATGCGGGGGCAAGCGGCATCAGGGCAAGGGTCAGGGCCAGAAGGGGTGCGCGCATGATCTGCCTTTCGTTTCCGCCATGGTCCGCGCTGCGGGCGGGGCTGTCAACTCACGCCCGCGTTTGGTGCCTGTCCATCAGCCACAGCGTCGTGGCGCCGCACAGCGCCAGCCCCGCGCCAAGCGCCGCCGCCAGACCATAACCCGCAATCGCCGTGCCGATGGCGAAAACGCTGGCACAGATCGCATCGCCCGCGAGTTTCTGCAGCGCCATCAGCGAGGCCCCGGCCCCCGGGCGCGCCGCCAGCAGATCCTGCAGATAGGCCATCGGCTGGGTCAACACCACCGCGCCGCCCAGGGCCGCGGGCAGCACCAGCAGCCAGACAAAAGGCGTGGGCGCCAGCACCGGCAGAAACGCCAGATGGGTGGCATAAAGCGCGGTCCCGATCACGATCAGCTTGCCGCGCGCAATCCGCCCCACCACCAGTGGCAGCGCCAGCATGAAGGGCACCTCCAGCCCGGCCACCGCCCCGGCATAGAGCGCCACATCCCCCGCCCCGCGAAACGGAATCGTGGCAAAGACCAGCCCGATCACCACCAGATACAGCGTGACCGACCCATGCACCGTGCCCAGACACAGCACCCGCGCCAGCACGCGCCCCTCGGCCATCTCGCGCAGGCTGGCACGAAAGCTCAGCCCCGATTTCGGGTCGGGCCAGCGGGTCGCGCCATCGCGCGGCCAGAACGCCCAGACCAGCGCCAGCATCGCCGCCGCCACGATCAGGCTGACCGGATAGACCCGCATCAAGGGCACGTCCGCCTCGAAGGCCAGCGACCACAGCGGCAGAACCACCACCCAGGGCAGCGCAAAGGCCGCGCGCAGCGTCGACAGGATCGCGGGGCGGTCGGCCTCGGGGTGGGTGGTCGCCGCCAGCCGTGCCAGCGCGAACAACTGTCCGAACAGCGACCCCGACAGCGGCAGAACCAGCGCATGCGCCAGCACGAAGGCGGGCACCGACGGCCCCAATGCCATCAGCGCCGTGCCCGCGGTCAGAAACCCCACGCAGGCCAGGGCGATTGCGCGCCGGTTCGCCCGCTGATCGGCCAGAATGCCAAAGCCCACCGAACTGGCCACCGACAGCACCGAGGCCACAACCAGCAGTGCGGAATAGGCGCTGTTCGACAGCCCGAACACCGTCACCGCCAGCGCCGAGACATAGGGGGCAAGGGTCGCCGCATGGGCGCCAAACAACACCAGAAGCCCCGCCGCCAGGGCCAGCGCGGGGTCACGGATCAGCGGGCGGAACGGGGTCAAAAGGCACATGTCTGGGCTCTGGCTGTTGCAATCCCTGATGCGCCCGCGGCGCGCCGATTGCAAGCGACCCGGCAGGTCTCAGGCGTCGGGGATCGTCTTGCCCGGGTTCAGGATGCCCGCCGGGTCCAGCGCCGCCTTGATCGCCCGCATCACATCCAGCGCGACGGGGTCTTTATGCGCGGCCATGGTGGCGCGCTTGGACAGACCCACGCCATGCTCTGCACTGAAACTGCCGCCCATCGCCACCGCCTCTTCGGCGACGGCGGCGCGGATTGCCGCCAGATGGGCCGGGTCGTCGCGGCCGGGATAGGCGGTGTAATGGATATTGCCGTCACCCAGATGCGCCACCACCAGCTCCTCGGCCTCCGGGTCGATCGCCGCAAGCCGCACCGACATCCGCGCAAGCCAGGCCTCCAGCCGGTCCAGCGGCAGCGCCACATCGGTGTCGACCAGCACCGGCTGGGTGAAGGTGATCTCGGCCGCCGCCTCGCGCATCGCCCACAACTTGCGCCGCTGCGCGCCCGATGTGGCCACGACCGCCTCGGCCAGATCGCCCGCCTCGAATGCCGCAGCCAGCATGTCCTCCAGCTGCACGGCGGGGTCGGAGCCGGGGATCGTACTGGCCAGTTCCACCAGAATATTCACCGGCTGCGGCGCGAAGGGACAGGCCAGATCGGGCTTGATCCGCCCCAGACGCTGCATATAGCCCGCCGGCATAAATTCGAATGCCTCGACCGCGCCACCGCTGCCGGCCTGCAAGCGGTTCAGCAGATCCAGCGCGGCCCCCAGACTGCCCATCCCCAGCAGAGCCGTGCCATAGGCCACCGGCGCCGGGGCCAGCTTCAGCACGGCGGCGGTAATCACCCCCAGCGTGCCCTCGGCCCCGATCATCAGATCGCGCAGATCATAGCCGGTGTTGTCCTTGTGCAGCGCGCTCAGCAAATTCATCACCCGGCCATCCGCCAGCACGACCTCCAGCCCCAGACACAGCGCCCGCGCCGAGCCATAGCGCAGCACGTTGGAGCCCCCGGCATTGGTCGACAAGAACCCGCCCACCATGGCCGAGCCCTTGGCCCCGAAGGTCAGCGGAAACACCAGACCCTGCGCTTCGGCCGCCGCATGCAGGGTTTCCAGCACCACGCCCGCCTCGGCGGTGATGGTGCGCGCGGCGGGATTGAGATCGCGGATCTGGTTCATCCGCGCCAGCGACAGCATCAGCGCGCCCTCGGCCACCGTGCCGCCATTCAGCCCGGTATTGCCCGACACCGGCACCACCGGCGTACCCGTCGCATGCGCCAGCCGCAGCACCCCTGCCACCTCGGCGGTGCTGCCGGGGCGCACCACGGCCAGGGGCTGCCACTGGTAATGCCCGGTCCATTCGCGCCCGAAACCCGCGGCATCTGCGCCGGTCAGGACATGGGCGGGGCCAATCAGATCACGCAGGCGGGCAAGCAGGTCCATCATCGGCTCCGGCAGGATTGGAGGAGAGGGCGGGACGCTCCGCGGGGGATATTTGGGCCAGAAAGAAAGGGCTTTCTCTTTGGGTCAAATATCCCCGCCGGAGGCATCCGCCGGTTGCGGCAAGCGCAGCCGCCGGGTCTCAGCGCCAGCTGAAGAACCCTTCGGGCGCCTGCGCCAGCAGCCGGCGCGCCAGATCTGCGCCCAGTTCGGCCGCCTCGGAAATCGCGCCGCGCGCCTCGCCCGCGATCGCTTCGGAGCCATCGGGACGCAGGATTTCGCCGCGTAGCCAGAGCTGATCGCCCTCGAACACGGCAAGCCCCGCGATCGGGGTTTCGCACGACCCGTCAAGCGTGGCGAGATAGGCGCGTTCGGCTGCCAGCCGCTGGCCGGTGGGTGTGTCGTGGATCGCCGCCAGCAGCGCCTCGGCGCGCGGATCGGCGATGCGGCGCTCGATCCCGATGGCGCCCTGCGCCACGGCGGGCAGCATTTCGGTCACTTCGATGGCCGAGCGCGCGACATGCGCCATCCCCAGACGGTTCAGCCCCGCCATCGCCAGGAAGGTCGCCGCGGCCACGCCGTCTTCGAGCTTCTTCATCCGGGTCTGCACATTGCCGCGAAACTCGACCAGTTCCAGATCGGGGCGCACATGGGCCAGCTGCGCGCGGCGGCGCAGGCTGGACGAACCCACCCGCGCGCCCTGCGGCAGATCGGCCAGCCGTTCCGAGACGGGCGACACGAAGGCATCGCGCACATCTTCGCGCGGCAGATAGCAATCGAGCAGCAGACCGTCGGGCTGCACCGTGGGCATGTCCTTCATCGAATGCACGGCGATGTCGATGCGGCCCGCCAACATCGCCTCTTCGATTTCCTTGGTGAACAGGCCCTTGCCGCCGACCTCTTTCAGCGGTTTGTCGGCGGCGATCAGCGCGGCATTGTCGCCGCTGGTCTTGATCACCACGATCTCGAACGCGTCTTCGGGCAGATCATGCGCCGCCATCAGCCGCGCGCGCGTTTCATGGGCCTGAGCCAGCGCCAGCGGGCTGCCGCGCGTGCCGATCTTCAGCGGGTCCATCGAGGAAGGCATCTGTGTCATGGCCCACCGATAGCTGCGACAATGGGCCCTTGCAAGCGGCACAAAGCTTGACATCACGCCGCAGGGCGGGCTTGTGGGGACCAACAAGGAGACCCCGATGAGTGACAAGACGATCCTGCGCGCCCTGAAGGGCGAGGTTCTGCCCACCCCGCCGATCTGGATGATGCGGCAGGCCGGGCGCTATCTGCCCGAATATCGTGCGACCCGGGCGCAGGCCGGGGATTTCCTGTCGCTGTGCTACAATTCCGATCTGGCCGCCGAGGTCACACTGCAGCCGATCCGCCGCTTTGGCTTTGATGCGGCGATCCTGTTTGCCGATATCCTGCTGCTGCCGCAGGCGCTTGGCGCCGAGCTGTGGTTCGAAACCGGCGAAGGCCCGCGGCTGTCGACGATCACCGGCCCGGAAGGACTGCGCGCGCTCAAGGGCCGCGATGACATCCACGACCATCTGGCACCGATCTATGAAACCGTGCACATCCTGTCGCGCGAATTGCCGCGCGAGACGACGCTGATCGGGTTCGCGGGCGCGCCCTGGACGGTGGCGACCTATATGATCGCCGGGCGCGGCACCAAGGATCAGGGGCCTGCGCATCTGCTCAAGGATACCGACCGCGCGACCTTTACCGCGCTGATCGACCTGCTGACCGAGGCGAGCATCGAATATCTGTCCAAACAGGTCGAGGCCGGCGCCGAGGTCATCAAGATCTTCGACAGCTGGGCGGGCAGCCTGAAAGGCGCCGATTTCGAGGATTTCGCGGTGAAACCCGCCGCCCGGATCATTTCCGAACTCAAGGCCCGCCACCCCGGCCTGCCGGTCATCGCCTTCCCGCGCGAGGCGGGGCCGGGCTATGTCGGCTTTGCCAAGAAGACCGGCGCCGATTGTGTCGCGCTGGACAATTCGGTATCCGCGCAATGGGCGGCGGCGAATGTGCAGAAGGACGGCTGCGTGCAGGGCAACCTGGACCCCCGCCACATGGTCACCGGGGGCGAGGCGCTGATCGAGGCCACGCGCGAAGTGGTGCGCGCCTTCCGCAACGGGCCGCATATCTTCAACCTCGGCCACGGCATCACCCCCGATGCCGACCCCGACAATGTGGCGCTGATGATCGAGACCGTGCGCGGGGCCTGAGCGCGGATTTCGAGTATTTTTGCCAAGAAGAAATGCAAACGGCGGACCGGGTGACCGATCCGCCGTTTTGGTTATAGAGGGCGGCTTAGCGGCCCTTCTTTTCCCAGGGTTTGGCACCGGGCTTGGCGCCCGGTTTGCCCGCCGGTTTTGCACCCGGCTTGCCGAAGGGCTTGGCACCGGGTTTGGCGCCCGGCTTGCCGTATTTGGCGGCCGGTTTGCCCTCGGCGCCCTTCTTGTCCCAGGGTTTTGCGGCCGCGGGGCGGGCCGGACGGTCACCCTCGAAATCGCCGCCCTTGCGGTGCGGTTTCTTGTCGTAGGGCTTCTTGTCGAAGGATTTCTTCTCGTAGGGTTTCTTGCCCGGACCCGGCTTGCGATCCGCGCGCGTGCCTTGCCGCGCCAGCGCCTCTTCCATGCCTGCGGGTTGTTCGGGCAGGACATCGACGCCGCATTTGTCTTCCAGCGCGCGTTCCGGCCCGATCGCGGCCAGGAAACGTTCGGTGGCATCGGCGTGGATCTGCACGAAGGTATGATCGCCCATGATGCGGATCATGCCGATGTCACGGCGCGACAGATCGCCCGCGCGGCACAGCATCGGCAGCAGCCATTTCGGATCGGCGCGTTCGTCGTGGCCGATGTCGAGCCGCAGCCAGGTGGCGCGGTCGAATTCGACGCGCGCGCGCGGCTTCACGCCATCAAGCGAGACCGGCACCAGATCTTCGGGCGCGGAACGGCCCGCCAGATATTGCCGGGCAACCGCGGCGGCCAGCTGTTCGGCCGAATAGGCGCCGGTCAGCTTGGTCACCAGCGCGGCCTCGTCGGCGGTGGCGGTGCGGGTCAGCACCTCGTCGCCCATCAGACGCTCGATGTCGCGGGCGTTGATTTCCTCGGCCGAGGGCGCGGCGGCCCAGGTTGCGTTGATCTGCGCGAATCCCAGCAGCCGTTCGGCCTTGTTGCGGCCACCGAAGGGCACGATCAGCGCCGAAACGCCCTTGGAGCCCGCCCGCCCGGTGCGACCCGAACGGTGCAAGAGCGCCTCTTTGTTCTGCGGCAGATCGGCATGAACCACCAGTTCCAACCCCGGCAGGTCGATCCCGCGGGCGGCAACATCGGTCGCCACGCAGACCCGCGCGCGCCCGTCGCGCATCATCTGCAGCGCGCGCGAGCGTTCGTCCTGGCTCAACTCGCCCGACAGGGCCACGACCGAGAAACCGCGGTTCAGGAACTTGCCGGTCAGATGGGTGACCATGGCGCGGGTCGAGCAAAACACGATGGCGCGCTTGGCCTCGTAGAAGCGCAGCACGTTGACGATCGCGTTTTCGCGGTCGGAATTGTCGACCAGAAGCGCGCGGTATTCGATATCGGCGTGCTGTTCACGCTGCGACACGGTCGAAATCCGCTGCGCGTCGCGCTGGAAATTGGTGGCCAGTTTCGCGATGCCCGGGCTGACGGTGGCCGAAAACATCAGGGTACGGCGCTCGGCCGGGGCCGATTCCAGAATGAATTCCAGATCTTCGCGGAACCCGAGGTCGAGCATCTCGTCGGCCTCGTCCAGCACCGCGACCTGCAGCGCCGACAGATCCAGCGCGTTGCGGCGGATGTGATCGCAAATCCGGCCCGGGGTGCCCACGACGATATGGGCGCCGCGTTCCAGCGCCCGGCGTTCGGCGCGGGCATCCATGCCGCCCACGGCCCCCGCGATCACCGCCCCCGAGGGGCCGTAGAGCCATTGCAATTCGCGTTGCACCTGCACCGCCAGTTCCCGCGTCGGCGCCACGATCAGCGCGCGCGGAATATCGGCGAAGGCCAGGCGCCCCTCGGCCAGCAGTTCCGCCGCCATCGCCAGACCGAAGGCCACCGTCTTGCCCGAACCTGTCTGCGCCGAGACCAGCAGGTCCGCCCCCGCCAGCGCAGGGTCGATCACCGCCTCCTGAACAGGCGTAAGAGAGGCATAGCCCTTGGCCGCCAGCGCCTCGTTCAGCGCGGGATGGACATTCGGGAAATCGGTCATGGAGGAGGCTTTCAACAGTGCGGAAAGCGGCCTTCTAATGGGTTTTGGCCCCGCTGTATAGGGTCAATGCATCAACACCGGGTAAAGCGAGGCGACCAGCAGCGCCGCCATCGTCCAGTTGAAGGCCCGCAGCCGGGCGGGCGCTGCCAGCCAGTGCCGCACGCCCTGCCCCATCAGCACCCAGACCGAGACCGACGGCAGGTTGACCGCCCCGAAGATCGCGGCGATCGCCAGAGGCCCGAGGGCCGCATAGATCGTCACCGCCCCCAGGGCCATCGCCCAGGCCTTGGGATTGACCCACTGAAACGCCGCGGCCTGCAAAAACGTCATTGGCCGGCCCACGATGCCCTCGCCCGGCGCGCTGGCATGGGCGATCTTCCAGGCCAGCCACAGCATGTAGAGGACGCTCACCCCCTCCAGCAGCGTGCGCAGCACCGGCCAGCGCGCGAAGACCTGCGCCGCGCCCTGCCCCATCAGCCAGACCATGAAGGTAAACCCCAGCGCCACGCCCAGCATATGCGGCACCGTGCGGCGAAAGCCGAAATTCGCCCCCGAGGCCATCAGCATCAGGTTGTTCGGCCCCGGCGTGATCGACGAGACGAAGGCGAAGGACATCAGCGGCAGGATCAGCGTGTTCATGGGGGCATCGCGCAAGAAAGGTCAGGGCGCCAATCTGACGCGCCCGGCGCGCACCGCCAAGCGCACGATTGCACCCGTTACAATCGCGCGCCTAGCGCCCCGTCTTCCATGCAAACCAGAACGCGATCGCGGCCAGCACCAGCGACAGCGTGCGGCGCAGCGCACGTTCGCGGGCCGGATGCTCGAACAACGCCCGCGCCGTCCCTGCCAGCACGGCAATGGTTGCATGCACCGCCGTCGCCACGGTCACATAGATCACGGTCAGCAGCAGGGTTTCACGCAGCACGTCCTCGGGGGTGAGCAGGAAACCGGGCAACACGGCGACGTAGAAAACCGCCGCCTTGGGGTTGAGCAGATTGGTCACCAGCCCGCGCCGAAAATAGCGCCAGTTGGTCGAACCGGGGGGCGCATGGGCCACCGCCTCATCCGCGCCGTGCCAGCCGTCCCAGGCCAGCCACAGCAGATAAACCACGCCGCCCCAGCGCAGCCCCTGATACAGCAGATCCGATGCCGAAATCGCCGCCGCCAGACCAAGCGCCGCGCCCAGCCCCACGAGCCCAAGCCCCAGCGCCACGCCCGCCACCGCCGAAAGCGCAGGACGGCGCCCCTCGGTCGCGGCGACAACGGCCAGATAGGCCATGTTCGGGCCCGGCGTCAGTTCGATCACGAAACTGGTCAGCGCGAAGCCCAACAGCGTCTCAAACAGCATGATCGGCCCCGGCCCCTTGCATCTCCGGCCCGCGCGCGTCCGACCTCAGGGCCATTTCGCCACGGGCGGCAGGCTCATCAGCACCGCATCGGCGTTATGGCCGGTTTCCAGCCCGAATTTCGTGCCCCGGTCGTAGACGAGGTTATATTCGGCATAAAGCCCGCGATGGATCAGCTGGGTCTCGCGGTCGTCGGTCGTGGCGGGGGTGCCCAGGCGACGCTCGGTCACCGGCACAAAGGCGGGCAGGAAGGCCGCCCCCACGTCCCGGGTGAAGGCGAAATCCTTATCCCAACTGTCGGACAGCGCGCCGCCGGTGTTCAGGTCATCATAGAAGATCCCGCCGACACCGCGCGCCCGGCCCCGGTGCGGCACAAAGAAATATTCGTCCGCCCAGGCCTTGAACCGCGGGTAATAGTTGGGGTCATGCGCATCGCAGGCCTGCTTCAGCGTGACGTGGAAATGCGCGGTATCCTCGGAATATTCGATGCAGGGGTTCAGATCGGCGCCGCCCCCGAACCACCAGGCGCCCGGGGTCCAGAACATCCGCGTGTTCATATGAACTGCCGGCGTATGCGGGTTTTGCATATGGGCGACCAGGCTGATGCCACTGGCCCAGAAGCGCGGATCTTCGGCCATGCCCGGCACGCCACGCGCGGCCATCGCCGCCTGTGCCCGCGGCGCCAGCGTGCCCCAGACGGTCGAGATATTGACGCCGACCTTTTCAAACACGCGCCCGCCGCGCATCACGCTCATCTTGCCGCCGCCCTGATCTTCGCCTGCAGGGCCGGTGCGGGTGGTCGGCGTGACCTCGAACCGCCCGGGCGCGCCGGGGCCTTCGAAACCATCTTCCAACGCCTCGAAGGTGCTGACGATCCGATCGCGCAACTCGGAAAACCACGCGCTGGCCGTCGCCTTGCGGGCGGTGAATTCGTCGGTGTCGGTCATCGGCGCTTCTCCTCATCTGGTGCGGCCTGCTTAGCAGGCCTGTCCGCAAGCGTGAATTGCGTTTTACGGTCAGAGGGCTAAGATCGGGCAAGAAATCGGAGATTCTGCCATGGTCCCGCGCCTGTCCGTTCTTGCCCTTGCCGGTCTTGCCTTTCTGGCCGCCTGCGGCACACCCCAGGAACAATGCATCAATCGCTCAACCCGCGAAATCCGCGCCCTGCAAAAACTGCTGGATGAGACAGAGGCCAATCTGGCGCGCGGCTACGCCTGGGAGGATTACGAGGTCGTCCACTGGGAACGCGACATCTGCGGCACCGTCACCCTGACCCAACCCGACGGCACGGTGATCGAGCGGCCCCGGTTCTGCATGCGCCCGCATTCCGAGACCGAGCAGCGCCGGGTCGCGATCGACCCCGTGTCCGAAGCGCGCAAGCGTGACGGGCTGATTGCCAAGATCAAGGCGCTGACCCCGCAGGCAGAGGCCAATATCGCCGCCTGCAAGATCGCCTATCCCGAATAAAACGACGGACGCGCGGCGCGCTCAGTAGGCCGGGACCTGCACGGCATCCAGCACACCGCGCCCGCCGTCGACCGTGACGATCTGGCCGGTCACGAAGCCCGCCCCCGACGAGGCCAGATATTGCACCGTTTCCGCCAGTTCGCCGGGCGGGGCAATCCGGCCTAGCGGCGTGCCT
Organism: Rhodobacteraceae bacterium UBA6796; assembly: GCA_002452815.1. Taxonomy (GTDB): domain Bacteria; phylum Pseudomonadota; class Alphaproteobacteria; order Rhodobacterales; family Rhodobacteraceae; genus Rhodobacter. The sequence continues at coordinate 33,566 of DKFM01000004.1, forward strand.
GCGGTGATGGCCTCGCGCCAGTCGCCGTTTTCCTTCAGCGTCGCTTGCAGCGATGCGCTCATCACCGAGGCGAAGGCCACGCCATTCACCCGGATGCGGTGCGGCGCAAGGGCCACCGCCAGACTGCGCGTGGCCTGATCCTGCGCGGCACAGGCGATCGAATAGGACAGCAGGGACGGATGGGTCCGGCAGGCCGCCAGCGAAGACATGTTGATGATGCAGCCGACCTCGCCCGTGGTGCGGCCCTCTTTCTCGGCCTGCGCGATCATCCGCTTGGCGGTCATCTGCGACAACCGCAGCGCGCCTTTCATGTTGTAGTTGAGCATCGCATCCAGCGTATCCTCGCAGGGATCAAGCGGGTCCGAGGGCGCGAAAGCGCGCGCCGCATTGACCAGAATGTCGATCCGTTCGAAGGCGTCGATGGTGGCCGACAGCAGGTTGTTCACCGTCAGCTTCTGGCACAGATCGCCCGCAAAGTAACGCGCGGGGCCTTCGGTCTTGGCCTCTTCGCCCAGTTCGGCGATCAGCTTGGCCTCGTCCATGTCCGCACACATCACCTGCGCGCCACGTTCAAGAAAATGGCGTGCGATGGCCAGCCCGATACCATGGGCGGCGCCAGTGATGATGGCGGTTTTACCAGTGATGGAAAGCGACATGACGGCTCCGGTCTGGGTCAGGTGTCAGGGGCAGGTTACGCGATTTCAACGCCGGGGGCGAGGCGCGCGGCGGCGTGACGCGGGGGCAGCGGCAGCAGGCGCCTTGCCTGCGGGGATCGGCTTGGCGGCGCGGATCACCTTGAACCCGTTGTCACCGCCGATTTCCTCGATCTCGTGGAAGGCGGCGCGCAGGGCATCCTCGTAGGGCAGATGCCGGTTGGCCACCATATACAACGTCCCGGACAGTGACAGCATCCCCGCCGCCGCCCGGATGAACGCCGCCCCAAGCCCCGGATCGGCGGCGCGCTGCGTGTGGAACGGCGGGTTCATCACGATCGCCATGTATCGGGTTTCAGGCACGAATTGCGTCGCATCAGCCCAGATGAACCGTGCCCGCGGGTCGGAAATGTTCAATTTGGCACATTCGAGCGCGGCGTGCTCTGCCTCGATCAGATCCAGCGTTTCGACCCCGGCCCTGGTCAGGACCTGCGCCGAAAGCCAGCCCCAGCCCGCCCCCAGATCGGCCACGCGCCCGGGCAGCTTGGCCGGCAGCACCTCGGCCAGAAGCGCCGATCCGCGATCCACCCCATCGGCGGAAAACACGCCGGGCAGCGTTTGGAACCCCGGCGCGGGCGTGCCCGGCTGCGCGGCCCAGTCGGCCAGCGGTGCGGGGTCGGCGGCAAAGGAAAATATCTTGCCATGCGCCTTGGCAATGGCCGGGCTGACCGGCACCCGCGCGCGCAGATCCTTGAGCACCGAATCAACGCCGTCATGCTTGGCCCCATCGACCCAGACCGGGCCGCCGGGCGCCACCCGCGCCGCCGCTTCGGCCAGAAGCGCGCGGGCCTCGGCCTTGGCGCGGGGCAGAAAGACCACCGCCGCGGCGAAATCCCCGCTGGCCGCCGGCACAACATCATACCCGCGCGCGGCCAGCGCCGCGTGATCGGGCGCGAAGCCCTGAATGATCTGCAACCGATCCTTCGGCAGATCGCTCAGATCGGTGGCGGCGGTGGCCCGGTAAACGGCAATGCGCCCGTCGGCGGGCAGCGCCTCGGGTGCGTCAAGCACAAGCGACAAACGGGGATGACTCATGGCGGACCGCAGCCCTCCTTGCTGTTCGAAAAAAAGGGGCGCGATGTCAGTCTTTTTCCATCGTGCATTGCAGCGGGTGCTGGTGACGGCGCGCAAAATCCATCACCTGCCCAACCTTGGTTTCCGCCACTTCGAAGGAATAGACCCCGACCACCGCAAGGCCCTTCTTGTGAACCATCAGCATGATTTCGAAGGCCTTGGCATGGCCCAGCCCGAAGAACCGCTCCAGGATATGCACGACGAATTCCATGGGCGTGTAATCGTCGTTCAGCAGCATCACCTTGTACATCGGCGGGCGCTGCGTCTTCGGGCGCGTCTTCAGTGCGACGCCGGCCTCGCCATCGGCATCGTCCTTCCGGTCGGCCATCATGTGCAGGGGCTCGCGCAAAGCACTCTCTCATTTGGAATCGGGTTTTCGGTCCGAGGGAATATAGGCCCATCTGCGCATATGAAAAGGCTTTGCGAAAAGGGAATTGCCCGGCATGACGCAACGGGCCAGCGTGGCGCCAACGGAGGCAGGCATGACACTGAGCACAATCGGCTTCGATGCGGATGACACGCTTTGGCACAACGAGCGGTTCTTCCAGCTGACACAGGCGCATTTCGCCGCGCTTCTGGCAGAGCACGCCCCCTCCGATCATCTGGCCGAACGGCTGCTGGCGGCAGAGCGGCGCAACGTCGGCCAGTATGGCTTCGGGGTGAAGGGTTTCACCCTGTCGATGATCGAAACCGCGATCGAGGTCAGCGAAGGCCGCGTCCCCGCAGCGGTGATTTCCGAAATCATCGCTGCCGGGCGCGAGATGCTGGCGCACCCGATCGAACTGTTGCCGCAGGCGCGTGCCGCCATCGAGGCGCTGGCGGGGCACTACACGCTGGTGCTGGTGACCAAGGGCGACCTGCTGGATCAGGAACGCAAGCTGGCGCAGTCGGGGCTGGGCGATCTGTTCGACGCGGTCGAGATTGTGTCCGACAAGCGCGCCGCCGTCTATCGCACCGTCTTCACCCGCCACGGATCGGGGCCGCAGCACGGGCTGATGGTTGGCAACTCTTTGAAATCCGATGTTTTGCCGATGATCGAAGCAGGGGGCTGGGGCGTGCATGTCCCCCATGAGCAGACCTGGGCGCTGGAGCATGCCGAGCCCCCGCAGAACCATCCGCGCTTTGCCGAACTGCCCGATCTGGGCGCCCTGCCCGCGCTGATTGCCCGCATCGGCTAAGCCGCCCCCGATCGCACGCCGCACTATCTTCGACAAGATTTCCCGTATGCAAAAATTCGCCTGTCGAAGACCCTGACACCCCCACCGGCACCACCCATGGCAGCAGACCGCAGCATGCCCACGACATCTTGGGGCAGTGCATGAATGCCGCAGTGAAACACATTGAAATTATACGGTTTTCAGATGCGGCATTGCGTGTTACGCTTTGCCGATAAGCCCCACATAAAAACAACCGGGGCGAGAGGCAGTATAAGGGTTAGAACCGTGACCACGCTCGCGCGCTGGGTCCGTTATGGGCTATTTGCACTCGGTTTGATGATCGCACCGCTGGCCGCATCGGCCGCGCCCTATGCGGCGCTGGTCATGGATGCGCGCACCGGCGAGGTGCTGTATTCCAAGAACGCCGATACCCGATTGCACCCGGCCTCGCTGACCAAGATGATGACGCTTTACATCGCCTTCACCGCGATCGAGCGGGGCGAGATCAGCCTTGATTCGATGGTAACCGTTTCGGCCAACGCCGCCAGCCAGCCACCCTCGCGGCTGGGGCTGCGGACCGGGCAGAAGATCGCCCTGCGGTATCTGATCCGGGCGGCGGCGATCAAATCTGCCAACGATGCGGCGGCGGCGATCGGCGATGCGATCAGCGGCGACGAGGCACATTTTGCCGCGCGGATGAACCAGACTGCCAAGGCCCTGGGCATGCGCAACACCACCTTCCGCAACGCCAACGGCCTGACCCGCGAGGGCCACCTGTCCACCGCGCGCGACATGACCCTGCTGGGGCGTCGGCTGTTTTACGATTTCCCGCAATATTACAACATCTTCTCGCGCCGCACGGCGGATGCGGGCATGGCGAAGGTGTCCAACACCAACCGCCGTTTCCTGGATGCCTATGAAGGCGCCGACGGGATCAAGACCGGCTACACCGTGCCTGCCGGGTTCAACCTGACGGCCTCGGCCCAGCGGGGCAACAAGCGGATCATCGCGACGATGTTCGGCGGCACCTCGACCGCGCAGCGCAATGCCAAGGTGGCCGAACTGCTGGATCTGGGCTTTGCCCGCGCGCCCGGCCGGGTGCAGGAACAGCGCCCCGAACCGCCGCAACTGCTGGCGCAGGCCGATATCGAAGAACCGTCTGCCCCCTCTGGCACCAGTGCAAAGACGATCCGTGTCTCGGGTGCGCCCAATCGCAGCCCGCGCCCCGCGCCGCGCCCCGGCGTGGTCTCGCATGATGCCGACGCCATTGCCCTGGCGTTGGCGGCAGCGGTGACGGCCACCCCTGCCCCCACCCCTGCCCCCGATGTCGTGGCCCAGGCCGAAACCGAGGTCGCCGCAGCGGTCGAGACGATGACAGAGGTCGTTGCCGTCGCCGCCCCCGCAACCGCCAGCAGCCCGCGTCCGCAACCCGCGCCGCGCCCGCAAGCGGCGCCGCAGACCGGCTTCGTGCAGGCCAGCGCACCGCAGCCCGAAACCCTGGAACTGGCCGCCATCCCCGATGCGTTTGACGAAAGCCTGTCCGAAGGCGATGCCGTCCCCAACGAGCCGGTCTTTGCGCAAAGCACCGAACCGCAGCCCGAAACGCTGGCGATGACCAAGAAGGCCACCGCACCGGAAACCATGGTTCTGGCGGCCCTGACGCCGCCCGCCCCGGCCCCGCAGAAGCAGCGGCAGGTGGTGGCGCGCGCCTCCAGTTCGGGCGGGCGCAACTGGGGCATCAGCCTGGGCAAATACGCCTCGCAATATGCCGCCGAACGCGCGCTGCTGCAGACCGCCCTGATGGAAAGCGACACGCTGGGGGATGCGCTGCGCAAGGTCGCCACCCGCAAGACCGGCTACGAGGCAAATTTCGTCGGCATGACACACGAGCGCGCCGAACTGGCCTGCGCCCGCCTGATCGCCCGGTCGGGCGACTGCACCGTGATCGGGCCGTAACTCAGGCCCGGCATCCCGAATGCCAAACGCCCCCGGTCTTCCGGAGGCGTTTTTCAATCAGGGCTTGGGATGGTCGTCGTATTCGTCCGACAGGATGCGTTCGCCATCGCCTTTGGGGTCTTCATACTGGCGCGCCTTCAGTGACCAGAAGAACGCCGCAAGGCCGATCCCACCCAGAAACAGCGAGATCGGGATCAGATAGGACAGAACGGACATCGGTTTGCTCTCGGTAGGGACGCGGGCGCCTATTTCAGCCGCAGCGAATTCAGCGACACCGTAATCGACGAGGCCGACATAGCCAAGGCCGCAGCCAGCGGCGTCGCCAGCCCGATCAGCGCGATCGGCACCGCCACGGCGTTATACAGGATCGAGATGCCGAAGTTTTCCTTGATCCGGCGCCGCGCCTGCACGGCAATCTTGACCGCATCGGCCACCGGCGACAGATCCTGCCCCAGAAGCACGATGTCAGAGGCCGTGCGCGCCGCGTCCAGCGCCGAAGCGGGCGAGACCGAGACATGCGCCGCCGCCAGCGCCGCAGTATCGTTGAGCCCGTCGCCCACCATCAGCACCCGCGCGCCCTGCCCGGTCAGCTGGGTCACCAGCGCGGCCTTTTCCTGCGGCAGCGCACCCGCGTGCCATTCGGAAATGCCCAAACGCTGCGCCAGGGCCGCCACCGCGCCCTCGACATCGCCCGAGACCAGCAACACGCGCTTGCCCTGCGCGATCAGCGCCGCCACCGCCACTTCTGCGCCGGGGCGCAGACTGTCGGCAAAACGCAGCGTGATCGGGGCGCCCGTGCCGATCTTCAAATGCGTTGCGGTGGAATTGCCCGCCGTGGCGCCGATCCAGTCGGCCCGGCCCAGACGCACGATCTGCCCCTGCCAGCGGCCTTCGACGCCATAACCCGGCACCTCGCGCAGATCGTCCAGCGTTGCGGGCGTGCAGCCTGCCGCCGCCGCGCCCTCGGCCAGCGCACGGGCCAGCGGATGCGATGAGCCCGCCGCCAGTGCCGCCGCCACCGCCATATCCTGCGCATTCAGATCGCCCAGGTTTTCCGGCTTCGGCGTGCCCATGGTCAACGTGCCGGTCTTGTCGAAGACCACCGTATCCACCTCGGCCAGACGTTCCAGCGCGGTGCCGTCCTTGATCAACAATCCGCGGCGAAACAGCTTGCCAGAGGCGGCCGTGACCACCGCAGGCACCGCCAGCCCCAGCGCACAGGGGCAGGTGATGATCAGAACGGCGGCGGAAATATTGATCGCAAACCGCAGATCGCCGCCGGTCAGCCACATCCAGACGCCAAAGGCGGTGAAGCTGAGCAGGTGCACGATCGGCGCATAGGCGCGCGCCGCGCGTTCGGCCAGCGAGGTGTATTTGGTTTTCGCGCTTTCGGCCATCGCGACCAGATCTGCCATCCGATGCAGCGAACTGTCCTTGCCCGCCGCCGTGACACGCAGCGTCAGCGGCCCGGTCAGGTTGACCTCGCCCGCCGACAGCATCGCCCCGGGGCCGACATAGACCGGCAGGGTTTCGCCCGTCAGCAGCGAACGGTCGGTTTCGGACGTGCCCAGCGTGACCTCGCCATCCGCGGGAATGCGCCCGCCGGGACGCACGCGGATCAGATCGCCGGGGTGCAATTCGCCCACCGGCACCACCACTTCGGCGCCATCGCGCAGAACGGTGGCGCGCGGCACTTCCAGCGCGGCCAGTTCCTCGGCCGCGGATCGCGCCACGGCACGGGTGCGGTAATCCAGATAGCGCCCGACCAGCAGGAAGAAGGTCAGCATCACGGCAGCATCGAAATAGGCGTGATGGCCGTGCTTGATGGTTTCGAACACCGAGATTGCCGAGGCCAGGATGATCGCCAGCGAAATCGGCACATCCATGCCCAGACGCCCGCCACGCAGCGCGCCCCAGGCCGAGATGAAGAACGGCTGCCCGGCAAAGATCACCGTGGGTAGGGCGATGGCCGCCGAAATCCAGTGGAACAGATCGCGCGTCGCCGCTTCGGCCCCCGACCAGACCGCGATCGACAGAAGCATGATGTTCATCATCGCGAACCCGGCCACCCCGATGCGCATCAGCAGATCGCGCCCGCGCTTGTCGGTTTCCGTGGCCGACAACATGCCCGCGTCCAGCTCGTGCGCTTCGTATCCGATCCGGTCGAGCGCGGCGATCAGCGGCGCGGGTTCGACCCCCGGTTCTGCATCGACCGAGACCCGCTTCAGCGTCAGGTTGACCCGGGCCGAGCGCACGCCGGGCTGCCGGGTCAGTTCGCGTTCGACATCGGTAATGCAGACGGCGCAATGCGCGGTGGGCAGCGAGAGCATGATGCGCGCGCCCTTGATGTCGCCCGATTTCGCCATCTGTTCGGCCGAGGGAGCGGCAAGGCAGGCCGGGCAGGCCGAGGCCGACACATGTTCGTCGTAACTTTCGGGGGCACCCGAGGCCGCGCCGATCGCAGGCGAAACGCTCATCGCCTCAGCCCTTCACGTTCAGATCCAGACGCTGGCGAAAGGCGGTGCCATCGCTGGCCTTGGCTTCCAGATGGATCAGCCAGGCCCCTGCATCCAGCGTCATCGGCGCCATGAACAGCCCGCCGGTATAGGTGAACTCCGGCTCGATGTCGTCGCGCACATGGGTGGTGCGCCCGACCGTGGCATGGAGTTCGGCGACCCGGGCGGGGAGCCCCGCCCGGTCACGAATCACAAGCGACAGAACGCCGTTCTCATAGGTGGGTTCGACCACCCAGCCCAGGGCCTCCTGCGCCGCGCGATCCGCATCGAAGCTTTGCGACGCGACGTAGGAGTTTTTCACCTCGAGCCCGGGGAAGGTGCCGATGGCCTTGAACGCCATGAAAAGGTTGACCGCAATGATGATGCCGAAGGCACCGACCGCAATCAGCAGCACTTTCCTGCCGGTGAGGGGTTTCGACATGGTTCAGTGATCCTCTTTGCCGTTGAAGACGGTCTCGACCGAAACCCGCCCCGTGCCGTTCACATCCTCTACCCAGACCCGCAGCTCGGTGCGGTCTTCATGCGCCAATTTGCTGTCGGCGTCAGCCTCAATATAGAGGCGCTGGGTCAAAGTTTCATCAGCAGGCGCGGTCACAAGATTGGCCTCTTGCCCTTCGATGATCAAGTGCAGACCTTTGACCGCCTGATCCCCATGCTCACCCAAGACCGTGATACGGAACGAGGCGTCTTTGCCCGCCTTGTTGCGCAGGCGCATGGTGTAGATGTTACGGATCGAGCCATCCCCTTGCACGACATACAGCGGATCGCGCGCAGGGGTCAGGTTGAACTCGATCGGCGAACGCATGAACAGGGCCGCGACCAGCGCGATACCCACCGCCGACCACAGCGTGAAATACAGCATCGTGCGCGGGCGCAGGATGTGTTTCCAGACACTGATGACAGGTTTGCCCGCACGCTCGTTCGGCTCGTCCTTCAGCGCCATATAGGCGATCAGGCCGCGCGGTTTGCCGATCTTGTCCATCATCTCGTCGCAGGCGTCGATGCACAGACCGCAGGTGATGCATTCCAGCTGCTGGCCGTTGCGGATGTCGATGCCCATCGGGCAGACGTTGAAACAGGCCATGCAGTCGATGCAGTCGCCCTGCCCTTCCGGGGTCTGGCCCTTGTGCAGCTTGCCACGCGGTTCGCCGCGCCATTCGCGATAGCCGATGGTGATGGTGTCTTCATCCATCATAGCGGCCTGAATCCGCGGCCAGGGGCAGGCATAGATGCACATCTGTTCGCGCGCGAACCCACCGAAGGCGAAGGTCGTGGCGGTGGCGACGGCGATCGTCGTATAGGCCACCGGCGAGGCCGTGCCGTTGAGCAGGTTCACCAGAAGCGTCGGCGCGTCGGTGAAATAGAACACCCAAGCACCGCCCGTGGCCAGACCGATCAGCAGCCACAGCGTCCATTTGGTCAATCGCTTGCGGATCTTCTCGGCGTCCCATTTCTGGCGGTGCAGACGGATGCGGTTGTTGCGGTCCCCCTCGACCCAGCGTTCGACCAGGATGAACAGGTCGGTCCAGACGGTCTGCGGGCAGGCATAGCCGCACCACACCCGGCCAAGCGCCGAGGTGAACAGGAACAGCCCCAGACCCGCCATGATCAGCAGACCCGCGACGAAATAGAATTCATGCGGCCAGATCTCGATCATGAAGAAGAAGAAGCGGCGGTTGGCCAGATCCAGAAGCACGGCCTGATCGGGCAAGGCCGGGCCACGATCCCAGCGAATCCACGGGGTGATGTAATAAACACCCAGCATCAGGGCCATGAGCACCCATTTCAGAGTGCGGAAACTCCCTTTCACCCGGCGCGGGAACACGGGTTCGCGCGCGGCGTAAAGGGGGGCGGGTTCGCTGGGTTCGGTCGAGCTCACGGTTCTCTCCGTTGGCTATAATTTCTGCAGATTGGGTCTCTTCTGATATGGCCCGAACGAAAAAACTTTGACATGCGTCAAAAAGACAGATTTCTGATACAGGTATTGGGAAGAGGTCCGGTTGGCGCGTCATGCGGGCCGACCCTGTGGCCCAGGCCCAAAAAAAGGACACCGGCGCCCCCAGGAAACGCGCGAACAGGACGGGGCGCCGGTGCTACCCGAGGGGGCCCTGGATCGCTCCAAGGCCCCCCCGAATCTCAATTCACTCGCCGCCACCAAGGCCGTGGACATAGGCAGCCACAGACCGGATTTCGGCTTCGGACAGACGCGGCTCACCACCTTCGGGGGTGAAGCTCCACGACGGCATCACGCCGAAGCGGGCATTCGTCACGGTCTCGGTCAGGGTGGCGACATCACCACCGTAGAGCCAGATCGCGTCGGTCAGGTTCGGTGCGCCCTGCATGCGGTCACCGGTGCCGTCTTCCATGTGGCACGATGCGCAGTTGTCGGCGAAGACGACGGCGCCCTCGGCTTCAAGTGCGGCATCGAACTCCTGCCCCGAGATCTTGCGGACGTGCTGGACGACCTGCGCGATCTGTTCGGGTTCCAGCAACTCGTCACGACCAAAGGCGGGCATCTGCGAATAACGCGCATCGCCGTCTTCGGTGTTCCGGATGCCGTGCTGGACGGTGGTGTAGATGTCCTCGATGGACCCACCCCACAGCCAGTCGCTGTCCAGCAGGTTCGGATAGCCGAGGCCGGCATTGCCGCCCGCGCCCGAACCGTGGCACTGCGCACACCAGGTGCGGAACACGGCTGCACCCGCGTTACGGGTGTAGTCGGCCAGTTCCGGGTCTGCCGCGATTGCAGTCAGATCCGCCGCCACCAGCTTGGCCTCGACCCCTTCGTTGGCCTTGGCATAGCGGTCGATTTCCGCCGCCACATTGGCCCGAGTCGAGGACCCGAGCAGACCGGGGGTCGCACCGTCCTTGAAGATCGGCCATGCCGGCATGGCGATCGAGTAGCCCACGCCCCAGACGATGCAGGCGTAGAAGGTCCACAGCCACCAGCGCGGCAGCGGGTTGTTGTACTCAGAAATGCCGTCCCACGAGTGGCCCGTCGTCTCGACATCCTGTTTTTTCGTCGGTTTTTTGCTCATATCCACGCCTCCTTACAACGTGGCGCCGTCGTCATGGCAGCTGCCTTTGCAGCCACCCTGACAGGCGGGTTTGTCATCATGCCGGAAGGGGATGTTGGCCGTGTCCTCATGGGTCTTGCGCGATCCGGGCCGGAAGGCCCAGATAACGACACCGATGAAGGTGGCGAACAGCGCGAGCATGACCCAGCTGTCCGCGAACTCACGCAGGATGTGGTAGTCCATCCCCGCCCTCCTTAGCGACTTGCCACGGGTTCGAAGGTCGAGAAATCAACCATCGTGCCGAGAACCTGAAGATAGGCAACCAGGGCATCCATTTCCGAGATGCCGGGCTTGCCGTCGAAGTTGCGCACGTTGACCTTAGCGTCGTAACGCTCTTGCAGGCCCTCGTAATCGCCATCGGGATCCACCTGGGCGGCAAAGTCCGCCTTGGCGTTCGCGATCATCTCCGAGGTGTAGGGCACACCCACGAGGGCGTCGGTCTTCAGACGGTCCTCGATATACTCGGGCTCGATCATGCGGTCGACGAGGAACCCGTATTTCGGCATCACCGATTCCGGCACGACCGATTGCGGGTTGATCAGGTGGTCCACATGCCACGCATCCGAGTAGCGGTTGCCGACGCGGGCGAGGTCAGGCCCCGTCCGCTTCGAGCCCCACTGGAACGGGTGGTCATACATCGACTCGGCAGCGAGCGAGTAGTGACCGTAACGTTCCACCTCATCGCGCATCGGGCGGATCATCTGCGAGTGGCAGACGTAGCAGCCTTCGCGCACATAGATGTCGCGGCCCGTCAGTTCGAGCGGGGTGTAGGGACGCACGCCTTCGACTTTCTCGATGGTGTTCTCGAGGTAGAAGAGCGGTGCGATCTCGACGATCCCGCCGACGGTCACGACGGCGAAAGAGAAGATCAGCAGCAGCGTCGCGTTTTTCTCGATGACGCTGTGTTTATCAAGAAGTGCCATTCTCACTGATCTCCTTATTCAGCCGGGACAGCAGCCACCGAAGCCGCCGCGACGCGCGGTTGCTTGGCAACGGTTGCCCAGAGGTTGTAGGCCATGATCAGCGCGCCGGTGAGATACATCACACCACCCAGACCACGCACGACATACATCGGATGCTTCGCAGCCACGGTGTCGGCGAAGGCGTTCACGAGGAAGCCCTGGCTGTCCACTTCGCGCCACATCAGGCCTTCCATGATGCCCGTGACCCACATCGACGCCGCGTAAAGCACGATGCCGATGGTGGCGAGCCAGAAGTGCCAGCTGACCAGCTTGAGCGAATACAGACGCTCACGCGCCCACAGACGCGGCACCAGGAAGTAGAGCGCGCCGAAGGTGATCATGCCGTTCCAACCCAGAGCGCCGGAGTGGACGTGACCGATGGTCCAGTCGGTGTAGTGCGACAGCGAGTTCACGGCCTTGATCGACATCATCGGACCTTCGAAGGTCGACATGCCGTAGAAGCCCACGGACACCACCATCATGCGGATGATCGGGTCGGTGCGCAGCTTGTCCCAGGCGCCCGAAAGCGTCATCAGACCGTTGATCATGCCACCCCAGGACGGCATCCACAGGATGATCGACATCACCATGCCCAGCGTCGAGGCCCAGTCGGGCAGCGCGGTGTAGTGCAGGTGGTGCGGACCGGCCCAGATGTACAGGAAGATCAGCGCCCAGAAGTGCACGATCGACAGCTTGTACGAATAGACCGGACGTTCGGCCTGCTTCGGCACGAAGTAATACATCATGCCCAGGAAGCCCGCGGTCAGGAAGAAGCCCACGGCGTTGTGGCCATACCACCACTGGGTCATCGCATCCTGCACGCCCGAGAACACCTGAACCGACTTCGAACCGAAGATCGAGACCGGAACCGCCAGGTTGTTGATCAGGTGCAGCATCGCGATGGTCACGATGAACGACAGGTAGAACCAGTTGGCCACATAGATGTGGGGTTCCTTGCGCTTCACGATGGTGCCGAGGAACGCGATCAGATAGGCGACCCAGACGATGGTCAGCCAGTGGTCGACATACCATTCCGGCTCGGCGTATTCCTTCGACTGCGTGGCGCCCAGGATATAGCCGGTCGCCGCCAGAACGATGAACAGCTGATAGCCCCAGAACACGAACCAGCCAAGGCCGCCACCGAAGAGACGCGCCGCCGAGGTGCGCTGCACCACATAGAACGACGAGGCGATCAGCGCGTTGCCACCGAAGGCGAAAATCACCGCCGAGGTGTGCAGCGGGCGCAGTTTGCCGAAGTTCAGATAGCCTTGCGCCCATTCGAAATTGAGGGCGGGGAAAGCCAGCTGGAACGCGATGATGACCGCGACCAGGAAGCCCACAACGCCCCACAGGGTCGTTGCGATAACCCCGGCGCGAACCACGCCGTCGTTATATTCAGTTTGCGGGGCCGCAGGGGCCCCCATGGTGCGAAGCACCCAGATGAACGCGATCGCAGCGGCCAGCATGACCTCGATCGCGTTCACCATATATGCAAGATCGCGCGCGTAGTTGGCTGCGATTGCGGCAAGCACCGCAACCAACCCCAGCGCGATCAGCTTAAAGTAATCCCACATGTTGTGCGTCCCTTCGTCTTGTCTGTTCCTCTGTCCCGGAGCCGAGTCGGACTCCGGGCAGTGGGTTCATGACTGTAGCCCTTGTGGTCTCAGGGTATGCCCGATGCATTGATCTGCATCAAATCCTTGGCACCGGGGTGAGTTCATTCGCCGCAGGTGCAAATTCACAAATATCAAGCCATTGATCCCCGTCAAGTCAAACCCCATATGGCGCGCCGCGAAAAAAGCCCGCTCCGAAAGCCCTTTAGGGGGTTGCCCTCGTGCCGTTCCAGACGAGATAGTGCGCCTGCGACCGATTGATCCGCGTCAAGGCGCGGCATGATCGGATGACGTAATCTGCACTTCGGACACACCTGGCGGAGGATCGGCCATGGCCTACAAATCCATTCTGACAATCGTAACGGATGCTGCGGCCGCAAAGGCGCAGCTGGATACCGCCGTGGCGATGGCCCGGCGCGAAGATGCGCATCTTGATGTGCTGTGCATGGGCGTCGACCGCACGCAGACGGGCTATTACTACGCGGGGGCCACGGCCTTCGTGCAGCAGGAAACGCTCGACCGTGCGCAAGACGACGCAAAAGAGGTCGAGGCCGCGGTGCGCGCCCGGCTGGGCAGCGAAGACATCCGCTGGGCCTCGGAAACGCTGGTCGTGCAGATCGGCGCGATCGCCACGATCGTGGGCATGCGCGCGCGCTTTGCCGATCTGGTGGTGATGGGCCGCCCCTATGCCAAGGGCCGCGGGCAGGAACTGGAAGCGGTGATCGAATCGGCGCTGTTCGAAGGCCAGGTGCCGGTGCTGATCGTCCCCGACGATTATGCCGGCGCGGTGGCGGCACGGCGTGTTGTCGTCGCCTGGAACCAGTCGAGCGAAGCGCTCAGCGCGATCCGCAAGGCGCTGCCCGTGCTGAAGGCCGCCGATCTGGTCGATATCACCGTGATCGACCCGCCGACCCATGGCCCCGAGCGCTCCGACCCCGGCGGTCAGTTGAGCCAGATGCTCTCGCGCCATGGCGTGCATGCCGAGGTCTCGGTGCTGGCGAAAACCATGCCGCGGGTGTCGGATGTGCTCAACCGCCACATCCGCGACAGCAACGCCGATCTGGTGGTGATGGGCGCCTACGGCCACTCGCGCTTCCGCGAGGCGATCTTGGGCGGCGCCACCCGGCACATGCTGGAAATGGCCGAAGTGCCGGTTCTGATGGCGCATTAAGCGCCTCTTCCAAAACACTGGCGGCGCCCTAGGGGGCGCCGTTTTGCCATCTCTTCCCCCCGCACAGGCTTGACCGCGCGACCGATCCCCCCCAAGGATTACGTTGCTTTGACCTGCACCAGACCGAAAGGCCCGCGGCCGTGACCCAGATCACCACCGGCAGATGCCTGTGCGGCGACGTCAGCTTCCAGATCAGCGGCGCTTTCGAGCTGTTCTTCCTGTGCCATTGCTCGCGCTGCCGCAAGGGCTCGGGCTCGGCCCATGCCGCCAATCTCTTCGCCACCACGGCCGAATTAAACTGGCTGTCGGGGCAGGACCAGGTGCAGACCTTCCGCCTGCCCGAAACCCGGCATCAACGCAGTTTTTGCACCACCTGCGGATCGCCCCTGCCGACCAGTGTGAAGGGCCTTCTGGTTGTCCCCGCCGGATCGCTTGACACCCCGGTCACGCTGCGTCCGACTGCGCATATCTGCCTGTCCAGTCGCGCGGATTGGGAAGACGGTCTGGAACATGCCCCCCGTCTGGAGGGCATGCCGGGCTGAGCCCGCCCTGCCCGCTCAGATCAGGAAGCCACCGTCCGAATCGTCGCCCGCTTCCAGCATCAGCCGGTCCATGTCGGGCACGGTGACGTGGCGCTTGCCTTCCAGCTCGATCACCCCGTCGCGTTTCAGCGCGGAAATCTGGCGGCTCACGGTTTCCAGCGTCAAGCCCAGGTAATCGGCCATCGCCTCGCGGGTCAGCGGCAGATCGAAGGTCATCCGCCCGGTCGCATTGCGCAGCTTGATCGAGGCATCGCGCCGCGCCACGATCGACAGGAGCGAGGCGATCTTCTCGCGCGCGGTCTTGCGGCCAAGCAGCAGCATCCATTCGCGCGCCGCGTCCAGCTCGTCCAGCGTCATCTGCAACAGACGCTGCGCGATATGGGGCGTGCGCTCCATCATCTCTTCGAACGGCTTGCGCCGGAAACAGCACATCAGGATATCGGTCGTGGCGGTCACGTTGTAGGCCGCGCTTTCACGCCCCGGACGCCCCACGAAATCCGACGGCAGCAACAGCCCGACCATCTGCGTGCGCCCGTCTTCCAGCGTCTGCGTCAGCGTGGCGATGCCGGTGACCACCGAGGCCACGAAATCCATCTTGTCGCCGGCCCAGATGACGGTCTGCCCGGCCTCGAAGCTGCGGTAATACTTGATTTCTTCAAGCTGCTCGATTTCGTCGGTCTCGCAGCGCGCGCAAACGGCACGGTGGCGGATCGGGCAGTCTCCGCATTGCAGCGAGACCGGGTGCACGTCGTCGTGAGCCATCTGCATTTCTTGATTTGGGTCAAATTGTCTTGCGCGTTCTATCGCTAAAGATACGCCCATGAAACAGGAATCGCAACTCACCCGGCTCGGGCTCTTCGATGCACGGGTTCCCCGCTACACGAGCTACCCCACCGCGCCCCATTTCTCGACTGAAGTGGGGCCGCAGCATTTTGCCGACTGGATCGAGGCGATCCCGGCGGGGTCCAGCATTTCGCTTTACATGCATGTGCCGTTTTGCCGGCGGCTGTGCTGGTTCTGCGCCTGCCGCACGCAGGGCACGCAAAGCGACGAACCGGTGCGCGCCTATGCCGAAACCCTGCTGGCCGAGCTGAAGATGCTGCGCGACCGGCTGGCGCCGGGCGTCACGCTGTCGCGCCTGCATTGGGGCGGCGGCACACCCACGCTGATGCCTGCCGACATGATGCGGCGCGTGGCCGCGGCGGTGTTCGAGGCCGTGCCGATGGGCGAAGGCGCCGAATTCTCGGTCGAGATCGACCCGAACGAGATCGACGACGCGCGGATGGATGCGCTGGCCGAAAGCGGCATGAACCGCGCCTCGATCGGGGTGCAGGATTTCGACCCCCAGATCCAGAGCGTGATCGGCCGCGATCAGAGCTACGAAATCACCCGCGCGGCCGTCGACATGATCCGCGCGCGCGGCGTGGCCAGCCTGAATGCCGATATCCTGTACGGGCTGCCGCATCAGACCAACCGCAAGATTTCCGAAAGCGTGCAGAAACTGCTGTCGCTCGGGCCCGACAGGGTGGCGCTTTACGGCTATGCGCATGTGCCGTGGATGGCGCGGCGGCAGACGCTGATTCCCTCGGATCACCTGCCGACCCCGCAGGAACGGCTGGCGCTGTTCGAAACGGCGCGCAAGTTGTTCGTGGCCGATGGCTATGATGAAATCGGCATCGACCATTTCGCACTGCCGACCGACGGGCTGTCCAAGGCCCTGAAGGCAGGCCAGCTGCGCCGGAATTTCCAGGGCTATACCGACGATCTGGCTCCGGTTCTGGTGGGGATGGGGGCAAGCTCGATCTCGCGCTTCCCGCAGGGCTATGCGCAGAACGCCTCGGCCACCGGCACCCATACCGGCGCGATCCGCGAGGGCCGCTTCTCGACCGCGCGGGGCCATGTCTTCACCCCCGATGACAAGCTGCGCGCGCGGCTGATCGAAGCCCTGATGTGCGACTTCAAGGTGTCGACCGATGAGTTGGTGCGTGACTATGGCGCCAGCACCACCGAACTGGCCACGATGTTTGCCGATTGTGCGGCAAAATTCGAAGACATGGTGCAGGTTACGACCGAAGGGCTGGAAATCCCCGAAAAGGGCCGCCCCCTGACCCGGATGATCGCCCGGCATTTCGATGCCTACGACCTGTCGAAATCGGGCCACAGCTCGGCGATCTGACGCCCCTGCCCCGGCACAATGCCCATGATCCCCGTCGGAGCCTCCGGCGGGGATATTTTTACCAGAAAGAAAGCACAGCGCCTTCTTTCTGGCCCAAATATCCCCCGCGGAGCGTCCGGCGGCGCCAAGGGGTCGGGGTCAGACCGGGCGCCCGGCGTTTTCCACGAAGTCGATCAAACGCGGCAGGCAATGGCTGTGCAGATCGTAGCGCGCGACGATGTCGCGCCGCGCAGCTTGACACAGGGGGGCGAAGCTTTCCGGTTCGGCCAGCGCCTCGGTCAGTCTTGCCGACCAGGCCGGGATGTCGAAGAAATCCACGAGTTGCCCGTTTTCGCCCGGGCGGATCACCTCGCGCACCGGGGCGGTGTCGGAGGCGACGACATGGCAGCCCGCCGCCATCGCCTCCATCAGCGACCAGCTGAGCACGAAGGGATAGGTCAGATAGGCGTGCACCCGGCTGACCTGCAGCAGGCTCAGGAAGGTCGGATAGGGCACGCGGCCCAGGAAATGCACGCGGCTCAGGTCCAGCCGGTCCTGCACCTCGTCCAGGAAGATCTGCTTCCAGCTTTTGTCGCCCGGTGGCGCGGCGCCATAGCTTTGCCCTTCGTCGCCGACGATCACCGCATGGGCGTTCGGGCGCGCGGCCAGCACATCGGGCAGCGCGCGCATGAAGCTGTGATAGCCGCGATAGGGTTCGAGCGAGCGGTTGACGAAGCTCAGCACCTCATCGCCCGGACGGAAGCTGAGCGTGGTGCCGGGAATATCCAGCCGTGCCTGCGGGTCGGGGCGGACGGTTTGGGTATTCACCCCGTCATGGCAGACGGTGATCTTGCCGCGCAATTCGGGCGGGAAGGTCGCGGCCTGAAATTCGGTCGGAGACAGGGCCGCGTCGGCCTGCACCATCGCCTGGATCAGATGCGCCGCGCGCGCGGTGGTGGAAATCCGGCTGTCCAGCGCCGGGCGCGCGAATTCCGGGTCGAAATCGGTATCAAGGCCGGTCGTCTGATACATCAGTTCGGCATAGACGAGCAGCTTCGCCTGCGGCCAGATTTCGCGCAGGAACAGCGTCTCGCCCCAGCCGGGGTGGCCAAAGATCACATCGGGCACATAACCCAGCTGGTCGCGCATCTGCCGCGCGGCCAGCGCCACCTTCAGCCCGCGTTCGCAGCATTCGGCATAAAGCTTGCTCAGCCGTGGTTCGATCGTGACCTCGGCGGGTTTGCGGTATTTCATCACCTTCACCGGCGAGGGCCGCTGGTTGGTTTCGGCCGTCAGCGCCATCACCTCGTGGCCACGCGCGGCAAGCGCCGGCGCCAGATGGGGAAACTGGCCGGGAAAGTTCTGATGCACGAACAGGATTTTCACGCGCGCTCTCCAAGCGCTGCGCTCAGCAGGGCGCGGGTGTAATCGGTCTGCGGCGCGGTGAAGATCCGCTCGGCGGGGCCTGCCTCGACCACATCGCCACGCTTCATCACCAACACCTTGTGCGCCAGCGCCCGCACCACCCGCAAATCGTGGCTGATGAACAGGTAGGCCAGCCCGTGACGGCGCTGCAGATCGCGCAGCAGATCGACGATCTGCACCTGCACCGTCATATCCAGCGCCGAGGTCGGTTCATCCAGCACCACCACCTTGGGGCGCAGGATCATCGCGCGCGCAATCGCGATGCGCTGGCGCTGACCGCCGGAAAATTCATGCGGGTAGCGGGCCATCGCGGCGGGGTCGAGCCCGACCTCGGCCATGATCTCGGCCACCATGTCGCGGCGGTTGCGGCCCGGATCGACGCCGTGGACGGTCAGCCCCTCGCCGATGATCTGTTCGATCGTCATGCGCGGGCTGAGGCTGCCGAACGGGTCCTGGAACACGATCTGCATGTCGCGCCGCAGCCGGCGCAGATCGCGCGCAGGCCAGGTCGAGATGTCCTCGCCCTGATAGAAGATCGGCCCTTCGGAACCGATCAGCCGCATGATCGCCAGCGCCAGCGTGGTCTTGCCGGACCCGGATTCGCCGACGATGCCCAGCGTTTCACCCGCCCGCACCGACAGGCTGGCGGCATTGACCGCCTTCACATGGCCCACGGTCTTGCGCAGCAAACCGCGCTGCACCGGAAACCAGATCCGCAGGTCTTCGGTGCGCACAAGTTCGGGGGCGTCGGGCGCCACCGGATCGGCGCGGCCCTTCGGTTCGGCAGCCAGCAGCTTGCGGGTATAGGGGTGCTGCGGATTGGCAAAGATCTGTTCGGCCGGGCCCTGTTCGACGATCTCGCCGTTCTGCATCACACAGACCCGGTCCGCGATGCGCCGCACCACGCCCAGATCGTGGCTGATGAACAGAAGGCTCATCCCCATGTCGCGCTTCAGATCGGCCAGCAGATCCAGGATCTGCGCCTGGATCGTCACGTCAAGCGCGGTGGTCGGTTCATCCGCGATCAGCAGTTCGGGCCCATTGGCCAACGCCATCGCGATCATCACCCGCTGCCGCTGCCCGCCCGACAGTTGATGCGGGTAATCGGCCAGCCGGGTTTCGGGGTTCTGGATGCCGACCTTTTCCAGCAGTTCCACGATCCGCGCCTTCGCCGCTTCACCACGCAACCCCTGATGCAGGCCAAGGCTCTCGCCGATCTGCCGTTCGATCGTGTGCAGCGGGTTGAGCGAGGTCATCGGCTCCTGAAAGATGAAGCTGATATCGTTGCCGCGCACACGGCGCAGCCGCGCCTCGTCGGCGCCGATCATCTCTTGCCCGTCATATTTCACCGATCCCTCAAGGATCGCATTGCCGCCCAGCAGGGCGACCGTGGACAGCGCGGTGACCGATTTGCCCGATCCGCTTTCGCCGACCAGCGCCACGGTTTCGCCTTTGTTGACGGCGAAGCTGACGCCCTTCACGGCGGGGATGATCCGGCCGTCCTGCCGGAAGGACACGCGCAGATCGGCAACACTCAGAACCGGGGTCATTTGAACACCTTTCGGGGGTCGAAGGCATCGCGCACGCCCTCGAACACGAAGACGAGGAGCGAAAGCATCGAAGCAAAGGTGAAAAACGCCGCAAAGGCCAGCCAGGGCGCCTGCAGGTGCTGTTTGCCCTGCAGTGCCAACTCGCCTAGGCTGGGTGCGGACGAGGGCAGCCCGTAGCCCAGGTAATCGAGCGAGGCGAGCATCGAGATCGTGCCGGTGATGACGAAGGGCAGCATCGTCAGCGTCGCCACCATCGCATTGGGCAGGATGTGGCGGAACATGATGGTACGGTCGCTGACGCCCAATGCCCGCGCGGCGCGGACATATTCGAAATTGCGCGCGCGCAGGAACTCGGCGCGCACGACGCCGGTCAGCGCGGGCCAGCCGAACAGGATGGACACGAAGACCAGCAGCCAGAAACTGCGCCCCAAGATCGCGAACAGGATGATGATGACATAAAGCGAGGGGGTAGAGCCCCAGATCTCCAGCAGGCGCTGGAACACCAGATCGACGCGCCCGCCGAAATAGCCCTGCACCGCCCCCGCCGCGATGCCGATGACGCTGGCCACCGCCGTCACGATCAGGGTGAACAGGATAGAGGTGCGGAACCCATAGATCACCCGCGCCAGCACATCGCGCGCGGTGTCATCGGTGCCCAGCCAGTGCTTGCCATCGGGCGCGGAGGGCGCTGTGCCGACGTTGTTGATGGTGCGGTAGTGATAGGGGATCGGCGGCCAGATCATCCAGCCGGTCTGCACCGGCGCGCCATCGACGGTGCCGGTGGCCTGCGCCTCGGCGATATAGGTTTCGGGATCGTCCCAGCAGGCCTCGGCCCCGCCGGTGACGATCAGGCATTGCACCGCCTCGTCGCGATAGATCGCCTCGGTGCGGAAATCGCCGCCGAAGGCGGTTTCGGGATAGAAGCGATAGGCCGGGAAGAACAGCTGCCCACGATAGCTGACCACGATCGGCTTGTCATTGGCGATCACCTCGGCGAACAGCGAGGCGGTGAACAGCGCCAGAAAGATCCACAGCGCATAGAAGGCGCGGCGGTTGGCCTTGAAATTGCGCCAGCGGCGCGCGTTGAGCGGCGAAAGCGCCATCAGCCCGCCCTCCGCTCGAAATCAATGCGCGGGTCGACGAACACATACATCAGGTCAGACAGGATGCCGACCACCAGCGAGATCAGGCCAAAGACGTAAAGCGTGCCGAAGATCACCGGATAATTGCGTTCGACCGTCGCCTGGAATCCCAGCAGCCCCAGCCCGTCGAGCGAAAAGATCGTCTCGACGATGATCGAGGCGCCGAAGAACACGCCCAGAAACGTCGCCGGAAAGCCCGCGATCACGATCAGCATCGCATTGCGGAAGACATGGCCATACAGAACCCGCCGTTCGGTCAGGCCCTTGGCGCGGGCGGTCATCACATATTGCTTGTTGATCTCGTCCAAAAAGCTGTTCTTGGTCAGCAGGGTCATCGTGGCAAAGCTGGAAATCGTGGTGGCGGTGACCGGCAGCGCGATGTGCCACAGGTAATCCAGCGCCTTGCCCATCATGCTCAGCTGATCGAAATTGTCCGAGGTCAGGCCGCGCAGCGGGAAGATCTTCCAATACGACCCGCCTGCAAACAGTACCATCAGCATCACCGCAAACAGGAAGCCCGGGATCGCATAGCCAATGATGATGGCGCCCGATGTCCAGGTGTCAAACGGCGTGCCGTCGCGCACCGCCTTGCGGATGCCCAGCGGGATAGAGATCAGATAGGCCAGGATCGTCGACCACAGCCCCAGCGTCAGCGAGACAGGCAGCTTGTCGGCCACCAGTTCGATCACCGTTTGCGAATGGAAGAAGCTTTTTCCGAAATCGAAGCGGATGTAATCGCCCATCATGATGAAGAACCGCTTCCAGGCCGGGATCGGTTCCTTGTGGCAGGCGGGGTCTTTCAGGTCGGGGGTGCCGGTGAAGCCGGGGTCACAGACGATGCGGGAAAAGCCCATCTGCACCTCAAGCTGCGCCAGCAACTCGGGTGAGATCCCGCGCGCGCCCTGATAGCCGCCCTCGGCCACACCGCCCTGCCCCGCGCCCGCATCACCGCCGCCCGAGATATTGCGCAGGCTGTCGGCCTCGCCCTCGACCCGGGCGATGATCTGCTCGATCGGCCCGCCCGGCACGAATTGCGTCAGCGTGAAATTGACCAGCATGATCCCGATCAGCGTCGGGATCACCAGAAGCAACCGCCGCAGGATATAGGCGCCCATAGGAGTTTTCTGCCCTTTTATCCGCCGCTTTGGGTCACAACGCGCCCGCGGCTTTCAGTTTTTCCGCTTTTTCCGCGTTATACCACCAGAAGTCCAGCTCGCCCAGCGTATAGGGCGGCAGGGTCTCGGGGTGTTCGTACATGTCGAAATAGGCCACGGTATGCGTTGCCTTGAACCATTGCGGCACCCAGAACACCAGCGCCCGCAGCGCCCGGTCCAGCGCATGCACGCGCGGGGTCAGCTCGGCCCGGGTTTTCGCCTCTTCGACTTGCCGGATCAGCGCGTCGATGGCCGGGTTGGCCAAGCCCATGGCGTTGAACACATCCCCCACCGAGCCCGAGCCGAAATATTGCTGCAGGTCCGCGCCGGGGATGAAATCTTGCCCGACATGAGCGGTGATCAGATCGAAATCATGCGCGCGGCGGCGGTTTTCATACTGCGCATCATCGACACGGGCATGCACCGCATCGACACCCAGTGCGCGCAGGTTTTCGACATAGGGGTTGATGACCCGGTCGAAGGTCTGGCTGTCGTTCAGGATCTCGACGCGCAGGGTTTCGCCGCGATCGTTGCGCCGCATGCCGTCGTCGCCCACCGGCCAGCCCGCCGCATCCAGCAGTGCCGCCGCCTTGCGCAGATTGCCGCGATCCAGCTGTCGCTTGCCCGACACCGGCGCCATCGCGACCGGATCGCTCAGCACCCCCTCGGGCAGATCCGCCGCCAGTGGCGTCAGGATTTCCAGCTCCTCCGCAGAGGGCGTGCCAACCGCTTCCAGCGGCGAGTTTTCCCAGACCGAGTTCACCCGTTCGTAAAGCCCGTAGAACAGCGTCTCGTTTGCCCATTCGAAGTTGAACATCAGCCCGATCGCCTGACGCACGCGAATGTCCTTGAACCGGTCGCGGCGCAGATTGATCAGGAAGGCCTGACCCGAGGCGATATTGCCGTCGGGCAGTTCGGCCTTCACCACCCAGCCGTTCTGATAGGCCGGAAAGTCATAGCCCGTGGCCCAGCTGATCGAGCTGGCCTCGTTGCGGAAGGTATAGGCGCCCGCCTTGAACCCCTGAAAAGCCGCCGCGTAATCGCCGAAATACTCGACCCGGATACTGTCGAAATTGTTGCGCCCGATGTTGATCGGCAGATCTTGTCCCCAATAGTCGGGATTGCGTTTCCACACCACCGACCGGCTGTTCTGCGCGCGGTCCAGCACATAGGGCCCCGAACCGATCAGCGGCTTGTCGGATGTTTTCTCAAGGTCGATGCCATCGCGTTCGAACTGTGCCTTGGAAAACACCGGCAATCCGCCCGCCGCCTGAATGATGTCGCGGCGCGGATAACCGGGCTGGAAGGTGAACTTGATCCGCCGCGGGTCCAGCACCTCGACCGATGCGATCTGCTGCGCGATCACGGCACGAAACGACGACAGGCCCTTGGTGCGCAGTTGCTCGTAGGAAAACAGCACATCGTCGGTTGTCAGAGGCCCGCCATCCGAAAACCGGACGCCCTCACGCAAGGTGAAGATCACCCAATCGCGGCTTTCCGGGTATTCGAGGCTTTCGCACAGCAGGCAATAGGCCTCGCCCACAGTGTCCGCCGTGCCGGTCAGCATCGACTCGTGCCCGATCGAGGACAATGCCGCCGCCCGGCCTTCCAATGTGTAGGGATTGAAATTGTCGAACCCGCCCGGGGCCCATTCCGAAATCTCGCCGCCCTTGGGCGCCTGCGGGTTGACGTAATCCAGATGCGCGAAATCGGGGGCATATTTCAGATCGCCCAGCGTCGAGATCGCGCTGGCCGTGATCGTGTCTTCGGCGCGGGTCTGCGTCACGAACCCGGCCCAGATCGCCGCACCCAGCAGCATCCCGCCCAGCATCCCGCGCGCCGTCACGCCCCGATCCGATCTTGTTGCACCTGCCGCCTGCACCATCCATGCCTCCCGTTCGGTTTTGGCCACGCTAAAGGTCGGCGCCCCCCGGGGGCAAGTTGCATCTGCGTGAAATCAAAGCAAAAGGCCGCACCCACAGGGGCGCGGCCTTTCAAATTCGGATGATCGCCGGATCAGCCGCCCAGCGACTGCAGGTAGGTGATCACGTTGTTGCGGTCTTCGGGTTTGGGCAGACCGGCAAAGGACATCTTGTTGCCCGGGATGTAATCCTTGGGCTTGGTCAGATAAGCGTCCAGCGCCTCCAGCGTCCACTCGCCGCCATGCGCGATGAAGGCATCGGAATAGCCAAAGCCCTCGACCGCCGCCACTGGGCGCCCGACGACACCATCCAGATGCGGGCCGGTGGCGTTCTTGCCGTCGACCTTGTGGCAGGCCTTGCACTTGCCGAACACCTTTTCGCCAGCCGCGACATCGCCTTCGCCCAGCACCAGCGCCACGACCTCTTCGGCGGGGGCGGCGGCGGCATCGTCACCTTTGTCCAGCAGGCCGCCGGGGGTCGCGGTCATCATGGCCACTTCGGCGCCCTCGTCGCCATGGGCCGAGCCGCCGATGGTATAGAGCGCGCCCGACGCCCAGTTGCCGAGGAGGAAGAACAGGAATGCGCCCAGAACCGCACCCGCTGCTTTGATGATATTGGTGATTTTGAACATGGCTCGTCCCTGATATGGCTGTTCAGTTGCCCGCATGTATCCGCTTTGGTGCCTGTGTTTCAAGCAATCTTTGGGTCAAAACCCCCAGATTGCGCTGTTTTGCTGGCGTTTGCCGCCCCGGGCACGCGTGGCGTGGCCCGGATGCCGCGTGCGGCCCGGTCCGTGCCCTGCCCCGGCGTGTTGACGCTTCCCCTGCCGGGCATCCCGGTATAGGTCAGACAAGACCGCGCCCGCCCGGCGCGGGCGGCACGACGAGGCGAGGAGAGGCAGATGACTGCGCAGAAGATCACCGGACGGATTGCATTTCAGGGGGAGCCGGGTGCCTATTCGCATCAGGCCTGCCACGAGGCGCGCCCCGACATGGAGGCCCTGCCCTGCCGCACCTTCGAGGACGTGATCGAGGCAGTGCGCCGCGGCGATGCCGATCTGGCGATGCTGCCGGTCGAAAACTCGACCTATGGCCGGGTGGCCGATATCCACCACCTGCTGCCCGAAAGCGGGCTTCACATCATCAACGAGGCCTTCGTGCGGGTGCATATCAACCTGCTGGGCGTCAAGGGCACCAAGCTGAACGATGTGCGTGCCGCGATGAGCCATACAGTCCTGCTGGGCCAGTGCCGGGGCTTCCTGCAAAGCCACGGGCTGGAACGGATCACCGGCGCCGACACCGCCGGTTCGGCCAAGATCGTCGCGGAAAAGGGCGACCCTTCGGTGGCGGCGCTGGCCTCGGAACTGGCGGGCGATATCTACGGGCTCGACCTTCTGGCGCGCCATATCGAGGACAAGCAGAACAACACGACGCGGTTCCTGGTGATGTCGCGCGAACCCGATCTGAAACGCCGCGGCCCGGGGCCGATGCTGACCACGCTGGTGTTCCGCGTGCGCAACATTCCCGCCGCACTTTACAAGGCGATGGGCGGGTTCGCGACCAATGGCGTGAACATGACCAAACTGGAAAGCTACATGGTCGACGGCAGCTTCACCGCGACGCAGTTCTATGCCGATATCGAAGGCCACCCCGACGACAGCAACGTGCGCCTGGCGCTGGACGAGTTGCGCTATTTCACCTCGTCGATGTCGCTGCTGGGCGTCTACCCGGCCGATCCGCGCCGCCACGCCTGAACGCGCAGCGCCCCGTCACACCCCGGCCTGACGGGCGCGTGCCTCCAGCGCCTGCCCGAACCGGGTGATCCGGTCCGTGAACTTGCGTTCCAGGTTGCCCCGTCCAAGCTTGGCGGACTGGATCAGCAGCCGCGCGCCCAGCGTGCGTGGCTTCATCTCCAGCACCACATGCAGCCGCGTGCGCACGGAACTCAGCGAAATCATGTTCAGCGCCAGCGCCGCCTCGAAGCTGGAAGATACCCCGGCATATTCCAGCAGTTCGGGGCGATCGAAGCGGCGGATGTCCGCGACCAGCTGGCGTGGCTTGCCGCGAAACATGAAACCGATGTCCCACGACATCCCCGCCCCCGGCACCGCCAGTGTATCGAGCCTGCGCAAGCTGATCTTGCGCCCCCGCGCCGCCTGCTCGAACGAGGAAAAATCGGCAAGCTGGTCAAACACGAAGGCGACGGGCGCTGCGACATCCGCGCGGCTGGAAAACTTCATGGGGGCGGTCCCTCACCTTGATCTGGCGGGGAAACCGCCGCACTGCACCGAAACTGTCCCAATCAGTGCCGTCAATTCAGCCGGTCCGCAAGCCACTCGCGCAACAGCCATCCGGCGATCGCACCCTTGCGCGGCGGGCGGATCTGCGGGTCGGTGCCCGCGAATATGTCGGTCAGCCGTTCGCGCGTGACCCACAGTGCCTCTTCAATCTCGGCCGGGTCGAGCGTGATCGCGTCGGATACCGCCTCGGCCTGACAGCCCAGCATCAGCTGGGCCGGAAACGGCCAGGGCTGCGACGCGACGAAGCGCACGCCCCCCACGATCACGCCGGTTTCCTCGGCCACCTCGCGGCGCACCGCGGCCTGCAAGGGCTCGCCCGGTTCCATGAACCCGGCAAGGCAGGAAAACATCCCCTCGGGCCAGCCCGGGCTGCGCCCCAAAAGCACCGAATTGCCCCGCGTCACCAGCATGATGACCACCGGATCGGTGCGCGGAAAATGCTGCGCATTGCACGCGATGCAGCGCCGCTGCCAGCCTGCGGCCTCGGGGCGCGAGGGTGCGCCGCAGACCGCACAGAACCGATGCGTGGCATGCCAGGTCAGCAGCGCGCGGGCCGTCGCGGCCAGTTCGGCCGCACGCGGATCAAGCGCGGGCAGACGGCCACGCAGTTCCGCAAAACAGCTGCCCGCGGGCAGGTCGGGATGGGTCTGCTCGGTCGCGTCGAAGAACGCCGCACCGTCGGGCAAGGCGCCCTCGGGCACCCAGTCCGAGACATCCTGCGCGAACACGGCCTGCCCGCCCGACAGCCCCAGAAAAAGCGGCGCCTCGGTGCCTGCGCGCAGCACCGGATGGCCCGGCGCCAGCGGCATCAGCCCGGCGCCCGCGACCGGATCGGGTGACGCACCCTCCGCAGCAAACAGCGGCCGCCCCCGCCACAGCGGCAAGATCCGCGTCTGCGGATCGGCCAGCGCCGCCGCCATCGCCTCGGGCTGGTCACGCAGATGCGCCGCACGCTCGAGCGCAGAACCGCAAAACGCGAAATCGGGTGCGGCAAGAAAAACGGACATCGGGCGCTCCGGCTGGTTCGGGCACGGCAGTCGGCGCCCATCGGGGTTTGACAGAGTTGTTGCACAGACCAGCCCGGCCTGCCAGCAGCGTTGCGCAGATGCCGCGCCCTGTGGATAAAGAACCAGTTGGGACAAATTCGACTGGCGGGCAGCCCGCCATCTACCTTAGGTTGTATGCAGGGCGAAAGCCGGGACAGATATAATCAAGCCCAAAAGGGCAAAGCTGCGGGCCAGCCGCAGTCGAAGGGTTCGAAGGATGACAGAAGCTTCTGACCGGCACATGCCCGGGCAGTTGGAGGGAGTGCGCGCGACCATTGCCTTGCGAGTGATCGAAACGACGGATCTGCACGGCTATGTTCAGGGCTACGATTACTTCACCGACCGGCCGCAACCCGAAGTGGGATTGGCGCGGCTGAGCAGCCTGATTGCCGAGGCCCGCGCCGAGGCCAGCAATAGCCTGCTGTTCGACAATGGCGATTTCCTGCAAGGCACGCCCCTGACCGAATATTGGGCGCGGGTGCGCGGGCTGGCCGAGGGCGAAACGCACCCGGTGATCGCCGCGATGAATGCGCTCGACTATGACGCGGTGACGCCGGGCAATCACGAATTCAATTACGGGCTGGATTTCATGCACCGTGCGGTGGCGGGTGCCCGATTTCCGCTGGTCTGCGCCAATGCGCTGATCGCGCCCCCCGGGACGGACAATGCCCCGCGCACCCTGTTGCCCCCGTGGGTGGTGCTGGAGCGGGACTGCCTGGATCAGACCGGCACCCGCCACCGGCTGCGGATCGGGGTGATCGGGTTTCTGCCGCCGCAAACCGCCGCCTGGGATGTGGCGCTGCTGGACGGGCAGTTGTGGACAACCGAGATTGTCGAGACCGCCCGCGCCTGCCTGCCTGCCCTGCGTGCCGCCGGGGTCGATCTGGTGATTGCGCTGGCCCATACCGGAATCGCCCCCACGCCACCGGCCGGATCGGGCGAGGCGCCGGCAGAACATGCCGCGCTGCCGCTGGCGGCGCTGGACGGGATCGACGTGCTGCTGTGCGGACACAGCCACCTGTGCTTCCCCGGCCCCGGCAGCCCGGCAAGCCCCGGCATCGACCCGGCACGCGGCACGCTGCATGGCAAACCCGCGATGAACCCCGGCCGCTGGGGCTCGCATCTGGGGGTGATGGATCTGCGGCTGGAGCTGACGCCCGAAGGCTGGCGCCTGACCGATTTCACCACCGAACTGCGCCCCGCCTGCGCGCCCGCACCCGGCGGCCACTGCCTTCCACGCCTGCCCGAAGACCCCGCGATCCTGCAGATCAACACCGCCGCCCATACCGAAACGCTGCGCTATATCCGGCGCGATGTCGGGCATCTGTCGGTGCCGCTGCACAGCTATTTCTCGCTGGTGGCGCCCGATGCCGGGCTTGCGCTGGTGGCGCAGGCGCAGGCCGCGCATGTGGCACGCTGCCTGGCAGGCCGGCCCGAAGCGCGCCTGCCGCTGCTGTCCGCCGCGGCACCGTTCAAATGCGGCGGGCGCGGCGGGCCGAATTTCTTCCTCGATCTCGCGCCCGGCCCGCTGCGGATGAGCCATATCTCCGACCTCTATGTCTTCCCCAATACGGTCGCCGCGCTCGAGGTCACGGGGGCCGAACTGGCCGACTGGCTCGAACGCTCGGCCGGGGTCTTCGCGCAGATCACCCCCGGACGAAGCGACCAGCCGCTGCTTGACCCGGATTTCCCCTGCTACAATTTCGACGTGATTACCGGGCTGAGCTATGAAATCGACCTGAGCCAGCCCGCGCGTTTCACCCCCGAAGGCCTGCTGAATGCCCCGCAGGCCCGCCGCATCGTCAATCTGCGCCATGATGGACGCCCGGTGCAGGCCGATCAGCGCTTTGTCGTGGCGACGAACAATTACCGCAGCTCGGGCGCGGGGCATTTTGCGGGCACCCAAAGGCCCGATCTGGATCTGGGCCCGGCACTCAGCCTGCATCAGGCGCTGGTGACGCTGGCGAAACAGCAGACATCCCTGACCCCCGCACCACAGCCGATCTGGCGTTTCCGCCCGATGCCCGCGACCAGTGCGGTGTTCGAAACATCGCCCCGCGCGCTGGCGCATCTGGGCGCACATCCCGATCTGCGCATCGAACCGCTGCGGCTGAACGACACTGGTTTCCAGCAGATTCGCCTGCATTTCTGAGGCCGCGCGCGCGCAAACTTTCAGCACTGGCGCAAAATTTAATCAACTTTGGTGTTTTTGCACAAGAGTTGAACAAACCCGATCATACGCATGCTGCCGATCAGGCCGCCGCATTCCTGACCGCCCGGTAAATAGGCAGGATCGGGCCAATCGACCAAACCGGGAGTTTTTCAGATGTTCCACCGCAACCTGCGCAACACCTTTGGCGCCGTTGCCTCCGCCGTGCTGCTGGGCGCCGCCACCCTCGCGCCCGCCCATGCCGAAACCAAGATCCCCTTCACG
The DNA here is from genome assembly GCA_002452815.1 of Rhodobacteraceae bacterium UBA6796. Classification (GTDB taxonomy): domain Bacteria; phylum Pseudomonadota; class Alphaproteobacteria; order Rhodobacterales; family Rhodobacteraceae; genus Rhodobacter. The sequence continues at coordinate 63,474 of DKFM01000004.1, forward strand.
CTGGACTGGAAATTCGAGGGTCCGGCTGCGCCCTATTTCGTTGCCCTCGACAAGGGTTACTACGCCGCCGAAGGGCTGGGCGTCGAGATTTCCGAAGGCGCGGGCTCGCTCGATGCGATTCCGAAAGTGGCGACCGGCGCCTTCCCGATGGGTTTCACCGACATCAACTCGCTGATGAAATTCCTCGACCAGAACCCCGGCGCCCCGGTGACTGCGGTGATGATGGTCTATGACAAGCCGCCCTTCGCCGTGGTGGGCCGCAAATCGCTGGGGATCGAGACCCCGAAGGATCTGGAAGGCAAGGTCCTGGGCGCACCGCCGCCGGATGGCGCCTGGGCGCAATTCCCGATCTTCGCCGCCGAACAGGGCCTCGACATGGCCAAGATCACGGTCGAGCCGGTGGGCTTCCCGGTGCGCGAACCGATGCTGGCCGAAGGCAAGGTCGCCGCGATCACCGGCTTCTCGTTCACCTCGACGCTGAACGCCAAACGCCTGGGCGTGCCGATGGAAGACCAGACCGTGCTGCTGATGGCCGATTACGGCGTGGCGCTTTATGGCAACGCGATCATCGTGAACACCGATTTCGCCAAGGCCAACCCCGAGGCCGTCACCGGCTTCATCCGCGCCACCGCGAAGGGCTGGAAAGACGCCGTCGCCGCGCCGGCCGAGGCGGTCGAAGCGCTGATCAAGCGCAACCCCGCGGCCGACCCGGCGATGGAAACGGACCGTCTGCAAATGGCGATCGACGCCAACGTGCTGACCGATTTCGTCAAGGAACATGGCATGGGCTCGGTCGAGGCGGACCGTTTTGCCAAGGCGATCGAACAGACCAAATCGGTCTATGAGTTCAAGGCAGACCCCGACGCCAGCCTGTATTTCGACGCGCAATATCTGCCCACCGATGGCAGCCTGATGCTGCAATAACCAACCCCACCCGGGGGCGCCCACCGGGCGCCCCCTTTCACCTGCGGGGCAGAATGAAACACCTGATTGATATCAAAGGCGTAAGCCACGCCTATAAAACCAAGCACGGCCCGCTGCCGGTGCTGGACGGGCTGACGGTCGAAGTGCCCAAGGGCGAGTTCTGCGCCGTCGTGGGCCCCTCGGGCTGCGGAAAATCGACGCTGACGCGGCTGGTGTCGGGGCTGATGCGGCCCGACCGCGGAACCGTCATTCTGGACGGTCAGGAAGTGACCAGCCCGCGCAAGACCGTGGGCATGGCGTTCCAGAACCCGGTGATGCTGGAATGGCGCACGATCCTGGAAAACGTGATGCTGCCGCTCGAAATCGTGGCGCCCGAGATGAAGAAATCCGACGCCGAAGCGCGGGCGATGCACCTGCTGGAGATGGTCGGACTGAAAGGGTTCGAGAACAAGCGCCCGTCCGAGCTGTCGGGGGGCATGCGCCAGCGCGCCAGCCTGTGCCGTGCCATCGTTCACAAGCCGCAAGTGCTGATCATGGACGAACCCTTCGGGGCGCTCGACAATTTCACCCGCGAAGATCTGTGGCAGACGATGCGCGATCTGCGCGCCGCCGAGCCGTTTACCTGCGTGCTGATCACCCATGACCTGCGCGAAAGCGTGTTTCTGGGCGATCAGGTCATCGTGCTGTCGGGCCGCCCCGCGCGCACGCAATATGTGCTGAACGTGGACCTGCCCGCCGACCGCACGATCGACATTCTCTATGACCCCAAGGCGGTCGACATGCTGCATGTCCTGCGCGACCAGATCCGCATCGCCCAGGGCCGCGACGGAGGGCTGCACTGATGGAGCGCGTTCAGAAAATCGCCGTGCCGCTGGCCGCGATCATCGCCTTTCTGGCACTGTGGGAACTGATCGTCTGGGCCAACAACTGGCCGAACTATGTGATGGCCTCGCCCTCGGACCTGCCCGCCGCCTATGCAAGGTTCTGGAACCTGTTTCTGGTGATGGGCTGGCAGACGCTGTGGCGCACGATCCTGGGGCTGGCGCTGGCGGTGGTCTTCGGCACGCTTCTGGGCATGATCATGGGCTTTTCGAAACTCGCCCGCGATGCGCTCTATCCGCTGCTGGTGGGCTTCAACGCGGTGCCCAAGGCCACGCTGGTGCCGGTGTTGGCACTGCTGTTCATCGGCCAGCACGATTTCAACACCGTGCTGATGGCCTTCCTGATCAGCTTCTTCCCGATCGCGGTGTCGGTCGGCATCGGGCTGAGCACGCTGGAACCGGAATATCGCGACATTCTGGCGGCACTTGGCGCCAGCAAGTTCACGATCTTCCGCAAGATCGCCCTGCCGAAAACCCTGCCCGAATTTTTCGGCGCGCTGAAGGTCTCGGTCACGCTGGCCTTCATCGGCACCAATCTGGTGGAAATCGTCAGCCCGCATGGCCGCGGCCTGGGCGCGCTGTTCAAATCGGGCGAAACCAACGGGGATTATCCCCTGATGTTTGCCGTGCTGATCGCCTTGGCCTTCCTTGGCATCCTTCTTTATTACGGCGTGGTCGCATTGGAGAAGATCTTTGCCGGCTGGGCCGAACGCGCGCCCGGCTGACGGCGCCGGGGGTTTCACACCCCCGGACCCCCGTGGGATATTTTTGGCCAAGATGAAGGCAAGGCCCTTTCAGCTTGGCTCAAATATCCCGGGGGACGCGCAGCGGGGGGCAGCGCCCCCTCCATCCGCTGCGATCCGCGCGCAAGGCTTGCCAAGCCGCGCCACGCCGCCTATATGACCCCTCGAGAGGTTGGCGCGGGCGAGCGCCTCGCCAACCCGGTCAGGTCCGGAAGGAAGCAGCCGCAACGAGCCCCGCTTGGGTCGATGTCCAGCCTCTCACCCTCTCCTCCCTGTCCCTCTCATCGGTTTGACTTGCCCGTCCGGGCCACTAGACTGCGCCCGACGAGAGGAGCCCCCCATGTCCGACACGCCCCAGGTCGCCTATCAGGTTCTGGCCCGCAAATACCGCCCAGCGACCTTCGCCGACCTGATCGGGCAGGAAGCCATGGTGCGCACGCTGAAAAACGCGTTTGCGGCGGACCGGATCGCGCAGGCCTTCATCATGACCGGGATTCGCGGCATCGGCAAAACCACGACCGCGCGGATCATTGCCAAGGGGCTCAATTGCATAGGCCCTGATGGCACCGGCGGGCCGACCACCGAACCCTGCCTGAAATGCGAACATTGCGTGGCCATCGCCGAAGGCCGCCACGTCGACGTGATGGAGATGGACGCGGCATCCCGCACCGGCGTGGGCGACATTCGCGAGATCATCGAATCGGTGCATTACCGGGCCGCCAGCGCGCGCTACAAAGTCTATATCATCGACGAGGTGCACATGCTGTCCACCAGCGCGTTCAACGCGCTGTTGAAGACGCTGGAAGAGCCGCCCGCGCATGTGAAATTCATCTTCGCCACGACCGAGATCCGCAAGGTGCCGGTCACCGTGCTGTCGCGCTGCCAGCGCTTCGATCTGCGCCGGATCGAGCCCGAGGTGATGATGGCCCATCTGGCGCGCGTGGCCGGGCAGGAAGGCGCGCTCCTTGCCCCCGACGCGCTGGCGCTGATTACCCGCGCCGCCGAAGGATCGGTGCGCGATGCGCTGAGCCTGCTGGATCAGGCGATTGCCCATGGCGCGGGGGAAACCACCGCCGCGCAGGTTCGCGCGATGCTGGGGCTCGCGGACCGGGGCCGGGTGCTCGATCTGTTCGACATGATCCTGAAGGGCGAGGCCGCCGCCGCGCTGACCGAGATCGGCGCGCAATATTCCGATGGCGCCGATCCGATGGCGGTGCTGCGCGATCTGGCCGAGATCACGCATTGGATTTCGGTCATCAAGATCACCCCCGAGGCCGCCGACGATCCGACCGTGCCGCCCGACGAACGCACCCGCGGTCAGGCGATGGCGGCGGCGATTCCGATGCGGGTGCTGTCGCGGTTCTGGCAGATGCTGCTGAAGGCCATCGAGGAAGTGTCGAGCGCGCCCAATGCGATGATGGCCGCCGAGATGGCGGTGATCCGGCTGACCCATGTCGCCGACCTGCCCGACCCGGAAACCCTGATGCGCAAGATCCAGTCGGGCCCCGGCGGCAGTGCGGGGCGCGGCCCCGGTGCCGGGGGGTCGGCCGGTGGCGGTGCCACGGCGCAGGCCAACCCGCTGGCAGGGGCCACGATGCGGGGCATGTATGGCACGCCGGTGTCCGCGGTGGCGGCGGGCGGCGCGCTGGCCCAGGCGCAGCCGGTGCCGGGCAGTGCGCTGGAACGTTTTGCCCGTTTCGAGGATGTCCTCGATCTGATCCGCCGGATGCGCGATATCAAGCTGCTGACCGATGTTGAAAACTGCCTGCGGCTGGCGCGCTATGCGCCGGGCAGGATCGAATTCGAACCCACGCCCGATGCGCCGCGCGATCTGGCCGCGACGTTGGGCGCGCGCCTGCAAGGCTGGACCGGGGTGCGGTGGGGGGTCTCCGTCGTGTCGGAAGGCGGGGCCGAAACCATCGCCGAGACCCGCACCGCAGAGCGCCGCGCGGCCGAGGCCGAGGCGCGCCACAACCCGGTGATCGCGGCGATCTTCGACGCCTTCCCCAACGCGAAATTCGAAGATATCACCACCCCCGAAGCCCTTGCCGCCGAGCAGCAGGCCGATGCCCTGCCCGAAGTCGAGGACGAATGGGACCCTTTCGAGGACAATTGAGGAGAGCGTAATGTTCAAAGGTCTGGGCCAGCTTGGCGACATGGCGAAAATGATGAAGGCCGCCAAGGACATGCAGGAACGCATGGCGGCGCTGCAAGAGGCGCTGACGCAGATCGAGGTGCGCGGCGAGGCGGGCGCCGGTCTGGTGACCGCAACGGCCTCGGCCAAGGGCGTGCTGACCGGTCTGTCGATCGACCCGTCGATCCTGGTCGCCTCGGAAAAGGAAGTGGTCGAGGATCTGATCCTGGCCGCGATCAAGGACACCCAGGCCAAGGCCAAGGCGCGCGAGCAGGAAGAACAGCAAAAACTGCTGGCGGAACTGGGCCTGCCTGCCGACATGAACCTGCCGGTCTGATCGGCATGCCGGGCGGGCGCGACGAGATCGAGGCGCTGATCGCGCTGATGGCGCGGCTGCCCGGGCTCGGGCCGCGCTCGGCCCGGCGCGCGGTGCTGCATCTGATCCGCAAGCGCGCGGCAGTGATGGCGCCCCTGGCCGCTGCGATGACCCATGTCGCCGAAACCGCGCGCGAATGCGCCCGCTGCGGCAATATCGCGGTGGGTGAGATCTGCGAGATCTGCGAAGACCCGGCCCGCGCCACCGGCGAGATCTGCGTGGTCGAGGATGTGGCCGACCTGTGGGCGATGGAACGCGGGCAGGCCTTCAAGGGGCGCTACCATGTGCTGGGCGGGGTGCTCAGCGCGCTGGATGCGGTCGGCCCCGAGGATCTGGGCATTCCGCGGCTGCTGGACCGGGTGGATGCCGAGGGCGTGCGTGAAGTGATCCTGGCGCTCAATGCCACGGTCGAGGGCCAGACCACGGCGCATTACATCGCCGAGGCGCTGGAAAGCGCGGGGGTGTCGGTCACCAGCCTGGCGCAGGGCGTGCCGATCGGGGGCGAGCTGGACTATCTGGATGACGGCACGATTCAGGCGGCCTTGCGCGCCCGCCGCGCGTTCTGAGCGCACAAGCCCCCGGTCAGGGCATTGATCCCCCCCGCCCTGCCCGCTATCACAGGGATGACCACCCCGAACAGCCCGAGACCTCGCATGACCCGTCTGTATCACGTTGCGCTTTCGCCCTTTTGCCGCAAGGTGCGCCTGACACTGGCCGAAAAGAAGATCGAGGTCGAACTGGTCGAGGAACGGTATTGGGAGCAAAGCCCCGATTTCCTGCGCCGCAACCCGGCGGGCAAGGTGCCGATCCTCAAGATCGACGGCAAGACGCTGAGCGAAAGCCAGGCGATCTGCGAATATCTGGAAGAAACCGTGCCGCAGCCGCCGCTGATGCCCCGTGATGCCGAAGGCCGCTACGAGGTGCGCCGCCTGTGCGCCTGGTTCGACGACAAGTTCAACGAGGAAGTCACCCGCAAGGTGATGGGCGAACGGGTCTGGAAAAAGGTGATGAAACAGGGCTACCCCGACAGCAAGAACGTGAAATCGGGGCTGGCGGCGATCAAGTTCCACCTCGATTACATGGGCTGGCTGCTGGATCAGCGGCGCTGGCTGGCGGGCGACGTGATGACGCTGGCCGATTTCACCGCCGCCGCGCATCTGAGCTGTCTGGACTATATTTCCGACGTGGACTGGGACCGCTCGGCCAATGTCAAGGACTGGTATGCCAAGATCAAGTCGCGCCCGGCGTTCCGGTCGCTGCTGGCCGATCAGCTGCCGGGGCTGCCGCCCTCGCCGCAATATGCGGAACTCGATTTCTGAGCGACCGCACCGGGCGGGGCGCAGAACCGCCCCTCAGGACTGATGAATATACTCCCCCGGTGCGGCCCCCAGCGGCGGATAGCCCAAGGCAGCGGCGCCAAGCTCTGGTGGCGGCATCCGAGCGGTGGAGTGACGCGCAAGCCAATCTACCCATACCGGCCACCATGACCCCGCGCGCGCGACCGGCTGCTGCGCCAGCCAATCCTGCGGCGGGATATATGGCGCCCCGCGCGCCTGATGCGCCAGGCGAAACACGGGCCCCTCGGCCCCCGGCGGAACGACGATGCCACTGTTGTGCCCACCGCTGCCCAGCACGAAGGTCAGGTCGGCATCGGTGAACAGCCGCGTCTTGTAGACCGAGGTCCAGGGCGCGATGTGATCGGCTTCGGTCGCCACCACGAACATCGGCGCGGTGATCGCCTGCAGCGAAATCACCCCGCCCTCGACCGCGAACCGCCCCGCGCTCAGCCGGTTTTCCAGCAGCAGGGCGCGCAGGTATTCCGAATGCATCCGCGCGGGCATCCGGGTCAGATCGGCCAGCCAGACGCCCATGTCCTCGGGCACGTCCTGCGTGCCCAGATAATAGCGCCGGACCGCGCGCGAATAGATCAGATCCTCGGTCTGGATCGTCGAGAAGGCGCGCGCCATCTGCGGGCGTTGCAGATAGCCCTGATCCCACATCAGATCCTCCAGAAAGGCGACCTGTTTTTCGTCGATGAACAGCAGCAACTCGCCCACTTCGGCGAAATCGACCTGTGCGGCCATCAGCGTGACCGAGGCCAGCCGCTGATCGCCGTCACGCGCCATGGTCGCCGCCGCAATCGCAAGGATCGTGCCGCCCAGACAGTAGCCCACGGCATGCACCTGCCGCTGTGGTACGATCGCGCCGATCACCTCGAGCGCCGCCATCACCCCGCGCTTGCGATAATCCTCAAGCGACAATCCGGCCTGCTCTGCAGTGGGATTGCACCACGAAATCGCAAAGACGGTGAAGCCCTGCTGCACCAGATAGCGGATCATCGAATTCTGCGGCGACAGATCGAGGACGTAGTATTTCATGATCCAGGCCGGCACGATCAGGATCGGTTCGGCCTGCACCTTGTCGGTCTGCGGGGCGTATTGGATCAGCTCGAACAGATCGTTGCGAAACACCACCTGGCCGGGCGTGCAGGCGATATCCGTGCCGATCGCGTAGCCCTCGGGCACAGGATCGGGGATCTGCGACAGCGTCTTGGCAATGTCATGCGCCAGATCGGCGGCGCCTTCGGCCAGGTTGCGGCCCAATCTGCGCTGCGTATGCGCGATGATCTCGGGGTTGAACCAGGGAACGTTCGAGGGCGACATCAGATCAAGCGACTGGCGCGCCATGAACCGCACGCGATCCGCGCTGTGCGGGTGCAGCTCGGGCAGCGGCTTTGTTGCCAGATCCCACCACTCCTGCAGGGCCAGAAACCCCTGCTGCCAGAATCGGAACGGCGGCTTTTGCCAGCCGGGGTCGCTGAAGCGCGGGTCATACCCCTTGGGCGCGAAGGGGGGCGGGCCCGTGCCGCCCACGTCCAGCGCCTGCATCATCAGCGCCAGACTGCTGCGGCGGGCCTGCTCGGCCAGTTCGATCTGGCGCCCCGGCGACAGACAGACCTGCGCGCCCCAGTCCAGCCAGGCTTCCCAAAAGGATTGCGTCCAGATCCCCGCCCCCAAACGCGCCTGCGCCGCCCGCATGCGCCGATCAAGCGTGCGATGCGAAGGTTCCGGCGCGCAGCCACCCGGCACCGGCGCAGCGGGCAGCGCCGCCTGCCGCCCGAGCGGGGGCGCGACCGTCTTCTGTCGGGTCGGCGTGCGGCTCATCACTCGGTCCTCGTGTCGATGCTATGGGGCCGAAATGCAGAAAAAGGCCCCCGAAGGCCCCTTCCATCGTTTATCCGATAAACCGGCCGATCCCGCATTGATGCAGGTCAACGGGCAGACGCACGCGCGGCTAGTCCAGATCCGGCAGCTTGGCGCGCATCGCCTGCGCGCGGTCGATGCGCTCGCCATCCACGACGAAGGTGCCGTCGCCCACCGCATGTAGGGTGCGCCGTTCCGCGCGTGCAGGGTCGATCCAGGCCGCCACGCCCTGCAAGACGACGATGTTGTGTTGCTCGACAAGGTCGATGACCTTGCATTCGATATTGGCCAGACACTCCCGGATCAGCGGCGCCCGGACTTGCCGCCCCGGCATCGGCGTCAGACCGAATTTCGCGAATTTGTCCGTATCGGCGCCCGAGCAGGTGCCCACGCCGACGACGGTGTCGATCATGTCCACCGTCGGCAGCGCGATCACGCATTCGCGCGTCTCGCACAGCGCCCGGAAAGAACTGTTCCACGGTCCGGTGGTCAGCGCGAAGGTCGGCGTGAAGTCGGTGACCATGGTCCAGCTGATGGTCATCACATTATTCTTGCGCCCGTCATATGTGCTCACCAGGACGACCGGCCCCGGTTCGATCAGGGTGAAGGCCTTGTTCAGATGCAAAAGTTCCATCGTCACCTCCGCCGGTCAGGATGCCGGGCCATCGTGTCACGCGGGCCCCGCGCGGCCAATCTGTTTCTGCGGGGCGCGCGGCGGGCGTCCAGCATGGCAAACAGCTGCCCGACCAGCAGCGGAAACAGGCTTGCCCCCGCGGCCAGCGCCAGCCCCTGCCACCCCGGGTCGGGCAGCTTCAGAACGCCGGACAGCAACGGCAGCCACAGCGCCATGCCGGTCAGCAGCAGGCAGAACCCGATCGCCGCCCAGATCCAGGGATTGCAGGTGATGTCATTGCGCAGCATCGCACTGCCCGCCGCGCGCATGTTGAACACGTTCCACAGCTGCGCCAGCGCCAGCGTCACGAAGGCCACGGTAATCGCCGGGCCGACGGGCAGGTGCAGCCAGTTCAGCGCCCCACCGAAAGCCGCCAGCGTGGCCACGGTGATCGCGCCCCCCAGAACACCGATGCGCACCCAGCCGTGCCGCCCCACGATCGGCTCCGACGGGGCGCGCGGGGGCCGCTGCATGCTGCCATCCTCGCCCTGCCCCAACCCCAGCGCGAAGGCGGGGAACACATCGGTCACAAGGTTCAGGAACAGGATCTGCAGTGGCAGCAACGGCATCGGCAAGCCCGCCCCCACCGCCAGCCCGACGATCAGCACCTCGCTGACATTGCACGACATCAGATAGACCACGAACTTGCGGATATTGTCGAAAATCATCCGCCCCTGTTGCATCGCCGCGATGATCGTGCCCAGCGCGTCATCTTTCAGCACCATCTGCGCGGCTTCGCGCGCGACATCCGTGCCACGCAGCCCCATGGCGATGCCGATATCGGCCTGTTTGAGCGCGGGCGCATCGTTCACACCATCGCCGGTCATCGCCACGATATGACCGCTGCGCTGAAACAACCGCGCGAGCCCCAGCTTGGTCTCGGGGGTGACTCGGGCGAAGACATCCGCCGCCAGAAGCTGCTGGCGGCGGGCTTCGGGCATCCCGTCAGGGTCCAGATCGTGCAGCTCGTGCCCTTCGATCACGGTGATCGCGCCATCGGCCAACCCGGCCTGACGGGCAATGGCCGCAGCCGTCTGCGCGTGATCGCCCGTCATCATCACGACCCGCACCCCTGCCCCGCGGGCCGCAGCGACCGCCGTGCGCACATCGGTGCGCAGCGGATCGCGCAGGCAGGCCAGCCCGACAAGCGTCAACCCGGCATAGGGCGGCGCATCCGGCCGTGCCTCCTGCTTCATCGCCAAGGCCAGCAGGCGCAGCCCGTCGCGCGCGGCATCATGGCTACGCCGCACCCAATCGGCCCGCCCCGCCGGATCGAGCGTTTCGGGTCCCTCCGGCCCCAGAACATGAGTGCAGGCCGCGATCACCGCTTCGGGGGCCCCCTTGACCGCGAAGAAGGCGCCCGCGCCATCACGATGCACGCTGGCCATCATCTTCAGCCCGGGATCGAAGGCATGTTCCGCAATCTCGGCGCGGGCCTGCAACTGGCTTGTGCGCCCGTGGCCCGCCGCCCGCGCGACATGCAGCAGGGCCACCTCCATAGGGTCGCCCGAGGCGGGCGCATCATCGGCCTGCCCCAGGGCCGCACCATTGCACAGCGCCCCCACACGCAACGCGGCCGCCAGTCGCATATCAGTATCCGCGCTCAGCGCTGCGGTGCCCGACCGGAACCGCACCGCGCCCCCCTGCCCCAGAACCTCGACCTGCGCGCCTGCCAGCAGATAGCGCGCCACCGTCATGCGGTTCTCGGTCAGCGTGCCGGTCTTGTCGGTCAGAATCACCGTGGTGGCGCCCAGGGTCTCGACCGCGGACAGGTTCGTGATGACCGCATTCCGTGCCGCCATCCGCAGCAACCCGCGCGCCAGGCTGAGCGTGGCCACCACCGGCAACCCCTCGGGCACCGCCGCCACGGCCAGCGCGACCCCGGTCTGGACCATGCCCGCCAGCGCGTGACCACGCAGCACCCCCGCAAGGATCGTCAGCGCCGCCAGCGCCAGCGTCAGCCACACCAGCCCCTGCCCCAACCGATCGAGCCGCCGTTCCAATGGCGAATCCGCCGCATCCGCGCTTTGCACCAGATGGGTGATCCGGCCCAGCTCGGTCGCCATGCCTGTGGCGGTCACGATGCCCTCGCCGGTCCCCTGCGTGACCGCTGTGCCCTTGAACGCCATGCACCGCCTGTCGCCCGGCACCGCCCCCGGTGCGACCGGATCTGTGTGCTTGCGTACCGGCACCGATTCCCCGGTCAGCACCGATTCATCGCACTGCAGGTTCGCGGCCTGCACCAGCCGCAGATCGGCGGTGACGATGTCCCCCGCCTCCAGCACCACGATATCGCCGGGCACCAGATCCTGCGCATCGACACTGCACTCGCCTCCCGCGCGTCGCACCCGCGTGCTTACCCGACCGATACGCAGCAGCGCCTCCATCGAGCGGGCCGCGCGCCATTCGGTGAAAAACCCGATTGCCGTGTTGATCGCCAGAACGACCAGAATCGCCACGCCTTCCGCAATGTCGCGAAACACGAAGGACAGCACCGCCGCGATGGCCAGAAGCCAGACGATCACGCCTTCAAGCTGATGCACCAGGATCACGCCGATGCGGCGGCGTTCGCGCGCCCGCAACTGATTGGGGCCATGGTGCGCGCGCCGCTGCGCGACCTGCGCGAGGGTCAGCCCGACCGCCGGATCGACCCCCATCTGCCGGGCCACCAGTGCCGCAGGCCGGGTATAGCTGGTGTCGTCGTGCAGATCCGTCATCGCGCTGTCCGTCTTGTGTGCGTGTGGCGCATGGGGCCTGGCGACATGCCGGTTGCAGCGCCTGGCGTCGGCCTGCGGCACGCTATGACGGATCGTATCCCGCGCGTTTGACGCACGTCAAATTGCGGCTGCACCCCCTGGAACGGGCCTTGCGCCTCCGCATGCGCCCACATCCCCCACACGCTGCGATTGCATGGCGTCGATAGTTTCCCCTTACAGGTCAAGCTGTGCTTTAATGCCGCAACACCCCGCGCAAGACGGGATTCGGGCATGGTGTCTGCCAGCCCCGTTGACAGAACCAGATGTCCGTATTCCTTGCCCGACGCCCTTGTGCGTCCTTTTGCACAACCTGCCCGCCGACCCTGCGATGCCAAGGTGAATGATGACCGATTCCACTGCGAAGTCTTCTACCTCCCCGGACCTCGACGCTGTGACCGGGCAAGAGCCGACCCACGAAAACCTATACGCAGAGCAGAAATCCCCGGCACGCCATGCGACCCGGACACCGCCCCCCGCACATGAAAAGCCCGAGCCACAGCATCTGCGCGACCTGTTCGACAACGCCACGTTCGAGCACCACTATCAACCCGACAGCACCATCGTGCTGCATGGGGACCGGGTGCAGGCGATGTATCTGATCGTCTCGGGCACCGTGCGGTGCTGCACGATCGACCCCGAGGGCCGCCGACAGATCTTTCGCTTCGCCCAGAAGGGCGCCGTGCTGGGTGTCGCCGATATCGACAAATGGCACTTCACGGCGGAAGCCGTCGACCATGTCATCCTGAGATCGGTGGCGCAATCGACCCTTCGGCAGGCGCTGACGGCCAATCCACGACTGTGCCAGGAACTGGTCACGCGGATCTGCGAGTTGCTGCGCAAGGATGAGCGCCAGCTTCTGTCCCTTGCGCATAACAAAGCCCCCGAGCGCCTGCTGCAGTTCCTGACGGATTTCTCCGCAGAACGCGGTGCAAGCGGCAAAAGCCATGTCGCGCTGCCGATGTGCCGACGCGACATCGCCGATCATCTGGGCCTGTCCATCGAAACCGTCAGCCGCGCGTTCAGCACCCTCAAGAACAGCGGCCAGATAGAAATGCCGACCTTCGAAAGCTATCGCATCTGCCCCCCGGCGCCGGTGGCCTAGGCGCCTATCCGCCTGCCCGAACCGCCCCCTGTCTGCGAATTGACGCAAATCAAAAGGGCCGGGCCATGCAGGCATAAGCTTTCTTCATCGCTTGCAGGAGGAGCAAGAAGATGAAGAACTATTCAGAAATCGCACGGGAATACCACAGCGGCTTTGCCAAGCTGGCGGGGGACATTCCCGATACGGCCAAGGCGTTCGGCGCTTTGGTAGGGGCGGCGACCGGCGACGGGGCGCTGTCACGCAAGGTCAAGGAACTGATCGCCTTCGGCATCGCCATCACCGTGCGCTGCGACGGCTGTATCGCGGCGCATGCGGCCGCGTGCCATGAAGCCGGTGCCACCCGACAGGAAGTCGCCGAAATGGTGGGCGTTGCGCTGTTGATGGGCGGCGGGCCGTCCTCGGTCTACGGCGTCGAGGCAATGCGCGCCTATGACGAGGTTGCGGCTGCCAAAGCCTGAGCGTCGCGCCGTTTTCCTGACACCTCAATCAAAGGTCACCTGACATGAAAATTGACAAGGAACAACTGCTTGCGGGTTACCGCATCATGCGGACCATCCGTGACTTCGAAGAACGCGTGCACAAGGAATTCATGACCGGGCAGATCCCCGGTTTCGTGCATCTTTATGCCGGCGAAGAGGCATCGGCCGCCGCCGTATGCCTGCAACTGGGCGATGCGGACACCGTTGCCAGCACCCACCGCGGCCACGGCCACGCGATCGCCAAGGGCTGCGACGTGAAGGCGATGATGCTCGAAATCTACGGCCGCGAAGGCGGGCTGTGCGCGGGCAAGGGCGGCTCGATGCACATTGCCGACCTTGACGTCGGGATGCTGGGCGCCAACGGGATCGTGGGCGGTGGCCCGCCCCTGGTGTGCGGCGCGGCGATCACCGCCAAGACGCTCAAGACCGGCGGTCTGTCGGTCGCGTTCTTTGGCGATGGCGCGTTCAACCAGGGCACCACGCTCGAATCGATGAACTTCGCGCGGGTCTATGACCTGCCGGTGCTGTTCGTGCTGGAGGACAACGGCTATGCGGAATCGACCTCGAGTTCGTGGTCGATCGGCGGGCATAACCCGGTGCGGCGGGCCGAGGGCTTCGGCATTCCGGGCGAACGGGTCGACGGGCACGATTTCTTTGCGGTCTATCGCGCCGCCGAAGACGCCATCGCCGCCATCCGCAAGGGCGAAGGCCCGCGTTTCATCCACATCCAGTTCACCCGCTATTACGGCCATTTCGAGGGCGACGCCTCGACCTACAAGCCCGCGAACCAGGTGAAGGACGAACGCCGCTATCTGGATGCGCTGAAGTTTTTCCGCGCCCGGACCACCGCGGGAACGATGCTGAAAAACGAGGATCTGGACGCCATCGACGCCGAGGTCGAAGCGCTGATCGACACCGCCGTGCGCGAGGCCAAGGCCGCGCCCGCGCCGGATGTCTCGACGCTGACCACGGATGTCTACCTGTCCTACTGATCCCGAATTTGGAGGAACTCGATGTCACAGAAATCTTTCCGCGAAGCTTTGAACGAAGCGATGCGCGATGAAATGCGCCGTGATCCGACCGTTATTCTGCTGGGCGAGGATATCGCCGGCGGGATGGGATCGGGCGGCGAACAGGATGCCTGGGGCGGCGTGCTGGGCGCCACCAAGGGGCTGATGCCGGAATTCGGCCGCGAGCGGGTCTATGATACGCCGATCAGCGAAAGCGCCTTCATCGGCGCGGCGGCTGGCGCGGCAGCCACCGGGCTGCGCCCGGTCGCGCAGCTGATGTTCGTCGATTTCTTCGGCGTCTGCGGCGACCAGATCATCAACCAGATGGCCAAGTTCCGCTACATGTTCGGCGGCAAGGCCACGACGCCCGTCGTGATCCGCACCCTGTTTGGCGCGGGCACCCGGGCCGCCAGTCAGCACAGCCAGTGCCTCTATCCGATCATGACCCATATCCCGGGGCTCAAGGTCGTCATTCCCTCCTCGCCCTACGAGGCCAAGGGCCTGATGACCCAGGCGATCCGCGATGACGACCCGGTCATCTTCTTCGAGCACAAGGCGATGTTCGACGACAAGGAAGAAGTCCCGGACGAGCCCTACACCATCCCCTTCGGCGTGGCGCGCACCGTGCGCGAGGGCAAGGATGTGACCGTGGTTGCCATTGGCCGGATGGTGGGCTTTGCCAAGACTGCGGCGGATGCGCTGGCCAAGGACGGGATCGACTGCACCGTGCTGGACCCGCGCACCACGTCGCCGCTGGATTCCGACGCCATCGTGGCCTCGGTGCGCAAGACCGGGCGGCTGGTGGTGGTGGACGAGGCGTCCCCGCGCTGCGGGATGGCCTCGGACATCTCGGCGATCGTGGCCGAACAGGCGTTCGACGCGCTCAAGGCGCCGATCAAGCGGGTGATGCCGCCGCATTCCCCGGTGCCCTTCGCGCCCAATCTGGAAGACGCCTACATTCCCGGCGTGGATGCGATCAGCGCCGGCATTCGGGCCGTGATGGGGGTGAAGTGATGCCTGCCCAGCGAATTACAGCCGTCGTCATGCCGAAACTCGGCATGACGATGACACAAGGCAAGGTTGTCGACTGGAAGGTCACGGAAGGCGAGCCGGTGGAAGAAGGCGACGAGATTTTCGGCATCGAGACCGAGAAAATCACCAACGCCTGCGAAGCCCCGGCCAGCGGCGTGTTGCGCCGTCAGGTCGCGGCGGCAGGCACCACCCTGCCCGTCGGCGCCCTGATCGGCATCATAGCGGACGAGGACACCCCCGAGGCCGACATCGACAGCTTCATCGCAAAATTCAAACCCGAGGAGGAGGCCTGATCCCCGGATCGGGTCGGTAAACCCATGACGTTGAAAGCAGCTTTCATCTTTCTGGCGGGCGGCGCGAATTCCGCGACCGCGCGGGCCGTGGTGTCGACACCCGGCGTCGATCTGACGGTGGTCGGCGCAAAGGATTACGCCGACGCGGAAGGCGTGGCGCGGGATCTGGTCGCCGACGGCATCGTCGCCATCGAATTGTGCGGCGGGTTCGGCACGGCGGGCACCGCGCGCATCGCCCAAGCCGTTGCCGGCAAGGCGGCGGTGGGCGTGGTGCGCTTCGACATCCACCCCGGACTTGACGGGAAAAGCGGCGACAGCCTGTTCGGCTGAGCCCGCGTTCGGGCGCCGCCCCCCACCGGGGCGGCGCCCTTGACAGTGTGGAGGCAGCAATGGCCAATTCCCCCTCGGATCCGGCGCGCCCCGGCGTGCCGAGCTATGATTACAGCCTGTTCGGCCCGGTCGAGCAGCAGCCGCTGGATGCGATCCGGCAGATCATCGGGCGGCGCATGACCGCAAGCTGGCAGAACGTGCCCCATGTCACCCATCACGAGGATGTGGACATCACCGCGCTGGATGCGCTGCGTCACGGCGCGGCATCGGGCGACCGGCCGCTGTCGGCGCTGGCCTTCATAATCAAGGCCTGCATCGCCGGGCTGAAGGCCTTTCCCGACATGAATTCCTCGCTGTCCGAGGACGGCAAGGTGCTGCACCTCAAGCAGTATTACAACATCGGCATGGCGGTCGACACGCCGATGGGTCTGATCGTGCCGGTGCTGAAAGGGGCCGACCAGCTTGATCTGCCCGGGCTGTCGGCCGCCACCGCCGCGCTGGCGGAAAAGGCCCGCAACGGCAAGCTCGGCTATGCCGATACCGAGGGCGGGACCTTCACCGTCACCAGCCTTGGCAAGCTGGGCGGCACCGGGTTTTCGCCGATCATCAATGCCCCCGAGGTGGCGATCATGGGCGTCTCGCGCGCCCGGCAGAAGCCGGTCGAACATGACGGCGCAATTGCGCTGCGGCTGATCTTGCCGCTGTCGCTGTCCTACGACCACCGGGTGATCGACGGCGCCAAGGCGGCGCGGTTCATGGCCACCGTGCGCGACCTGCTGCAAGACCCCGACACGCTGCTGTAGCCGCACCCGACACGCCCCGGGCTGGCGCTGCGCCCCGCGCAGCGTGTAAAGAGGGGCTGGCCAGACGGGGGGCACGCCCGCGGCAAAGCGGAGCGCGATGTGGACGGGTTGAAGGCACGACTGATCGAAAGGGCCCTGCAAGAGGGGTTCTCGAAGGCATGCATCACCCGCCCCGACGCGATCCCCGAGGCGGCCGGGCGGTTGGCGGCTTTTGTCGAGGCGGGCATGCAGGGCCAGATGGGCTGGATGGCCGAGCGGATGCACTGGCGCGGCGCGCCCGACCAGCTCTGGCCCGAGGCGCGTTCGGTCATCATGCTGGCCGAGGTCTACACCCCGCCGACCGACCCGATGGCCGATGTCGGACGCGCAGGGGTCGGCAATATCTCGGTTTACGCGCAGGGCAAGGATTACCACGATCTTGTCAAGAAACGGCTCAAACGGCTGGGCCGCTGGCTGCTGGAGCAGGCGCCGGAAGGCGAGATTAAGGTCTTCGTCGACACCGCGCCGGTGATGGAAAAGCCGCTGGCGCAGGCGGCGGGTCTGGGCTGGCAGGGCAAGCATACCAACCTGCTGGCGCGCGATCTGGGCAGCTGGTTCTTTCTGGGCGCGATCTTCACCACGCTCGAGCTGCCGCCCGATCCCCCCGAGATCAGCCATTGCGGCCGCTGCACTGCCTGTCTGGACGCCTGCCCGACGCAAGCCTTCCCCGCGCCCTACCGGCTGGATGCGCGGCGCTGCATTTCCTACCTGACGATTGAACACAAGGGCCCCGTCGATCCCGCGCTGCGCCCTGCGCTTGGCAACCGGATCTATGGCTGCGACGACTGTCTGGCGGCCTGTCCCTGGAACAAGTTCGCCGTGCAAGCGCGCGAGATCGGCTATGCCGCGCGCCACCGCGCGCCTGCGCTGGCCGAACTGGCGATGCTGGACGATGCGGGGTTTCGCGCCCGTTTTGCCGGCAGCCCGATCAAGCGGATCGGGCGTGACCGGATGGTGCGCAATGTGCTTTATGCGATCGGCAACTCGGGCGATGCCGGGCTGGCGCCGCTGGCCGCAGCGCTGCGCGACGATCCCGACCCTGCAGTCGCCGATGCGGCAGACTGGGCCGTGGCACGCCTGACATCGGGCGACGCAAACCTGCCCTGCGCCGACGATTAGGCCTTTCCATCGGCTCTGTTACCGCTAGCTTGTGCGCATGTCCCAGGCCAATACCATCACCCCGTCCCCGCTGCGCGGCATCCTGTTCAAACTGGCCTCTGTGCTGGTCTTCATCGCGATGTCGGCGCTGATCAAGGCGACCGCCCCCGAGGTGCCCGCGGGCGAGGCGGTGTTCTTCCGCTCTGCCTTCGCTATCCCGGTGATCCTGATCTGGCTGGCCGCGCGCGGCGAGATGGGATCGGGGCTGCGCGTCGCCAACCCGATGGGACATGTCTGGCGCGGGGTGGTCGGCACCTCGGCGATGGGTCTGGGCTTTGCCGGGCTGGGCCTGTTGCCGCTGCCCGAGGTCACCGCCATCGGCTATGCCGCGCCGCTGCTGGTCGTGATCTTCGCCGCGATGTTCCTGGGCGAGGAAGTCCGCCTGTTCCGGCTGAGCGCGGTGGCCCTGGGCCTGATCGGGGTGCTGATCGTGCTGTCGCCGCGGCTGAGTGCCGTCGAAGGCGCCAGCCACCGCGAGGCCTTCGGCGCGATGGTGGTGCTGATGGGGGCGGTCTGCGCGGCGCTGGCGCAGGTCTTCGTGCGCAAGCTGGTCGCGACCGAACGCACATCGGCCATCGTGTTCTGGTTTTCCTGCACCTCGACCGGGCTGTCGCTGATCACCATTCCCTTCGGCTGGGTGCTGCCCAGCCCGACGCAGGCGGCGCTGCTGGTCTGCGCGGGGATCTTGGGCGGCTTCGGGCAGATCTTCCTGACATCGAGCTACCGCTTCGCCGATGCCTCGATCGTGGCACCGTTCGACTATGCCTCGATGATCTTTGCGCTGCTGATCGGCTATTTCGTCTTTGACGAGGTGCCGACGCTGGTGATGCTGGCAGGCGCGGCGCTGGTCATCATCGCGGGCGTGCTGATCATCTGGCGCGAACGGCAACTGGGGCTGAAACGCGATCGCCAGCGCAAGGCGATGACCCCGCAGGGCTGATCCCGGCGCGGTTTCGGCCAGATTTGGCCGACACGGGGCTGCGACAGTCTACCGGGTCGCAGAATCGCGTCACTCGTGCTAAGGTTGCGAACGGATGAACCTGAAGGAGACTGCCATGACCCGTCACGTCATCGACCATGCCGCGCCGAAAGCCGAAGGTGCGCGCGTGAAGCATTTCCTCGATCTGGCCCGCAAGGAAGGCGTTCACCCGGCAATTGCCGAGTTGAATCAGCGCCCTGCAAAGCGGGGCGCGCGCAAGGTGCAGGAGTTCCTGCGCATCGAGAGCGAGGAAAAGGCCGGGGCCTGAACAGGGGTCCGGCAGCAGGGAGGAAGAAAGAGGCGCGCCCCAGGGCGCGCCTTTTCCGTTCGTGAGCAGGGGCGCGATTAGGCGCGCACCAGTTTTTCGTAGCTTTCCGCGATGTCGCGGGTCAGCGCGCCCACTTCGAAGTGGAAATCGCCGATCTGGCCCACCGGGGTGACCTCGGCGGCGGTGCCGGTCAGCCAGCACTGCTCGAACCCGGCCAGTTCCACCGGCTCGATATGGCGTTCGTGCACGGTCACGCCCTTTTCTTTCAGCATGCCGATTACCGTCTGACGGGTCAGACCGTTCAGGAAGCAGTCCGGCAGCGGCGTATGCACTTCGCCATCCTTGACGAAGAACACGTTGGCGCCGGTCGCCTCGGCCACATAGCCGCGGTAATCCATCATCAGCGCGTCGGAACAGCCCTTCGCTTCGGCGGCGTGCTTGGACATGGTGCAGATCATGTAAAGACCGGCAGCCTTGGCCTCGCAGGGGATGGTCTTGGGATCGGGGCGGCGCCATTTCGAGATGTCGAGCTTGGCGCCCTTCATCTTGGCATCGCCGTAATAGTTGCCCCATTCCCAGCCAGCCACCGCCAGACGAACCGGGTTGCGCTTGGCCGACACGCCCATGTCATCGCCCGCACCGCGCCAGGCGATGGCGCGCACATAGGCGTTGGTCCAGCCGTTCGCGGCCAGCATGTCGTATTTTGCCTTTTCGATCTCTTCCACCGAATAGGGGATTTCCATGTCCAGCAGGTTGGCCGAGCGTTTCAGACGCTGCGAATGTTCGACGCCCTTGAAGATCTTGCCGTTGTAGCAACGTTCGCCTTCGAAGACCGAGGAGGCATAGTGCAGCGCGTGGGTCAGAATGTGGACCTTCGCGTCCCGCCACTCGACCAGCTTGCCATCCATCCAGATCTTGCCGTCACGATCATCATAAGCCCCGGCCATTTTATCCTCCTTCGGATCACCCGGTTTCCAATAATTGCGCTCAATCGGTCCGTTTCGGACATAAAATTGCGCAAAAACTGCCGCTGGGTAACAATTGATTCTTGGAAAGTCAACAAGGCTGACATAAAATCACGCAAAAGCGAGGAAAGCACATGGCAGAGACCGGCACGCAGGGCGGCGAGACCCTGCTGTTCTTGACCGACGAGCAATTGCGCAAGGGGATCGAGGCGATGTTCTTCGCCTATCGCGGCTTCACCGCCGACCCGGACCGGATTCTGGATCAGCACGGCTACGGCCGCGCGCATCACCGGGCGATCCACTTCATCAACCGCCAGCCGGGGCTGACGGTGACGACATTGCTGGCAGTGCTGGGCGTAACCAAGCAATCGCTGAACCGGGTGCTGCGCACGCTGATCGAGGATGGCCTGGTCGAAAACCGCGTCGGGCGCCGCGACAAGCGCGAACGGCATCTGTATCTGACGCCCGCGGGCGAGGCGCTGGAGCGTGAACTCTCGGGCGCACAGCGTGAACGGATGCGCAGCGCCTATCGCGCCGCCGGACCGCAGGCGGTCGCGGGGTTCCGGCAGGTGCTGGAGGCCATGATCGACCCGGACATGCGGCGTCATTACCAGATGATGAAGGACGGCGGCTGATGACGGCACAGGCCCAGAACGCCCCGCATCTGCTGATCGTCGATGACGATGAACGCATCCGCGGGCTTTTACAGAAGTTTTTGATTCGAAACGGTTTTCTGGTGACTCCGGCGCGCGATGCGGCGCATGCCCGGCGGCTTCTGGCGGGGCTGGAGTTCAACCTGATCGTGCTGGATGTGATGATGCCGGGCGAAGACGGGCTCAGCCTGACGCGCGATCTGCGCAAGCGGATGGCAACGCCGATCCTGCTCTTGACCGCGCGCGGCGAGACCCGTGAACGGATCGAGGGCCTGGAGGCCGGCGCCGACGATTACCTGCCCAAGCCGTTCGAACCCAAGGAACTGCTGCTGCGGATCAACGCGATTTTGCGCCGCGTCCCCGAGGCGGTGCAGGCGGGGCCGAAATATCTGCACCTCGGGCCGCTGCGCTACGACCAGGACCGCGGCGAATTGTGGTCGGGGGAAACCCCGGTGCGGCTGACCGCGACCGAGGTTGCGCTGATGCGGATCTTCGCCACCCGCGCGGGCGAAGTGGTCAGCCGCACCGATCTGATCGAGGAACTGGGCCGCGACCGGGGCGGCAGCGCGCCTGCCGACGAGGCCGGGGCGGGCGACCGCGCGGTGGATGTGCAGATCACCCGCCTGCGCCGCAAGATAGAGCCTGACCCCCGCGAACCACGCTACCTGCAGACGGTGCGCGGGCTGGGCTATATGCTGGCCCCCGACTGAGCCACCGCCCCCGAATGCCACGGGCAGGCGGGCCGCGGCGACTGAGTCGCCCCCGCGGCCCGCAACGCGCCCCCGGACGTGACGGCAGGCCTTGGCTTCACGGCCATCGCCCAGAACCCCCGTTCGTGAGCGCAAACGGTGCCAAACCCTGTTGCAGCGCGGCAATTCCCTTAGGATGTGCGCTATTGTCTGCTGGACTGACGGGGATGTGATTGGTAAAGAGCGGCCATGTTCGGCGGCACGAAATGTGCGGCCCGGCAAGTCGTATCGGCCTGAGCCCAGGCCCGGGAAGGGAGAAAATTCGTGTCCCACGCAGAAGATCACGCAGGCACCCGGAGGGATTTCCTCTATTACGCAACCGCCGGCACCGGCGCAGTGGTTGCAGGCACCGCCGTCTGGCCGCTGGTGAACCAGATGAACGCATCGGCAGACGTCAAGGCGATGGCCTCGATCTATGTCGACGTGTCCGGGGTTGAAACCGGCACCCAGCTGACCGTCAAGTGGCGCGGCAAGCCGGTCTTCATCCGCCGCCGCACCGCCGAGGAAATCGAAGCCGCGCGCGCCGTCGACATCACCACGCTGATCGACCAGACCTCGGAAAACGCCAACAAGCCGGGCACCGATGCGTCGGACCAGAACCGCACGATGGACGAAGCGGGCGAGTGGCTGGTGATGATGGGGGTTTGCACCCACCTCGGCTGCGTGCCGATCGGCAACGGCTCGGGCGATTTCGGCGGCTGGTTCTGCCCCTGCCACGGGTCGCACTACGACACGGCCGGCCGCATCCGCAAAGGCCCCGCGCCGCGCAACCTCGACATTCCGGTGGCGCAGTTCACCGATGAAACCACGATCCTGCTGGGCTGAGGGAGAGCATAAAAATGGCTGGAATTCCGCACGACCACTACGAGCCCAAGACGGGCGCCGAACAGTGGTTGCACAAACGCCTTCCGATCGTCGGTCTGATCTATGACACCATCATGATCCCGACGCCGAAGAACCTGAACTGGTGGTGGATCTGGGGCATCGTCCTGGCCTTCTGTCTGGTTCTGCAAATCGTGACCGGCATCGTGCTGGTTATGCACTACACCCCGCATGTCGATCTGGCCTTCGCCTCGGTCGAGCACATCATGCGCGACGTGAACGGTGGCTGGGCGATCCGCTACATCCACGCGAACGGCGCCTCGCTGTTCTTCTTCGCCGTCTATATCCACATCTTCCGCGGCCTGTTCTACGGCAGCTACAAAGCCCCGCGTGAAGTCACCTGGATCATCGGCATGGTCATCTATCTGGCGATGATGGGCACTGCGTTCATGGGCTACGTTCTGCCCTGGGGTCAGATGTCGTTCTGGGGCGCCACGGTTATCACCGGCCTGTTCGGTGCAATCCCGGGCGTCGGGCCGTCGATTCAGGCCTGGCTGCTGGGCGGGCCGGCGGTGGACAACGCCACGCTGAACCGCTTCTTCTCGTTGCACTATCTGCTGCCCTTCGTGATCGCCGCGCTGGTGGCCGTTCACATCTGGGCCTTCCACACCACGGGCAACAACAACCCGACCGGTGTTGAAGTGCGTCGTGCCTCGAAAGCCGAAGCCGAGAAAGACACCCTGCCCTTCTGGCCCTATTTCGTGATCAAGGATCTGTTCGCGCTGGCGCTGGTTCTGGTGGTGTTCTTCGCGGTCGTGGGCTTCATGCCGAACTACCTGGGCCACCCCGACAACTATATCGAGGCGAACCCGCTTTCGACCCCGGCCCACATCGTGCCCGAATGGTATTTCCTGCCGTTCTACGCGATCCTGCGCGCCTTCACCGCGGATGTCTGGGCCGTGATCCTGGTCAACAAGATCACCTTCGGCATCGTCGACGCCAAGTTCTTCGGCGTGATCGCGATGTTCGGTGCGATCATCGCGATGGCGCTGGCGCCGTGGCTCGACACCTCCAAGGTGCGCTCGGGTCAGTATCGTCCGATGTTCAAATGGTGGTTCTACCTGCTGGCGATCGACTTCGTCGTTCTGATGTGGGTGGGTGCGATGCCGACCGACGGGATCTATCCCTACATCTCGCTGATCGGCGCGACCTACTGGTTCGCCTATTTCTTCGTGATCCTGCCGCTGCTGGGCATCATCGAGAAGCCGCTGCCGATGCCGGCGACGATCGAGGAAGACTTCAACAGCCATTACGGCAACCCGGCTGAGTAAGGACAAGGACTGAAATCATGAAAAAACTTCTGATCTCTGCCGCCTCCGCGCTCGTTCTGGGTGCTGGTTCGGCCCTGGCTTCGGGTGGCGCCGCGCATATCCCGGATTACGCCTTCTCGTTCGAAGGTCCGTTCGGCAAGTTCGACCAGCAGCAGCTGCGTCGCGGCTTCCAGGTCTATCGCGAGGTCTGCTCGGCCTGCCACGGCATGAAATTCGTGCCGCTGCGCACGCTCTCGGACGAGGGCGGGCCGCAGATGGACCCGGCCTGGGTGCGTGCTTTCGCCGCTGAACAGGACGAAATCACCGACAAGGAAACCGGCGAGCCCCGCGCGCGCAAGGAAACCGACATGTTCCCGACCCGCACGGGCGATGGCATGGGCCCGGACCTGTCGCTGATCGCGAAGAACCGCGCCGCGTTCCACGGGCCCTATGGCACCGGGATCGCCCAGCTGGTTCAGGGCATCGGCGGGCCGGAATACATCCACGCCATCCTGACGCATTTCGAGGAAAACCCCGAATGTGCGCCCGACGGGATTGACGGCTACTACTACAACACCGCCTTCCCGAACGGCGGCATCCCCGACAGCTGCAAGGACGAACACGGCGCTTCGACCGTGCCGGGCAGCTGGATTGCGATGCCCCCGCCGCTGGCCGACGACCTGATCGAATACGAGGACGGCACCCCCGCCACGGTCGAACAGATGGCCGAAGATGCCTCGGCCTTCCTGATGTGGGCGGCAGAACCCAAGATGATGGCGCGCAAGAACATGGGCTTCACCGCCGTTCTGCTGCTGGGTCTGCTGACGGTTCTGCTGTATCTGACCAACAAACGCATCTGGGCGCCCCACAAGGGCAAACACGTCTGAGACGTGCCCTCGCGATGAGACATCAAACGCGCCCCACCGGGGCGCGTTTTCTTTTGCCCCGCCCATGGCGTGCCGGGCCGCCATCGCCTAGTCTGGGCGCAACAAGGAGAACGTCATGCCCGAAATCCGCGCCCCGCGCCTGTGTGTCCTGATCGACGCCGACAACGTCCCCGCAGGCCATGCCGAAGCGATCTTCGAAGAGATTTCGGGCCTGGGCGAAGCGTCGGTCCGGCGGATCTATGGCGACTGGTCCTCGCCGCGGCTGGCGGGCTGGGCCAAGAAGGTCAACACGCTGGGCATGGTCGCCGATCAGCAGTTTTCCAACACCAAGGGCAAGAATGCCTCGGACATCGGGCTGGTGATCGCGGCGATGGATTTCCTGCATTCCGGGCTGTTCGACGCCTTCGTGCTGGTGTCCTCGGACAGCGATTTCACGCGGCTCGCGTCGCGCATCCGCGAACAGGGGCTCGATGTCTTCGGCATCGGCGAGAAGAAGACGCCAGAGGCCTTCCGCAACGCCTGCAAGCGCTTCATCTATGTCGAGAACCTGGGCGGGGTCGAGCCTGCCCCCGCCGAGCCGATGGCGCCGGGCATTCCGGCCAGCCTGCCGCCGGAAACCGCCGAGCAAGCCAATGCGCGCGCCAAACTGTCGCCTGCCAGCGCCATCCCGATCATCGTGGCGGCAATGAAGCGGATCGGGCTGGAGGAAGACTGGTATACTCTGGGCCAGCTGGGCCAGTTCATCACGCTCAGCCACCCCGATTTCGACACCCGCACCTATGGCGCGGCGAAGCTGTCCGATCTGCTGAAGAAAACCGGCCGGTTCGAGGTCAAGCAAGGCCCGACCGGCAACCTGATCGTGCGCGATCTGGCCTAGCTGCCCGGGGCGCCGTAACGCGCCAGAAACATCGACACCGCGCCGCGGATCACCCGCTCCTTGTCCGCGGACGCGGGGCAGCATTCGACGCCGAACACCAGTTTGGGGTGCAGATCGGCCTTGCACATCTCGGCGAACAGATGGGCGGCAAGGTCCAGATCGTCGATCACCAACTCGCCCCGGTCAGTCGCCAACTGCAGATAGCCAAGCAGCGAGCGATGCACTAACTCCGGCCCCGAGGCGTAGAACGCGCGCCCCAGTTCGGGAAAACGTTCCCCCTCGGCCACGCACAGCCGGAAGATCCCCTGCCCCAGATCCGAGGCCATGAAGTCGATGATCTGCCGCGCGGCCTGGCTCAGCACCACCTTGGGCGGCTGGCGAAAGTCGATCGCCGCCAGCGCCTCATCCGCCTGACGCGCACATTCGGACTTGGCCACTTCCATGAACAGCAGCCGCTTGTCGGGGAAATAGCTGTAAAGCGTGGCCTTGCTGACCCCGGCCTCGCGCGCGATGTCATCGACCGAGGCGCCGTCGAAGCCGTCACGCAGGAAGATCGTGCGCGCGCCTTCCAGCACCTGATCGAATTTGCGCCCCTTGCGGATCTGCGGTTTGTCTTTTGCCTGCGCCATATGTCCTCCGGCCCGGTCTGTGCCGGGCAGCGCCAGCATAGACCGTCCGGTTCAGCAGGGGCAAGGTACAGGTTGGCGCAGGGCGGATTCAGGCCGGCCCGCCCGCATCCTGCGCTTGGGCCCAGTCGTTCGCGGGCCGCTGCGCGCAACGTGCCACCCGATCCCGGATCAGCGGCACATCCGGGCACATCTGCGGAAACCACGCAAAGGGCGACTGCAGCAGCAGATCGGCCGGCATCGGTACCCGGGGCTGATCCCTTCTTTCTGGCCCAAATATCCCGGGGGGTGAGGGCAACGCCCGAGGGGGGCGGCGCCCCCCTTACCCGATTTCCCCGCGCACACCGCCGGTCTGGCCGCGGTCCAGCAACAGGTGATCCAGGATCACACAGGCCATCATCGCCTCGGCCACCGGCACCGCGCGGATGCCGACGCAGGGGTCGTGGCGGCCCTTGGTCACCACCTCGACCTCTTCGCCCGCCGTGTTGATAGAGCGGCGCGGCGTCAGGATCGACGAGGTCGGTTTGACCGAGAACCGCACCACGATCGGCTGGCCGGTGGTGATCCCGCCCAGAATGCCGCCCGCGTGGTTCGACAGGTATTCCGGACCCTCTGGGCCCATCACGATCTCGTCGGCATTCTCGATGCCGGTCAGCAGGGCCGCGCCCATCCCCTCGCCGATCTCGACGCCTTTCACGGCGTTGATCGACATCATCGCGGCCGCAAGGTCGGTATCCATCTTGGCATAGATCGGCGCGCCCAGGCCCGGCGGGCAGCCCTCGGCCACCACCTCGATCAAGGCCCCGACCGAGCTGTGCGCCTTGCGGATCGCGCCCAGGTAATCAGCCCATTCATCGACCACGGCGGCATCGGGAATGAAGAACGGGTTGCGCAGGATTTCATCGGCGTCAAAACGCGACCGGTCGATCTGCTTCACCCCCATCTGCACCATGTAGCCGGTGATCTTCAGCCCCGGCACCAACTGGCGCAGCACCGCCTGCGCAACGCCACCCGCCGCCACCCGCGCCGCGGTTTCCCGCGCGCTCGACCGCCCGCCGCCGCGATAATCGCGCAGCCCGTATTTCTGGTGATAGGTGATGTCGGCGTGACCCGGGCGGAACTGGCGGGCGATCTCGCCGTAATCCTTGCTGCGCTGGTCGGTGTTCTCGATCATCAGCTGGATCGGCGTTCCGGTGGTCTGGCCTTCGAACACGCCCGACAGGATGCGCACCTGATCGGGTTCCTGACGCTGGGTCGTCATGCTGGACTGGCCCGGACGGCGACGGTCGAGGAACTGCTGGATGAAGGCCTCGTCCAGCGCGATGCCGGGCGGGCAGCCATCGACCGTGGCCCCCAGCGCAGGCCCGTGGCTTTCGCCCCAGGTGGTGACGCGGAACATGTGACCGAAGCTGTTATAGGACATCGACGCCTCCCTTTGGGCTGCTTTAGCAAGCGTGGGGCCGCAATTCAATCCGCTGCGGGCGCATCTGGCGCCCCGCCCCGGGGCTCAGCCGCGAATGATCTTGCCCAGCATGTCGGTGCGCCACACGAACTGATGCGCCAGCGCCAGGCAGACATGCACCGCGATCAGCAGGCAAAACAGCGGCCGCAGGATTTCGGCATGCAGCAGTCGCGCCGTCGGGTCGTCGAGATAATAGCTCAGCAGCCCGCTCAGCGGCATCGCGAAGAACAGCGCGTAGAACACCCATTGCCCCAGCCGCGCCAGCACGCGAAAGACCCGCGGCGCGCCCATCGGCTCGGGCGGCACACCCCGGGTCAGTCGCAGCAGCAGCCGCAGCACCGCCAGCGCCATCACCGTGCAGCCGATCACGATATGCTGGGCTTCGCTGGGAAAGACCCCCAGTGCCAGCCCGCGCCCGCCCATCGCCTGCGGAAGCGCCAGATTGGTCGCGATCAGCGCCACCATGCCCCAGTGCAGGGCCCGTTGCAGCCGGGAGAACGTATCGGGAAGCGGGCGCATGGGACATCCTCATTGCCGCCGACATCGGGCGGCCTGTTGCGGTTTGTCCAGCCAATTCCAATGTCGCGCCCGAGGGGGCGAAAGGCAAGGCGCAAATCCGAGTATTTTTGTCGCAGAGCCGCAGCCCCGACGCGCGCATGCCACTTGCACCTTTCCCGTGCTACGTTATCTTGCGTCTCACCTCGGGGTGCTCTGGCGACAGGGCTGAGATGCATGATGCGAACCCGTTGAACCTGAACCGGTTAAGACCGGCGGAGGGAAGGTATCCGGCACGTTCCGGCCTGTCTCCGCCCGTCAGCCTTGGAGACGAGAATGAAGAAAACTCTGATGCTTGCGGGTCTTTTTGTGGCAACCGCTGCGGTGGCCGATGAAAAGCCCGTTCTCACTGTCTATGCGCCCGATTACTTCACCTCTGAATGGGGGCCGGGGCCGGCCATCGAGAAGGGCTTCGAAGAGGTCTGTGCCTGCGACCTGAAATTCGTGGCGGGCGATGTGCTGCCGCGCATCCTGCTGGAAGGCGACAAGACCGAGGCCGATGTGGTGATCGGGCTCAATACCGATGTGACCGCGCGGGCGCGCGCCACCGGGCTGTTTGCGCCGCACGGGCAGGACACCGGCGCCCTGACGCTGCCGATCGCCTGGACCGACGACACCTTCCTGCCCTTCAACTGGAGCGAGACCGCCTTCGTCTATGACCGCACGAAGCTGGCCAACCCGCCGCAATCGTTTCAGGAACTGCTCGACGCCCCCGACAGCCTGAAGATTGCCATTCAGGACCCGCGCAGTTCGATCTCGGGGCTGGCACTGCTGCTGTGGGTCAAGGGCGTTTATGGCGACAAGGCCCCCGAGGCCTGGGCGAAACTGGCGCCCAAGGTGCTGACCGTCACGCCGGGCTGGTCGGAAAGCTATGGGCTGTTCACCGATGGCGAGGTCGACATGGTGCTCAGCTACACCACCTCGCCCGCCTATCACCTGATTGCGGAAGACGACGACACCAAGGTCGCCGCGATCTTCCCCGAGGGGCATTATTTCCTGACCGAGGTCGCGGCCCAGCTGAAAGGCACCGATCAGCCCGAGCTGGCGCAGAAATTCATGGATTACATCCTGTCCGACGCGTTCCAGGGCATGATCGCCACCGCGAACTGGTCCTACCCGGCCATCATCAAACCCGGCTTCCTGCCCGAGAAATTCGCGGCCCTGCCGCGCCCGGACAAGACCATCTTCTTTGACGAGACCGAGGCCGAGGCCCTGCGTCAGCCCGCGCTGGACGAATGGCTCGCCGCCTTCGCGAAATAAGCCTGCCCGCGCTGGCCGCCGCCCTGGTGGCGGGGCTGGTGCTGGTGCCCCTCGGCGCGGTGGTGATCCGCGCCGGGGGGTTTTCGGCGCTGCGCGGCGCCGATCTGGCGGCGCTGCGTTTCACCCTGTGGCAAGCCGCGCTGTCGGCGGCGCTGTCGTGCCTGCTGGCAATGCCGGTCGCGCGGGCACTGAACCGGCGCCGCTTTGCCGGGCGTTCGGTGCTGATCTCGCTGATGGGTGCGCCCTTCATCCTGCCCACCATCGTGGCCGTGATCGGGCTGATCGCGATCTTCGGGCGGCGCGGCGCGCTGAATGCGGGGCTCGAGGCCCTGGGCCTGCCCACACTCACAATCTATGGCGCGCATGGGGTGATCCTGGCGCATGTGTTCTTCAACCTGCCGCTGGCGACACGGATGATCCTGCACGGCTGGCAGGCGATCCCGGCCGAGCGGATGCGGCTGGCCGCAAGCCTTGGCTTCGGCCCGGCGCAGGTGCAGCGTCACCTCGAATGGCCGATGCTGCGCAGCGTGCTGCCCGGCACCTTCCTGGCGATCTTTCTGGTCTGCCTGACCTCTTTTGCGGTGGCGCTGACGCTGGGCGGCGGGCCACGGGCCACCACGGTCGAACTGGCGATCTATCAGGCCTTCCGCTTCGATTTCGATCTGGGCCGCGCGGCCAGCCTGGCGCTGGTGCAGGTGTTTGTCTGCCTTGCAGCCCTGGCCGTTGCCAGCCGCCTGACCGCACCGCCCGCCTTCGGCGCAGGGCTGGACCGCGCGCCGATGCGCTTTGGCGGTGGTCGGGCCCTGCTGGTGCAGGATCTGCTGGCCATCGCGGGCGCCGCGGCGTTTTTGCTGACCCCGATCGGCGCGATCGTGGCGCGCGGCCTGCCCGCGCTGCCGGATCTGAGCCCCGCGATCTGGCGCGCCTGCGCGACCTCGCTGGGGCTGGCCGCCGCCTCGACTTTGCTGACGCTTGCCCTCGCCCTGCCGCTGTCGCTGGCCGCGCCCCGCCACCGCTGGGCCGAAGGCGCCGCGATGCTGCCGATGGTGGCCTCGTCGCTGGTGCTGGGCACCGGGCTGTTCCTGATCGCCCGCCCCTTCGTCAACCCCGCCACGCTGGCACTGCCCGTCACGCTGCTGGCCAATGCGGCGCTGAGCCTGCCCTTCGTCGTGCGGCTGCTGATCCCCGAGGTGCGCGTGCTGCAGGCCGATTACGACCGGCTTGCCGCCAGCCTGAACCTGCGCGGACTGGCGCGGCTGCGGCTGCTGACCCTGCCGCGACTGGCCCGCCCGCTGGGCTTTGGCGCGGGGCTGTCGGCGGCCTTCCCGATGGGCGATCTGGGGGTCATCACGCTGTTTTCGGACGGCGAGACGCGCACCCTGCCGCTGGCACTGTTTCAGCTGATGGGCGCCTATCGGATGGATCAGGCCGCGGCGGCCGCCTGCCTGCTCATGACCCTTACCTTCGCCCTGTTCTGGGCCTGCGACCGGATCGGACATCATGCTGACCCTCGATAAGCTGCGCATCACCCTGGGCGATTTCAGCCTGAGCGCGGATTTCACCGTACCACAAGGCGCCCGCTGTGCGGTGATGGGCCCCTCTGGCGCGGGCAAATCCACGCTGCTGGCGGCCATCGCCGGCTTCCTGCCGCCCGCGGCCGGGCGCATCCTGTGGCAGGGGCAGAACATCACGCAGAGCGCACCGGGCGCGCGGCCGCTGTCGATCCTGTTTCAGGACCAGAACCTGTTTCCGCACCTGAGCGTGACCCGCAACCTCGGGCTCGGGCTGGACCCGAAACTGCGCCTCGGCCCCGGTGAACACGCGAAAATCGACGCAGCCCTTGACCGCGTGGGCCTGACCGGGCTGGGTGCGCGCAAACCCGCCGAACTGTCGGGCGGCCAGCAAAGCCGCGTGGCGCTGGCACGCGCGCTGCTGCGCGCGCGGCCCCTGCTGCTGCTGGATGAACCCTTCGCTGCCCTTGGCCCCGCGCTGAAATCCGACATGCTGGCACTGGTGGCCGAGATCGCGGCCGAGCAGGGCGCCACCGTCCTGATGGTCAGCCACGACCCCGACGATGCCCGCGCGCTCTGCCCGCAGACGATCCTGGTGGCCGAGGGCACGGCACAGGCACCGCACGCCACGACCGATCTGCTCGATCACCCGCCCCCGGCACTGGCGGCCTATCTGGGCGGCTGAACTTCTTCTTGGAAAAATACTCTGCGGGGGTCCGGGGGTGCAAAACCCCCGGCCGCGGGATCTGCGCAGCCGGGGGAGTTGAGTATTTGGACCAAGAAGAAGCCCGAGGCTCAGTAGATCACCACCGAGCGGATGGATTCGCCGGTATGGATCATGTCGAAAGCCTTGTTGATGTCTTCCAGCGGCATGGTGTGAGTAATCATCGGGTCGATCTCGATCTTGCCGTTCATGTACCAATCAACGATCTGCGGCACATCGGTGCGCCCGCGCGCGCCGCCGAAGGCGGTGCCTTTCCAGACGCGCCCGGTCACCAGCTGGAAGGGCCGCGTCTCGATCACCGCGCCCGAGGGCGCAACGCCGATGATGATCGACTGGCCCCAGCCGCGGTGGGTGCATTCCAGCGCGTCGCGCATCACCTTGACGTTGCCGGTGCAGTCGAAGCTGTAATCCGCGCCGCCGATCTGATCGAACGGGGTTTTCGTCAGGTTCACGATGTGATCGACGACCGAACCTTCGATCTTGGTCGGGTTGACGAAATGGGTCATGCCGAAGCGCTCGGCCATTTCGCGTTTGCCTTCGTTGATATCGACGCCGATGATCATGTCGGCGCCCGCCAGGCGCAGGCCCTGCAGCACATTCAGGCCGATGCCGCCCAGACCGAAGACCACCGCCTTCGCGCCGATCTCGACCTTGGCGGTGTTGATCACCGCGCCGATCCCCGTCGTCACACCACAGCCGATGTAGCAGACCTTGTCGAAGGGCGCGTCGTCGCGGATCTTCGCCAGCGCGATTTCGGGCACGACCGTGTGCTGCGCAAAGGTCGAGCAGCCCATGTAGTGATGGATCGGCGTGCCATCCAGCATCGAGAAGCGGGTCGTGCCGTCGGGCAGCAGGCCCTGCCCCTGGGTCGAGCGGATCGCGGTGCACAGGTTGGTTTTCTGGCTCAGGCAGCTGGGGCACTGCCGGCATTCGGGGGTGTAGAGCGGAATCACATGATCGCCGGGCTTCAGCGTCGTCACGCCGGGCCCGCATTCGATCACGACGCCCGCGCCTTCATGGCCCAGAATCGCCGGGAAGATGCCTTCGGGGTCGGCTCCCGACAATGTGAATTCGTCAGTGTGGCAGATGCCAGTGGCCTTGATTTCCACCAAAACTTCGCCAGCTTTCGGGCCTTCGAGGTTCACCTCCATGATTTCAAGCGGTTTTCCGGGGGCAACAGCCACTGCGGCACGGGTTCTCATAGGCATTTCCTCGCTGTATATGTGGCCAAAGCCTGCGGCATTGCCCGGGCCAACGCAAGAATGGGTGCGACATGTTGATCAGATTTTCCGCCATTGTCGGTGCTGCGTTGATGCTGGCTGCATGCCAGGGCGCGCAGACTGAAGAGTTCCAGCCTGCCGCCGCGCCGATGCCGACGCCGCATCTGACCGCGCCGGTCACCGAAGGCCCGCTTGAACAGCGCGAGCCCGACACCTGCCATGCCGCCGATTACGTCTCGGCCCTGGGTCAGCCGGCGGCGGTGATCCCGACGCTGGGCATCACCCGCCCGGTGAACATCGTCGAATGGCGCGGGATCGAGCCGCAGGAATACAACCCGCAGCGCGTGGTGTTCCGGCTCGACGCCTCGGGCAATGTCTTCAACATCGACTGCGGCTGATCGCGGATGCGGGGCCTGCGGGCCCCGCCTTACATCTTGAACCGGCCGTGGCAATCCTTGCACGCGGCACTCAGCGCATTCATCGAATCGCCCAGCCGCCCGGCGCTGCCGGTCTCCAGCCCCATCGCGCCCTTCAGCATCCGGTTCGCCTTTTGCCGGAACTCGGCCGGGCTGGTCCAGATGTCGGGCAGCGCGTCCGAGGCCGGGTCGTCCTCGGCGGCGGCAAACAGCGGCTCGATCTGATCGCCAAGGGCGATCAATTCCTGTTTCGCGGCCTCGGCCCGGGTGGCATCGAAGGCGGTCTTGCCCGCCGCCATATCGCCCAGAATGCCGGTCTGCACCTTGATCTTCTGCATCGCCTCCATCCGCGCGCGCACGACAGGGTTTTCTGCCTCGTCCTGGGCGAGGGCCACACCGGCAGCCAGCGCAAGACCCAGCGTGAGGGTCAGGCGAAGCGGGGACGAAATCGCGGACAGACGACGCAGCATGACGGGGCTCCTTGTGCAATGCCCGCGCAAGATGGCGGCAAAGCCCGGCGCAGGCAACGGGGGCGGGCTCACAAATGCGAAACCCCGCCATTGCGGGCGGGGCCTGTCGCGGGAAACGCCCCGGCGGTACGAACTGGGTGGGGGCAATTAAGCGCACCGCCGGGGGTTTAGCGTTTGCCGCTGCCTTCCGATATGCCGCCCGATCAAGGCGCCAAAACGGGCGGCGGGCGGCAAAGCCGCGG
The DNA here is from genome assembly GCA_002452815.1 of Rhodobacteraceae bacterium UBA6796. GTDB lineage: Bacteria > Pseudomonadota > Alphaproteobacteria > Rhodobacterales > Rhodobacteraceae > Rhodobacter. The sequence goes on from DKFM01000004.1 coordinate 97,406, forward strand.
TGATTTCAAGGCAATTTCGGGGCGCGCGCCCGGTCCGCACGGAAGGGTTGATTTGCCACCGCCGCGGTGTCACCATTCCGTCATGACGATCCAGTCGCCCACGCCCTTTCCCGGCCCGCAAGCTGCGCCTGCGCAGATCGCCTTTGATCGGCGCGAGTTGGGGGCGATCATGTCGCTGTATGGCCGGATGGTGGCCGCGGGCGAATGGCGCGACTATGGGTTGAGCTTTCTGCGCGATGTGGCGGTGTTTTCGGTCTTCCGGCGCGCTGCGGAAAACCCGCTTTACCGGATCGAGAAACGCCCCGCCTTGCGCAGCCGTCAGGGCATGTATGCGGTCATCGGCATGGACGGGCAGATCCTGAAACGCGGCCATGACCTGCCCACCGTCCTGCGCGTGCTGGAGCGCAAGCTGATCCGTCCGATCGACTGACCACCGCCCCCGGCCTAGCCCGCATTCCCCCGCTTGATGCCGTAAAACGGGCCCTCGCCCGCCGCGGCGATCCGCGCGAGGCAGGGCGCGATGCCTTCCAGCGCAACATTCATCGAATGGGCGTTTGCATGGAGCAGAACGCTGTCCGACACCGCCAGCGCGACATGACCACGCCAGAAGAACAGATCGCCGCGCTGCGCGGTCGCACCATCGGGCAGATAGGCGCCCAACCGCTCGCGCTGCAGATCGCTGTCCGCCGGGCAGGGCAGATCGCAGGCGGCATAGGCCAATTGCACCAGCCCCGAACAGTCGATCCCGTCGCGCGAATTGCCGCCCCACAGATAGGGCGTGCCGATCAGCCGCTCGGCCACCGCGACAGGGTCGGTTTCGGGGGTATCCAGCGCGCGCAGATGCTGACGCGGGATATAGCCTTCGGGGGTGCGCGCGAACATGCCCTCTTCGGCGAGCACGGCGACCTCGCACCCCAGGCTGAGGCGCATCACCTCGCCCCGCTTGATCGAGGCTTCGCGGTAAACATGGGTCGCGGGCGCGCTGACCCGGTGCGTGGGCAGTTGCGGATCGGCCAGGGTGGGCAGGCTGACCCAGCCGCAATAGCCGTCGGAAATCGCCTGCACGAAGGCATGGCCGCCCTGCCGGTCGATCACCGTGACCTGCGCACCGAACAGCAGTTGCCGGTCCCGCAGCCCGTCGGCGGCAGCCAGCAGATCGGTCACCGGCACCGCAATGCGCGCGGCCTCGCCCACGGTGAACGCTGCGGCATCGACCTGTCCGCGCAGGGATTCGAGCGCGACCCGGCCCGAAAACGGGGTCAGGCGGCGGTCCATCACAGATCCAGCGCCCGGGGCAGCGCTGCCAGTATGGCCCGCGCGCCCTGCCCCACGCCGCCCTTCGGCCGCCCCGGTTTCGCTGCGGGCTGCCAGCCGTAGATGTCGAAATGTGCGAAGCGTTCGGATTCGGTGACGAAGCGGCGCAGGAACAGGGCGGCGGTGATCGACCCCGCCATGCCGCCCGAGGGCGCGTTGTCCAGATCGGCGATGCCCGGTTCGATCAGCGGCTCGTAGGGCGCCCAGAACGGCATCCGCCACAGCGGATCGGCGGCCTGCGCGGCTGCAGCCGACAGTGCCCCCGCCAGCGCCTCGTCATCGGTATAGAACGGCGGCAGATCGGGGCCGAGCGCGACCCGCGCAGCGCCCGTCAGCGTCGCCATGCACAAGATCAGATCGGGCGATTCCTCGTCGGCATAGGCCAGCGCATCGGCCAGAACCAGCCGCCCCTCGGCATCGGTATTGTTGATCTCGACGCTGATCCCCTTGCGGCCGGTGTAAATGTCCTGCGGGCGGAAGGCGTTGCCCGCCACCGCGTTTTCCACCGCCGGGATCAGCACGCGCAGCCGCAGCGCCAGCCCCAGCGTCATGATCATCTGCGCCAGCCCCAGCACGGTGGCCGCCCCGCCCATGTCCTTTTTCATCAGCCCCATCGACGATGCCGGCTTCAGATCCAGCCCGCCCGTGTCGAAGCACACGCCCTTGCCGACCAGTGTCAGTTCGGGCCCGGCATCGCCCCAGCGCAGATCCAGCAGACGGGGCGCGCGCACGCTGGCACGCCCGACCGCATGGATCAGCGGAAAGCCCTGCGCCAGCAGATCCTCGCCATGAATGACCGACAGCGTGGCGCCATGCTGCGCGGCCAGCGCGGTGGCCTCGGCCTCCAGCTCGTCGGGGCCCATGTCATTGGCGGGGGTGTTGATCAGATCGCGGGTCAGCGCCTCGCCCGCCGCGATCGCCTCCAGCCGCGCGGCATCAAGGCCCGGCGGACACACAAGCCGCGCCTTGGGCGCCGGGGCCGCATGATAACGCGCAAAACGATAGCCTTCGAACAGCCAGCCCAGAACCTCGGCTTCCAGCGCCTCGCCCAGCAGATCGGGGCTTTCCAGCGCCCAGGCACCGCCCGGCAGATCGGGGCTTTCCAGCGCCCAGGCACCGCCCGGCAGGGCCGCCGCCGCGCGCGCCAGATGGAACCGCCCGCGCACCCGTTCCGCCGCCGTGCCCAGCCCGAAGACCGCGCCCGCGACGCCGCCCTCGGCATCGGGCAGCACGCACAGATCGCCCAGCTTGCCCGCAAAGCCCTGCGCCTCGCACCAGCTGCGCTGCGCGGCGCTCAGCGCGTCGGGCAGGCCCCCTTCGGACAGGTAGAGCGGTTTTGCGGCCTCGCCCGCGGGGGCGAAATGCATGGCGGGGTGGTCGTGCAGGGGGGCGGTCATCGGCGGTCCTTTTGAAAGTCAGGCGGGCCAGTCGAAGCCCGTTTCGCCCCTAGCCTAGCGCAGCCATCGGCGCCTTCAAGGGCGCGCCGCCCTACCCGCGCATATCCTGCAAATCCCAGACCGCCGTCAGCGAGCGGTCGCCGATCCGCACCAGCCGTGCCAGCACCGCCGCCTGCGCCACCGTATCTTCGCGCGTCACGCAATCGGCCAGATCGCGCGCCACCTGCGACAGCACACGCATCCCGACCTGCCGCGCCAGACGCCCCAGTTCATCCAGCCCACGCAGGATCACCTGTTCCTGACGGTCCAGAACCGCCATCTGGATCGCCACCAGATGCACTGCCAGATCCTCCATCGCGGCCGACAGCACCCGCTCTGCCGCGACCTGACCCAGTTCGGCGTACAGAACGACGATCCGGTCGGGATCGAGATTCACCGGTTCATCACATGAAAATGTCGAAATCTGCGCCACCCGGCACCCCCTCGCATCGGCGCGAACCGCCGCCCGCGACCACCCCGGCCCCCATGGCCGCGCACAGAATGGCGCGAGAAGCCTCAAGAAAAGGTTGAGGCGCACGAAAATCCTCTCGAATTTCGGCGCCACCCGGCCTATCTACTGCGCAGCATTTGAAGGGAAAGATGATGAAGGAAAATGTGCGGCCGTTGCCCTCTTATCTGATTCAACGCTATCAGGGCTGGAAAGCCACGACATATGCGGAAAACCGCAGCTGGTATCGGCGCCTGGCCGATGAAGGCCAGCGCCCGCGTGCGATGATCATTTCATGCTGCGATTCGCGGGTGCATGTGACCTCGCTGTTCGGCGCGGATTCGGGCGAATTCTTCAGCCACCGCAACATTGCCAACCTGGTGCCGCCGTTCAATCCCGACGGCGATCACCACGGCACCTCGGCGGCCATCGAATATGCCGTGAAGGCGCTGAAAGTGGCGCATATGATCGTGCTGGGGCATTCGCAATGTGGCGGCGTGAAGGGCTGCCATGCGATGTGCACCGGACATGCCCCTGAACTGGAAGAGAAAACCTCTTTCGTGGGCACCTGGCTGAACCTGCTGCGCCCGGGGTTCGAGCGCGTGAAGGACGTGCCCGAGGCAGAGCAGATTGACGCGCTGGAGAAGGAAGCCGTGGTGATCAGCCTGGAAAATCTGATGACCTTCCCCTTCGTTCAGGCAGCGCTGGAAGCTGGCGAGATGACGCTGCACGGGCTGTGGCACGACATCGGCGCAGGCAACCTGAGCCAATACAACCCGCAGACCGGGGCGTTCGAACAGATCTGAACGCCACGCCTCGGGGCCGCCCGGCGGCCCCGAGTGCCTGCAAATCCCAAGCCCTGTTCAGCGCATCTTAAATCTTCTGCGCGCAATATCCGGGCATGACCCAGCATCGACTCGTCACCCTTCGCCTGCATCACGATCTTATCGCCGCGATCGAGGCTGCCGCACGCGCGCAGCACCTCAACCCGGCCGAGGTGATCCGCGGCATCCTGTTCGACGCGCTTGCGCCTGGCCCCGCACCACGCCCGCGCACCGGCCCCGCGCAGGGGATTGTGGCGATGCATCAGGTGCTGGAGGCCGCCGATGGCTGGCTCGACCTGCAAAGCCGCTTACGGCACGATGGTTTCGTTCTGCGACTGATCGAAGATCGGCTGGCGGTGCACGAATGGCCCTCGGATCGTTTTGTGATCTGGCTGGAGGAAATTGGCCACACGCTCGCGGGGTTGTCCCTGCGGTTTCGCGCGCCCTTCCCCGGGGCCCTGCCGCGCCGGATGGAACTGCCGCCCCTGGGACGGGGACGCGGGCGCGCGGCGTGATGCCGACCTGCAGGCACGGATGCCATCAGACGCGCCCCAGGGGCGCGCCTGACACAGGTTCGGTCACGGGCAACGGCTGCGATCAGCGCAGCACCTGCCCCGCGGGCCATCCGATGGTGGTGTCGAGCGCGACGGTCTGCGTCTTGCCCGGCGCCAGATCGAAGCGCCATTCCAGCAAGCCGCGGCCATCGTCGTAATTCTCGGCGCTGACCGCCGGGGTCGCGCTGTAGTCGATCGTCAGATCTTCCTGCTCGGAATAGGGCACGCGGTCGATCACCCGCACCGGCCAGGCCTCGGCGGTCAGGTTTTCCACCTCGATACGCACCTGCTCACGCCGTTCGTTCGATTTCGAAATCACACCGCGGTCGCCCTCGGTCTTGTCCACGACCACCCGTTTCAGCCGCAGCCCGTCGATCGCGCCGAACCCCTGGCGCAATGTGTCGCCCGCAGCGGTCAGGCCAAGGTCGGTCATCCCGACCACGGCACCATCCAGAAACAGCGTCGCGGACCCGGGCAGCAGGATCTGGCCTGTGTCGTTGCTGACCTCGGCCACCAGATAGGCGGTCTCGTCGAGCATCGGCACCGCCTCGGCCAGCAGCTCGACAGGCAGTTCCAGTTGATCGAGCTTCAGCCGCAGCGCTTCGACCCCGTCACGGATATCGACCGCCGTGCCGTAACGATAGGTCACCGTCATGCCCTGCATTTCCATCGCCGCCGTCTCGGCCACCGGGGCGGGTGCATAGGCGTCGGCCTGAACCATGCCCCGGGTCAGCATCTTCGGCAGGCCACCGACCGGCGCGTCGGGCGGCCCGAATTCCAGCCGTTCGGGCCAGATATGGCCGGGGTCCATCCGCTCGGACGGGCGCGCCGTGGACAGCGTCAGATCGACGCCCGCCCAGTCCTCGCCCGAATTCTGCGCGATCGAGACGTAGCGATCCACCGCCAGCGTGCCGCTCGTCCGGTCCAGCCGCAGATCATAGACCGGCGTCCAGCTGGCCGCATCGGTGAAGGTGGTGATTTCCAGCTGCCCCGCCCCTTCGACCGTGGCCAGCAGCGCGTCGCTGTCGGTGTTCGGATTTTCAAGCGCAGCCAAAGCCTTGCGGGCCTTCTCCAGCGCTTCGCGATCGGGTTTCAGGGCACGCTCTGCGGCCTTCGCCTCGACCTCGGCGGCCTGCGCCTCCTGATTTGCGGCCAAAATGCCCGCCCCCACCGTCTGCACCAGCGCGGCCAGTTGGTCGGGGGCAACGTTCTGCGTGCTCGCCCCGCGCAGGAAAGCGGCGCGTTCGCGCGCGGCCTCGGCCCGCAGCCGGATCGCAGCCACGGCATCTTCCTTCTCGGCAAGCGCCAGCTCCAGCCGCTCGACCTCGGCCCGGGCGGCTTCGAGGGCCGGAGAGGTCAGCGGCTCGGTCGCCGGTTCACGCGCGTCAATCAGCGTGACCGCCCCCACCTTGACCCCCTCCCCCTTGACCCGCAGTGTCTCGATCCGGGTGCCGTCGGGCAGGCCCGGCACGATCACCTCTTGCGCGCCATCCCCGGAAATCTCGACCGTTCTGGTCACTTGCGCGCCCCAGGGAAACAGCGTGACGGCGGTGATATGGGCGGGCGCCTCGACCGTTTGCGCAAATAGCGCGGCCGGGGCGGCGGTGAAAAGCAAAGCGGCGGCGATCGAAAAGGGTTTCATAGGAACCTCCCGTTGGATGGCCCGAGGGTCACCGGGAGGCCGCGCAAAAGCAAGGGGGCGCGAAGCCGCGCCCCCTCACAATCCACTCAGACCGGCGTGATCCGGCCGATGCCGTCCCGCAGCGGGGATCAGCCTTTTTTCAGGCAGCGCTGGCCCAGAACTTCGGCAATCTGCACCGCGTTCAGCGCCGCGCCCTTGCGCAGGTTGTCCGACACGCACCACAGGTTGATGCCGTTGTCGACGGTGCTGTCCTGACGAATCCGCGAAATGAAGGTCGCGTAATCGCCGACGCATTCGACCGGGGTGACGTAGCCACCGGGCTCGCGCTTGTCGATCACCATGATGCCGGGCGCTTCACGCAGGATATCGCGGGCTTCGGCCTCGTCCAGGTGCTCTTCGAACTCGATGTTGATCGCTTCGGAATGGCCCACGAACACCGGCACGCGCACGCAGGTCGCGGTCAGCTTGATCGACTTGTCGAGAATTTTCTTGGTCTCGGCGACCATTTTCCATTCTTCCTTGGTCGAGCCGTCTTCCAGGAACACGTCGATATGCGGGATCACGTTGAAGGCGATCTGCTTGGGATAGACCTTCGGCGGCACTTCCTGACCGGGAACATACATGCCCTTGGTCTGGTCCCACAGCTCGTCGATCGCCTCTTTGCCGGTGCCCGACACCGACTGATAGGTCGACACCACGACGCGCTTGATCTTGGCGCGGTCATGCAGCGGCTTCAGCGCCACGACCATCTGCGCGGTCGAGCAGTTCGGGTTCGCGATGATGTTTTTCTTGCTGTAGCCCACGATGGCGTCGGCGTTCACTTCGGGCACGATCAGCGGGATGTCCGGATCGTAGCGGTAGAGCGACGAGTTGTCGATCACCACGCAGCCCTGGCTTGCGGCCTTGGGCGCATAGACCTTGGTCGCGTCCGAGCCGATCGCGAACAGCGCGATGTCCCAGCCGGTGAAATCGAAGGTGTCCAGATCCTGGGTCTTCAGAGTTCGGTCGCCAAAGCTGACTTCGGTGCCCAGCGACTTGCGCGACGCCAGCGCCGCGATTTCATCGACCGGAAACTCGCGCTCGGCGAGGATGTTCAGCATTTCTTTGCCCACGTTGCCCGTGGCGCCGACGACGACGACTTTGTAGCCCATGAAGGCCTCCTTCTCGAAAGAACGCTGCCGCTTAGCGGAAATGCGCGAGACAGGAAAGGGATTCGCGACGATTTCGGCCAAGTGATGCAGGAAGGGCGCGCCCGGGCCGCATGTCAGTCAAAGCTTTCGGCGCGGGGCCGGGTGAACAGGTAAAACCCAAGGCCGATCAGCACCGGCACCAGAAAGAACAGGAACAGCATCGCGAAGGCATGGCGCGCATCGCCCGTGCGCGAGGCGGCCTCGAACACCGGGCGCGAGGCGAATTGCGCAATCGCCACACCCGAGATCGAGAACATGTTCAAAAGCGTGACCCCGCGCCCCACCAGATGCGCCGGAAAGAACGCGCGCCCATGCGCCATGATCGCCGGGAACGAGGCCCCCGCCAGCCCCACCACCGCCAGCAGCGCGGTGACCTGCGCAAGGCTGGCATCCGGCATCAGCCACAGCACCGCCAGCGCCAGCGCCAGCACGGCATTGCCCGCCAGCACCACGCGCTTGTGGCTGCCCAGCAGCCGGTCGGCCGGGCCATAGGCGAAATTGCCCGCCACCATCGCCAGCCCCATCACCAGCGTCACCTGCCCGATCAGCGTCGCATCGGCGCCATGCACGGCGGTCAGATAGGGCCCGGCCCACAGCCCCCTGATCCCCGCGGCGGCCGTGTAATTGGCCATCGTCAGCGGCAGCAGCAGCCACAATCCCGGCAGGCGCAGGATATCCAGCACCGAACCGCCCTGCCCCGCCGCGCGCGTGATCCGTTCGGGATCGCGCGTGAAGGTCAGGATCGCCGCTGCCACGGCCAGCGTCACCCCCGCCAGCGCCCAAAGCGTGGCGCGCCAGCCGAAGGCCTCGACCACCCAGGCCAGCGGCGCGGCGCCTGCCAGATTGCCCAGACTGCCGACGCCGATCATCGCCCCGGCCAGCATCCCGAAGGCCGCGGGTGCGAAGCTGCGCGCAAAGATGTAATAGCCCCCCATCAGCACCGGCGAACAGCCGATCCCGATCAGGACCATTGCCAGATGAATCCCCCAAGGGCCGCCCGCCATCGCAAAGGCCGCCGCCCCGCCACCGCCGCCAAGCGCCAGCATGACGCCCACCGTTCGGCGCGGTCCGATCCGGTCCAGCGCCTCTCCCACCGGGATCTGCATCAGCCCGAAGGCGACATACCAAAGCCCCAGCGACACCGCCAGATCGCCCGCCGTGGCGCCCAGTTCGGCCTTCAGCACGGGGGTCAGAACCGCCAGACAGGCGCGGTAAAACTGGCTGAGCACATAGCCCGCCACAAGAAAGCCGATCGACAATCGCATGAAAATCTCCCCCTGGCGGCCAAGCTGGCGCAAGGGCGCATCGGGCGCAAGGGGCTGCGCGCTTGCAATGCGCCGCAGCCGCCCGCAGGATGGCCCAAAGCAAGGAGCACCCGATGGACCCCACCCGCCTGATGTTGCGGCTTTATTTCGGCCCGGTAATGTTCGGCCCCGGCAAGGCCGACCTGCTGGAAGCGATCGCCGCCGAAGGCTCGATTTCCGCGGCAGGGCGGCGCATGGGCATGAGCTACAAACGCGCCTGGAGCCTGGTCGAGGCGATGAATGCGGGCTTTGTCGAACCGCTGGTGGACAGCGCGCGCGGCGGGGCCCATGGCGGCGGCGCCCATCTGACGGCGGCAGGCGAAACCGTTCTGGCGCAGTATCGTGCGCTGGAGGCCCGGCTGCGTGAGGCCGGGGCCACAGAAATCGCCACAATCGGCGCTTTGGTGAAGCCCGATGTGTCCGGTTGAAAATAACGCTTGGCGTGATCCGGTCCCATTGTTATGTCTGGCGAAACATAACGCCGGAGGTTCCATGCGCCATCTTCTTCTGTCCGCAGCCCTGCTTGTGCCGGGGCTTGCCGCCGCCGAAAGCCCGACGGTCTTTGCCGCCGCCTCGTTGAAAACCGCGCTCGATCAGGTCGCGCAAAGCTGGCAGGACGCGGGCCACGATCCGGTGGTGATCTCCTACGCGGGCAGCAGCGCCCTGGCGCGGCAGATCGAGGCAGGCGCGCCCGCCGATCTGTTCCTGTCGGCCTCGGTCGCCTGGATGGATACGGTTGAAGGTGCGGGCGTGGTCGTGCCCGGCACCCGGCGTGATCTGCTGGGCAACACGCTGGTGCTGATCGGCGCCGAGGACGGCGCGGTTGATCTGGCCGATCTGCCCGCCACGCTGGGCGAGCAGCATCTGGCGATGGCGCTGGTCGACAGCGTGCCCGCCGGGCAATACGGCAAGGCCGCGCTGACCTATCTGGGCCTGTGGGACGCGCTCGCGCCGCATGTGGCGCAGGCCGATAACGTGCGCGCCGCGCTGGCGCTGGTGGCCACCGGCGAGGCACCCTTCGGCGTGGTTTACGCCACCGATGCCGCAGCCGAGCCGCGCGTGCATCTGGCCGCGACCTTCCCCGCCGAAAGCCACCCGCCGATCATCTATCCGGCCGCGCAGCTGACCACCGGCACCGCGCCCGAGGATGCTGTCGCCTTCCTGGCCTATCTGGGCGGCGCCGAGGCCGCGCAAATCTTTCAAGCTCAGGGATTTTCCATGAAAGGGGAAAAGTGAACGGAATTCCCCCCGAAGCCTGGGGCGCAGTTTTCTTGTCGCTGAAGGTGGCCGCCGTGGCGGTCGCCTTTTCGCTGCCGCTGGGTATTGCGGCGGCGATGGCGTTGGCACGCGGGCGGATGCCGGGGCTGTGGCTGCTGAATGCGCTGGTGCATCTGCCGCTGATCCTGCCGCCGGTGGTGACCGGCTATTTCCTGCTGCTGGTCTTTGGCCGCAAGGGCGCGGTCGGCGCCTTTCTGGAACAGGCCTTCGGGCTGATCTTCGCCTTTCGCTGGACCGGCGCGGCGCTGGCCGCCGCCGTGATGGGCTTTCCGCTGATGGTGCGCGCGATCCGGCTGGCGATCGAGGCCGTCGACCCGGGGCTCGAACAGGCCGCCGCCACGCTCGGCGCCTCGCGCATCTGGACATTCGTCACGATCACCTTGCCACTGATGCTGCCCGGGATCATCGCCGGGGCCATTCTGGCCTTCGCCAAGGCGATGGGTGAATTCGGCGCCACGATCACCTTCGTGTCCAACATCCCCGGCCAGACCCAGACCCTGCCTTCGGCGATCTATGCCCTGCTGCAGGTGCCGGGCGGCGAGGCCGCGGCCGCGCGGCTGGCCGCAATTTCGGTCGCGGTCGCGCTGGCCGCCGTGCTGGGATCGGAAGTCCTGTCGCGTGCCGTTGCGCGCCGGATCGGGGGCCGCGATGCTTGAGATCGCCCTGCAGCACGAGTTCGGCGGCTTCGCGCTCGACATCGCCTTTTCGGCGCCCGGCGGGGTGACGGCGCTGTTCGGCGCCTCGGGCGCGGGCAAGACGACGGTGGTCAATGCGGTTGCCGGGCTGATGCAGCCGGACCGGGGCCGTGTCGTGGCGCAGGGAGAGGTGTTGCTGGATACCGCCGCCGGGCTCTGCCTGCCCCCGCACCGCCGCCGCGTCGGCTATGTGTTTCAGGATCACCGCCTGTTCCCGCATCTGTCGGTGCGCGGCAACCTGACATATGGCACGCGATTTGCGCCGCGCGGGGCGACCGGCCCCGGCTTCGATCAGGTGGTCGAGATGCTGGGCATCGGCGCCCTGCTCGGCCGCCGCCCCGGCGCGCTGTCGGGGGGCGAAAAGGCGCGGGTCGCGATTGGCCGGGCGCTGCTGTCGCGCCCCCGGCTGCTGTTGCTGGATGAACCGCTGGCCGCGCTGGATGCCCCCCGGCGCGAGGAAATCCTGCCGTTTCTGGAACGGTTGCGCGATGCCGGGATGCCGGTGCTTTATGTCAGCCATTCGGTGGCCGAGGTGGCGCGGCTGGCCTCAACGCTGGTGGTGCTGGGCGGGGGCCGCGTGCTAGCGGCAGGGCCCGCGGCCGAGGTGCTGGCCGACCCGGCACTGGCTGCGCAATTCGGCGCGCAAGAGGCGGGCGCCGTGATCCATGCGCGCCTGATCGCGCGCGAAGACGACGGGCTGGCCCATCTTGAAACCGGGGCCGGGCCGATCTGGTTGCCCGATGCGCCGGGCCAGCCGGGCGAGGAATTGCGCGTGCGCATTCACGCCAGCGACGTGATCCTGTCCCGCCACCGCCCCGAGGGCCTGTCGGCGCTGAACATCCTGCCCGGCGTGGTGACACGGATCGCGCCCGACGCGGGCGGCCGCGCCTGGGTGCAGGTCCGGCTGGGTCAGGACTCGATCCTGGCGCGGATCACGCAGCGGTCGGTCGCCGCCCTGGGGCTGGCCCCGGGGGTGGAGTGCTTCGCAGTGCTGAAATCGGTCGCCGTGACGCGTGACGATCTGGGGCATTGACGCAAAAGGCGCGCAGGTTCCCCCGCGCGCCCGATTCCAATTCCAGAGGCCGGATCAGGCCTCGACGGTCTCGACCCGCTTGGCCTCGACCGTGGTCGGCCCGGCAATCTCGATCCGGCGCGGTTTCAGCGCCTCGGGCACCTCGCGCAGCAGGTCGATATGCAGCATGCCGTCGGCATGGCTTGCGCCCGAAACCTTCATGTGATCGGCCAGCGCGAAGCGACGCTCGAACGCGCGGGTGGCGATGCCACGGTGCAGATAGGTGCGTGCGCCCGCCTCTTCGGCCTTGCGGCCCGTGACGATCAGCGCGCCATCGCGCAACTCGACCGACAGCTCGTCCGAGCCGAAGCCCGCAACCGCAATCGAGATGCGATAGGCATTCTCGTCGGTTTTCTCGATGTTATAGGGGGGATAGGTCGGCTGGCCGACATCGGCCGCGGAAATCCGGTCCATCAGGTCGGCCACGCGGTCAAAGCCGACGGTGGCGCGATAGAGCGGCGAAAAATCAAAGTTACGCATTGTGTCATCCTCATCGGAGCGATGGTCGTTTTGCCCGCCCCTGCGGGGCCGGACGGTTCACGACGGGGCCCGGTTCGGCACCCCGACGACACAAATCTGGGAAGACCGCGCGGCGCTTTCAAGCCCCCCCGCGCGCCATGGGCGCAGGCTCAGGGGCGAATGAATTTTGCGCCCTTGGCCCGGCTGATCTGTGCGTCGGGCGCGTCGCTGCGCGCCTTCATCGCCGCACGCAGATCGGCCACATGATCGACCAGACTGCCCAGCGATACCGGCTCATCCGCCCGCGCGGCCTTGGCCGAGATCACCGAAACGATATGCGGCTCGCCATCGCGCATCGCGAAGACCGGCGCACCGGACGAGCCGAAATCGGCCGCACAGTTCATCATCACCACATCGGCCGCGCGTTCCAGTACCTGGCAGACATCTTGCAGCGAAGGTGCCTCGGCCCGGTCATGGGCATAGGAGACAACGCCTACCGTTTCCCCGATCACCGGCGCAGTGTCGAGCGTGAAGGGACGCAACTGCGGCAGGCGGATCGGCTGATCCAGCTCGATCAGCGCCAGATCGCGGGCCACGCGGGCGATCTTGTCGGCGCCCTGATACTGATAGGCGGGCGGCACCATCGCACGCCGCACCCCGCGATAGGCGACGGCCCGGCCATTGCGCCAGCCCGCGCGAAATTCGATCTGATCGGTCGGGATCATCGCGCCGGTCGTGCTGTCGAACAGGCAATGCGCGGCGGTCAGCACCTGATCGGGGGCGATCAGCGTGCCGGTGCAGAAACTGCCCTTGCCAAGTTCAAGCCGCCCGACCGCCTCCCATCCGCGGCTGGCAGAGCCGGTGGACAGCAGTTTCAGCGTGCCTTGCTCGGCCATCGCCGGGGCGAAAGGAACACACAACAGGGCAACAAGGCTCAAGACACGGATCACGGGGGCGTCCCTTCGACAGTCGGCTTGCTGTAGTCCTAGGCCAGACCTGCGGCGATTTTAAGGCATATTTACCAAGGCCTGCGGTTTCGGCCCGCCGGTCGCCCAATCCAGCAGTTCGACCGTATGCACCACCGGAATCGCGGTGCCTGATCCGATCTGCACCATGCAACCGATATTCCCCGCGGCGATGATCTGCGGCGCCTTCGCCTCCAGCGTGGCGACCTTGCGCGCCTTCAGCTCGGCCGAGATCTCGGGCTGCAACAGGTTATAGGTGCCCGCCGAACCACAGCACAGATGGCTGTCGGCGGGTTCGACCACCTCGAACCCGGCGGTTTTCAGCAGATCCTTCGGCGCAGATTTCACCTGCTGGCCGTGCTGCAGCGAACAGGCCGCGTGATAGGCCACGCGCAGCCCCTGCGGTGCCTGCGCGGGCAGGCCGATGCGCGCCAGAAACTCCGACACGTCGCAGGCCAGCCCCGCCACCCTGGCCGCGTCATCCGCCAGCGGATCGGTGCGGAACATATGGCCGTAATCCTTCACCGTCGTGCCACAGCCCGAGGTGTTGATGATGACCGCGTCCAGATCGCCCGCCGACAGATAGGCGCGGATGTTGCGCGCAGCCTGCGCGTGGCTTTCCCCCTCGCGGCCCATGTGGTGCGACAGCGCCCCGCAACAGCCCAGATTGCGCGGGATCACCACCTCGCAGCCCAACCGGCGCAACAGGCGGATCGTGGCATCGTTGATATCGGTGTTGAGCGCGCGCTGCGCGCAGCCGGTCTGCAACGCCACGCGGTATTTGCGCGGTCCGATGGCGGCAAAGGTCTGGGCATCGTCATTGCGGCTGACCGGGGGCAACCGCGCCGGCGCCATCGCCAGCATCGCGCGCAGCCGGGCATCGGGCAACAACCGCGCAAAGGGCTTTGCCAGCTTCGCCGCTGCCATCGCCAGCCGGAACCGCCCCGGATAGGGCACGATCCGCGCCAGCGTGGCGCGCAGCAGCCGGTCCATCAGCGGGCGGCGGTAGGTGCGTTCGACATGGGCGCGGGCATGGTCGATCAAATGCATGTAATGCACCCCCGACGGGCAGGTCGTCATGCAGGCCAGACAGGACAGGCAGCGGTCGATATGCTTGACCGTCTGCGCATCGGCGGGGCGGTCGTTTTCAAGCATGTCCTTGATCAGATAGATCCGCCCGCGCGGACTGTCCAATTCATCGCCCAGCACCTGATAGGTCGGGCAGGTGGCGGTGCAGAACCCGCAATGCACGCAGGCGCGCAGGATCTTGTTGGCCTCGGCGATGCCCGGATCGGCCAGTTGCTCGGGCGTGAAATTGGTCTGCATCAGCCCATCCTTCCGGGGTTCAGAATACCGCGCGGATCAAAGCGGGCGCGCAGCTCGCGGCTCAGCGCGGCCAGCGGCGCCGGTTCGGGCTCGAAGGCCGGGGCCGTGCCGCGCAGGCAGGTCGCGTGCCCGCTGTAGGGCGCCGCCAGCGCCCGCGCATCCGTGCCCTCGGGCAGCAGCGCCCAGATCAGCCCGCCGCCCCAGTCCAGCACCACCTCGCCGCCCAGCCGCGCCAGGATGCCCGGCGCATCCGAAGGCTTGACCGAGAACCGCCAGATATCCCCCGCACGGCCCTGAAACGGCCCCACCGCAGCCAGATCGGCCCAGATCTGCGCCGATCCGTCGCGCTCGATCCGCGCACCGTGGGGCGCCAGCAGATCGGCCAGACGCGCCGCGCGATAGGCCACCGATTCCGCCAGCCCCTCGATGCGGATCACCGCACCAACGCCCGGCAGCCAGCCCGCCCCCGACACATCGAACGGCGAGCCCAGCGCGACCGCCAGGGCCGCAGGCGCCGCAGCGGCCGGAATGTCCAGCACCACGGTCACCTGCGCGGGCGCGGCGGGCAGCAGCTTGAACGCCACCTCCGAAATCACCCCCAGCGTGCCCCAGCTGCCCGCCAGCAGCTTGACCAGATCATAGCCGGTGACGTTCTTCATCACCCGCCCGCCATTCTTGACCACCGTGCCCGCCCCGTCGACAAAGCGCAGCCCGATCAGGCTGTCGCGGCAGGCCCCCGCCTGCACGCGCCGTGGCCCGGACACATTGGCCGCCACCACGCCGCCGATCGTGCTTTCGCCAACGGTGCCCAGCAAGGCACCCCAGCGCGCAGGTTCGAACGGCAGGCGCTGGCCCTCGGCCGCCACCGCCGCCTCGATCTCGGTCAGGGTCGTGCCCGCCCCGGCAACCAGCGTCAGCGCGCCCGGTTCATACAGCCGGATGCCCGTAATCCCGACCTGCAGCGGCAAGCCCTGCCGCGCGCCCACGGGCCGGGTGCCGCCACCGACGATCTCGAACGGACCCTGCGCCGCACGGACCGCCTCGGCCAATTCCTCTTCACTTGCAACCTTCATCCGCCCTGCCTTCTTTCTGGCTCAAATATCCTGCGGGGGCCCGGGGGTGCA
This sequence comes from Rhodobacteraceae bacterium UBA6796, assembly GCA_002452815.1. GTDB lineage: Bacteria > Pseudomonadota > Alphaproteobacteria > Rhodobacterales > Rhodobacteraceae > Rhodobacter. The sequence goes on from DKFM01000004.1 coordinate 113,037, forward strand.
AAACCCCCGGCCGCCTCAGCCCGCGCGCCGTCCGGCACTGACGGCCAGCGGAAACACCTTGGCCGGGTTCAGCAGCCAGCCGGGATCGAACACATCCTTGACGCGCATCTGCGCCTCCAGATCGGGGGCGGCGAACTGCACTTCCATCAGGTCGCGCTTCTCGATGCCCACGCCATGCTCGCCGGTCAGACAGCCGCCAACCTCGACACACAGCTTCAGGATCTCGGCGCCCAGCGCCTCGCAACGCTGCAGATCGCCGGGCGTGTTGGCATTGTACAGGATCAGCGGATGCATATTGCCGTCGCCCGCATGGAAGACATTGGCCACGTCCAGCCCGAATTGCGCACTCAGCGCCCCGATCCGGCGCAGCACCTCGGGCAGCGCGCTGACCGGAATCGTGCCGTCCAGACACATGTAATCGTTGATCTGCCCCATCGCGCCGAAGGCCGACTTGCGGCCCAGCCAGATCCGCCGCGCCTCGTCCTCGGACTGCGCCTCGCGAAATTCGACCGGGCTGTGGCGCTCGGCGATTTGCCGGATCAGACGCAACTGCTCGTCAATCTCGGCGGCGCTGCCCTCGACCTCGACGATCAGCAGCGCCTCGCAATCGGGATAGCCGGCATGGGCGAAATCCTCGGTCGCGCGAATGCAGGGGCGGTCCATGAATTCGATCGCCACCGGCAGAACGCCCGCGCGGATGATGTCGGCCACACAGGCGCCCGCCACCTCGTTGGCATCGAACCCGATCAATACGGGACGCGCGCCCTCGGGCTTGGGCAGGATGCGCAGCGTGGCCTCGGTCACCACGCCCAACTGTCCCTCGGACCCGCAGATCACACCCAGCAGGTCCAGCCCGCCCGCATCGCACCAGGGCCCGCCGATCTGCAGCACCTCGCCCGCCATGGTGACCAGCGTCACCCCCAGCAGGTTGTTGGTGGTCACACCGTATTTCAGGCAATGCGCGCCGCCCGAATTCATCGCGATATTGCCCGCGATAGCACAGGCCAGCTGGCTCGACGGATCGGGTGCATAGAACCAGCCGTCGCTTTCGACCGCGCCGGTCACCGACAGGTTGGTGCGCCCGGCCTCGACCCGGATGAAGCGGTTCGGATAATCGGTCTCCAGCACCGCATTCATCCGCGCCAGCCCCAGCACCACCGAATCGGCCGAGGGCATGGAGCCGCCGGCAAGGCTCGTCCCCGCGCCGCGCGGCACCACCGGCACGCCCTCGGCATGGCAGACCTTCAGTGCCGCCGCGACCTCGGCGGTCGAGCGCGGCAGCACCACCGCCAAAGGCGCACAGCGATAGGCCGACAGCGCGTCACATTCATAGGCGCGGGTTTCCTCGGGCGTGTCGATCACGGCATCGGCAGGCAAAACCGCCCGCAGCCGCGCCACGATCGCCGCCTTGCGCGCCAGAATAGCGGCGCTGGGAATGGGCATTTCCATGAATGTTCCTCCGTTGTGGTAAAAAATTATAACCAATTTACGGATCTGGCAAGGCCGGATTACAGACGCTAGGGTGTCGTCATGGAAAACACCCTGCATATCGGCCCGCTCGGGCCTTGGGATCTGGCCGCGCTGGCCTTGCTGGTTGGCTGCTGGCTGTGGATCGGCTGGCGCACCGAACACCCGCCGGCGCAGCGTCCGTCGGTCGGGCGGCTGATGGAGGGATACCGGCGCGAATGGATGCGGCAGATGGTGACCCGTCAGCCACGCATTTTCGACGGGGCGATGATGGACGGGCTGCGGCAATCGACGACCTTCTTCGCCTCGACCGCGCTGATCGCGATCGGCGGCGGGCTGGCGCTGATCGGCAACCCCGAACGGATCACCGATCTGGCGCAGGATTTCGCGCTGGACGAAGGGCCGAAACTGCTGTGGGAGGCACGGATCCTGACCGCCGTCCTGTTCGGCGCCAACGCCTTCATGAAATTCGTCTGGTCGCACCGGCTGTTCAGCTATGCCGCGATCGCGATGGCGGCGGTGCCCAATGATGCCGGCGACCCGCTGGCCTATCCGCGCGCCGAACAGGCGGCGCTGGTCAATATCAATGCCGCCAAAAGCTTCAACCGCGGGCTGCGTTCGGTTTATTTCGCGCTGACGGCACTGGCCTGGCTTCTGGGGCCCGAGGTGCTGATGATCGTGACGCTGTTCACCACCGCGATGCTCTGGCGGCGTGAATTCGCCTCGACCGCGCGGCGCGCGCTGCTGGACAACCCGCCGGTCTGAGTGCGGGTCAGGCCGCCTCCGGCGGGAGTATTTGGGCCAAGAAGAAAAGGCTGCGAGCTTCTTCTTGGCACAAATACTCCCCGCGGAGCGTCCGCGCCCGCCACAGGCGGTCACGCAGTTTTGCGCCCGCGCCCTTCCACCATCCAGGCCGCAACGCTCAGCAGGGCGGCAATCAGGGCCCAGGCCCAGGCGGGCAGCAGCGGCGTCACGCGCAGATCCACGGTGGCCGTGGCGGCGCGCGGGGTGATGCCGACCCAGCCGCGCCCCGCACTGGGGCGGCCTGCGCGCACCGGGCGGATCGTGGGAATACCCTCTTCCAGCCGGGTGACGCCGCCGGTCGAGGCGGCGATGGCGGGTGCCAACGGCTCCGCGCTGGCGATGGTCTGTTCGTATTCGCGCGGGCTGGCCGGTCCAAGCGCCACGACCCGCTCCAGATCGCCTTCGGTCAAGCGGTAGAGCCCGGGCTCCGGGGCGACCCAGCGGGCGGTGAAGCGGCCCGGCGCGGTTTCGGTCAGGGGCAGTTCTGCGGTCGTGCCATCGGGCAGGGTCACGATCGCCGGCGCGGCGGTTTCGGCCATCGTGCGCCGCACCACCGTCAGCGCCAGGCTGCCCGGCTCGACCTCGGCATAAAGGGCCTCTTCCTCCAGCTCGGGCTCCTTCATCTCCCAATGCGCAATGCGGCGCAGCAGTTCCAGCTGCGGGCCGCCGCCCTCGTAACCGCGATCCCACAGCCAGGCCTGATCCGACGCCAGCAGCGCCACGCGCCCCTTGCCCGCCCGCGACAGCACCAGCAGCGGTGCGCCGCGCGCGCCGTTCATCACAACCTCGCCCGAGGGGTTGGCCAGTTCGATCTGCCGCAGCCAGCGGCCCCAGTGTTGCCCCGCCGCGTCGTCCTGCCCTTCGGGCGCGGGCGCGCCGGGCAGGCCCGCCGTCACCGGGTGGCGCAGGCCAAGTTCGGTCGGGCGCGGCACGAAGGGTTCCGACAGCACCCGCCCGGTCGGGCGCGCGGGCAGCACCGGCGCCAGATCGGTCTGCCACAGGCTTTCGACGGTGGCATATTCCGGCCCCGCCGCGACCAGCACCGCGCCGCCGTCTTCGACATAACGGCGGATATTGCTGAAATAGCTGGCGGGCAGGATGCCCCGTTCGCCGTAGCGATCAAAGATGATGAGGTCGAATTCGTCGATCTTGTCGATGAACAGCTCCTGCGTGGGGAAGGCGATCAGCGACAGTTCCGACACCGGCGTTCCGTCCTGTTTTTCAGGCGGCCGCAGGATGGTGAAATGCACCAGATCGACGCCTGCATCCGACTTCAGCAGATTGCGCCAGGTGCGTTCGCCCGCATGCGGCTGCCCCGAGACCAGCAGCACCCGCAGCCGGTCGCGCACGCCATTGATCTGTACCACCGCGTCATTGTTGCGTGTGGTCAGCTCGCCCGTCAGCGGCGCAAGGCTGAACTGCACCACATTCTGCCCCCCGTGTTCGAGCGTGAGCGGCAGTTCCAGCTCCTTGCCGACCGTGACCTGATATGTGCGCGGCGCCCCGCCGTCGATCGCGATGCTCAGATCGGCGGTGCGTCCGGCGCTGGCCGGGACCGCGCCCATATCCTCGATCCGCAGCCGGATCGCGGTTTCCTCGCCGATGATGCCGAAGGCGGGGGCGGTTTCGATCAGCAGGCGGCGGTCCCAATCGGCGGCGTGCCCGGTCAGCAGCAATTGCAGCGGCGCGGGCAGATCGGGGGTCAGGTCCGCGTCATGCACCTGCCCGTCCGAGACCACCAGCGCCCCCGCAACGCGCGCGCGGGGTTCTGCGGCCAGCGCCTCGGCCAAGGCCGCCCCGATCCGGGTGCCGCCGTTGTCGGCGCCGTCGGGCACGGTGATGCGGCGCAATTCGGTATTGGGCAGCGCGGCGATCTGGCGCCCAAGCGCCGCGATGGCGGCATCGGTCTGCCCGGCGCGATCCGACAGAGTCTGCGAGGCGCTGCGGTCATCGAGCAGCAGCACGATGTCGGACAGCGGCTCGGTCTGTTCGCGCTGCAGTGCGGGGCCCGAAAGGGCAGCCAGCAATACCGCCAGCGCCGCCCCGCGCAACGCCCAGCCGGGCAACCCGCGCCACAGCGCCAGCGCCACTAGCACCACGGCCAGCGCCCCGCCCGCGACGATCAGCGGCCAGCCCAGAAGCGGCGCGAAGGTCAGGCTCACCCCGGTCATTGGCCCAGCCTTTCCAGCAACGCGGGCACATGTACCTGATCGGATTTGTAATTGCCGGTCAGCACATGCATCACCAGATTGACGCCGAAACGCAGCGCGGTTTCGCGCTGGCGTTCGCCCGCCTGCCCGCGCCCGACCGGGAACATCGCCATGCCATTGCCATCAATCGCCCAGGCCGCGGCCCAGTCGTTGCCGCCGATCACAACCGGCGTCACCCCGTCATTGAGGTTGCGAAACGGCATGCCCTCGGCCTGTTCGGCATCGGGGGGCGCGGCCTCGACCCAGATCGGCGCGTCATAGCGGCCGGGAAAATCCTGCAGCAGATAGAAGGTGCGGGTCAGGATATGGTCGGGCGGGATCGGTTCGAGCGGCGGAATATCCAGCGGCGCGGCCAGCGCCTGCAGCCGCCGCCCGGCCTCGGTCGCGGTGCCGAAACCCGCCAGATCGGCATCGCGCGTGTCGAACAGGATCATCCCGCCCCCGCGCAGATAGCGGTTGAGTTTGGCATAGGCCTGAGCCGAGGGCGCGGGCTGATTGGCGGTGACGGGCCAGTAGATCAGCGTGAACAGCGCCAGATCGTCGGTTTCCAGATCCAGCGTCATCGGCGCCGAAGGTTCCACCGTGGTGCGCCGCGCCAGCGTATCGGACAGCCCGCGCAGCCCGGCCAGCGCCACACGGTCGACGCCCGCATCGCCGGTGGCGATATGGGCCAGCACCACGTTCGAGGCGGCCTCGATCGCGCGGTCCTGTGCCATCTCGGCCCGGGCCTGTGGCGGGGCCGCCAGGATCAGCGCCAGCAGAACCACCGCCGCGCGCCCGACACGCGGGCCCGACAGCCGCCCCGACACCGCCAGCGAGGCGATCAGATCGGCCAGCAACGCCAGCAGTGCCGCCGCCAGCAGCGCACCTTTCAGCGGCCAGGCGCGCGGCGCGGCATCGCCTTCCAGCGTCACACCCGCGGGCCAGGTGGGCGCCGCCAGAACGCGGTCGGGGGCCAGCGCGTTCAGCGCAACTGCCCGCCCGTCGGCGGCATACAGGCCGGGCGGCAGATCGGGGCCGGGCTGCGCGGTGGCCAGCACCTCGCCCGCGACGCCGGGCGCGCCCTCGGCCCCGCCCAGCCGCCCGAACCCGTCCAGCAGCTTTTGCGGAACCCAGGTCATCCCGGCCAGATCGCCCGCCTCGGGTGCGGCGCGGCGCGCGGAAATCGCCAGCCGTTCCAGCATCTGCGGGAACAGGCCCGACAGCGGCAGGCTGGACCATTCGGCATTGGCGGTAACGTGGAACAGCACGATTTCCCCGGTGCCGAAGCGCGCGCGGGTGACCAGCGGCGTGCCATCGGCCAACGCGGCAATCGTGCGTTCGGCCAGTTCGGGGCCGGGTTCGGCCATCACCTGCGCGGTGACGGTCACATCCTCGGGCACGGTCAGCCCGGCAAAGGGTGACCCTTCGGGGAAGGGCGCCAGCGCGCGCGGCTCCCCCCAGCTCATCGTGCCGCCGACGGCGCGCCCGCCCGCGCGCAGCCGCACCGGCAGCAGCGGGTCGGTGTCGGTCTGCGCGGCGGCAAGGCGCGGCCCGGCGAAGCGCACCAGCAGGCCGCCCTCTTCCAGCCATTCGGCCAGGCGGTCGGGTTCGGCAATATCGGCGACATCGGCCAGAATGATGACATCGGGTTTCGCGGTCAGAACGTCTTCGAGCGTGCCCTCGATCAAATCGGAACTGGGGGCGAGCGCCTGACGCAGGTAATGCGTGGGGGTCAGCAGCTCCAGCCCCTCGCGCGCGGTGCCGCCCGCGATCAGCGCGACCTTGCGGCGTTTCACGGCGTCGTCGGTAAGGCTGACCGCACCGGCGCTGCGCAGCCCGGCAATCTCGAACCGGCTGACGCGGTTGCGCAACTCGGGCGGCAATTCGAAGCGCGCGACGGCCTGCGGGGCCCCCGCGAAATCCACGGTTTCGCGGGCCAGTTCGCGTTCGATCCCGGTGGGATCAAGGCCGATGGCGCTCACATCAAGGGGTGCCCGCGGCGCGGCGCTGGCCAGCACCGGCAGCGTGACCTGCGCCGCCTCGATCCGGGCCGGACCAAGCGCCAGAACCGGGGTCGCGGGTTGCCAGACGCTCAGCTTGCCACGGGCCTGCAAGGCGGTGGCCAGCTGATCGCGCCCCGGACGCGCCAGACCGTCCGACAGCCACAGCGTTTCGAACCCGCCCTCGGGCAGCGGCGGCAGGGCCGCCCCCGGCTCCCACGGTTTCGGGGTCAGGCCCGGCACAGTGGGCGCAAGATCGGTTGCCGCGCTGAAGCTGGGCGCGACGGGCGGAGGATCACTCAGCGTAACAATCGCAACCGGCCGCCCGCTGGCCCCGGCCTCGGTCAGCGCGCGGTCTATCCGGGCCTGCCGGGCGGGCCAGTCGCGGGCCGACGCCCAGCTGGCATCCGCCACGATCAGCAATGGCCCCTGCCCCGGCGCAGTAACGACCGGGTTCAGCACCGGCCCGGCAAAGCCCACGATGGCCGCCGCCAGCGCCATCATCCGCAAGACCAGAAGCCACCAGGGCGTGCGCTCGGCCTGCACGGCCTCGTCGGTCAACCCCAGCAGCAGCGCAACACCCGGAAACCGGCGCCGGATCGGCGCGGGCGGCACCGCGCGCAGCAGCAGCCACAGGATCGGCAGGGCCAGCAGCCCCAGCAAGACCCAGGGTGCGGTGAAGCCAAGCGGGCCGAGAACGGTCATCGCGCCCCCCGTTCCAGCGCCGCCCAGAGCCATAGCAGCGCGCCTTGCGCGGGCGCCCCGGTGTGATGCGTCGAAAACTGCCAGCCCGCCGCCTGCGCCAGCCCGGCCAGCCGCGCGCGCCGCTCGGCCAGACGGTCGCGATAGCGCGCGCGCAGATCCCCCGCCTTGCGGGTTTCAAAGCTGAGCGTGCCGCCGACCGATTCGAAAATCGTGCGCCCGTCGAAAGGGAAATCCTCTTCCACGGGATCAAGGATCTGCAGCATCACCCCCGAGACCCCGCGCCCGGCCAGCGCGCCAAGCGCAGCCTCGAGCGCGCCCAGATCGCCCAGAAAATCCGACAGGAACACGGCGCGTGCCTGCGGCCCGATCGCGGTGACATCGGGCGTGCTGTAATCAGCCATGCCCTGCGCCGCGGCCAGTTGCGCGGCCAGAACCATCAGCTGCGCGCGCCCCGGGCGCGGCGGCGCCAGGGGGCCGGTCAGCCCCACCCGCTCGCCCGCGCGGATCATTAGCACCGCCAGCGCCAGCGCCAGCAGCCGCGCGCGCTCGGCCTTCTGCGGGCGGGCGGCGCGGCCCTCGGGGGCACCGGAAAACCGCATCGAGGCCCCGTCATCGACCCAGATATGCGCCGATTGCGCCAGCTGCCATTCGCGGTCACGCACGAATTGTACATCGGACCGGGCCGAGCGGCGCCAGTCGACGAACCGCGCCTCGTCGCCAGAATGCGCGGGGCGGTATTGCCAGAATTCCTCGCCCGGGCCGGCGCGGCGGCGGCCATGGCCGCCCATCTGCACCGTCGCGGCCAGTTGTTCCGCCGCCAGCAGCAGTGGCGGCAGGGCGCGGGCCGCGGCTTCGGCCTCGCGGCGCAGGGACAGGCCCGCGCTGGGGGCTGGGCTGGTCACTCGGCCGCCTCGGACAGACCGGCAACCTCGGCGCAGACCCGCGCGATGACGGCGGCCAGGGTCTCACCCCGGGCGCGCGCGGCGAAGGACAGCGCCATGCGGTGGCTCAGCACCGGGCGCGCCATCGCCAGCACATCCTCGACCGAGGGCGCCAGACGGCCCTGCAACAGGGCCCGCGCCCGCACCGTCAGCATCAGCGCCTGCGCCGCACGCGGGCCCGGCCCCCAGGCCAGCGCCTCGCGCACGACGGGCAGCGCCTCGGGTTCGGCCGGGCGGCAGGCGCGCACCAGATCAAGGATCAGATCGACCACGCTTTCGCCCACCGGCATCTGCCGCACCAGCGCCTGCGCGGCGATCAGCTCATCGCCCGAAAACACCTGATGCGCGGTGTCGCTTTCGGCGCCAGTGGTTGCCAGCAGGATGTCACGCTCGGTCGCGCGGTCGGGATAGTCCACATCGATCTGCACCAGGAATCGGTCCAGCTGCGCCTCGGGCAGCGGATAGGTGCCCTCCTGCTCGATCGGGTTTTGCGTGGCCAGAACGTGGAACGGCCGCCCCAGCGGACGATGCACGCCCGCCACGGTCACCTCGCGTTCCTGCATCGCCTGCAGCAGCGCCGATTGCGTGCGCGGGCTGGCACGGTTGATTTCATCGGCCATCAGCAGCTGGCAGAACACCGGCCCTTCCAGAAAGCGGAACGCCCGCGTGCCATCGGGCGCGGTTTCCAGCACTTCCGAGCCCAGAATATCGGCAGGCATCAGATCGGGCGTGAACTGGATGCGCGAGGCATCAAGCCCCATCACCGTGGACAGCGTATCGACCAGCATCGTCTTGCCCAGACCCGGCAGGCCGACCAGCAACCCGTGCCCGCCCGACAAGAGCGTGGCCAGAACCAGTTCGACCACACGGTCCTGACCGATGAAGCGGCGGTTGATCGAGGCCCGCGCCTGCGCCAGCTTTTCGCCCAAACGTTCGATTTCAGCGATCAGATCGGCAGGCTCGGTCATGACAAAGGCTCCAACAAGGCTATAGTCTTCAGCAAAGCAGATAACCGCCCCGGACCCAATCGCAAAGCGCAGATGACACAGACACCAAAGCCACAAAATGACGTGAAGCCGCCCAGTGCCGACGGGCTGGCCCAGGCCGCAAGCACCGCCAGCAAGAAGGGCCCGCCGCCCGTTCATCTGTGGAATCCGCCGTTTTGCGGCGACATGGACATGGAAATCCGCCGCGATGGAACCTGGTTCTACCTGGGCACCCCGATCGGGCGGCCCGCGTTGGTGAAGCTGTTTGCCTCGATCCTGAAGCTGGAGGACGGCAAGTATTTTCTGGTGACGCCGGTCGAAAAGGTGGGCATCCGCGTGGTCGATGCGCCCTTCGTGGCGGTCGATTGCGACATTTCGGGTGAAGGCACGGCGCAAACCCTGCGCTTCACCACCAACGTGGGCGATACCGTCACCGCCGGTCCCGACCACCCGATCCGGGTCACGCGCGATGCGGATGGCGAGCCCAGCCCATATGTCCATATCCGCCGCGGGCTGGAGGCGTTGATCGACCGCAAGACGTTTTACCGGCTGGTCGATCATGCCGTGCCCGGCCCGCATGAAGGTGGCGACTGGCTGGGCCTGTGGTCGGGGGGCCTGTTCTTCCCGATCATCCCGATGGCGGAGCTGTAAGTGCCGAAATTCGCCGCCAACCTGACGATGCTGTTCACCGAACTGCCCTTCATGGAGCGCTTCGCCGCCGCCAAGGCCGCAGGCTTCGATGCGGTCGAAGTGCTGTTTCCCTACGACTGTTCCGCCACGGACATGCGCTATCAGTTGGTGATGAACGACCTGACGCTGGTGCTGATCAACACGCCGCCGCCCAATTTCACCGGCGGGCCGCGCGGCTTTGCCGCCGTGCCGGGGCTGGAGGAACGGTTCCGCCGCGATTTCGAACGCGTGCTGCGCTATGCCGATGTGCTCAAACCACGCGGGGTGCATATCATGTCGGGCGCCGCCGAAGGGGCCGAGGCCCGCGCGACCTTCATCGAAAACCTGACCTGGGCGGCCGCCCGCGCGCCCAGGCTGACCCTGACGATAGAGCCGATCAACCGGATCGACATGCCGGGCTATTTTCTGGACGACTTCGACCTGGCGGCCGAGGTGCTGGACGCCGTGGCTGCGCCGAACCTGCATCTGCAGATCGACATTTATCACGCCCATCGGATCACCGGCGATGCCCTTGGGGTCTGGTCACGGCACGGGCACCGCGCGGCCCATATCCAGATCGGCGGTCTGCCGGACCGGCATGAACCGCTGGCCAGCCCGCATCTGGACTATCCGGCGTTTTTCAAACGGCTGGACGCCGAAGGCTATGGCGGTTTCGTGTCCGGCGAATATACCCCCGCGGGCCGCACCGAGGACGGGCTTGGCTGGTTAAAGGGCTGAACCGCGCGGCCCCTGATCGGCGCATCCCAGCAGGCGGGTCTCTGGCTCCAGCGTGACATGGGTCAGGCCGAAATCGCTGGCCAGCATCGCCTTGGCCCGGGCAATGGTGGCCGCGAAATCGGCGCCCTCGGGCAGTACCAGATGCGCCTCGAGCGAGGTGCGGCGCTCGTCGATCTGCCACAGGTGCAGGTGGTGCACATCCTCGATCCCGCCCAGCGCAGCGAGCGCCTCGCGGATCTGCCCGGCCTTGCCCGGATGCGGTGCGCCCAGCATCAGGATGCGCAGCACGGGCCGGATCTCGCCCGCGACATGCCACAGGATGAACAGCGAAATCCCGACGGTCAGGATCGGATCGACCAACCGCCAGTCCCACAGCAGGATCACGATGCCCCCGATGATGACTGCGACCGACGCCCCGGCATCCGCCAGATTGTGCAGGAACGCCGCGCGGATGTTCACGCTGTCACGGCTGAGCCGCCACGTCAGCGCGGCGGTGCCCAGATCAATCACCAGCGCCAGAAGCGCCAGCCATACCACGATCCAGCCATCGACACCGGGCGGGTCGATCATCCGACCGGCGGCCTCGACCATGAGCCACAGCGCCACCAGCACCAGCGCGACATAATTCACCAGCGCCGCCACCACCTCGGCCCGGGCCCAGCCAAAACTCATTGCCGCACTCGGCCCCCGCCGCGCCAGACGGCGTGCGCCGAAGGCCAGCACCAGCGCCGCCGCATCCGAGAAATTGTGCACCCCGTCTGCAATCAGCGCGACCGACCCCGCGATAAGCCCGCCCGCGACCTGCGCCGCGGTCAACGCCACGTTGATCCCGACAGCCGCCGCGACCTGCCGGTCGCCCGCATCCGCGCTCAGATGATGGTGGTGATGACCGGCGTGGTCCTGTGGGGCGTGGTGGTCGTGGGGCATCCCTTGATCCTTCGTCCGAGGGGGCGCTGCCCCCGCGCGTTCCGCGCCCCCCGGGATATTTGCACCAAGGTGACAGGCAACCCCGCCCCTTCACCTTGGTCCAAATATCCCCGCCGGAGGCACCCGCAGCTTCCGCCCGCGCAAGGGAAAGGTCAATGCGCCTCGGCCCAGCTTGCGCCCTGCCCGGCATCCACCACCAGCGGGACCGAGAGTTTCACGGCCGGCTCGGCGGCGGTTTCCATGACATGGCGCGCGCGGTCGATCAGGTCGGGCACGGCCGCCGCTTCGACCTCGAAGATCAGTTCGTCATGCACCTGCAGCAGCATCGTCGCGGGCAAGCCCGCAATCGCGGACGGCATGCGGATCATCGCGCGGCGGATGACATCGGCGGCCGCCCCCTGGATCGGCGCGTTGATCGCCGCGCGTTTGGCAAAGCCCGCGCCCGGGCCCTTGGCGTTGATCTCTGGGGTGTGGATCTTGCGGCCGAACAGGGTCTGCACGAAGCCATGTTCCTTGGCGAAGGCCACGGTGTCATCCATGTATTGCCGAATGCCGGGGAAGCGTTCGAAATAGCGGTCGATGAAGCCCTGCGCCTCGGCGCGCGGAATGCGCAGGTTGCGCGCCAGCCCGAAGCCCGAGATGCCATAAATCACCCCGAAGTTGATCGCCTTGGCCTGACGGCGGATCATCGGGTCCATGCCCTCGACCGGCACACCGAACATTTCCGACGCGGTCATGGCGTGAATGTCGATCCCGTCCTTGAACGCCTGTTTCATCGCGGGCAGGTCGGCGACATGGGCCAGGATGCGCAGCTCGATCTGGCTGTAGTCGAGCGAGACGATCTTCATGCCGGGCCCGGCCACGAAAGCCTCGCGGATCTTGCGGCCTTCGTCGCTGCGCACGGGGATGTTTTGCAGGTTCGGGTCGGTAGAGGCCAGACGCCCGGTGTTCGCCCCCGCGATCGAATAGCTGGTGTGCACGCGCCCGGTTTCGGGGTTCACATGGGTCTGCAGCGCGTCGGTATAGGTCGATTTCAGCTTGGAGATCTGGCGCCAGTCCAGCACGCGCGCGGCCAGTTGCGCGGCCTGCGGTTGATCCTCCATCGTGGTGATGTCTTCCAGCACATCGGCGCCGGTCGAATAGGCACCCGCCTTGCCTTTCGATCCGCCCGGCACGCCCATCTGATCGAACAGGATCTCGCCCAACTGCTTGGGGCTGCCGACGTTGAAGGGTTGGCCGGCAATCTCCTGAATCTCGGCCTCCAGCCCCGCCATACGTTGCGCAAAGACATTCGACATCCGCGCCAGAACCGCGGCATCGACCCGCACGCCCGCCATTTCCATATCGGCCAGCACCGGCACCAGCGGGCGTTCGAGCGTTTCATAGACGGTCGTCACCCGCGCCTGATGCAACTGCGGCTTGAACCGCTGCCACAGCCGCAGCGTGATGTCGGCATCCTCGGCCGCATAGGGCACGGCCTTGTCGATGGCGACCTTGTCGAAGGTGATCTGGTTCTTCCCCGTGCCCAGCAGATCCTTGATCGGGATCGGGCGGTGGCCCAGATAATCGGCGCTGAGCGTATCCATGCCGTGCCCGTGCAGCCCCGAGAACATCGCGTAAGACATCAGCATCGTGTCGTCGAACGGGGTGACGCGGATGCCGTGGCGGGCAAAGATCTTGAAGTCATACTTCATGTTCTGCCCGATCTTCAGGATCGCATCGTCTTCCAGCACGGGCTTGAGCAGCGCCAGCGCCTCGGCCATCGGCATTTGCCCGGGTGCCGCTTCGGTGCCGCCGAACAGATTGTCGCCGCCGGTGGTGTGGCCGAGCGGGATATAGGCGGCCTTTCCCGGCGTGGTGCAGATCGACACGCCGACCAGATCGGCCTTCATCTCATCGAGGCTGGTGGTTTCGGTATCGACCGCGATCCAGCCCTTGGCACTGGCTTCGTCCAGCCATTCGGTCAAGGTCGCCGCGTCGCGGATGCAGGTATAGGCGGTGGTATCAAAGGGCAGCTCGGGCGCGGCTTGCGGGGTGGTGGCGGGTTCGCTGGCCGCAACCGGCGCAGCCACCGGGACCGGAACCGGAACCGCGGCGCCGAATTTCTCGGCCACGCGTTTGGTCAGGGTGCGAAACTCCATCCGGTTAAGGAAATCGAGCAGGGTTTCCGTGTCAGGCGTCTTCACTTCCAGACTATCCAGCGTGAAGTCGAGCGGCGTATTTTCATCCAGCGTCACCAGCCGCTTGGACAGACGGATCTGATCGGCGAAATTCTGCAAGGTCTCGCGTCGTTTGGGCTGCTTGATCTCGGCCGCGCGGTCCAGCAGGGTTTCCAGATCGCCATATTCGTTGATCAGCAGGGCCGCCGTCTTGATGCCGATGCCCGGTGCGCCGGGCACGTTATCGACAGAATCGCCTGCCAGCGCCTGCACATCCACCACCCGATCTGGCAGCACGCCGAATTTCGCCTCGACCTCTTCGGGGCCGATGCGCAGGTTCTTCATCGCATCGAGCATCTCGACACCGCCGCCCACCAGCTGCATCAGATCCTTGTCCGAGGAAATGATGGTGCAGCGCCCGCCCGCCTCGCGCGCCTGACGCGCCAGGGTGGCGATGATGTCGTCGGCTTCGTAGCCCTCGGTCTCGATGCAGGCGATGTTGAAGGCCCGCGTGGCTTCGCGGGTCAGCGGGAATTGCGGGCGCAGGTCTTCGGGCAGTTCGGGGCGGTTGGCCTTGTATTCGGGGAAGATGTCATTGCGGAAGGTCTTGGCGCTGTGATCGAAGATCACGGCGGCATGGGTGGGCGTATCGGCGCCGTTGCCATCCTCGATATAGCGGAAGATCATGTTGGCGAACCCCGCCACCGCGCCGATCGGCAGCCCGTCGGATTTGCGCGTCAGGGGCGGCAGCGCGTGATAGGCGCGGAAGATGAAGGCCGACCCGTCGATCAGATGCAGATGGCAGCCTTTTCCGAAGCTCATGCGTATTCTCCCGTTGCGCGTCCGCCCCGTTTTGCCACAGCCGGGCCCGGCCCGAAACCCGAAACGAAAAAGGCGGCCCGAAGGCCGCCCCGCGTGACGCCTGCACGTCAGACCGTCAGATCAGTGGTCGTCATGCGCGTGGGCGCGGTCGATCACGAATTTCTTGTCGCAATAGGGGCACTCGACCTCGCCGGTGTCTTTCGGGATGGTCAGCCAGACGCGCGGATGCCCCAAGGCGCCTTCGCCGCCGTCACAGGCGATCTTCCACGAGGTCACGACTTGGGTTTCGGGGGCGGTGATGCTCATCGGTGGCTCCATTGCACAGGGCGCGCGGCTGCGCCTTTTGGTCGCGCATTCTAGCGATTGCACCGGGCGGGGCAAGGTGCATCGCGCCCCCGCCCCTGCGCCGGGTCAGGCGCGGTTCAGCATCCGGCCAAGGTTGCGCCCGGCCAGAATATGCAGGTGGTAATGCGGCACTTCCTGCACGCCGTTCTCGCCGGCATTGGTGATCGCGCGATAGCCCGCGCCACCCATGCCCGGCTCGATCCCCAGCATCGCACAGACCTTGCCGGCGGTGCGGTAGAAATCGACGATCTCGGCCTCGCTGGCCGCGTTCGAGAAATGGTCGAAATTCACATAAGCGCCTTTCGGGATCACCAGCACATGATCGGGCGCCTGCGGGGCAATATCGCGGAAGGCCAGCGTGTGCCCGGTTTCCAGAACCGTGTTGTTGGGGATTTCGCCACGCAGAATGCGCGCGAAAATATTCGTATCGTCATAGGCATAGGCCACGGGGGATTCTCCTCAATCGACGAACAGATAATCGGTCGCGGCGATGCGATGTGCAAGCTCCGGGTCGCAGCCCAGAAACCGCGCCAGCGGCGGCGCGTTTTCCTCGGGGCTGGCAGACTGGCGTATCCGCATGAAGGCCGGGAACTGTGCGTCCCGCATCCGGTCGCTTTCGAATTTCAGATCGAAGCGGATCGTCGGCAGCAGCCGGTCGATCACCTCTTGCGGGGTGCGTTCGCCCGCCAGACCGACGCGGCGCGCATGGCCCAGAAGATAGTCATCGGTGAAATCGCATTCGATTTCCAGCACCCGCGTCACCGCCTTGTCCGAGGTGAAATCCCGCATCAGGTCATAGGCGGCCGGGTCCAGACAGATCACCAGCCTGTCCGACTTGTGATAGTCGAACAGCATCCGCACCAGCGCCCGGCGGTGGCGGTTGCGCTTGTCCAGCGTGCGTTCGATGCCGCCCAGATCGGGCAGGCCGCCTTCCTCGTTGAACAGATATTCCACCGCGGGAATATCGGTCTGCGCGCGCACCTGATCGACCAGCCGCTTGGCGACATGCCATTTCTTGCACACCACCATCATCAGCGTCCGCTCGCGCCCGAGGCTCGATTCCGTTTCCCAGAACCGGGGTGCAAACCGGCGCCCGATCCGGCCGCGGCCGCTCAGAAACTTGAACAGCGAGCGCCCCTCGTTCGAGATCGGAAACTGCACGCCGCGCTCGCCCCACAATTCGCCCAGCCGCGCCTTCAGCTCGGTCGCTTCGGGGCTGATCTTGCGGGCAAACAGGAAATCCTGGCTCAACAACAGGTCGTAATGGTCGTTATAGAAGGTCACCGGCATGCCGTAATCGGTGAACATCAGGAAGGTCAGCGTGCGCGTGCGGATTTCCAGATCGGGCACGACATGGCGCACGATGGTCTGGAAAAACGTCTCGTCGGGAATCCAGGTGGTCTTGAAGAACCGCATCACGTCGGGGCGGGCGGCACAGAAATCCAGCACCGCCTCGATCGTCGTGCGACGCAGGCACCACCACTGGCTGCCGATCATCATCTGCAGGTCATCGGGCACCTGACGGGTCAGCCCCAGCGCCCGCTGCACCTCCATGCTCTTGTAGAACAGCCATTTCTGGCTGCGCTCATTGAACCAGTGCCGATAGATCAGACGTTCCTGCTTGATCCCGGTCTTGATCCAGTCCGAGGTGAAGTAATCGAAGCTTTCGATGTAATCGACATCATCGCGATCCAGCAGCGCATGCGCATATTCCGCCGTCTTGATCTGCATGCAATCGCCCGACAGCATGTAGAAATGCGTCGCATCCGGGAAGGCCGCGATCGCCGCCTTCACCGCCTCGAGCGAGGCGCCCACCAGGCTCCACTCGCCCCAGCCGCATTTCAGCCGCCGGCGCGCAAAGGTGACCCGCGGATTGTCGTCCAGGCGGTTACGGATGCGGTTATAGTCGGCGGGCTTTGCGCGCGCATCGAAATGGATCGACACATAATCCCCGGTCGCCGTCAGTCGCTCGGCCTGCCGGATAATTCCATCCGGGTCCTTATGCGTCAGAAGGATAAAGGCGATTTTTGCCATATTCGAAACAAGCCAGGGGTCAGATGCGCGATTATCTGCGTTGATACCTTCAATGGACGTTGAAATAACAGAGGTTCTTTGATTTTTAAGGATGAATTATTAGGCTCCGCCATCCCCCGGGGATGCGGGGCACATAAGGAGGCTGATTCATGGGTTTTCCCGGCACCTGGATGACCGAAAGCGAAAGCGTCGTCTATCGGGTCGTTCCGAAATGTGCCTGTTCCTCGATCGGGCAGATCATGTTCTATTCCGATCACGGCCGCTTCTTCGACGGGGACATCCACGATTCCACCTCGGGCCTGCACAAGTGGTCGCAGGACTACAGCCAGAAGCTGATCGAAGCGAATGTGAAGGCCCATAAATCCTATGCCTTCACCTGCGTGCGCAACCCCTATGCCCGCATCCTCAGCTCGTTCTTCGACAAGATCTGCGGCATCCAGCGCAACGGGAAACGCTATCGTGGCAGCCTGGTGCCGCAGCTGATCCAGAAATACGGTATCGAGGTGGGCAGCCCCGAGGACGGGTTCGAATTCGATCAGATCAAATCCTTCCGCCGCTTCCTGCTGTTCGCGCGCGACACCATCCGCTGGCGCCGCCCGATGGAGCCCGACATCCACTGGTCGGCGATGTCCGGTCATATCTCGACCTTCATCGTCAACGGCGGCACCTACGACAACATCTTCTTCACCGAGAAGTTCAACGAAGGCATGCAATCGGTTCTGGATGCGATCGAGACACCGGTGCAGGTGGATCTGGCCCAGATCCCGAAATTCAACGAATCCGAAGGCCACGGCCCGAAACGCGCACACAAGGTCAGCGACTATTTCGACGACCTGTCGCGCCACCTGATCTGGGAAATCTACAAGAAGGATTTCCAGCTGTTCAAATACGACTTCGACGACCCGGACAACAAGATGCCCACGGGCGAGGTCGATCTGGCCGAGGTTCACGCCAAGCTCGGGAATTGAGGCCCGGGCCCTGAAACGACACAGGGGGGCGCTGCCCCCCTCTTTGCCTTCGGCAAATTCACCCCCCGGGATATTTCAGCCAGAAAGAAAGCGCTTCATGCCCTTCTTTCTGGTGCAAATATCCCGGGGGAGCCCGGCACGGGCGGGGGCAGCGCCCCCTTGCCCGTTCAGATCAGGCCGTGGTTGCGGAACAGCGCCTTGACGTCGGTTTCCGGGCGGGCGCCGAAATGGCTGATGACTTCGGCGGCGGCGACGCAGCCCATCGCCCCCGCAACCTTCAGGCTTTGCCCGGTGGCATAGCCATACAGGAAGCCCGCCGCGAACTGATCGCCCGCGCCGGTCGCATCGACCGGCACGACGCGATGCACCGGCACCTCGACCCGTTCGTCGCCCCGGATCATAACCACATCGTCGCCCGAACGGGTGCAGACCACCATCGGGCATTCGTCAGCCGCCTGTTTCAACGCGCTGTCCAGATCGGTCTGATAGAGCGATTCCCACTCATGTTGGTTGCCGATCACATAATCCATCTCGTCGCGCACCAGCCGGCGGAAGCTGTCGCGGTGGCGGTCCACGCAGAACGGATCGCTCAGCGCGATCCCCGCCTTGCCGCCGCCGCGCCGGGTCGCCTGCGCCGATTTGAGGAAGGCCGCCTTGCCGTGATCCTTGTCGAAGAGATAGCCTTCTAGGAACAGGATCTGCGCGGTCTCGGCCACCTCCAGCGGCACATCCATCGTGCCCAGATCGGCGCCGATCCCCAGATAGGTGTTCATCGAGCGCTCGCCATCGGGGGTGACGAAGATCATCGAGCGCGAGGTCGGCAGCTCGGCGCGCGCCTCGACCGGCGGATTGACGAAATCCGTGCCCTCGGCCTGCATCGCGGCGATGTAGAACCGCCCCAGCGCATCGTCGCGCACCCGCCCGATGAAGGCGGTGGACAGCCCCATGTTGCCCAGCCCCGCCAGCGTGTTGGCGACCGACCCGCCCGGCGCCTGGGTGCGCTCCTTCATCGCGGCATAGAGCGTCTCGGCGCGGTCACGCTCGATCAGCTGCATGATGCCCTTCTCGATGCCCATATGGTCGAGGAAGCTGTCGTCGGTCTGGCTCAGCACGTCGACGATGGCGTTGCCGATCCCGACAACCTGATACTGTTTCACGGGGTTTTCTCCTCGAACGGACAGAGGTCGCGGATCACGCAGACCCCACATTTCGGTTTGCGCGCGGTGCAGATGTAGCGGCCATGCAGGATCAGCCAGTGATGCGCGTGGCGCTGGAATTCGACGGGCACATTGTCTTCGATGGCGCGCTCGACCGCCTCGACATCGCGCCCGGGGCAGATGCCGGTGCGGTTGCCGATGCGGAAGATATGGGTGTCGACCGCCTGTGCGGGAAAGCCGAACCACATGTTCAGCACCACATTGGCGGTCTTGCGCCCGACGCCGGGCAGCGAGGTCAGCGCCGCACGCGAACTGGGCACCTCGCCGTCGAACCGCTCGACCAGGATTTCGGACAGGCGGATGACGTTTTTGGCCTTCTGCCGGAACAGGCCGATCGTCTTGATCTGTTCGGTCAGCCCCTCGATCCCGAGCGCCAGCATCTTCTGCGGCGTGTCTGCAATGGCGAAAAGCCCGCGTGTGGCCTTGTTCACCCCCGCGTCGGTGGCCTGCGCCGACAGCGCCACCGCCACCAGCAGGGTGAAGGCGTTGGTATGTTCCAACTCCCCCCGGGGTTCGGGCTCCACCGTCTGGAAACGGTGGAAAATCTCTTTCATCGTGCGGTAGTCGAGCTGTCTGGCCATCCGCCATCCTATGCCCGCACAGGCGCTGGCGGGCAAGGCCCAGCCCCTGCCAGCCCCGGGAATTCGGCAGGATTTTTCAGAAAATTGGCCGCAACTCGCGGGCGACGTTAACCTGCCATTTGCCGCGGTGCGCAACACTGCCGGAACCGGATACGGCAGGAGGGAATCGCGTTGGACTGGCAAGCGGGCTATCCCATCACCGCGCTCGAAAAGGCCACGGAGGTGGGCACATGGGTGCTCGACCCCGGGTTTGACGCCGCGCGTATGCTCTGGCGGATCTGCGACGCCCCACAGGGCTGCGTGGTGCAGGATGCCGCGGGCGAGCCGGTGGTCACAGGAACGATGACCGCCGATCTGCCGCTGTTGCTCGAAAAACCGGGGGGCGGCACGATCCGTCTTGACCGGATCGAAATAGACGGGGTGCTGCGCCTATATCTGCCGTCCGAATTTCTGATCCCGGGCCTGCGCTATCCCGAAAGCGCGCCAGACTGGTGCGGTGCGCGCCCCGCCTCGCCCGAAGAGGTGGCCGCCCTGCCCGGCCTTGGCACCGGCACGATGATCGCCACCGACGACGGCCCGCAGCCGATCGACTGGCTGCGGCCGGGTGACCGGATCCTGACGCGGGATAACGGGTATCAGCCGCTGCTGTGGCTCGACCGGCAGGTGATTCCGCGCCGCGCCCCGCCCGACAGTCGCCCGATCCTTCTGGCCGCTGACAGCTTCGGCGCGGCATTGCCCGAACGTCCGGTTCTGGCCTCTCCGGGTCTGGGCGTTCTATTGGCAGGTCACGAGCTGGAGTTGTGGTTCGGCGAGCATGAAATGTTCGCACTGGCGCAGCATCTGGCGCCTGAGGCCGCGGTGGCAGAGGGGCGCCAGAACCTTTATAGCCTGCTGCTGCCCGCCCCCGAGGTCATTCTGGCTGACGGGCTGTGGGTCGGCTCGGTTCAGGCCGACCCCGCATTCCTGGCCCATCTGCCCGACCGGGTGCGCGCGGTGCTCGCCTCGCGACTGGGCCCGCCGCATGCACGCGGCGCCCGCGGATGGCTGGAGCACTGGGAGGTGGCGATGTTTCGTCGTGCCCGGACCGCGCGCCAACGCAGGATTGCCGCCTGAGCGCAAAACCCGCAGCTTTCGGGTCGCGCGGGGCCGAAGTCGGCCCTAGAGTGACGCCAAAGGAGGCGTCATGAGCCAGATCCAACCCCCGCCGGGTGAGCCGGAAACCGCCCTGGAGGCGCAGTATCATTACCGCGTCATTGCCCGTGCCTTGCGCGTGATTGATACCGCACAAGACGCGGGGCAGAGCCTGTCCCTGCCCGATCTGGCCGCTCAGCTGGGCATGAGCGCAGCCCATTTCCAGCGGGTATTCTCGGCTTGGGTCGGGGTTTCCCCCAAGCGGTATCAGCAATATCTGAGCCTGTCGCTGGCGCGCGAATTGCTGGCCCGGCGGATGCCGCTTGACGCAGTGGCCGATGCCGCGGGCCTGTCGGGAAGCGGGCGGCTGCACGATCTGATCCTGCGCTGGGAAGCGATGACACCGGGGGAATTCGCGCAAGGGGCCGCGGGAATGGTGCTGCGCTGGGGGCGGTTCGAGTCGCGCTTCGGGCCCGTGCTGGCGGTGGCCACCCCGCGCGGGCTGTGCGGACTGGCCTTCACTGCCGAAACCGGATTTGACGCGGCCTTTGCCGATCTGGCCGCACGCTGGCCCGGCGCGCGCATGATCGAGGATGCCGAAGCGATTCGTCCCTGGGTCATGGCCGCGCTGAGCGGTCACGGCGAAGCGGCACTGACGCTGATCGGCGCGCCATTCCAGATCAAGGTGTGGGAGGCCCTGCTGGCGATCCCCTCTGGTCAGGTGACAACCTATTCCGAAATCGCCGCCGCCATCGGCCACCCGACCGCCGTTCGCGCAGTGGGCACCGCGGTCGGGCGCAACCCGATTTCCCTGCTGATCCCCTGCCATCGCGCCCTGCGCAAGTCGGGGGGGCTGGGCGGCTACCACTGGGGATTGCCGGTCAAACGCGCCATTCTGGCGCACGAGGCCGCCCGGGCCGAGGCCGGGTAACGCCGCCCTCCCCCGAAAGTGATGCGCGAAATCCCGCCGCCACTGCAGATCGCATGGAACAATTCCCGCAAAACTGTCTTAATAAGACGGAACGCTCCGCATGGGGCAGCAAGTCAAGGGCAGAACACATGAAACGGATCCCTCTTCTTTCGCTGGGTATGGCCGGGCTGATCGGCCTGGGCGCCTGCACCACCGACACTTACAACGGCAGCTATTACGATGACGGCACTGCGCCGACGCAAAGCCGCACCACCACGGGCGCGGTCACCGGCGCGATGATCGGCGGCCTGCTGGGCGCCACTGCGGACGGCGACGAGAAGCTGACCAAAGCGCTTGCGGGCGCGGCAGTCGGCGGCATTATCGGCGGCGCCATCGGCAACCAGCTGGACAAGCAGGCGCAGGAACTGCGTCGCGATCTGGACACCAACGGCGTTTCGGTCGTCAACACCGGCTCGCAGCTGGTCGTGACCATGCCGCAGGATGTGCTGTTCGCCACCGACAGCGCCGCGGTCCGTCCCGACCTGCAGCGTGACCTTTACACTCTGGCGGGCAGCCTGAACCGCTATCCCAATACCACGATCGAAGTGATCGGCCACACCGACAACCGGGGCGATGCGGCGTATAACCAGCGCCTGTCGCAAAACCGCGCCAATGCCGTGGCCAATGTGCTGATCGGCGCGGGCGTGCCGCGGTCGCGTCTGGTGGCCTATGGCCGTGGCGAGGATCAGCCGATCGCCTCGAACCTGACCGCCGAAGGCATGGCACAGAACCGCCGCGTCGAATTCATCATTCGCCCGAACCAGTAACACGGCGCGTGACGTAACAGCAGGCCGGGCCTTTTGGCCCGGCTTTTTCATGGCCGATTTTCATTGCCCCCCCCGGAAGGTGGTCATACATCTTGACCAAAGGGGAGACAGAATGCCGTTTCAGAAGATCGAATCCGAGAAACTCGCCTCGGCCGTGGTGCGTCAGATCGAAGGGCTGATCCTGCAGGGCATTCTGCGCCCCGGCGAGCGCCTGCCATCCGAGCGAGAGCTTTCCGAACGACTGGCGGTATCTCGCCCCAGCCTGCGCGAGGCTGTGGCCGAGTTGCAGGAGGCGGGTCTGCTGACCACACGCGCAGGCGCCGGGATCTATGTGGCCGATGTGCTCGGCTCTGCGTTTTCGCCGGCCCTGATCAAGCTTTTCGCCCAGAACGAACAGGCGGTTTTCGATTACCTGTCCTTCCGGCGCGATCTGGAAGGGCTGGCCGCCGAACGGGCCGCGCGGTTGGGATCGGACACCGATCTCGCGCTGGTCGATACGCTGTTCAAGCGCATGGAAGCCGCGCACAGCAAGCGCAACCCCACCGATGAGGCCGAACTGGACGCGCAGTTTCACATGGCCATCATCGAGGCCAGCCACAACATCATCATGCTGCACATGATGCGGGCGATGTTCGACCTGCTGGCCGAGGGCGTGTTCTACAACCGCTCGGTCATGTTCCGAAATCGCCCGACACGCGACGCGCTGCTGGAACAGCACCGCGCGATCAACAGCGCGATTCAGGCGCGCGACGGGGCCGCAGCCCGGGCCGCCGTGGCCGCGCATATGGATTATGTCGATCTGGTGCTGAGCGAACAGCGCAAGGCCGAGCGGCACGAAGCGCTGGCCCGGCTGCGGCTGCGCCACGAAGCCGAAAAATAAACCCTGAAATGCAAAAAACCCGGCGCGAGGCCGGGTTTTTCAGATCTGTCAACCGATCAGTGCAGGCGGGTTTCGACTTCGGCAATTGCCGCGTCGATCATGCCGGCCTTTTCCTGCGCCGTCATCTGCTTGGCCAGCACCTCGCCGGCCGCAGCGATCGCCACAGTCACGGCACGGTCCTTGACCTCTTTCAGCGCCGAAGCTTCCGCCGAAGCGATCTTGTCTTCGGCCGCCTTCAGACGACGCGCGATCGAGTCGCGCAGCTCTGCCTTGGCCTGTTCGGCCGCCGCCTGAGCGTCACGTTTCGCCGCAACGACGATGTCGTCGGCCTGGGCCTGCACTTCGCGCGCCTTGCGCTCGTAGCTGGCCAGGATCGACTGCGCTTCTTCACGCAGTTCGCGCGCTTCTTCCAGGTCCGACCGGATACCCGCGGCGCGCTTGTCCAGCAGACCGCCCAGCATCCCGGGAACCTTGAATTTCAGCAGCACGGCCACGAACAGCAGGAACGCGATCGTCACCACGAAATCGGTGTTGCGCAGCGAGAAGAACGGACCCGATGCTGCCAGCGCGGGCTGAGCGGCGAGAATGAGGAGGAACGAAAGCTTCTTCATCATCTTACCCTTTCAGCCGTGCGCCAACCGCCGAGGCCAGAGCCCCCGCATCGGCCTTGCCACCCAGAGCGGCCACGATCTCGGCAGCGGCGTCCTTGGCGACGGTTTCCACCGCCTCCAGCGCACCGGCGCGGATTTCGCTGATCCGGGCTTCGGATTCGCTTGCACGGGCACCGATTTCGGCATCCGCACGGGCCGTCGCCGCGTCGAGATCTTTCTGGATCTCGGCCCGGGCCTCGGCCACGATTTTCTGCGCCTGGGCACGGGCATCCGCGAGCGCCTTTTCATAGGCGGCCTCGGCGTCCTTGGCCTTCAGCTTGTAGTCTTCGGCGGCGGCAATGTCACCGGCGATGGTCCCCTGACGATCGGCCAGAACCGCGGCGATGCGCGGCAGGGCGATGCGCGAGAGCACCCAATAGATGATCACCAGCGTCACCAGAAGCCAGAAGATCTGGTTTCCGAACGTGGTGAAATCGAGCTGCGGCATACCGGCGGATTCGGCGGCGTGGCCTGCGGCTTCCACCGCGCCATGCGCTGCGTCGTTCGCCATTTCGACCGCTTCGTGTTCAGTTGCCATGTCGTCCCCCTGGACCCAAAGTCACGGACCCTTCAGATAACCGGATGGGCCCCGAGGGCCCACCCGACCGCAAGGATGCGAAAAGGGATCAGACGGCGAACATGAGCAGAAGCGCGACGAGGAACGAGAAGATCCCCAGAGCTTCGGCGAACGCGATGCCGATGAACAGCGTAGCGG
This sequence comes from Rhodobacteraceae bacterium UBA6796, assembly GCA_002452815.1. GTDB lineage: Bacteria > Pseudomonadota > Alphaproteobacteria > Rhodobacterales > Rhodobacteraceae > Rhodobacter. The sequence continues at coordinate 137,705 of DKFM01000004.1, forward strand.
TTTGGCCAGCAGCGGCCGAGGGGTTGCGCAGCGCGCCCGACAGGAAGTTGCCGGCAACGTTGCCCACACCAACAGCAGCCCCACCCATGCCCATGCAGGCCAGGCCAGCGCCGATGTAAGCACCCATTTGAACGATATCGCCTTCCATGTTCGTCACTCCTTGAGGTTGGAATTGGCTAAATTGGTTATTTCACAGGTCCTGAACCGCTTAGTGGTGCGGATGCAGCGCGTCTTTCAGATAGACGCAGGTCAGGATCGTAAAGACGTAGGCCTGGATGAAAGCCACCAGGATTTCGAGCCCGTACATCGCGGTGATCGCGACGATCGACAGCGGCGTCACCGCGATGCCGATGCCCGACATCAGGATCAGCGGTGCGAAGGCGGCGAACACTTTGATAACGGCGTGGCCGGCCATCATGTTGCCCGCAAGACGAATGGAGTGGCTGACCGGACGCACGAAGTACGAGATGACCTCGATCAGCGCCAGCACCGGGCGCAGCGCCAGCGGCGCCGAAGACACCCAGAACAGCCCCAGAAAGCCCGCGCCATTCTTGACGAAACCGACGATGGTCACGGTCAGGAACACCAGCATCGCCAGAACCGCGGTCACCGCGATATGCGCCGTGGGCGTGAACGCCTTCGGCAGCAGGCCGAGGAAGTTCGAGAACACGATGAACAGGAACAGCGTGAAGATATAGGGGAAGAACTTCAGCCCGTCCTTGCCCGCCACGTCTTCAACCATCTTGTGGATGAAGCCATAGGCCAGCTCGGCGACCGACTGGATGCGCGAGGGCACAACGGCCCGACCACGCGTGCCGATCACCAGAAGCAGGATGATCGCCAGAACCGACACCATCATCCACATCATCGCATTGGTGGGGGTGTACCAATGCACCGGACCCGCCCCGAACAGCGGTTTCACGATGAACTGGTCCATCGGGTGGAACATGAGACCTTCGCCAGACGCTTCCGACACGTTTATCTTCCCTCTTCTTCGACCGCTGCAGCAGTCGCCCGTTCCTTGTTCATCTCGGCCGCAGTGCGCATCATAACCCGCACCCCTGCCGCCAGCCCGAGGAGCGTGAACAGCACCATCAACAGCGGCATCGTGCCCAAAAGCGCATCCAGCCCGTATCCGATACCGAAGCCGATCCCCAGCCCCGAAACCATTTCGATGACCATGCGCCACGCCATTCCGGCCTGATCCACCTGGGCATCGACGCGGGGCTTGGGCTCATGGACCTTCTTCACCTGTGCGAGCTTCTGTTCCAGCGCCGCAAGGCGTTCGGGATCAGGCTCGTCAGAGGGGCGATCGGTCATGGGCGGTCCCCGCGATAACTCTTGGGCTTGATAGACGTCACGGGCATGTGAGTCAACGCCGTTAGCGCCAGCTTAAGTGCCGCGTAACACATTGAATAATATGCATTTCCAAAATGAGCATCCCAGATTTTGCGCCGCGCCGCGCGCCATGCGCCCGGTTTGCGGCGAAAAGCCATATTCAACCGATCGGTTGACGTTTTCCCGCCCCTGCCGCATCAAAGACGCATGAGCCACGCCCCTACCGCCCCGCTGGATGCCATTTTCGCCGCGCTGGCCGATCCCACGCGCCGGGCGATCCTGACGATGCTGCTGGAAGATGACATGGCCGTCACCGATGTGGCCGAGCCCTTCGCGATGTCGCTGGCCGCGATTTCCAAGCATCTGAGCATCTTGGCCGACGCGCAGTTGATTACCCAGGAAAAGCGCGGCCGGGTGAAATGGTGCAAGCTCGAACCGCAGGCGCTGCGCGCGGCGACGGTCTGGATGCAGGGCTTCGGGCAGTTCGAACCCGTCGATCTGGACGCGTTCGAACGGTTTCTGGAAACCGAGCTGGAGCAGCCGCCGCTTGCGGAGTGATCCGGCGCGCGCCCCCCGCCCCGTCAACGCCCGTGCGAACGATCGTAACCATTCGCCCCGGCCGGTGCCCAGCCCACGGGCGGCGCCTTGGGGGCGAAGACCTCAACCAGCAAAGGATGGCACGCCGCGCTGTCGGAACTGTGCTCTGCCGAACAATCCCCGCCCGGGCAGGCCGACAGCGCCCCGAACAGGTCGATCTCGGCGAAGAACTCCAGATAATCGCCCGGGCGCACGGGGCTGGCCTTCATGAAATACTGGCCGGTGTCACGGGTGAAGCCGGTGCACATGAAGACATTGAGCACATCATGCACCAGCGCCTCGGCGGCAGGCAGGCCAAGACCGCGGGCATCGGCCAGCGCACGGGTCAGGTTCGAATGGCAGCAATGGTGATACTGGCCGCCATCCGACAACAGGCAATGGGTGTAGGGGTCGCAGCGGGTGCCGATCACGTCATGCACCGCGCCCCCGAAGGCATCGAACCCATACCAGTCGAGCGTGTCTTCGGTGATCGTCGCCATCGGGCGCAGCGTCGGGAAGGATGACCACATCCTGTCGCCCGTGCTCAGATGCGTGCCATGCAGCGCGCGGGTCTTGCCGGAATAGAACCGTTCGGACAGATCTGCCGACCACAGGTTCAAATCGCCCACCTGCGGCCCCTCGACCGAGGTGATGCGAAAGAAATGCCCCGCCGGAACCGCGAAACAGGCGGCATCACGGGCAGGCACCAGGGTTTCGGCGGTCTTGCGCCATCCCGCACGGGCGGCGCGATAGGCCGCCAGATCGGGCTTGGGCAGGGTTTCAACCGGATAGCAGATCACCGGCGGAACCGCACGGCGGGCCTCGGCATCCGGCGGGGCGGGATGGTCGGGGCGATCAGGCTTCATGATGTCTCCTTTGGCCCCATCCTGCCCGGCTGCGCGCAAAAGAAAAGCCCCGGTGCGGTGCCGGGGCTTTGCCGTCGTTCAAGACCGCGGATCAGGCGGCGTTGTAATAGGCATACATCAACTCGAGCGCCGACAGGCTGGACCCGGTCTCGGGTTTCAGCGGGGCGGGTGCCAGAGGCGTGTAATAGGCCAGCGACTCTTCGAGCGCTTTGGCCGGGTCTGCCTTCTGCGGGAATTGAAGAACTTTGACCATGGAACTCTCCTGTTACCGAGTTCCTCCCTGCGGCTCATTTAGGGGCCGCAAAGGTAAAGTTAAAGTCACGATGCCGCAATTGCGCCATGATTTTTCTGCAACGCAGCATTCGGGACGCAACGTCACGAAATCCCCATGAAAAAGGCCCCGGGCGAACCCGGGGCCGATCTGTTTGCTGCCTGCCGCGTTCAGACGACGCGATTCAGTTGCAGTTTCTTGATTTCGGCAATCGCCTTGGCCGGGTTCAGGCCCTTCGGGCAGGTCTTGGCGCAGTTCATGATCGTGTGGCAACGATACAGTTTGAACGGGTCTTCCAGCGCGTCCAGACGCTCGCCGGTGGCCTCGTCGCGGCTGTCGATGATCCAGCGATAGGCATGCAGCAGCGCCGCCGGGCCAAGGTAGCGGTCGCTGTTCCACCAGTAGCTCGGGCACGAGGTCGAGCAGCTGGCGCACATCACGCATTCATAAAGACCGTCCAGTTTCTTGCGGTCCTCGATCGACTGGCGCCACTCTTTCGCGGGGCGGTTCGTCTTGGTTTCCAGCCACGGCATGATCGAAGCATGCTGGGCATAGAAATGGGTCAGATCGGGGATCAGGTCTTTCACCACCGGCATATGCGGCAGCGGATAGATTTTGACGTCGCCCTTGATCTCATCCAGGCCATAGATACAGGCCAGCGTGTTGATCCCGTCGATGTTCATCGCGCAGGACCCGCAGATCCCTTCGCGGCACGAGCGGCGGAAGGTCAGGGTCGGGTCGATCTCGTTCTTGATCTTGATCAGCGCATCCAGAACCATCGGGCCGCACTTGTCCATATCAAGGAAATAGGTATCCACCCGCGGGTTTTCGCCGGTGTCCGGGTCCCAGCGATAGATCTGGAACTTGCGGATGTTCTTGCCGTCCGGCTTCGGCCAGGTCTTGCCGACGCGGATCTTGGAATTCTTGGGCAGGCTGAACTGAACCATGGGATATCCCTTTCAGTTGGCTAGAGAATAAAACGGCCGCGTAGGGAACTGGCCGGATCGGTTATACACACAGCGGTTATACCGCTCGGCGGGGTCTCCGCTCATCATCGTCGTGGCCTGGACCGTCATGTCGAGGTCGTAGACCGCACCATCCTGATTCACGCCGATCTTCGCCTCGCCATAGACGGGCCGAAGCATCTGCGCGCATTGCACCTCGGCACGATCGACCGGCATCGGACCGCAGGCCGCAAGGACAAGCCCCGCAACCGCCAGCGGCAACAGACGACGGATCAGATCACGGGTGGACACAATAGCCTCCCCCACCCACGAGGGGCGGTGAATAGCGCGTGCAGCCCGCAGCCGAGCCCGAGACGGGCGCGGTCGAAGGCACCACACCGGCGCGGTAATCCGGGGTCGGCGCGGCCACCGGGGTGACCGGCGCTGCCCCATAGCCGGGCTGCGGTCTGTGGGCGGCAACCCGGGCCAGACATTGCTGATAGGCCGACTTGATCATGCCGGTGGCAAGCCCCTTGCCGATGGCCGCACCATAGACGCCCGCGCTTGTCGTGGGCGTGGGCTGATACGACCCGCGGCTGCGGGCCTCCTGATAGGCCGCGTCGCACTCCAGTGCCGTCTGCGGCAGGCGCCCCTGATAGCTCAGGATATCCTGCTCTGCGCAGGACATGAGCGTCAGGGTGCCGCCCAGAAGGCCAAGAAGCGAAACGCGGTGCCGCATCAGAACGTCCGGGCTTTCGGCGCGATGGTTTGCAGGCTGATGCCGCCTTCCGCCTCGGTGGTCAGGGGATCGGTGATGACCGGACGGTAGGTCAGCGTGACCTTGTTGCCCTCGACGTGGCTGACGGTATGGACCCGCCAGTTTTCGTCGTCGCGCGTGGAATAATCCTCGTGGGCATGCGCCCCGCGGCTTTCCTTGCGGGCCTCGGCGCCGACGATGGTCGCCAGCGCGTTCGGCATCAGGTTGGTCAGTTCCAGCGTCTCCATCAGATCCGAGTTCCAGATCAGCGAGCGGTCGGTGACCTTCAGATCCGGCAGCTTGGCCGCGATCGCCGTCATCTTCTCGACGCCTTCCTTCAGCGTCTTGTCGGTGCGGAACACGGCGGCGTCGGACTGCATCGTCTTTTGCATCTCAAGACGCAGTTCCGCGGTCGGGATACCGCCCTTGGCATTGCGCAGCCCGTCGAAGCGATCGAAGGCCTTGTCGACCGAGGCCTGGTTCAGCTCGGCATTGCGGGCCTTGGGATCGACGACCTGACCGGCGCGGATCGCGGCGGCACGGCCAAAGACCACAAGGTCGATCAGCGAGTTGGAACCCAGACGGTTCGCACCATGCACCGAGGCACAGCCCGCCTCGCCCACGGCCATCAGGCCCGGGACGACGGCGGTCGGGTTTTCGGCGGTCGGGTTGAGCACTTCGCCCCAATAGTTCGTGGGAATGCCGCCCATGTTGTAGTGCACCGTCGGCAGAACCGGGATCGGTTCCTTGGTCACGTCGACACCGGCAAAGATCCGGGCCGATTCCGAAATCCCCGGCAGACGTTCGGCCAGCGCCTCTTTCGGCAGGTGGCTGAGGTTCAGGTGGATGTGGTCGCCATGTTCGCCCACACCGCGGCCTTCGCGGATTTCCAGCGTCATGCAGCGCGACACATAGTCCCGCGGGGCAAGGTCTTTGTAATGGGGCGCGTAACGCTCCATGAAGCGCTCGCCTTCCTTGTTGGTCAGGTAACCGCCTTCGCCGCGTGCGCCTTCGGTGATCAGACAGCCCGAGCCGTAGATCCCGGTCGGGTGGAACTGCACGAATTCCATGTCCTGCAGCGCCAGACCCGCGCGCGCGACCATGCCGCCGCCGTCGCCGGTGCAGGTATGCGCCGAGGTCGCCGAGAAGAACGCACGGCCATAGCCGCCCGTCGCCAGCACCACCATCTTGGCGTTGAACACGTGGAAGGTGCCGTCGTCGAGCTTCCAGCAGACCACGCCCTGACACACGCCGTCATCCGACATGATCAGGTCGATCGCGAAATATTCGATGTAGAATTCCGCGTTGTGCTTGAGCGACTGGCCATAAAGCGTGTGCAGGATCGCGTGGCCGGTCCGGTCGGCCGCGGCACAGGTGCGCTGCACCGGCGGGCCGTCACCGAATTCGGTGGTGTGGCCGCCGAACGGGCGCTGATAGATCTTGCCTTCCTCGGTGCGCGAGAAGGGCACGCCGTAGTGTTCCAGCTCGTAAACCGCCTTCGGGGCCTCGCGCGCCAGATATTCCATCGCGTCGGTATCGCCCAGCCAGTCCGAGCCCTTGACGGTGTCATACATGTGCCACTGCCAGCTGTCGGGGCCCATGTTGCCAAGCGAGGCGGCGATGCCGCCCTGTGCCGCCACGGTATGCGAACGGGTCGGGAAAACCTTGGTCACGCAAGCGGTGCGCAGGCCCTGTTCGGCCATGCCCAGCGTTGCGCGCAGGCCCGCACCGCCGGCACCGACCACGACGACGTCGTATTCATGCGTCTCGTAAGTGTATGCTGCCATCTGTCTGGTCCTGAATTAGTGCGCCATCGCGCCGAGGATGAAGCCGATGATCGTCATTTTGGCGAGCGCATAGAACGCCACCGCCGTCACGGCGTAGGAAATCGAAATCGCCAGGATCACCAGACCCTTGCGCATGGTGCCGCGGGCGTAGTCCTCGATCATCATCTGCGCACCCTTGGCGAAGTGGCGCATGCCGATCAGCACGGTCAGGGCGGTCAGAATGGCCGGGAACGGGTGCGAGAAGGTCTCGATCACCGCTTCCTGGCTTTGACCAAGCGCCCGACCGAAGACGAACAGGAACACGGGCACCAGAAACGCCAGGCCCACCGCCGAAGCGGTCATGTACCAATGGTGTTCGGTGCCGGTGTGCGAGGCGCCCTTGCCCTCGGCGCGTTTACGGGCGGTCAGGTAACGCATGAATGCCTCCTCAGACCAGAACGATGGTGATGACGGTCAGCACGACCGAACCGATGACACAGGCCCAGCCGAGTTTCTCGGCGGTGGGCAGATCGAACCCCTTGCCCGAGTCCCAGATCAGATGGCGCAGCCCGGCAAGGTAGTGATACCACACCGCCCAGAGCGAGCCGGTGAACACCAGATCGCCGAACCACGAGGTGGCCACGGCATTCGCGGTTTCGAAATATGCAGGGCTCGTCGCCGCTGCCAGAAGCCACCACACTGCCAGAATCACGCCGACGATCAGCGCGTTGCCGGTGATCCGCGTCAGGATCGAGGTGACCGAGGTCAGTTGCGGGCGGTAGATCTGCAGGTGGGGGGAAAGGGGCCGTTCAACCCGTTTCGCTTCAGCCATTTTTGGTCCCTCTGTCGCTGGGCCCCTGAAGTGCCTGTCACGGAGTGGAAGACTCGGGGCAGGCGCACGGGGCTGGCCGGAATTGCGCTTACTCAATAACGCATATTTCGGCCAAGTCACGCATAGACAGCGGATAAAGTCGGGTTTTCGCGACAAACGAGGCGAAAATCAGCATTTGTGATCACAAAATTTCAGGCCGTGATCACAGTTCAGGCGCTATCATAAGACCCGCGCCCGGAGCGTGAATTGTTGACGCATTTCCTGCGATATGCCGGAAGAGACTCGGGCGCAGCACCGGATTGACGGCGCGCGCCCGGGTCGAAAAGCCCGCTCAGAGCGGCATCAGCGCCCAATAATCAAGGTCGAGCAGAACCTCGGGCGCGTATTTGCCGTCTTCGCCCTTCAGCGCGAAAGGTGCCGCGCCCTGCTTGACCGCCACCAGCCGCAGCCGGATCGCACCGACGCCCGGCGCGTCGGTCTCGGCCTTGTCCAGCACCTCGGACCAGGCCTTCACGGTATCGCCCGCAAAGCACGGATTGGCATGCGCGCCCCCGTTCAGCGCGACGATCATCTGCGCATTGGCCAGCCCGTTGAACGACAGCGCGCGCGCCATCGAGATAACGTGGCCGCCGTAGATCAGCCGCTTGCCGTCCTCGCGGAAGGTGGCGTCGAAATGCACCTTGGCGGTGTTCTGCCACAGCCGCGTGGCGATCATGTGCTCGGCCTCTTCGATGGTCACGCCATCGACATGGTCGATCTTCTCGCCGATCTCGTAATCGCCCCAGCGATGCGGTTCGCCCGCCAGATCGAAATCGTAATCGCTGAAATCAAGGCCCTCGGGGATGATCAGGTCTTCGGCGGGCACGACCTTTTGCAGATCGGGCAGCACGGTTGCGGGCGCGGGGGCCGACAGATCGCCTTTGCGCACCATCACCCAACGCACATATTCCAGCACGACTTCGTCGTTCTGGTTCAGGCCGCGGGTGCGCACATAGACCACGCCCGATTTGCCGTTCGAGTTTTCCTTGACCCCGATCACCTCGGATTCGGACCGCAGCGTATCGCCCGGGTAGACCGGCAAGATCCAGCGCCCCTCGGCATAGCCCAGATTGGCCACCGCGTTCAGCGAGACATCCGGCACGGTCTTGCCGAACACGACATGGAACGCGATCAGGTCATCGACCGGCGAGCCATCGAGCCCGCAGTTCCCGGCAAACACATCGCTGGAATACAGCGCGCCGCGTGCGGGATAAAGCGCGTGATACAGCGCGCGCTCGCCTTCGGCCACGGTGCGGGGCACGGCGTGGGAAATCACCTGCCCCACCTTGTAATCCTCGAAAAACCGGCCCGGATTGGTCTTTGCCTTGGTCATCATTGTTCTCCCAGTTTGAGGTCGGGGTGATACTCGCCCGGAACGACCTTGGTCACCGCCTGCGCGCAGCGCATCACGCCCGCCGCGCCATCAAAGGCGTAGCTGGGCGATCCGTAAAGTTCCCAGCCTTTCGACAGCGCCAGGCTGACCTTGTGACAAAAGGCCGAGGTGTCCTCGGCCGTCAGCAGACGATAGAGTTTCATGGATAAGTCCCCAGAAAGACGTTGTGGCCGGTCAGGCTATGCACCCAAACGGCAATGCCGAAGATCGCCGCCGTGCCGATCAGGTTCTTGATATCCCCCCCGATCGAACCGGGTTTCGGCCGTTTCCACGGCGCGGCACGATTGATGAGCACCATCTCGGTCACCGCCCAGACACCAAGCCCCCCGAACAACAGCACCGAGGCCAGATCGCCATTCACCAACAGGTGCGCTACCGCCCAGATCACCATGCCCCACAGCATCGGATGGCGGATCTTGTCGACCAGCAGGCTGCGCGCGCCGCCCACCCCGAACATATAGACCGAGATCAGCATCAGCGTGTTGTTGGCATGGCCCATCCCCGGCAGCGGCGTGTAAAGCGGCACCACCGCAGCCATCCGGTAGCCGACGATCATCAGCAACACGCCAACCACCACCAGCCCCGCCACCATCGGCTTTTCCGAGCCCATCAGGCTGCGGTGAAAGCCCGGCACGATGCGCTTGGCCAGATGCGGCAGCACCCACAACAGGATGCCCAGAATAAGTAGTGCCATGTTTTGCCCCTCAGTTCGCCAGAGCGGCAATCGCCTCCGCTTTCGCCAGAACCTGCCGCGCGGTCACGATATGCAGGTTTTCGACGATCTTTCCATCCACAACCGCCACGCCAAGGCCCTGTTTCTCGGCCTCTTCAAAGGCCGCGATCTGGCGGCGGGCAAGGTCGATCTCGGCCTCGGACGGCGCGAAGGCGGCGTTGCAGATCTCCAGCTGCGCGGGGTGGATCAGGGTCTTGCCGTCAAAGCCCATGTCGCGGCCCTGATCGCATTCGACCTTCAACCCGGCATCATCCTTGAAGGCGTTATAGACGCCATCGACGATGATCTTGCCATAGGCCTTGGCCGCCAGCAGGCACAGGCCAAGCCCCGCCTGCATCGGCAGGCGATCGGGGCGGAAGCGGCTTTGCAGTTCCTTGGCCAGGTCATTGGTGCCCATCACCATGCCCGCCAGACGCGGATGTGCGGCGATCTCGGCGGCGTTGAGCATGCCAAGCGCGGTTTCCATCATCGCCCAGAGCGGAACCGAGGGGATCAGATCGGCCACCGCATCCAGATCGGCCGCTTGCGACACTTTCGGGATCAGGATTGCATCGACCTTGGCACCATCGCGGATCGCGGCCGCGAAGGCCAGGATGTCATCACGGCCCCATTCGGTATCCAGCCCGTTGACCCGCACGATGCGCGCCCGCGCGCCATAATCGGCCTCGGTCAGGGTCTTGGCCAGCAGCGCCCGGGCATTGACCTTTTCATCAATCGCCACGGCATCTTCGAGGTCGAAGATGATCGCATCGCAGACCAGCCCCTGCGCCTTTTCCAGCGCGCGCTCTTTCGAGCCGGGGATGTAAAGCACCGAGCGGTAGGGGCGTGCAGCGGTCATGATTCTCTCCTCGCAATAATCTTTCGCCAAAGAACACAAGCGGGACAGAATCGGCAAGCCCCGATTTGCCGCGCCGCAGAACGCGCCGGACCGGGCAACGCCCCGGCAGAGGAGGAGGATTTGGGCCAAAGAGAAGCCCTTTTCCTTCTTCTTGGCACAAATACTCGAAAACACCGCCCGAACCGGGCGCAGTGACCGGATCGGCGCCGGACCGCCCGAGTTCTTAACCTGATCTTGGCATCCCGGGGCACAGGCTCGGACCCGTCGCTTGTTTCCAGCCGGGGTCTGCGGATGCAACAGAAACTCTATGCCTTGTCCTTCGGGTTCGTCGCGCTGATTCTGGCGGTGCAACATGTTCATGCCGAAGCCATTCCCTGCGACGAAAGCGGTCTGCCGACACCGGGCGCGGCTTTTGGACAGCCTGACGCCACATTACCCCCGGCAGACAAAGCTATCTGAGCACGAAGAATCGCCCACGCCGGCCCGCCGCAGCGCAGCGTGCCGTCACGGCACAAACCCGCTCACAAAGCCCTTCCGGTGGCACAGACGTGACGAAATTTTCGGTGTGCAATGGCATACAATGCCCCGGCCCCCCGCACGAACCCTTGCCAGACAGGTCGCAAAGGGCTAACCCATGCCCCGTCAGTTTCAACCCACCCATCCTGACTTTCGGAGGAATTCCATGGCCCGACCCAAGATCGCCCTTATCGGCGCCGGCCAGATCGGCGGCACGCTCGCCCATCTCGCCGCGATCAAAGAACTCGGTGACGTCGTTCTGTTCGACATCTCCGAGGGCACGCCCCAGGGCAAGGCGCTCGACATCGCCGAATCCGGCCCCTCCGAGGGCTTCGATGCCGTGATGAAAGGCACCAACGACTACGCCGACATCGCGGGCGCCGATGTCTGCATCGTCACCGCCGGTGTGCCCCGCAAACCGGGCATGTCGCGCGACGACCTGCTGGGCATCAACCTGAAAGTCATGAAATCGGTCGGTGAAGGCATTGCGAAACATGCCCCGAACGCTTTCGTGATCTGCATCACCAACCCGCTCGACGCGATGGTCTGGGCCCTGCAGCAGTTCTCGGGCCTGCCGGCCGAGAAAGTCGTCGGCATGGCCGGCGTGCTGGATTCGGCGCGTTTCCGTCACTTCCTGTCGGTCGAATTCAACGTCTCGATGAAAGACGTCACCGCCTTCGTGCTGGGCGGCCACGGCGACACCATGGTGCCGCTGGCCCGCTATTCGACCGTTGCCGGTATTCCGCTGCCGGATCTGGTCGAAATGGGCTGGACCACGCAGGAAAAACTGGACGCGATCATTCAGCGCACCCGTGACGGCGGCGCCGAGATCGTCGGCCTGCTGAAAACCGGCTCGGCTTTCTATGCGCCCGCCACCTCGGCGATCGAAATGGCCGAAGCCTATCTGAAAGACCAGAAGCGCCTGCTGCCCTGCGCGGCCTATGTCAAAGGCGCCTTCGGTCTGGACGGCATGTATGTCGGCGTGCCGACCATCATCGGCGCCGGTGGCATCGAGAAGATCGTCGACATCAAGCTGGCGAAAGACGAGCAGGCGATGTTCGACAAGTCGGTCGACGCGGTCAAAGGCCTGGTCGAAGCTTGCAAGGGCATCGACCCGTCGCTGGTCTGATCTCAGACCCCGGAATGACGAAAGGCGCGGCTTCGGCCGCGCCTTTTTTGTTCCGGGCCGCAGGGCGGATCGGCCAGGGCGGTATCAGCGCACCATCAGCGGTTCGGGGTCGAAGCCGTAAAGTTCGCGCGCCTTCCCGATCAGCCAGGCTTCATGGGTCAGCAGCGCCCGATCGAAGGCCGCGGGGCTCAGATCCACCCGACCCGTGCCCAGAATCCGCTCGACCCGCGCCGGGATACGGTGGTCATACCAGCTCAGCACACCCTTATCTTCCAGCAGATCGGCCTGTTTTTCCGTGATCACCTTGGCGGCGTAGAACAGTGCCGAGGTCATCACCGGGTCGCTCGCCCCCTCGGCCAGCACCGAGAATTGCAGCTCCCGCGCAGGGCTGTGTTTGGGCGGCGCCTTGACGCGGGCCTTGATCGCGCGGCGCAGCATTTTCAGCGTGTAATGCAGTTGCGTGATACCGTCGAAATGCAGCAACTGCATCTGGCTGAGCCCGTCATGGGGCACATCGGTTCCGCCGCCGCCATATTCGCGCATCGGGCGATGCACGCCGATGAACAGATCGCGCCCCGAGCGCGTCGCGGATTTGCCCAGCTGATGGCCGCACAGCCCGTTGTTCAGCAAGGCGCGGGTGATGTCGTTATAGACCTCGCCGCCTTCGGTGCCGAACTCGGGCCAGCGATTGCGGAACGCGCCGGTGAACAGATGTGGCGCGGGCAGATCGCCACAATGCACCCGCTCGGCAACGTGGATCTTGGCCCAGGACGCGCCCTTGCGCACCGCACTCAGCACCCCCGCCACGGTTTCGCCGCCCAAGGGCAGAACGAACTCGTCGGCATCGCAATGCACAATCCAGTCAAGGCTGGTTTCGGCCAGAACTCGGCTGGCATGGTATTTCTGGCGCCCCAGATGCCGCGGCGGCGCCCTTGTCACGCCATTGAACGCCCAGCCATCCGCGCCCGCCTGAGAAACAAAGACCCCCGGCAGCCCCGCCAGAAGGTCTTGTGCCTCGGGATTTGGACGATCCAGAAGGATGTGAACCTCGGACGCCCCCAGATCGAGATGATAGGCCACGAAAGCTGCGACCAGTGCCGCGGGCTCGTCCACCAGAGCGGCAACACCCCAAGTGTCCATCGTTCTGCGCCCCCCTTTTTCGTGCCTCGCGCAGTTCATCCGATTCTGAAATGGAAGGCAAGGCGAGCCCGGGAATTATTTGTGATCACGCCCCGCAAATCCGTGATCACAAAGCGCAGATTTCCGCCGAAAACCCGGCGCCGGGTGCATTTATCATTTTGTTACAGGGGCCGAATGTGCCACTACACCCTCCAAACCGCACCAGCATGGGAAACTGCCATGAACATTCATGAATATCAGGCGAAAGCTCTTCTCAAGAGCTATGGCTGCCCGGTCTCGGACGGCCGTGCCGTCCTCAAGGCCGAAGAAGCCAAGACCGCTGCCGGCGAACTCGACGGGCCGCTCTGGGTCGTGAAAGCCCAGATCCACGCGGGTGGCCGCGGCAAGGGCAAATTCAAAGAACCCGAAGCCGGTGAAAAGGGCGGCGTCCGCCTTGCGAAGTCGGTGGAGGAGGCTGCCGAACTCGCCAAGCAGATGCTCGGCCGCACGCTGGTGACGCACCAGACCGGCCCGGCCGGCAAACAGGTGAACCGCATCTACATCGAAGACGGTTCGGACATCTCGCGCGAACTCTACCTCGCGCTGCTGGTTGACCGTCAGACCTCGCGCGTGTCCTTCGTCGTCTCGACCGAAGGTGGCATGGACATCGAGGAAGTGGCCGCCAAGACCCCCGAGAAGATCCTCTCGTTCTCGGTCGACCCGGCCTCGGGCCTGTCGGATTTCCACGGCCGCCGCGTCGCTTTCGCCCTGGGCCTGGAAGGTGCGCAGGTCAAGCAATGCGTCCAGCTGGTGAAAAACCTCTACCGTGCTTTCATCGAGAAAGACATGGAGATGCTGGAAATCAACCCGCTGATCGTGATGACCGACGGCAACCTCAAGGTGCTGGACGCGAAGCTGGGCTTCGACAACAACGCGCTGTATCGTCAGCCCGACATCATGTCGCTGCGCGACGAGACCGAGGAAGACCCCAAGGAACTCGCCGCGTCGAAGTTCGACCTGAACTACATCGCGCTGGATGGTGAAATCGGCTGCATGGTGAACGGCGCGGGCCTGGCGATGGCCACGATGGACATCATCAAGCTGTATGGCGCGGAACCGGCCAACTTCCTGGACGTCGGCGGCGGCGCCACCAAGGAAAAGGTCACCGAGGCGTTCAAGATCATCACCTCGGACCCGAACGTCAAAGGCATTCTGGTCAACATCTTCGGCGGCATCATGCGCTGCGACATCATCGCCGAAGGCGTGATCTCGGCGGTGAAGGAAGTCGGCCTGAAGGTTCCGCTGGTCGTGCGCCTTGAAGGCACCAACGTCGAAAAAGGCAAAGAGATCATCCAGAACTCGGGCCTGAACGTGATCGCCGGCGACGACCTCGCCGATGCCGCAAAGAAAATCGTCAAAGCGGTGAAAGGGTAATCATGCGTGTGCTGGTGCTCTTGCTCGGCCTGCTGCCCGGTCTTGTCGCCAACATGGCGCAGGCCGCCTCGCAAGAGGCCGAGATCTTCAAGAGCATCTGCATACAGAATGCGCCGGCATTCGACAGCTCGACTATCGAACGAGCCACGGCGGCCACGCGCTACAGCGGGGGTGACATCATCCAGACGGGTGGTGTTGCCTACCAGCCCAAGCGCAGCTGCAAGGTCGCGTTCCCGATCGCCGGAGACCCTGACCAGGCCGAGGTTCAGGCAATCGCGTCGCAGTTCGCCGCCCGCACTGGCGGCACCGTTCGCGCCCGCAAGAGCGCAATCGGGGGCGCCGTCTGGTTCGAAGTGCGCATCGGCTCTGTGAAATATGGAATCGAAGGAGGTAGCGATCACGGCATCCGCTACTTCATCATCGCCAAGAGATAGAACAGGAAAGATCCATGTCCGTACTCGTTAACGAAAACACCAAAGTCATCTGCCAGGGCTTCACCGGCAGCCAGGGCACGTTCCACTCGGAACAGGCCATCGCCTACGGCACCAAGATGGTTGGCGGCGTGACCCCCGGCAAAGGCGGCACCACCCACCTGAACCTGCCCGTGTTCAACTCGGTCCACGAAGCGCGCGAGCGCACCGGCGCGAATGCCTCGGCCATCTATGTGCCGCCGCCCTTCGCCGCCGACTCGATCCTCGAGGCGATCGACGCCGAGATGGAGCTGATCGTGTGCATCACCGAGGGCATCCCGGTGCTGGACATGATGAAGGTCAAGCGCGCGCTGGAAGGTTCGAAATCGCGTCTGATCGGGCCGAACTGCCCGGGCGTCATCACGCCCGACGCCTGCAAGATCGGCATCATGCCGGGCCACATCCACAAGCGCGGCTCGTGCGGTGTTGTCTCGCGCTCGGGCACGCTGACCTATGAGGCCGTGAAACAGACCTCGGATCTGGGCCTGGGCCAGTCCTCGGCTGTCGGCATCGGCGGCGACCCGATCAAGGGGACCGAGCATATCGACGTGCTGGAAATGTTCCTGGCGGACCCGGAAACCACCTCGATCATCATGATCGGTGAAATCGGTGGCTCGGCCGAAGAGGAAGCCGCGCAATTCCTGGCCGACGAAAAGAAACGCGGCCGCTGGAAACCGACCGCGGGCTTCATCGCGGGCCGCACCGCCCCTCCGGGCCGCCGCATGGGCCACGCTGGCGCCATCGTCGCCGGTGGCAAGGGCGATGCGGAAAGCAAGATCGAGGCGATGAAAAGCGCCGGGATCGTCGTGGCGGAAAGCCCGGCACACCTGGGGCAGGCCGTGATGGCCGCGATCAAGGGCTGACAGATCTGACGGGGCTGCGGCATGTGCCGCGGCCCCGCTCCTCAGGGCCAAGGGGCGGGCATGCGCCCTTTCGCCGTGACGAGCGTTTCAAGGCCCAACGCGGCCAAGGAGAGAAGGGCATGAGTTTCGCACCCCGGGCATGGATGGCAGCGCTGATCGCCGCCCCGCTGTGTGCCTGTGTGGCCCCTGCCCCGCAGGGTGGCCAGCCCGGCGCGCCCGCACTTGCCCCCGCCGTGCCTGCCGATCCCCGCTCGCATGGCGTCTTCGAGCAGATCACCGGCATCAACGGCGATGCGGTTGCGGCGATTTCGGGCGATGCCCGGCGCAGCTATATCTATTTCGACGCGGTAGCCGCCAAGAAAGCCACGGTCGAGGCCGCCCCGGCCAAACTCTGCGCGGGCTATGGCCGCGCGCTGAAATCATCCTATGTCACCTACCCGGCAGACCATGTGCCGGGTGTCAAAGCTCTTGTGGTGGATTGCGCAAGCTGACCACCGCCCCGCCGCCCCTCACCGGCCCCTCAGCCGACCTAAAGGATCAACCGTCATGAACGACCAATCCCCCAACGACCAGTTCCACGCCTCGAGCTTCCTGCAAGGCGCCAATGCGGAATATGTCGAACAGCTCTACGCGCGCTTCGCCGCCGACCCGTCCTCGGTCGATGCCGCCTGGGCCGCCTTCTTCCATTCGCTCGGCGATGCCGAGCTGGACGTGAAGAAATCGGCGCAGGGCGCATCCTGGGACCGTGCGGATTGGCCGCCGACCGCCAATGACGACCTGACCGCCGCGCTGACCGGCGAATGGCCCGCCCCCGCCGAGGGCAAGGCCGCGGGCAAGAAGATCAAGGAAAAAGCCGCCGCCGCGGGCATCGAGGTGTCCGACGAGGCGATCAAGCGCGCCGTGCTGGATTCGATCCGCGCGCTGATGATCATCCGCGCCTACCGGATCCGCGGCCACCTGATTGCCGATCTCGACCCGCTGAAGATGTCGGACACGTCGCTGCACCCGGAACTGGACCCGAAATCCTACGGGTTCACCGAAAGCGACATGGATCGCCCGATCTTCATCGACAACGTCCTGGGCCTGCAGATCGCCTCGATGCGGCAGATCATCGACGTGCTCAAACGCACCTATTGCGGCACTTTCGCGCTGCAATACATGCATATCTCGAACCCCGAAGAGGCCGGCTGGCTGAAGGAACGGATCGAGGGTTACGGCAAGGAAATCCAGTTCACCCGCGAAGGCCGCCGCGCCATCCTGAACAAGCTGGTCGAGGCCGAGGGCTTCGAGAAATTCCTGCATGTCAAATACATGGGCACCAAGCGCTTCGGTCTGGACGGCGGCGAGGCGCTGATCCCGGCTATGGAAGGCATCATCAAGCGCGGCGGTCAGCTGGGCCTGAAGGAAATCGTCATCGGCATGCCGCACCGCGGCCGTCTGTCGGTGCTGGCCAATGTGATGAACAAGCCCTACCGCGCGATCTTCCACGAATTCCAGGGCGGCAGCTACAAGCCCGACGACGTGGACGGTTCGGGCGACGTGAAATACCACCTCGGCGCCTCGTCGGACCGTGAATTCGACGGCAATCGGGTTCACCTGTCGCTGACCGCGAACCCCAGCCACCTGGAGGCGGTGAACCCCGTCGTTCTGGGCAAGGTCCGCGCCAAGCAGGACCAGCTGAACGACATGGACCGCACTGCGGTGCTGCCGATCCTGCTGCACGGCGACGCGGCCTTTGCGGGTCAGGGCGTCGTGGCGGAATGTTTCGGCCTGTCGGGCCTGAAAGGCCACCGCACCGGCGGCACGATCCATATCGTCGTGAACAACCAGATCGGTTTCACCACCGCGCCGCATTTCTCGCGCTCCTCGCCCTACCCGACCGACATCGCACTGATGGTCGAGGCGCCGATCTTCCACGTCAACGGCGATGACCCGGAAGCCGTGGTGCATGCCGCCAAGGTCGCGATCGAGTTCCGCCAGAAGTTCCACAAGGACGTGGTGCTCGACATGTTCTGCTATCGCCGCTTCGGTCACAACGAAGGCGACGAGCCGATGTTCACCAACCCGATGATGTACAAGCGCATCAAGGGCCACAAGACCACGCTGCAGCTTTACACCGAACGTCTGGTGGCCGACGGGCTGATCCCCGAAGGCGAGATCGAGGACATGAAGGCCGCGTTCCAGTCGCACCTGAACGAAGAGTTCGAGATCGGCAAGAACTTCAAGCCGAACAAGGCCGACTGGCTTGATGGCCGCTGGAAGCATTTGGACCGTGAACGCGGCGATTACGATGCGGGCGTGACCTCGATCAGCCCGGAAACCTTTGCCGAAGTGGGCAAGGCGCTGTCGACCCCGCCCGAGAATTTCGACCTGCACAAGACCGTGGGCCGTCAGCTCGAGAACAAGGCCAAGATGTTCGAAAGCGGCGCGGGCTTCGACTGGGCGACCGCCGAGGCGCTGGCCTTCGGCTCGCTGCTGACCGAGGGCTTCCCGGTGCGCCTGTCGGGTCAGGACTGCACCCGCGGCACGTTCAGCCAGCGGCACTCGGGGCTGATCGACCAGACCACCGAGGAACGCTACTATCCGCTGAACCACATCAAGGCCGGTCAGGCACGCTACGAAGTCATCGACTCGATGCTGTCGGAATATGCGGTGCTGGGCTTCGAATACGGCTACTCGCTGGCCGAACCCAACGCCCTGACCATGTGGGAAGCCCAGTTCGGCGATTTCGCCAACGGCGCGCAGATCATGTTCGACCAGTTCATCAACTCGGGCGAGCGCAAATGGCTGCGGATGTCGGGTCTGGTCTGCCTGCTGCCGCACGGCTTCGAAGGTCAGGGCCCCGAACACTCTTCGGCGCGTCTGGAACGCTTCCTGCAGAACTCGGCGGAAGACAACTGGATCGTGGCGAACTGCTCGACCCCGGCGAACTACTTCCACATCCTGCGCCGTCAGATCCACCGCAACTTCCGCAAGCCGCTGATCCTGATGACGCCGAAGTCGCTGCTGCGGCATCCGCTGTGCATCTCGAAGGCCGAGGAATTCACCACCGGCTCGTTCTTCCGCCGCGTGATGTGGGACGATGCCGACGTTGCGCAAAAGCATGGCAACACTAGCTTCGTCGTCAAACCCGACGCCGAGATCAAGCGCGTCGTGATCTGCTCGGGCAAGGTCTATTACGACCTGCTGGCCGAACGCGACAAACGCGGTCTGGAAAACGTCTACATCCTGCGTCTGGAACAGTTCTATCCGTTCCCCGCGCATTCGATGGTCAACGAACTGACCCGCTTCAAGGATGCGGAAATCGTCTGGTGCCAGGAAGAACCCAAGAACCAGGGCGCCTGGACCTTCGTCGAGCCGAACATCGAATGGGTCCTGTCGAAGATCGACGCCAAGCACAGCCGCCCGCGCTATGCTGGCCGCGCCGCTTCGGCGTCGCCCGCGACGGGTCTGGCCTCGCGTCACAAGGCCGAGCAGGAAGCGCTCGTCCATGACGCGCTGGAGGGTTGAGAATGACCGTCGAAGTCCGCGTCCCCACGCTTGGCGAAAGCGTCTCGGAAGCGACCGTGGCCACCTGGTTCAAGAAACCGGGTGATCAGGTCGCCGCAGACGAGATGCTGTGCGAGCTGGAAACCGACAAGGTGACCGTCGAGGTCCCCGCGCCCGCCGCCGGGATCCTGGGCGAGATCGTCGCCGCCGAAGGGCAGACCGTTGGCGTCAACGCCCTGCTTGCCACTCTGTCTTCCGGGGCCGGCGCCGCGCCGGTCGCGAAACAAAAATCCGAAGGCCCGCGTTCTGAGGAGGGAACCGTGCCGCAATCTCAAGAGGTCAAAATGACTGACGTAATGGTGCCCGCCCTGGGCGAAAGTGTCTCGGAAGCCACGGTTTCCACCTGGTTCAAGAAAGTGGGCGATGCTGTCGCGCAAGACGAGATGCTGTGCGAACTCGAAACCGACAAGGTGTCGGTCGAGGTCCCCTCGCCCGTCGCGGGCATCCTGACCGAGATCCTCGCTCCCGAGGGCACCACGGTTGACGCGACCGCCAAGCTGGCCGTCGTCGCCGAAGGCGCCGCGGGCGCGGCCCCCGCCCCGGCAGCCGCTGCTGCGGCCCCTGCCCCGGCGGCTGCGGCCCCGGCCACCGGCAAGGACGTCGAGGACGCCCCCTCGGCCAAGAAGGCGATGGCCGAAGCGGGCCTCAGCCCGGCGCAGGTCACCGGCACCGGCAAGGACGGCCGCATCATGAAGGAAGACGTAGCCCGTGCCGCGGCGGCCCCGGCAGCCCCCGCCGTCTCGATCGCGCCCACCCCGGCCAGCGCCCCGCGCGCCCCGGTTCCGGCCGACGATGCCGCCCGCGAGGAACGCGTCAAGATGACCCGCCTGCGCGCCACCATCGCCAAGCGCCTGAAAGACAGCCAGAACACCGCCGCGATGCTGACCACCTATAACGAGGTGGACATGTCGGCGATCATGGAAATCCGCAACCAGTACAAGGACCAGTTCGAGAAGAAGCACGGCGTGCGCATGGGCTTCATGTCGTTCTTCGTCAAGGCCTGCTGCCACGCCCTGAAAGAAGTGCCGGAAGTCAACGCCGAGATCGACGGCGGCGACATCGTCTACAAGCACTACGTCCACATGGGCGTGGCCGCCGGCACGCCGACGGGTCTGGTCGTTCCGGTGATCCGCGATGCGGACATCATGTCCTTCGCCGAGATCGAGAAAGCGATCGCCGAGAAAGGCGCGCGCGCCCGTGACGGCAAGCTCAGCATGGCCGAAATGCAGGGCGGCTCGTTCACCATCTCGAACGGCGGCGTCTACGGCTCGCTGATGTCCTCGCCGATCCTGAACCCGCCGCAGTCGGGCATTCTGGGCATGCACAAGATCCAGGACCGCCCGGTCGTGGTGAACGGCCAGATCGTGATCCGCCCGATGATGTATCTGGCGCTGAGCTACGATCACCGCATCGTCGACGGCAAGGGCGCCGTGACCTTCCTCGTGCGCGTCAAGGAAGCGCTGGAAGATCCGCGCCGCCTGCTGATGGATCTGTGATCTGACACCGGGGCGGCCGCTGCGCCGCCCCTTCTTTTTCCATTCCGCCCCCTTTTCATCTTGCCTGAAATACCCCGGGGGGCACGGGGGGCAGCGCCCCCCGCCGTAGTCAAAGGATACTCCAATGGCAGAATTCGACGTTATCGTGATCGGCGGCGGCCCGGGTGGCTATGTCTGCGCGATCCGTTGTGCGCAACTGGGCCTGAAAACCGCCTGCGTGGAAGGCCGTGGCGCCTTGGGCGGCACTTGCCTGAACGTGGGTTGCATCCCCTCGAAGGCACTGCTGAATGCCACCCACCACCTGCACGAGGTTCACGAGAACTTCGAGAAAATGGGCCTGATGGGCGCCAAGGTCAAAGTCGACTGGGCGAAGATGCAGGACTACAAGCAGGACGTCATCACCGGCAACACCAAGGGCATTGAGTTCCTGTTCAAGAAGAACAAGGTGACCTATCTGCAGGGCTGGGGCTCGATCCCGGCGGCGGGTCAGGTCAAGGTCGGCGACGAGATCCACAGCGCGAAAAACATCGTCATCGCCACCGGCTCCGAGCCCGCCTCGCTGCCCGGCATCGAGATCGACGAAGACACCATCGTCACCTCGACCGGTGCGCTCAGCCTGCCGAAGATTCCCAAGTCGATGGTCGTCATCGGCGCGGGGGTGATCGGTCTGGAAATGGGTTCGGTCTATGCCCGTCTGGGCACCGAGGTGACGGTCGTCGAATATCTCGACGCGATCACCCCGGGCATGGATGGCGAGGTCGCCAAATCCTTCCAGAAGATCCTGGCCAAGCAGGGCCTGAAATTCGTGCTGGGCGCCGCGGTGCAGGGCGTGACCAAGGGCAAGGGCAAGAACACCGTCGCCTACAAGCTGCGCAAGGACGAGAGCGAACACACGCTCGACGCCGAGGTGGTTCTGGTCGCGACCGGGCGCAAACCCTATACCGCCGGTCTGGGCCTCGAGGCCGTGGGCGTCGAGATGCTGCCGCGCGGTCAGGTCAAGACCAATGACCACTGGGCGACCAATGTCGCCGGCATCTACGCAATCGGCGACGCGATCGTCGGCCCGATGCTGGCCCACAAGGCCGAAGACGAGGGCATGGCGGTGGCCGAGGTGATTGCGGGCAAGCATGGCCATGTGAACTATGACGTGATCCCGGGCGTGATCTACACCACCCCCGAGGTCGCTTCGGTCGGCAAGACCGAAGAGGTGCTGAAACAGGAAGGCCGTGCCTACAAGGTCGGCAAGTTCAGCTTCATGGGCAATGGCCGCGCCAAGGCCGTGTTCCAGGCCGACGGTTTCGTCAAGATGATCGTCGATGCCGGCACCGACCGGATCCTGGGCTGCCACATCATTGGCCCGGGCGCGGGCGACATGATCCACGAGATCTGCGTGGCCATGGAATTCGGCGCCTCGGCGCAGGATGTTGCGCTGACCTGCCACGCCCACCCGACCTATTCGGAAGCGGTGCGCGAGGCCGCGCTGGCCTGCGGCGACGGCGCCATCCACGCCTGATCCGCCTGCACCACATCCTGAAAGGGCGGCCTCGGGGTCGCCCTTTTTGCTGCGTGGCGCCTCTGGCCAAAGCAGGGTTTGAGTATTTTTGCCAAGAAGAAGCCAAGGCCCTTTCTTCTTGGCAAAAATACTCCGGGGGGAATTTGCGCGAAGCGCAAAGGGGGGCAGCGCCCCCTACCCCGCCAGATGGCGCAGGCCCTGGGTCACATCGGTGCGCACCGCCAGCCGCAGCGCAGGTTCGTCCCCCGCCCGCAGCGCCGCCAGAATCATCCGGTGATGCCGCGGCGGTTCGTTGCGCGACACCCGGTTATAGAGCGCGCGCATCGTCGGCCCGAGCTGCAGCCAGACGGTCTCGATCACCGCCAGCATCGCGGGCGCCTGCGCGCGCAGGTAAAGCGTGCGGTGGAATTCCAGATTGGTGCGGATATAGCCCACCGGGTCCTGTTTCGCGACCGCCTCGGCATTGGCGGTGTTGATCGCGCTCAGCCGGTCGATCAGCGCCAGATGCGCGCGCGGCAGGGCACGGGCGGCGAGTTCCGGCTCGATCAGCGCGCGCAGGGCGGCCAGCTCCTCGATCCGGTCGTTCGACAGCTCGGGCGTCGCCACCCGGCCCGAGGACGACAGCATCAGCGCGCCTTCCGCCACCAGCCGCCGCAGCGCCTCGCGCGCGGGGGTCATCGACACGCCGTATTGCTTGCCCAAGCCCCGCAGCGTCAGCGGCTGACCGGGCAGCAGCTCGCCATGCATGATCTGCTGACGCAGGCTGCGATACAACCGGTCATGGGCAGCGGTTTCGATCGGGCGGGTGCTGATGGTGGTCATGCGCCTTTGTGATCACAAAACGCCCCGCCGTCAATCACCCCTCAGCGGTCGAAGCGCATGGCATGCAGCGCGCTGCCGTGCCGCTTGAGCCAGGCGCGTTCAGCGGCATAGCCGGGGCGCAATCCGGCAACCACCGCCCAGAACGCGGGCGAGTGGTTCATCTGCTCCAGATGCGCGACCTCATGTGCCGCCACATAGTCCAGCACGCAGGGCGGCGCCATGATCAGCCGCCAGTTGTAGCTCAGCGATCCGTCCTGTGCGCACGATCCCCAGCGTGAGCGGGTATCGCGCAGGGTAATGCGCCGGAAGGGCCGGCCCAGCTGCGCGGCATAGCCTTCGGTGGCGGCCTGCAGGCGCTGACGGGCGCAGACCTTGAGAAACGCTTCCAGCCGCGCCGCCAGACGATCGGCGCCGGGCGGCACGATCAACTGCGCCCCGTCAAGCCTTGGCGCGCGCACCGCCCCTTCGACGATCTGCCGCCGCGCGCCTTCGAACAGGATGCTGCCGCCCGGCGCGGGACGCTCCGACGCGGGGCTCTGGGCCAGGGCGCGCCGAAGCCACTCGGTCTGGCTCCGGGCGAAGGCCAGCGCCTCGGCTTCGCGCGCGTGGGCGGGCAGCGTCAGCGTCACCTGCCCGTCGATCCGCGACACCCGCAGGCTGAAGCGTCGCGCCCGGGCGGAGCGGCGCAGCACCAGCGCGATCTCGGGGGCGTCGGGCAGAGGGTGGCGGGTCACGGGCGGCTCCGGGAAAATGACGGGATCGGCGCGGAATGGCCCTGCGGAACGGGGCAAGGGACGAAAAGGCTTTGACACCCCGCGCCCAGTGTGGCAAGCGGCTCCGACTCTCTGAATAGAGCGATGCCAGGAGAATTCCATGCCGAAAGAGGAATGGGGCGTCAAGCGCCTCTGCCCACATTGCGCGAGCCGGTTCTACGACCTGAACAAAGACCCGCTGACCTGCCCGGTCTGCGCCAACAGCTTCTCGCTCGAGAGCCTGACGGCGGGCCGCGGCCGCACGCTGGTCGCAGACAAGTCGGCGTCCCGCGAACGCGAAGTCGAGGCAGATGATCTGACCGACGACGATCTGGACGATGACGCCGCCGATGTGGATATCGACGACGATCTGCTCGAGGATGACGAAGACGACAACGTCTCGCTCGACGATATCGCCGATGTCAGCACGGGCGACGACGAAAGCTGATCCCCGCATGACAGGGGCGGAATGACAGGCGCGGGGCATGGCCCCGCGCTTTGTCGTTTGTGTCCAGACCTTGCCAGCGCGCGTGCAAAGTTTTTCGTGGCGGCGCAGAAAATTCCTCTTGCACCGGGTTTGGCAGGGCCTTATACGACCCCCCACGCGAGACGCCAAACAGGCAGATCGCAGACCTCAGGTGGGGCCATAGCTCAGTTGGGAGAGCGCTTGAATGGCATTCAAGAGGTCAGGGGTTCGACCCCCCTTGGCTCCACCAAACACTCCTTGAAAAGTAGCAGATAGTTCTGCCTTTCCTGGCAGAGAGTTTGCCCCCGCCACGCAGACGGCTACTGTTTTCTCTCCGAAAATCCATGCTGCTTCGATACACGCCCTTGCCGTGCTGACCGCTTCGCAGCCCTTTCCCCAGTCAAACCCGAGGATGGCCCATGACCGCGGGCTTCTTGCGCCCCGGCAAGCCAACCGACAATGGCTTCATCGAAGCCTTTGGCAGTAAACTCAGGTCCGACTGCCCGAACATGCATTGGTTCATGAGCCTTGCAGATGCCGCCGAAAAGCCGGAGGATCGGCGCAGACACTATAACGACGACCGCCCCCTCAGCGACCCCTGCGACAACGTGCCGAGCGCGCTACACTTTCCCGACGGCTTGGCCTGGCAGCCGCCGTGACCAAAACCGGAAACTCCACCTTCCGACGCTCCAGAACCGCTTGGCAGGGCAGGTTGGGCCGAACTCCAACATCAATTGGCGGAGCTATCGGGGGGCACTGCAATGCCAGCGCTTTTGCATCGGCAGGATTGAGAGGGCGACATGTCAGTGAAGTTTGGCACAAGCGGTTTGCGGGGCCTTGTGGTGGATCTGACGCCAGATCTTGTGCAGGCTTATACGGCGGCGTTTCTGGCGTCCTGCCCGATTGGAGCGGGGCTTTTCGTGGGGGTCGATCTGCGGCCGTCTTCCCCGCGGATTGCGCGCGATGTGATTGCGGCGGCGCGCAAGGCGGGGGTTGCGGTGAGCGATTGCGGGGCGCTGCCGACTCCGGCGCTGGCATTGGCGGCGATGTCGGCGGGTGCGGCGGCGATCATGGTGACCGGCAGCCACATTCCGGCCGATCGCAACGGGTTGAAGTTCTATCTGCCGACCGGCGAGATCTCGAAAGACGACGAAGCGGCGATCGTTGCGGCCTATGATTCCGGCGCTGCGCCGGAGGGCCGCGCGGAAGGCAGCCTGACGCCCTGCCCCGAAGCATCCCGCGCCTATGTTCAGCGCTATGTGACGGCTTACGGGCCGCAGGCTCTGTCTGGTTTGCGGCTGGGCGTCTATCAGCACTCCACTGTCGCGCGCGATCTTTTGCCTGCCGTTCTTGACGCACTGGGCGCGGAGTCGGTCCTGCTGGCGCCTTCGGACAGTTTTATCCCGGTCGATACCGAGGCTGTGGATATCGAAACGCGCTCGATGTTGGCGGAGTGGTGCGTCACCCACCGCCTTGACGCGATCCTGTCGACGGATGGCGATGCCGACCGCCCGATGCTGACCGATGCCACGGGGCAGGTCATTGCGGGCGATGTTCTGGGGGTTCTGAGCGCGCAGGCACTCAAGGCGCAGATCGTCTGCACGCCGGTGTCGTCGAATTCGATGCTGTCGCAGATCCCGGCATTCACTGCGGTGCATCTGACGAAGATCGGTTCGCCTTTCGTGATCGCCGCGATGGAGGCGGTTCGGGCTGCGCAGCCCGGCGCAAAGGTGGTGGGCTTCGAGGCGAATGGCGGCTTTCTGCTTGGTTTCACCGCGCAGGGCCCGGCAGGGCCGTTGGCCGCGCTGATGACGCGCGATGCGTTTGTGCCGA
>DKFM01000005.1 GCA_002452815.1 Rhodobacteraceae bacterium UBA6796
TCCGTTCAAACTTTGCCTTTGCCATGTCGCGGGCGCCTCTGGTTCGGGGGCCGGAATTGGCCCGAGTCAATATCGCGCGCTACCTATTGCCCCGAAGGAGAAAAATCAAGCCCGCTTCGTGCATTCCCCGCCAGCGCGGCGCAATGCGCCACGCGCCTGTGGCCAGCGCACCATGGCGTCGCTGCCGCGCCCGTGCGACGCGGCCCCGGCATCGGCCAAAGACCGGGCTTGCGCCCGGCCCCGTCAGCAGAAGCGATTGTCCCGCGGGAAACCGCGCGGCGCCATCCGGCCGGCGCTGGCCCGCTTGGCCAGCCATTCGCCCAGGTCCGTCTCGGACCGGGTGCGCCCCGCCGGATCTTTCCAGCTCAGCCCGTCGGCAAGCGCGAAAGTAATCGCGTCCGACAGCCCGCCATCCTTGTATTTTTGCAACCTGACGCCTTTGCCGCGGGCCATTTCCGGCAGTTCGTCCAGCGCAAACACTAGCATCTTGCGGTTTTCCCCGACGCACGCGACATGATCGCCCACAACCGGACGACAAACCTGCGTGCGCGCGCCTTCGCGCATGTTCAGCACCTGTTTGCCCGCGCGGGTCTGTGCCACCAGTTCTTCGCCCGGCACCACGAACCCGTCGCCGTCCGAAGAGGCCAGCAGATATTTCTCGCCGGCTTTGGGAATGACCAGATGGGTGATCTCGGCCTCGTTCGGCAGATCGACGATCAGCCGCAGCGGCTCGCCCATGCCGCGCCCGCCGGGCAGGTTGGCGCCCAGAACGGTGAACGCCCGCCCGTTCGACCCCAGCGCCACGATCCGGTCGGTGGTTTCGGCATGCAGCGCAAACAGCGGCCCGTCGCCATCCTTGAACTTGACCTCGGCATCCAGCGGCTGATGCCCCTTGAGCGCCCGCACCCAGCCCATCTTCGACAGGATCACGGTGATCGGCTCGCGCTCGATCATCGCCTCGATCGGCACATCCTCGACCTCGGCGGCATCCCCGAAACTGGTGCGCCGGGCGCCCATCGCGGTGGCCTTGCCGAACTGCTTTTGCACATCTTTCAGCTGCGCGGTGATCCGTTTCCACTGCTCGCGCTCCGAGGCCAACAACCCCTGCAGATCCGCGCGCTCGGCCATCAGCGCATCGCGTTCGTTGCGTAGTTCCATCTCTTCAAGTTTGCGCAGGCTGCGCAGGCGCATGTTCAGGATCGCCTCGGCCTGCACCTCGGTCAGGAAGGCGCGCTCGCCATCCACCACCGCCCAGTTTTCCGCCATCAGCGCGGGCTTGGGCTCGTCCTCGGTGCGGATGATTTCGATCACCCGATCCAGATTCAGATAGGCGATGATATAGCCGTTCAGCACCTCGAGCCGGTGCGCGATCTTGTCCAGCCGATGCTCGGACCGGCGGCACAGCACGTCGCGGCGATGGTCCAGAAACGCGCGCAGCACCTCTTTCAGGCTGCAGACCTTCGGCACGCGCCCGTCGATCAGCACGTTCATGTTCATGTTGAACCGCAGTTCCAGATCCGAGCTGCGGAACAGCATGCCCATCAGTTGCGCGGGTTCGACCGTGCGGGTGCGCGGTTCCAGCACGATGCGCACATCCTCGGCGCTTTCGTCGCGCACATCGGCCAGCGCGGGCACCTTCTTGGTCTGGATCAGTTCGGCCAGCCGCTCGATCAGCTTGGATTTCTGTACCTGATAGGGGATCTCGGTGACCACGATCTGCCACATGCCGCGGCCCAGATCCTCGACCTCCCATCGGGCGCGCAACCGGAACGCCCCCCGCCCGCTGCGGTAATTCTCCAGAATGCTCTCGCGCGGTTCGACCAGCACGCCGCCGGTCGGGAAATCCGGCCCCGGCACCAGTTCGACCAGCGCCTCGTCCGACAGATCCGGGGTCTTGATCAGCGCGAAACAGCCGTCGATCAGCTCATGCAGGTTATGCGGCGGAATGTTCGTCGCCATCCCCACCGCGATCCCGGACGAGCCATTGGCCAGCAGGTTCGGGAAGGCCGCGGGCAAAACCACCGGCTCTTCCAAGGTACCGTCATAGTTCGGGCGAAAATCGACGGCGTTTTCGGCCAGCCCCTCCAGCAATGCCTCGGACGGGTGCGCCAAGCGGGCCTCGGTATAGCGGCTGGCGGCGGGGTTGTCGCCGTCTATATTGCCGAAGTTCCCCTGCCCGTCGACCAGCGGGTAGCGCATCGCGAAATCCTGCGCCAGACGCGCCATCGCATCATAGATCGCGGCATCGCCGTGCGGGTGATAGTTCCCCATCACGTCGCCCGAAATCTTGGCCGATTTGCGGAAGCCCCCGGTTGGCGACAGCTTCAACTCGCGCATCGCATAGAGGATGCGGCGATGCACGGGCTTCAACCCGTCGCGCGCATCGGGCAGCGCCCGGTGCATGATCGTCGACAGCGCATAGGTCAGATAGCGCTCGCCGATCGCGCGGCTCAGCGGCTCGGAGGTCAGGGAAACGGGCAGGTCGTCATCATTTTCGCTCATGCCCCCGGGTGTAAAGCGCGCCACGCGCCCGGTCCAGACGGAAACTTTTTCCCTTGGCGGAACAAATCGGCGGCCCAAGGGTTCCGTCAAGGAAACCGACCAAAAAACATGCTAAAATGAAAAAGTAGTGAGTCTCGGGGGTAGTCAGATGTTCAAGATGACATTTTACACGTTGATAGCGATATTCTTGGTGCAGTTGATCGCAGGACGTGACGGCGAAGAGGGCGCGCGGATCATGGCGCAAGGCCCCTCGGAAAGTGCCGCGCCCAAAGTTGTGCAGGCGTCCGTTGCCGGCCCTGAAACGATCAGCCTCAGCCAATCCGACCCGGTGCCTGCGCCGCTGGTCACACCGGCACGCTTGGTGCGCATGCCCGGCCCCGCGTTGCGCCCCTCCCCCGAACATGCACAGAAGGCTGCCTTGACCGAGGCTTCCGCCGACGCCTCCCTTTGGGTCGTCACCGCCAACCGGTTGAATGTGCGTTCCGGCCCTTCGACCGGCAATCCGGTGGTCGACCGGATCAGCCGCGGCGAAGAGGTTCTGGTGGTCTCCGACAGCAGCGCGCCCTGGGTCAGGATTCGGATCGAAGGCGACGGGATCGAAGGCTGGGTTTCGCGCAAGCTGCTGGCCCCCGCGAACTGAGCGGGCACACGAGGCGCCCGGATCGCCTTGCACAGTTGCACCGCGCCCCCTATCCCGGTGGCAACGATCATTGCGGGGCGCCAGACCATGACCAAGACAATCCTGATTACCGGCTGTTCTTCGGGCATCGGTTATGATGCCGCGCATGGGCTCAAGGCCGCGGGCTGGAAAGTTCTGGCCACCTGCCGGCGCGAGGAAGATTGCGCCCGGCTGCGCGCAGAGGGGCTGATCTCGTTTCCTCTCGACGTTGCCGATCCGGCCTCGATCGAGGCGGGCTTCAACGAGGCGCTGGCCCGGGCGGGCGGACGGCTTGACGCGCTTTACAACAACGCGGCCTACGCCTGCCCGGGCGCGCTCGAAGACCTGCCCGCCGGCGCGCTGCGCGAGATTTTCGAAACCAATCTTTTCGGCCTGCACGACCTGACCACCCGCGCGATCAAGGTGATGCGCGCCCAGGGCCATGGCCGCATCCTGCAGTGTTCCTCGGTGCTGGGACTGGTGGGCATCCGCTGGCGTGGCGCCTATGTCGCGACGAAATTCGCGCTTGAAGGGCTGACCGATGTGCTGCGCCTGGAAATGCGCGACACCAATATCAAGATCGTGCTGATCAACCCCGGCCCGATCCCGACCCGCTTCCGCCTGAATGCGATTCCCCATTTCGAACGCTGGATCGACTGGCGCAATTCGGCCCGGCGCGACCAATATGAATCCTCGCTGCTCAAGCGCCTTTACGAACCCTCGGGCAAGAAGGACACGTTCGAACTGCCGCCCTCGGCCGTCACCCAGGCGATCCTGACCGCCCTGACCGTGCCAAACCCGCGCGGCCATTACTATGTGACCAAGGCCACCTGGATTGCCGCCCTTGCCCGCCGCCTGCTGCCCGGCCGTGTGCTGGATTGGCTGATGGCGAAGGCCTGATCGGATAAACCTCTCGATTTTCCTCGCCCGCCCGCTACTGTGGGACCGAACAGGGAGGACAGATGCGCAACGATCCGCTTTTCTACGTCGTTGCCGCCGCAAGCTTTGCCGTGCTGATCATTTTGATGATCGGCATTGGCGGTTTTGCCAGGGGCGGCGATTTCAACCGCAAGCACGCCAACAAGCTGATGCGACTGCGCATCGCGGCCCAGGCGGTTGCGATCTGTCTGATTTTGCTGTTTGTCTGGCTCCGAAAAGGAGGCTGATCCATGGTCGTTCTCAATCGTATCTATACCAAAACCGGCGATGCCGGACAGACCGCACTGGCCGATGGCTCGCGCGTGGCCAAGCACGATCTGCGTGTCGCGGCCTATGGCACCGTGGACGAGTTGAACGCGACTCTGGGGCTCGCCCGGCTGCATGCGGATGACGACACCAACGCCGCGCTGGCACGGATCCAGAACGATCTGTTCGACCTGGGCGCCGATCTGGCCCGCCCGGCGATGGAAAAGGACGCCGAAGCCGGATACCCCGTGCTGCGCGTGATCGAGACCCAGTTGACCAGGCTGGAATCCGAAATCGACGCGATGGTTTCCCGGCTCGAACCGCTGCGCAGCTTCATCCTGCCGGGCGGCACCCCGCTGGCCGCCCATCTGCACCTGTGCCGCACCGTCGCGCGCCGCGCCGAACGCGAGGCAACCGCACTGGCCGCCACCGATACCGCCAATCCCTTGGCGGTGAAGTATCTCAACCGGCTGTCCGACTGGTTCTTCTGCGCCGCGCGCATTGCCAATGACGAAGGGCGCGCCGATGTGCTTTGGGTGCCGGGGGGCAACCGCTAGGCCCGCCGCCTGCCGCCCAAACCGGCACAGATTGCGCAAACGGCCTGCGACGTGACGTTGCGACAGGGGATTGCGTCGATTTTATACTGTCCCTCGCTGTTTTGGTCTTGTAACAAAATTGCCGAGAGCTTGTGGCCCGCCCTGTGCGGGCGGAATCAAAGGTAGGGAGACACTCGCCCATGAAGGTACTGGTGCCTGTGAAGCGCGTGATCGACTATAACGTGAAGGTTCGTGTGAAGGCGGACGGTAGCGGTGTCGATCTTGCGAACGTAAAGATGTCGATGAACCCGTTCGACGAGATTGCCGTTGAAGAGGCGATCCGTCTGAAAGAGAAGGGCGCCGCGTCCGAGATCGTGGTGGTTTCGGTGGGCGTGAAGCAGGCGCAGGAAACGCTGCGCACGGCGCTGGCGATGGGTGCGGACCGGGCGATCCTGGTGGTGGCTGCCGATGACGTGCATCAGGATATCGAGCCGCTGGCGGTGGCCAAGATCCTGGCGAAAGTGGTGGCCGACGAGGCCCCCGGCCTGGTGATCGCGGGCAAGCAGGCGATCGACAACGACATGAACGCGACGGGCCAGATGCTGGCGGCGCTGCTGGGCTGGGGTCAGGCGACCTTTGCCTCGGAAGTCGAGATTGCCGGCGACAGCGCGAAAGTCACGCGTGAGGTCGATGGCGGTCTGCAGACGATCTCGGTCAAGCTGCCGGCGATCGTGACGGCCGACCTGCGCCTGAACGAGCCGCGCTATGCCTCGCTGCCCAACATCATGAAAGCCAAGAAGAAACCGCTCGAAGAAAAGACCGCGGCCGATTACGGCGTCGATGTCACGCCGCGCCTGAGCGTGGTGAAGACCGCCGAGCCGGCGGGCCGCAGCGCGGGCATCAAGGTGGGCTCGGTCGACGAGCTGGTGGCGAAACTGAAAGACGCGGGGGTTCTGTGATGTCGGTTCTTCTGATTGCTGAAGTGAACAGCCTCGACGCGACCGCCAAGGCGCTGAGCGCGGCGAAAAAGATGGGCCCGGTGACGGTGCTGGTGGCAGGTGCGGGCGTCGATGCGGCACCGTTCGCGGCGATGGATGGCGTGGCCAAGGTGCTGACCGCCGATGACGCGGCTTACGCGCATGGCCTGGCCGAGCCGCTGGCCGATCTGGTCGTTTCGCTGGCCGGTGGCTTCACCCATATCGTGGCGCCGGCGACGGCCGAGTCCAAGAACGTGCTGCCGCGCGTGGCCGCGCTCTTGGATGTGATGGTGATCTCGGATGTGATCGGCGTGGTCGATGCCGACACGTTCGAGCGCCCGATCTACGCGGGCAACGCGATCCAGACGGTGAAATCCTCGGACAAGATCAAGGTTGCCACGATCCGCGCGACGGCTTTCGAAGCCGCGGGCGCGGGCGGTTCGGCCCCGGTCGAGGCCGCGGCTGCGGCCGGCGACAAGGGCCTGTCGGCTTGGGTCGAGGACAAGGTGGCGGCCTCCGACCGCCCGGAACTGACCTCGGCGAAGATCGTGGTCTCGGGCGGCCGTGGCGTCGGCTCCGAGGCCGATTTCGCGCTGATCGCGGGCCTGGCCGACAAGCTCGGCGCAGCCGTGGGCGCGTCGCGCGCGGCGGTGGATTCGGGCTTTGCGCCGAACGACTGGCAGGTCGGGCAGACCGGCAAGGTCGTGGCGCCGGAACTCTACATCGCCTGCGGTATCTCGGGTGCGATCCAGCACCTTGCGGGGATGAAAGACAGCAAGATCATCGTCGCCATCAACAAGGACGAAGAAGCCCCGATCTTCCAGGTCGCAGACTTCGGACTCGTCGCAGACCTGTTCCAGGCTGTCCCGGAACTGACCAGCAAGCTGTGACACACCGGCCGGGGGCCCTGCCCCCGGACCCCCGGGATATTTCCGGCCAAGATGAAAAGCCACGTCTTCTTCTTGGCAAAAATACTCCCGCCGGAGGCGAAATCGGAAAGCCCCGCCACTCTGGCGGGGCTTTTGCATACGCCGCGCGCCCCGCTTAAAGCAGCCCCGCCAGCACCGGCGCCAGCGCCGCAGCCACCTCTTCATGCACCATCGGTCCCGGCATCGTGGCCGCCGCAGGTTCTTCCATCGGGCCGAAATACATCCCGGCGGAGCCCGAACTGCGCGCCGTCAGCGAGGGGTCGACCCTGACCACCGCATCGGCCAGCGGCCGCAGCCGGTCCACCATCTCGGACGTTACCAGCAGCGGCTCGCAACCCAGGGCATCGCGCAACGACGGATCGCGGTATTCGCCCAGCCAGAGCAACACCTTGCGCCCTTCGATCTTGTCCAGCATCGCCGTCATCCGCGCGATCCAGGCCGCCTGCAATTCCGCAACCAGCGGCCCGAAGCGATCCGGCGCCCGTTCGCGCAAAGCCAGCAGAAGATGGCGCGTAAAGTTGAATTCGGTGAAGTCGATCTCGCTGAATACCGCGCGCATCAGGTTCGACGCCCGC
This sequence comes from Rhodobacteraceae bacterium UBA6796, assembly GCA_002452815.1. GTDB lineage: Bacteria > Pseudomonadota > Alphaproteobacteria > Rhodobacterales > Rhodobacteraceae > Rhodobacter. The sequence continues at coordinate 7,363 of DKFM01000005.1, forward strand.
AGGAAACGATCATTCCGCCGCGGATGCACAGCGTAAAACCGGTTCGAGACGTTCTGTGCACCCATCAACTGAATCACCGTCACGCGGGCCAGGCGCGACATCTCGCCCACCTGGGGTTCGTTGGCGAAAACGTCGATCCCCGCGTTGAGATAGCCGAAATTGACGACCGGCATCTGCAACTTGTCTTCCAGCAGCGCAGGCCAGGGCTCTGCCACGAATTTTCCATAGGTCTCGGACCCGCCCAGTGCCGCCACGAAAGGCCGCGCAAGATCGCGGCGCGGCCCGCGAAACAGCAGTTTCGATCTGCCATAGCGACACGGAAAATAGTCCAGGGCGCCATCGCCCGCATATTCGAAAGCCATAATCCCACCTCAGTTTTCGACTCACCCAAGGTGGAGATTGCGCGCCAAGCCTTTCGAAAGGGATAAAGCGAAAATACGACACAATCCCTTAAGTGTTCTGTGCCATTGTCCCGGAAAGCCTTGCGCGCTGCACTGCAGCATGCGTATGGTCGAGACGCAATCACATGAGGTGAAGAAATGGCGATTGAAACGGTAGGGATCGTTGGCGCAGGGCAGATGGGCAACGGGATCGCCCATGTTTTCGCGCTGGCCGGTTACAACGTTCTGATGAATGACATCGCGCAAGAGAGCCTGGACAAGGCCCTTGCCGTGATCGAGAAAAACATGGCGCGGCAGGTGTCGCGCGGCAAGATTTCCGAAGCGGACAAGTCCGCCGCACAGGCCCGCATCAAGACCACGCTGACGCTGACCGATCTGGGGCAGACCGATCTGGTGATCGAGGCCGCGACTGAACGTGAATCGGTCAAGGACACGATTTTCGCGACGCTGGTGCCGCATCTGAAACCGACGACGTTGCTGGCTTCGAACACCTCGTCGATCTCGATCACGCGTCTGGCCTCGAAAACCGACCGCCCCGAGAAATTCATCGGCATGCACTTCATGAACCCGGTGCCGGTGATGCAACTGGTCGAACTGATCCGCGGCATTGCCACCGACGACGAAACCTATCAGATCATGCTCGACGTGATCGCCCGGATCGGCAAGACCTCGGCTTCGGCCGAAGACTTCCCGGCCTTCATCGTCAACCGGATTCTGGTGCCGATGATCAACGAGGCGGTCTATACGCTGTATGAAGGCGTGGGCAACGTCCGCTCGATCGACGAGTCGATGAAACTGGGCGCGAACCATCCGATGGGCCCGCTGGAACTGGCCGATTTCATCGGCCTCGATACCTGCCTGGCGATCATGCATGTTCTGCACGACGGGCTGGCAGACACGAAATACCGCCCCTGCCCGCTTCTGACAAAATATGTCGAGGCTGGCTGGCTCGGGCGCAAGACCGGGCGCGGGTTCTACGACTATCGCGGCGAAACTCCGGTTCCGACGCGCTGATCGACCCCGAAACACAAAAAACCCCGCCACTGGCGGGGTTTTTCCTATCCGGCGTCCCGTTTCAGGGCCTCAGTCGCGCAGATTGAGCGTGTGCTGGCGCAGATCGGCCAGCCATTGCCGCGGGTTCTTCAGCGGTTCACGCAAGTCTTCCGGGCTCAGCGCGTGGCCGATTACCGGCGCCTGCGGCTTGTTCAACGCGGCCTTGATCTCGTGCAACAGCAAGCCTTGCCGCAGGGTGGCGCTCAGCTTGTTGGCGATCTGATAGAGCCGCGTGTTATGCCCGGGGAAATAGATCGGCAGCACCGACGCGCCAGAGCGCGCCACCATCTTGGCCGAGAACGGGTTCCATTCGCCCTCGATCGCGGGGCCGAAGAAGGTTTCGGAATGCGCCACGGCCCCCGCCGGGAACAGCACGATCACCCCGCCCGCCTTCAACGTTGCCATGCATTCCGCGCGCATTTTCAGGCTTTCGGCCTGCGCGTTTTCCTCATGCGGAAAAGGAACCGGCAGCATGAATTCGGCGATTTCGGGAATGCCGGTCAGCAACGAGCGCGTCAGGATCTTGTAGTCGGTGCGCACCTGCCCGATCAGATGGGCCAGCACCATGCCGTCGACCAGCCCGTGCGGGTGATTGGCCATGACGACCAGCGGGCCGGTGGGCGGGATGCGGGCGATCTGCTCTGCCGGGGTCTTGACGTCGATCCCCATGATCTCGAGCGCCTGCGGCCAGAACGCCTGCCCTACAGGGGCACCGCGACGTTCAAACTTGCGGATCAGGCTCAGCAGCTTGAGCTTCGCTGTTGCCCATTCGATGGTGCGGATCGTCGCCACCTTCCAGGGGTTGGTAAAGGTGCCCGCATATGACAGGCGTCGCTTGTCGTAAGGCTTGGCAACCGTGCCCGCCGTTATCTGTTCGTCCACTGCCGGACCCTCTTGTTGCGCAGGCTCAGTTATCCTCGCCGAAGCGATCGGCCACAAGAGCCTCCAGCGCCGCGGCCAGTTCTTCTGCCTGCGGGCCGCTGGTGCGCACCGCAATCGACGTGCCGCGCGAGGCGGCCAGCATCAGCAGGCCCATGATCGAATCCCCGGAAACGGACATGCCGTCCTTCTCGACTTCGGCGCGGGCGTCATGCGCCTCGACCACTTCGACGAAACGGGCAGAGGCACGCGCATGCAGCCCCTTCACGTTGACGATCTGCAAAACCTTGGAAACCATTACTTCGTTTCAGTCCCGTAAGCCGAATAGCTGTTGATGTATTTGCGCCCCGCATCCAGCGCGGCCTCGACCGCGGCATGCACGTTCAGACTGCGCGATTTCGCCAGTTTGATCAGCAAAGGCAGGTTGGCGCCATAGATGATTTCGCGTTCACAGGATTCGCAGGCCAGCAAACTCAGGTTCGAGGGCGAGCCGCCGAACATGTCGGTCACCACCACCACCCCGTCGCCACTGTCGACCGCATCGGCGGCGGCGCGGATCTCGGCCTGTTTCAGGCTGCGGTCATGGTCGTCCTCGATGGTAATCGCGCGGATGCCGGCTTGCGGCCCCACGACATGCTCGACCGCGGCGAGGTATTCGCGCGCCAACCCACCATGTGCCACGATCACGATCCCGATCACGCGTCGCTTCCTGTCTTCACCCCCGGCATGGCCTGCGCCCGCCGTTCCAATTCCCTATGCCGTTTAGACACCTGCCACCCAGCCTCTGCAAGCGCTTTGGCCATGGCTTCCGTTACGGCAACCGACCTGTGCTGACCGCCGGTGCAACCGAAGCCGACCGACAGATGACTCTTGCCTTCCTCGACATGCGCGGGCAGCAAGAACAGCAGCAATTCCTTGAGTTTTCCGACGAATTCCGCATAGCGCGGATCGGCCGCGACATAGGCCGCCACCGCCGCATCCTGCCCGTTGAGCGGCCGCAGCGCGGGCTCCCAATGCGGGTTGTTCAGAAACCGGCAGTCAAACATCATATCCAGCCCGCGCGGCACGCCGCGCTTGTAGCTGAAGCTGTGCAGCGACAGCGACAGCCGCGCGATCGCCCCCATGTCGAACCAGCGCGCCACTTCGGCGCGCAGATCATGCGGCGTCATCGCCGAGGTGTCGATCAGAACGTCGGCCCGCATCTTGATCGGCGCCAGAATGTCGATCTCCTGCAAGATCCCCTCTTGTGGCGCATCGGCGGGGGCCAGCGGGTGGCGTCGGCGCGTCTCGGAATAGCGCCGCAGCAGCACGTCGCTTGTGGCATCCAGATACAGCACCTCCAGCTGCAGATCGGGCGCACGCGTCAGCCGGTCGATCGCCTCGATCAGCGCATTGGCCGAAAAGTCGCGGTTGCGCACATCAATGCCCAACGCCAGCGGCTGCATCAACGGCCCGTCCAGCAACCGCGGGATCAGGCTCAGCGGCAGGTTGTCGATGGTTTCATAGCCAAGATCTTCGAGCGCGGCGATCGCGGTCGAGCGCCCGGCACCGGACGGCCCCGTGACCAGCACGACGCGGCGGCCCTCCTGACCCTCGGCTTTTCTTCCCTGACTCACGCGACTCGCCCACCTTTCAGCCATTGCAGGACTGCCGCATCAAGATGACCATGTTGCACGCGCAGCACAAGAGGCACGGACCTGCCTAAAAGGTCATGTTTACGCTGTGGAGGCAGGCGTTCGGGCTCTTCCCGGCCCAGATCGACCACCAGAACGATCCGCGCCGCAGGTAGCGCCGCAGCGCCCAGCAGGCCCACGCCGCGCGCCTCGATCATTCCGCTCAGCGCCTCGGGCGCGCGTGCCCAGACCTCCGCGCCCTCGGCCCACAGATCAACCCGATCATCGGCCACGAGCTGCGCACCCAGTGCCATCAGGCGCAACGCCAGCAACGACTTCCCCGCGCCCGACGGCCCCAGGATCAAGACCCCGCGCGTCGTATCCAGCGCAACTGCAGTGCCGTGGATGTTGGAAACGGGCGGCCCGGACATCACAGGCCGCCGCGCTCAGATCGGCAGACCGACAACGAAGCGCGCACCCAGCGGCTCCGAGGTGATGTCGGCATCCGTCGGACGAATGTTCTCGGCCCAGATCACCCCGCCGTGCGCTTCGATGATCTGCTTCGAGATCGCCAGCCCCAGCCCGGAATGATCCCCGAACTGCCCGGCCGGACGTTCGGAATAGAACCGTTTGAATACCTTGGTCAGCGCCTCCTCGGGGATGCCGGGGCCGGTATCCTCGACCACGACCAGCACGCGATTGTCGCGCCGCCGGGCCCAGACCCGCACCGCGTCGCCCTCGTCGCAGAAGGAAATCGCATTGGTGATCAGGTTCACAAAGACCTGCGCAAGCCGCCCTTCCAGCCCGGTGATCATGATCGGCTGCGGCGGCAGATCGGTGATAAACTCGACCCCTTTTTGCGCCGCTTGCGCGCCCAGATGTTCGGCCAGGTTTCCGACCATCTTCAGCAGATCGAAACTCTCTTCCTCTTCCTTCACCAACTCGCTGTCGAGCCGCGAGGCGTTGGAGATATCGCTCACCAGCCGGTCGAGGCGGCGCACATCGTGGTCGATCACGTCCAACAGCTTGGTGCGCTGGTCATCTCGCTTGACCATGTGCAGCGAGGCCACGGCCGAGCGCAGGCTGGCCAACGGGTTCTTGATTTCATGGGCCACATCGGCGGCGAATTGTTCGTTCGCGTCGATCCGGTCATAAAGCGCCGCCACCATGCCCCGCATCGCCCCCGACAGCCGCCCGATTTCATCGGGCCGCGCGGTCAGGTCGGGGATACGCACCCGCCCCGGGCTCATCTTGCGGGCATTCTTGTCGCGCCCGATTTCCGCGGCCGCCGCCAGATCGCTGAGAGGATTGGCAATGGTCGAGGCCAGAACCAGGCTCAGGCCGATCGAGACGATGATCGCGATCACGAACATCTGCAGCACCTGCTCGCGCTCGACCCGCACCAGGTGGTCGATCTCGCCGGCGGCAGAAGTCATCGCCATCATGCCGACCATCTGATCCTTCTGATAGATCCCGGTCGCCACAGAGAAGGTCGTCGCCCCCTGTGGGTCGCGACTGGTGGCCATCCGCGTGTGCCCGGGGGTCACCGTCGGCACCAGCGCCTCGGCCGCAGCCCGCGCATCGTAGCCCTGCGGGTTGCTGTCGGTGCTATGGGTCAGCGTCGCCACCCAGTCCCAGCCCCGGTTCAACAGATCGGTAATCACCGTCGAGCGCTGATCGACGCCGAAACCGCTGACCTGTTCACGCTCGGCCGTTGCGACCTCTTCCGAAGACATCAGCAGATTGCCGCGCATGTCGAAGACATAGACCCGCGCGCCCTCGGGCAGTTCGATCCCGGCGAATGTGTCGGCCAGATCAATCCCGTCACCCGCCGCCAGATTGACCGGGGCATCCTTGGGCAGACGCGCCTCGAAGATATCGGCGATCAGCTCGGCCTCGCTGACGATCGCGCTTTCACGCTGGAACACCAGACTGTCGCGGAACGGGTTGAGATACAGCACCCCCGCGACCATCACCACCATCGCCAGCAGGTTGAAGGTGATGATCTTGCGCGCCAGTGGCGAGCGGTTCAGCGCGATCATCCCGCGCCGCGCCCGGCCACGGGCCAGATCCTGGTCGACGACCCCTTCGGGGGCGACCCAGTCCTCGCCCAGAAGCACGTCCGGCTCCACGCTTTTGGACTGACCCAATCCTATCCGCACCGCGATGCTCATTCTTCGTTATAGCGATAGCCGATGCCATAGAGCGTCTCGATCGCCGAGAACTCGTCATCCGCAGACCGCATCTTCTTGCGCAACCGTTTGATATGGCTGTCGATCGTGCGATCGTCGACATAGACCTGATCGTCATAGGCCACATCCATCAACTGATCGCGCGACTTCACGAAACCGGGCCGCAGCGCCAAGGCCTGCAACAGCAGGAACTCGGTCACCGTCAGGGTCACCTCCTGCCCCTTCCAGGTCACCGAATGGCGCAGCGGGTCCATCGTCAGCGGCCCACGCACGATCACCTTGGTCTCTTCGGTGACGGCCACCTCGCCAGTGGAAATCGCATCCTGGCGCCGCAGCAGAGCACGGATGCGTTCGACCAGAAGGCGCTGGCTGAACGGCTTCTTCACATAGTCATCTGCGCCCATCCGCAAGCCCAGAACCTCGTCGATCTCGTCGTCTTTCGAGGTCAGGAAGATCACCGGCATCGTGGTTTTCTGGCGCAGCCGCTGCAACAGATCCATGCCATCCATGCGCGGCATCTTGATGTCCAGCACCGCCATGTCCGGCAGCCGCTTGTTGAAGGCGTCCAGCGCCGCCTGCCCGTCATTGTAGGTTTCGACTTCGAAGCCTTCGGCCTCCAGTGTCATCGAAACAGACGTAAGAATATTGCGATCGTCGTCGACCAGCGCGATCCTGGACATGCCCGTCACCCTTTAACTGCTCATTTCATTTTTATTTCCGGCATATTCCGCTTTCCGGGCCTCAGAATCAACTCCGATATGCGAATCACTCGCCATTCCCGAATCATCAAAGACTAAAAAACCGAAGGTTTGACTAATTTGCCTCACCTTTTCGGCATGGTTGCGCTAAACCGGCGATGGTTGCGCTAACTGCGTCAAACCTTCCTGTTCCATCACCAAACCGTCATGTTATAGGGGCCACATCTGGTGGGCAGGGCCCGCCGGATCGGTATTCCCATGGCCCGGGGTGCCGGTAGGAACCCAACGAACCGCCGCGCGACGGCATCGGGAGCAACAGATGATCATCGGACGTGTGAACCCGGCGAAACGCCTGGAAGATCAAGGCATCACTGGTCTGGGCAATGTCTATTACAACCTGCTGGAGCCGGCGCTGATCGAAGCGGCGATCAAGCGCGGCGAGGGCACGCTGGGCAAGGGCGGTGCATTCTACTGCTCGACCGGCGCGCATACCGGCCGTTCGCCGAAAGACAAATTCGTCGTGCGCACCCCCAGCGTCGAAGACACGATCTGGTGGGAAAACAACAAGCCGATGGACCCGGCCAAGTTCGATGTCCTTTATGCCGACATGCTCGAGCACATGAAGGGCAAGGATTATTTCGTCGAGGATCTGTTCGGCGGCGCCGATCCCGAACATCGCCTGGACGTGCGCCTGGTGGCCGAACTCGCCTGGCATGGCCTGTTCCTGCGCACCATGCTACGCCGCCCCGAGCGCGCCGAGCTGGACACCTTCACGCCGGAATGGACGATCATCAACTGCCCCTCGTTCAAGGCCGACCCCGAGCGTCACGGCTGCCGTTCGGAAACCGTCATCGCGCTGAACTTCGACAAGAAGATCATCCTGATCGGCAACACCGCCTATGCCGGTGAAAACAAGAAGGGCGTGTTCACGCTGCTGAACTACATCCTGCCCGGCAAGGGCATCATGGCGATGCACTGCTCGGCCAACCACGCCATCGGCAACCCCGATGACGCGGCGGTGTTCTTCGGGCTTTCGGGCACCGGCAAGACCACGCTCTCGGCCGATCCGTCGCGCACCCTGATCGGCGATGACGAACACGGCTGGTCGGACAAGGGCATCTTCAACTTCGAAGGTGGCTGCTACGCGAAAACCATCAACCTGTCGAAAGAGGCCGAGCCGGAAATCTACGCCACCTGCTCGATGTTCGGCACCGTGGTCGAAAACATGGTCTTCGACGAGGAAACCCTCGAACTCGATTTCTTCGACAACTCGCTGACCGACAACATGCGTTGCGCCTACCCGCTGCATTACATCTCGAATGCCTCGGAAAACTCGCTGGGTGGCGCGCCGAAGAACGTCATCATGCTGACCTGCGACGCCTATGGCGTGCTGCCGCCGATCGCGCGGCTGACGCCCGCTCAGGCGATGTATCACTTCCTGTCGGGCTTCACCTCGAAGACCCCGGGCACCGAAGTGGGCGTGACCGAGCCGCTGCCGACCTTCTCGACCTGCTTCGGCGCGCCCTTCATGCCGCGCCGCCCCGAGGTCTATGGCAAGCTGCTGCAGGAAAAAATCGCGGCAGAGGGTTCGTCGTGCTGGCTGGTGAACACCGGCTGGACCGGCGGCGCCTTCGGCACCGGCAAGCGGATGCCGATCAAGGCCACCCGTGCGCTGCTGACCGCCGCGCTGGACGGCTCGCTGCATGACGTGGAATTCCGCAAGGACGAAAACTTCGGCTTCGAAGTTCCGGTCTCGGTGCCGGGCGTCGATTCCGTGCTGCTGAACCCGCGCGACACCTGGGCCGACAAAGACGCCTTCGACGCGCAGGCCGCCAAACTGGTCAAGATGTTCTCGGACAACTTCGCCCAGTATCTGCCCTTCATCGACGAAGACGTGAAGGCGGCGGCCATCGGCTGACCCTGACGGACAGTGAACAGCAAGGGGCCGGGTCATTCCCGGCCCCTTTTGCATTGCCCCTTCCCCCATCCCTGCGCTTGTGGCCATAGTGGGCCATGCATCTGTTCCACCCCCTGCTTGTGCTTGGCATCCTGGCCCTGACGGCGCTTGCCGCGGCCGGGCTGACACTGGCCATCGCGCGGATCAGCCATCCGCGCCCGCGCGGCCCGCACCCGCCCAGCACCGCCCTGCCCGCCCCGGAGGGGGGCCGGATTGCTACTGCGCTGGCGGCGCGGCTTGCCGCGCATCCCGGGCTGAATGCCCTGCAACTGCTGGGCGATCCGATCACCGCCCTTGCCGCGCGGCTGGCCCTGATCGAGACCGCACAAAGCAGTGTCGATCTGCAATATTACATCTGGCAGAACGACACCGCGGGCGCGCTGATGCTCGACGCGCTGCGCACCGCAGCCAGCCGCGGGCTGCGGGTGCGCCTGCTGCTGGATGACAACGGAACAGCCGGCCTGGACGAAACCCTGGCCGTCTTCGCCGCCCATCCCAATGTCGAGGTGCGGCTGTTCAACCCCTTCCCGATCCGCCGGGCCCGGGTGCTGGGCTATCTGTCGGATTTCGCGCGCCTGAACCGGCGGATGCACAACAAGGCGATGGTGGTCGATGGCAGCGCCGCGATCCTGGGCGGGCGCAATATCGCGGACGACTACTTCAACCGCTTTGCCCCCGGCGGGCTCTATATGGATCTGGACGTGGCTGTGGCCGGGCCGGTGGTGCCCGAGGTCGCCGCACAGTTCGACCTGTATTGGAATTCGGCGTCCTCGATCCCGGCGCCGCTGCTGTTGCCCCCGGTCAGCCCCGACCGGATCGCCGCGCTGACCGCGCAGACCCTTGCCCGCCTGTCGCAGCCCGATGCGACAAGCTATGTCGCGGCATTGCGCATGGCCAGCACCGCACCACCGCTGCTGGCCCCCGATGCCCCGCTGACCTTCGCGCCGGCCCGGCTGCTGTTCGATCCGCCTGAAAAGATCACCGGGCTGTTGCAGGGCAAGAAGATGTTGTGGCGCCACCTGGTCGAGGCCCTGGGCCAGCCGCAATCCGAATTGCTTCTGATCTCGCCCTATCTGGTGCCGACCCGGGTCGGGGTGCAGGCCTTGGGGCGTTTCGCGGAAAACGGGGTGCGCACGCGCATCCTGACCAACAGCTTCGCCGCCAGCGACGTGCCTCTGGTGCATTCGGGCTATGCGCACCGCCGCCGTCCGCTGCTGCGGTGCGGTGTCGAACTGTTCGAATACGCCCCCGATGCCGACCCCGTGCATGAACCCGAAGGCCCCAGCGCCTTCCTGGCCGAGTTTGTCGGCCGCCGGATCAAGGGCACCTCGCCGTTTTCGCGCAACAAGCTGCACGCCAAGGTCTTTGCCGTGGACCGCACCCGCGTTTTCATCGGGTCGTTCAACTTCGATCCGCGCTCGATGCGGCTGAACACCGAGCTGGGCCTGCTGATCGAGGCCCCCGACATTGCGCAGGGCATTTCCGATGCCTTCGAAACCTATTTCCCAACGCGTGCCTGGCGGGTGACACTCGGTCCCACGCAGCGCCTGCGCTGGTCACGCCCCGGAAAACCGGATCTGCACCACGAGCCGGGCACCAGCCTGCGCAGCCGTGTGGCCCTGGGCATCGCGCAGCGCCTGCCGATCGAATGGATGCTGTAGCCCTATTTGCGGGTGCGCTTGACCTTGCGGGCAATACCCCGTTCACGGGCCTTGAAAGCCGCCGGTTTGCGCCCGCGCCGCGGCCCCTTGCCGCCGCCGCGCCCCCCGGCCGGAAGTGCCGCGCCCTCCAGCTCCAGCAGTTCCAGCATCAGCCCGCCGGTCATCGGGATCGCCTCGGCCAGCCGCACCAGAACCCGCTGGCCCACGGAAATCGTCAGCCCGGTATCGGCGCCCATCAGGGTCTGGCTGTCGCGGTCGTAATGGAAGAATTCGCGCCCGATCTCGCGCACCGGGATCAACCCGTCCGCGCCGGTTTCATCCAGCTTCACGAAGGCGCCGAATTTCTGCACGCCGCTGATCCGCCCGGTGAATTCCGATCCGACCCGGTCGCTCAGATAGGCGGCCAGATAGCGGTCGGTCGTATCGCGTTCTGCCATCATGCTGCGCCGTTCGGTGTCGGAAATCTGCTGGGCGGTTTCCTCCAGCATCTCGATATCCTGCGCCGACAGCCCGTCCTTACCCCAGCCATGCCCGGCGATCAGCGCGCGATGCACGATCAGGTCGGAATAGCGCCGGATCGGCGATGTGAAATGCGCGTAGGATCGCAGCGCCAGCCCGAAATGGCCCAGGTTCTGCGGGTGGTAATAGGCCTGCGTCATCGACCGCAGCGTGCTGATGTTCAGCAATTCATCGAACTCTGTGCCCTCGGCCTGCGCCAGCAGGCGGTTCAGATGCGCGGTCTTCAGCACCTGCCCCTTGGCCAACGTGAACCCCGACGCCTGCGCCACTTCGCGCAGCGCATCGAGCTTTTCTGGGCTCGGTTCTTCGTGCACCCGATACAGCAGCGGGCGGCGCAGCCGTTCCAGCTCCTCGGCGGCGGCGACATTGGCCAGCACCATGAATTCCTCGATCAGGCGGTGCGCATCCAGCCGGTCCTTGAACCGGACCGAGGTCACCTTGCCTTCCTCGCTGATGACGATCTGCCGTTCCGGCAGATCCAGATCAAGCGGCTGGCGCGCCGCCCGCGCCCGGGCCAGCGCGTGATAACAGGCAAACAGCGGTTCGATGATCTCGGCCACCAAGGGCGCGGTCTTGGCATCGGGCGCGCCGTCATGCGCAGCCTGCACCTGCCCGTATTCCAGCGAGCCGACCGAGTTGATCACGCCGCGCGTGAACCGATGGCTCAGCTTGTTGCCCGCGCTGTCGATCTTCATGCGCACCGCCAGAACCGCACGCGGCACATGTTCATGCAGGCTGCACAGATCGCCCGACAGGCGGTCGGGCAGCATCGGCACCACGCGGTCGGGGAAATAGGTCGAATTGCCCCGCTTGCGCGCCTCGCGATCCAACGCCGAACCCGGCGTGACGTAATGCGCGACATCGGCGATCGCGACCCACAGGATATGCCCGCCCTCATTGGCCGGGTCATCGTCGGGCATCGCCAGACAGGCATCGTCGCGATCACGCGCATCCGCCGGGTCGATGGTGACGAAGGGCAGATCGGTCAGATCCTCGCGCCCCTCGAACCCGGCGGGCACGGCGGCATCAGCCTCGGCCACCACCGCGTCGGGGAAATCGTCGGGGATGCCGTGCTGGTGAATCGCGATCAGCGACACGGCGCGCGGCGCACTCGGGTCGCCCAGCCGCTCGATCACCCGGGCGCGGGGCAGACCCATGCGGCCCTTCGGGCCCATCTGCTCGGCCTCGACCAGCTCGCCGTCGCGGGCGTCGAAGGTGGCGCCCGGCGGCACCAGCCAGTCCTTGTCGGCGCCCTTGTCGATCGGCGTAATCCGCCCGCCCTCGGCGGATTTGCGGAAGATGCCCACAACGCGATGCGCGGCCACGCCGATCTTGCGGATCAGCCGGGCCTCGTAATCATGCGCCTCGCCGGAAACCTCGGCGATCCGGGCCAGAATCCGGTCGCCTTCGGCCAGCGCCACATCGGTGGCACGCGGCACGAACAGGATGCGCGGTTCAGGGCCCTCGCCATTCCATTCCACCGCACGCGCCCATTGGTCGCCCGCATCATCGGGCGCCAGGATCTGCAGCACCGACACCGGCGGCAGCTTGGCCGCATCGTGATAGGTGTTGCGCCGCCGTTCCAGCGTGCCTTCGGCTGCCATTTCCTTCAGCAGGCGCTTCAGCTCAATCCGGGCAGAACCCTTGATCCCGAAGGCCTTGGCAATGTCACGTTTCGCCCCGGCGCCGGGATGATCGGCAAGCCAGGCAAGGATTTGGTCTTTGGTCGGGATCTGGGTCATGGCCCTGCCTATCATGGCCTGCGCGGGGCGTCACGCGGGGAAAGCGGGGGCCAGCCCCCGCACCCCCGGAGTATTTGCACCAAGAAGAAGATCAGAGGGGTTTTTCCATGTCGCGGTGCGGGATGCCCGCATCGTCATAGACCGGGCCGCAGACGGTGAAGCCCAGCTTTTCATAGAACGGGATCGCATGGACCTGCGCGCCGAGCTTGGCACTGGTGCAGCCAAGCGCCCTGAGCCGGGTGCAGCCTTCGGCGATCAGTGCCGCGCCAAGCCCGGTGCCGCGCGCGGGTTTCAGCACGCAGACCCGGCCGATCTTGCCGATATCGCCCCGATGCAACAGCCGCGCGGTGCCGACCGGCCGGCCCGCATCCAGCGCCAGCAGATGCACCGCTTCGCCATCCAGATCGTCCCATTCGTCGGCCTCGGGCACGCCCTGTTCGTCGACGAAAACCGCCCGGCGCAGCGCATGGCAGGCCGCCAGATCCGTCGCTTCGATGATTTCGGTCACGCGAAATACTCCTGCAGGATGCGGGCGTAGATGGATTTCAACTGGGTGATCTGTTCGACCGGAACACGTTCGTCCACCTGATGCATCGTCCGCCCGACAAGGCCGAATTCCAGCACCGGGCAGTGATCCTTGACGAAACGCGCGTCCGACGTGCCGCCGGAGGTCGAGAGTTCGGGCTTGATCCCGGTTTCGGCCTCAACCGCGCGGGCGACGAGCGCCACGAAATCGCCCGGCGGGGTGAGGAAGCTTTCACCCGAGACCTCGGTCGTCAGGGTGAAGGTAACGCCAGTTTCGGCCTCGACCCCGGCGATCAGGGTTTTCGCCCAGGCCTCGATTCCGGCGCTGGTGTGGGCATCGTTGAAGCGGATGTTGACGGTGGCAGTTGCGCGCGCCGGGATCACGTTATTGGCCGGATTGCCGCAATCAATCGTAGTGATCTGCAGCGTGCTGGCGTCGAAATGATCGGTGCCGTGGTCCAGCGGTTCGGCTGTCATCCGGCCCAGCAGATCGACCAGCGCATGCAGCGGATTCCTGGCACGGTGCGGATAGGCGGAATGCCCCTGCACGCCCGCCGCCTCGAGGTAGAAGGTCATCGAGCCGCGGCGCCCGATCTTCATCATCTGGCCCATCGTGTCGGGGCAGGTCGGCTCCCCAACCAGGCAGACCGACATCGCCTCGCCCTCGGCATCCATCCAGTCCAGCAGCGCACGGGTGCCATCGCGGCCTGCGCCTTCCTCGTCGCCGGTGATGGTCAGCACGATCGCCCCCGCAGGCGGGGTGGCGGTCACGAAATCCACCGCCGCCGCGACGAAGGCCGCAACGCCCGATTTCATATCGGTCGCACCGCGCCCCCACAGCTCACCACCGTGAATTTCGCCACCGAAGGGATCATGGGTCCAGGCCTTGCCATCCCCCACCGGCACCACATCGGTATGGCCGTTGAAGCCGAAGGTGTTCACCCCCTTGTCGCCCCAGCGGGCAAACAGGTTGGGGATGCCGTTGCGATCGACCCGGGTGCAGGAGAACCCCGCCGCCGAGAGCACCCCTTCCAGCAACTGCAATGCCCCGCCCTCAGAGGGCGTCACCGAGGGGCAACGGATCAGCTCGGCGGTGAGTTTGACGGGATCGAGGCTCATGACGGCTCCTTGTGATGGATGCTCAAGGCTTAGCTCCGGGCGCCGGGCGACACAACAGAGGTGTTGCCCCGGCAGCACCCTTGCCGCCCCCGCACGCCAATCGTGAACAAAACGGTTCCCTCAGGGCGTAAATCCTGCATAGTATTGAGAAAAATAAAGTCCCGAGGCAGGGCAACACGAGCAGGGTCAACGCACCCACATTAAACCAGAGGCCAAAAACGGCCCAGGCAGAGGCCAGGATCGGCAGATCCTGTAGCAGTGTTTGCACTGCCTCCAACATATGGAGGCGGACGTGCCCACAGCGCGTGAGTTGACCTATAACACGAACGCCTCGGCCATGCAGATGGCCGAAACGATTTTCGGTGATGGCGTCACTGTCGTGGGGGCATCCTATACCGGCGACAGCCGGTCGTCGGCGATCTATTCCAATGGCGATGCGCTCTCGCCCGATGCGACGCCGGGCGACACCGGGGTGATCCTGTCCACCGGCTATGCGACCAGCTTCACCAACTCGCGCGGGGATGTGAACACATCGGCCAGCACCTCGACCAATACCGCCGGGGTAAACAACAACGCCGATTTCAATGCCGTCGCGGGCGCCAGCACCTATGACGCGGCCTGGCTGGATGTGGATTTCATCCCCACCGGCGATACGATGACGATCTCGTTCACCTTCGCCTCGGACGAATATCCCGAATACATCAACTCGATCTACAACGATGTCGTCGGCGTCTGGGTCAACGGGTCGTTTGTCGAACTGGGGGTCGGCAACGGCAATACCTCGGTCATCAACGTCAACAGTCAGAACAACGAAAACCTCTACGTCTCGAATACGGGCGATGCCTATAACACCGAGATGGACGGTTTCACCGTCACCATGTCGCTCACCTTCCCGGTCAATCCCGGCGAGGTGAACTCGATCCGCATCGGCATCGCCGACACCTCGGATTCGAACTATGACTCGAACCTGCTGATTGCCGCCGACAGCGTGCAGACCGTGCTGATCGCCAATGACGATACGGTGCGCATCGACCCGGGCAGCAGCCGCACGGTGGATGTGCTGAGCAACGATTCGAACGCCACCGGCGGCGCCCTGACCATCACCCATATCAACGGTGTCGCGGTCAGCGCGGGCGATACCGTCGCCCTGGCCTCGGGCGAGCGGGTCACGCTCAACGCCGATGGCACGCTGACGGTGCAGACCGACGCCGAGGAAGAAACCGTCAACTTCACATATGAGGTGCAAAGCGCGGATGGCCACACCGATATCGGTTTCGTCACGGTCGAGGTGGTGCCCTGTTTCACCGCGGGCACCCGGATCGCCACGCCGGACGGGTTGCGTGCCGTCGAGGCCCTGCGCCCCGGCGATCTGGTTCTGACGCAGGACGACGGGCCGCAGCCCGTGCGCTGGATCGGACGGCGGCAGGTGGCCGCCGAAGGGGCGCTGGCGCCGGTGCGTATTCGGGCCGGGGCGTTTGGCGCGCATGGCGATCTGCTGGTTTCGGCGCAGCACCGTGTGCTCGTGCGCGATCCGCTGGCCGAACTGCTGTTCGGCGAGCCGGAAATCCTGGTTGCGGCCAAGGATCTGGTCAACGGCGGTACGGTCCAGATCGCGGCGGGCGGCACGGTGGAGTATGTCCACATCCTGTTCGACCGCCATCAGGTGGTGTTTTCCGAAGGGCTCGCCACCGAAAGCTTCCTGCCCGGACCGCATGTTCTGGGCGCGATGGAGGCCGCGGTGCAGGCCGAGATCTGTGCGATTTTCCCCGAGATCGATCCGAAGACCGGCGCGGGCTACAGCCCGGCGGCGCGGCGCATGTTGCGCAGCTTCGAGGCCCGGCTCTGGTCCGAACTCTCGGCTGCGGCATAGGGGGGACGGATGCAGACACAGCCCCACGCCGGATGGTTTGCCGCGCATCTGCCGGGTGAAGGCGCGCTGACGCTGGCCCCGCGCGCCCTGCCCGCCCTGTTGCCACAGGGCAGCCTGATGCTCGAATTCACGCTGATGCGTGGCGAGGCCGAGTTGCCGCCGCTGCTCCATCTGGCGCGGACGGGCACGCAGCCGCGCTTCTTTTCGCTGGGCTTTTCCGGACAGGGGCACATCAGCCTGCTGCAACGCCACGGGGCAGAGTTTCACGCGATCTCGCTGGATGCGACGGATGCGTTGGCGGCAGGCGGCCGGATGCGGCTCAGCTGGCGTTGGGACGCGGTGCGGGGCGAAAGCCTGCTGACGCTGGAATCGCTGGATGCGGGCACCCTGCGGCAACGGGCGGGCACCGACCCGCTGCCGATGCCGCGCGACGATCTGCTGGCGCTGTGCGCGGGCGAGGGCCCAGGTGGCGACGCCCGGATCGGGCCGCGGGTCGACTGGCTGGCCCTGGGCGATCATCTGCACCCGCTGGGCCCCGCCGCCTGCTTTGCGCCTTCCACGCCGCTGCAAACGCCCCAGGGCCTACGCCCGGCAGGCAGCCTGCGTGCGGGCGACTGGGTCGAAACCGTCGATGCCGGGCCGCAGCAGGTGCTTTGGTCGGGCCGCATCAGCCTGCCTGCGCTTGGCAATCTGCGCCCGGTGCGGCTCAGCGCACCCTCCTTCGGCGAAACCCACGATCTGTGGCTGCTGCCGCAGCATCGCGTGGCCCTGTCCGGCCCCGCCGTCGAATATATCTTCGGCGAGGACGAGGTTCTGGTCGAGGCCCGCCATCTGGTCGACGGGTGCAGCGCGTTGCAGCCCGACCGCCCGAACGTGCTGGGCTGGCACGGTATCTTGCTGGCCGGTCACCACCTGCTGATCGCCGACGGCTGCCGCATCGAAAGCCTGAACACCGGGCGGCTGGCGCGCCAGCCTGCATTGGCCGCGACCACGGCGCTTGCGGATCTGGCGCGCACGGGCACCCTGCCCGAACACCGCCACCCCGCGCGGCGCGTGCTGTCGGGCTATGAGACGATGACACTGGCAGCGGTGCGCGCCCAAGGCCGTGGTCCCGTGGCGGCCTGAGTCGCAGGCGCCAAATTCCTGCGACACATTCGATCCGGCAGCGGCAGTCTCACGAATTTTTATTGCGCTGCGGGTGCAAAGTGCCTAAGCACGGTGCAACCGAAAAAGGAACCGATTCATGGCGCATGATGGGGCTGATATGACCAAGACCGTTCTTCTGACCGACCTGCTGGCCTTGACCGAGGCCGCCCTGCCCGAAGTGGCCAAACTGACCGCCGATGCCACCGAAGCGCTGCGCGCGCTGGTCACCGTCAACGGCAAGATTTCCGCCGCGGCGCTGGAAGCGAACCAGTTCGCCGCCCATGCCCTGTCCTGGCTGACAACCTATAACCAGTCGCTGATCCAGCTGCGCGGCTGGGCCGGTCGGCTGGCCGAAACCGGCCAGTTCGGCGAGATGGAAAGCCTGATCCTGCAAATCGGTTTCGGTGAATATCTGGCGCAGATCCAGGGCGGCATTCCGATGTCGCAGGGCGAAACCGCCCGTCTGGCCGATCTGGGCGTCAGCTGGACCCCGGGCGCCGAAGCCGCCGCCCTGATCGCCAGCGGCAACACGCAGGCCGCGCGGATGGCGCTGGTCGCGCAGATGCAGGACAATCAGGGCCGCGCGCTGTTCGGCGCCTCGGGTCTGGACGAAGAGCTGGAAATGATCCGCGATCAGTTCCATCGCTATGCGGAAGAACGCGTCATCCCCTTCGCCCATGAATGGCACCTGAAGGACGAGCTGATCCCGATGGAAACCATCGAGGAACTGGCCGAACTGGGCGTCTTCGGCCTGACGATCCCGGAAGAATACGGCGGGCTTGGCCTGTCCAAGGCCTCGATGGTGGTGGTGACCGAGGAACTGTCGCGCGGCTATATCGGCGTGGGCAGCCTTGGCACCCGCAGCGAAATCGCGGCCGAACTGATCCTGTGCGGCGGCACCGAGGAACAGAAACAGAAATGGCTGCCGGGTCTGGCCTCGGGCGAGATCCTGTCGACCGCGGTCTTCACCGAACCGAACACCGGCTCGGATCTTGGCAGCCTGCGCACCCGCGCGGTCAAGGATGGCGACGACTGGGTCGTGACCGGCAACAAGACCTGGATCACCCACGCACAGCGCACCCATGTGATGACGCTGCTGGCGCGCACCGACCCGAACACCACCGATTACCGCGGGCTGTCGATGTTCCTGGCCGAAAAGACGCCCGGCACCGACGACAACCCGTTCCCGACCCCCGGCATGACCGGCGGCGAGATCGAGGTTCTGGGCTATCGCGGCATGAAGGAATACGAGCTCGGCTTCGACGGTTTCCGCGTGAAGGGCGAAAACCTGCTGGGCGGCGAAGAGGGCAAGGGCTTCAAACAGCTGATGGAGACCTTCGAATCGGCCCGCATCCAGACCGCGGCGCGCGCCGTGGGTGTGGCCCAGGCCGCCTGCGAGATCGGCATGCAATACGCCATCGACCGCAAGCAATTCGGCAAATCGCTGATCGAATTCCCGCGCGTCGGCGGCAAGCTGGCGATGATGGCGGTGGAAATCATGATCGCGCGGCAGCTGACCTATTTCTCGGCTTGGGAAAAAGATCACGGCCACCGCTGCGATCTGGAGGCCGGCATGGCGAAACTGCTGGGCGCCCGCGTGGCCTGGGCTGCGGCCGACAACGCGCTGCAGATCCACGGCGGCAACGGCTTCGCGCTGGAATACGCGATTTCGCGGATCCTGTGCGACGCGCGCATCCTCAATATCTTTGAAGGTGCTGCCGAAATTCAGGCGCAGGTCATCGCCCGCCGCCTGCTGGGCTGATCCTGAAGCAAACGACGCGAAAACGGGGCCTTGGGGTCCCGTTTTCCATTGCGCCCGCCCCGCGTTCGGGAAATCTTGCCCGAAAACAGGAGAGCGCCATGATCCGCCCAGCCACCCCCGCCGATGCCCCGGAACTTGCCGCGATCTATAATGACGCGGTGCGCAACACGACCGCGATCTGGAACGAGGTCGAGATCGACGCGCAGAACCGCATCGACTGGATCGCGGCGCGGCAGGCTGCGGGCCTGCCGGTGCTGGTGCTGGTCGAAGCGGGCGCCGTCGCGGGCTATGCCAGCTATGGCCCGTTTCGCGCCTTCGACGGCTATCGCGGCACCGTCGAGCATTCGGTTTATATCCGGTCGGATCTGCGCGGCGGCGGGCGCGGACGTGCGCTGATGCAGGCGCTGATCGCCGAGGCGCGTGCGGCGGGGTTTCATGTGCTGGTCGGCGCCATCGAAGCGGGCAATGCGGCCTCGATCGCGCTGCATGAAAAGCTGGGCTTCACCCATGTCGGGCAGATGCCGCAGGTCGGCCAGAAGTTCGGAAAATGGCTGGATCTGGCGCTGATGCAATTGATGCTGGACGACCGGCCCGCGCCCTGATCAGCCCAGCCGGGCAATCGCGTCAATCAGTCGGTTGCGGGCCTCTGGCAGGGCGCGGTGGCTGTGCTCGGCGGCGAAGCGATCCAGAAAATGCCCGGAAATCCGCAGCCCCTGCCCGATTTCGGCCAGTGTCGCGGGCCCTTGCCCCAGCAGACAGGGCGGCAAGGGCAGCAGGCGCGGCGCCCAGTCGCCCGCCCCCGCCCGGCTGACCGCGCGGCCCGTTTTCGGGCTGACGAAGGCCAGATCGTCGCGCGTGCCCGTCACCGCGCAGCGGCTCAGGTCAAGCCCGACCCCCAACTCGTCGAGGAGCGCCATTTCCCAGTGCAGGTAGTCGACGATCCAGCCGGGATGGGCCGCCGCGATCACCTCGAACAGCGGTTCGGTCGCGGCATAGAGTGCGGGGTGCGGCGCGCGTTCGGGCAGCGCGAAGGCCAGCAGCGCACAGACCGCATTCAGCCCCAGCAGCGCCATCCGGTCCGACATCGCCCCCGCGCGCGAGCGCAGCGGCTCGACCGTGTAGGTGCCGAGCTGGTCGTGCAATCGTGCGCGCCAGACAACCGCGACATGGCTGCCCGGCTGCAACGCCGCCGCCATCTTGCGCGAGGCACCGCCGCGCACCACCCCGGCATGGCGGCCGTGACCTTCGGTGAACACCTCGATGATCGCCGAGGTTTCGCCATGCGGGCGCAGCGAAAGAATTGTGCCGTGATCTTGCCAGTCCATGCCTTGCCCGGGTGGTGAGGCCGGGGGTTTTGCACCCCCGGACCCCCGCAGGATATTTGGACCAGAAAGAAAGGGGAAGCTCAGTCGTTCAGACCGTCTTCGTCCAGAAGGGTGCGGCCGTCGCGACTCTCGACCTCGATCACCCAGAGATCGGGGTCGAACCCCCGCTGGCGGCGGATCGAGGCATCGACCTCGGGCTCCGCACCTTGCGACTGCAGCGTCCAGCGGTGGCTGTCGGATTGCCAGTCGAAACCACGGCTCCACAAGCTGGCCTGACCGTCGAGCGTGGCGCATTTCACCATGACCGCACCCGAATCCGGTTGGCCGCGCGCCACGACGTAGCCGGGAATCGCGTTCATTTCCAACCGCTTGAGATAAGCGCGCACCCAGAATTCGGTGCGCAGCCGCTCAGTCGCCATCTTTGAAATCGAGGCCCATTTCCGAATAGCGCTCGGCCTCTTCCAGCCAGTTCGGGCGCACCTTGACCTGCAGGAACAGATGCACCGGACGGCCCAGGAATTCGGACAGCTCGGCGCGCGCGGCGGTCGAGATCGCCTTGATCGTCTCGCCGCCCTTGCCCAGAACGATGCCCTTGTGGCCGTCTCGCATCACATAGATCAGTTGGTCGATCCGGGTCGATCCGTCGGGGCGGTCTTCCCATTTCTCGGTTTCCACCGTCAGCTGATAGGGCAGTTCCTCGTGCAGCCGCAGGGTCAGCTTCTCGCGCGTGACCTCGGCAGCGATCTGGCGCATCGGCAGATCGGCGATCTGGTCCTCGGGGTAGAACCACGGCCCGTTCGGCAGTTCCCCGGCCAGCCATTCGCGCAGATCGTCCACGCCATGCCCGCGCTCGGCCGAGATCATGAAGGTCTTGGCGAAGGGGTATTCCGCATTCATCCGCTGCGCCAGATCCAGCAGCACCTCGGCCTTGACGCGGTCGATCTTGTTGATCGCCAGCGCGACGGGTTGCTCGCCGCCGCGTTCCTTCAGCGCGGCGATGATCGCCTTCACGCCATCGGTCAGGCCGCGATGCGCTTCGATCAGCAGAACGATGATGTCGGCATCCGAGGCCCCGCCCCAGGCCGCGGTGACCATCGCCCTGTCTAGGCGACGACGCGGGCGAAAGATGCCGGGCGTGTCGACGAAAACGATCTGGGCCTGGCCTTCCATGCACACACCGCGGATGCGGGCGCGCGTGGTTTGCACCTTATGCGTCACGATCGACACCTTGGCGCCGACCATCCGGTTCAGAAGGGTGGATTTTCCGGCGTTCGGTTCGCCGATCAGGGCCACGAAGCCCGCTTTTGTCTCGGTCATCAGGAGCCCTCCATACGGCTCAGAAGTGCCTTGGCGGCGGCCTGCTCGGCCTGCCGTTTGGCCCCCGCGGTGGCGCGCTCGGCCTCGCCCGAGGCAAGCTGTGCCTCGATGGTGAAGACGGGGGCATGATCGGGCCCTTCGCGGGTGATTGTCACATATTTCGGCGGCGGCAGGCCGCGCGCCTGCGCCCATTCCTGCAGGCTGGTCTTGGCATCGCGTGCATCTTCCTCGACCGCGTCGATCCGGCGACCCCACAGCCGCAGGATCAGCGCCCGCGCGGTTTCGAACCCGGCATCCAGATAGACGGCGGCGATCACCGCCTCCATCGCATCGCCCAGCAATGCCTCTTTGCGGCGCCCGCCGGTCATCATTTCCGACCGACCGAGTTTGAGCACCGCGCCCAGGTCGATCTGGCGCGCCACATCGGCGCAGGCTTCCTTGCGCACCAGCGCGTTGAAGCGCGGCGCCAGTTGGCCTTCGGAGGCGGATTTGTCGGCCGAGAACAGCGCCTCGGCCATGGTCAGGCCCAGCACCCGGTCGCCCAGAAACTCCAGCCGCTGGTTGTCGGGGCGCGACGGGGTCGAGATCGACGAATGGGTCAGCGCGCGCAACAACAGTTCAGGGCGGCTGAACTCGTGCCCCAGACGACCCATGAAGGCCTGTATATCGCCGGAAATCTTCACTCGATCGCCTTGAAGAAACGCTCCGGGCGCCAGGTCCAGAAGAAGAACAGCGACCGGCCCGCCGCCGAGAACATCACCCGGTCGGCCCGCCCGATCAGGAACTCGGCCGGCACAAACCCGAGCCCGCCCGACGCCGCCGGGAACCGGCTGTCTTCGGAGTTGTCGCGGTTGTCGCCCATGAAGAAATACTGCCCTTCGGGAACGGTGAAGACCGGCGTGTTGTCGGCCACCCAGGTATCGCTGATGTTCAGGATCGAATGGGTCACGCCATTGGGCAGCGTTTCGAGTTTGCGCGATTTCACGCAAAGGCCACCCTGCCCCACCGGGTCATTCTCGCAGCGCGGCTTGGAGCCCTGCGGCCCCTGCAGTTCCATGACTTCCTCGAACTTGCCGCCATCTGCCAGTTTCACCGGGGTGCCGTTGATCTGCAGCACGCCGTCGATCACCTGAATCGTGTCGCCCGGCAGGCCGATCACGCGTTTGATGAAATCGACGCCACGGGTCGGGTGACGAAACACCACGACATCGCCGCGCTCGGGTTCGGAACCGAACAGCCGCCCCTCGATCGGGCAGGCCGAGAACGGGCAGGAGTGTTTCGAATAGCCATAGGCCATCTTGTTGACGAACAGAAAATCGCCGATCAGCAGCGTGTCCTTCATCGAGCCCGAGGGAATCCAGAACGGCTGAAAGAACAGCGTGCGGAACACGCCCGCAATCAGCAGCGCCCAGACCACGGTCTTGACGGTCTCGACGATGCCGTTTTCCGACTTGCTTGCCATTATCTGCCCGATCCTTGTGAAATTTCCCGCCTTCCTTGGCCCGGCTGCGCCCCCGAGTCAAGGAAGCGCGCGCGCCTCGATGACCACGAAGGCTTGAGCCCAAGGGTGATCGTCGGTCAGCGTGACATGCACGATCGCCTCATGGCCCGCGGGCGTCATCTGCGCCAGCCGGTCGGCCGCCCAGCCCGTCAGATGCATCACCGGCTGGCCGGTCGGCAGGTTGGTAACCGCCATGTCCTTCCATGAAATCCCCATGCGCAGCCCGGTGCCCAAGGCCTTGGAACAGGCCTCTTTCGCGGCCCAGCGTTTGGCATAGGTGCCCGCCACATCGGCCCGGCTGCCGGCCTTGGCCTGTTCGGTCGGGGTGAAGACCCTGTTGCGAAACCGATCGCCATGACGCGCCAACACACCGGCGATGCGGTCGATATTGGCCAGATCGGACCCGATCCCCAGGATCATGCCCGCGCCGCATCCATCAGGCGGCGCATTTCGGCAATCGCGGGCCCAAGCCCGATGAACACCGCTTCGGCGATCAGGAAATGGCCGATGTTCAGCTCGCGGATCTCGGGGATGGCGGCGATCGGCGCCACGGTTTCAAACGTCAGGCCGTGGCCCGCGTGAACCTCCAGGCCCAGACTGTGGGCATAGGCCGCCCCTTCGCGCAGGGCGGCCAGTTCGGCATCGCGTTCGGCAAAGCGGCCTTCGTAATGCAGGTCGCAATAATGGCCGGTGTGCAGCTCGACCACCGCCGCGCCGATCCGGGCCGAGGCCGCGATTTGCGCCGCATCATGGCCGATGAACATGGACACCCGCGCGCCCGCATCGCGCAGCGGCGCGACATAAGCCGCCAGCCGCGCCTCGTCTCCGGCCACATCCAGGCCGCCTTCGGTCGTGCGCTCCTCGCGTTTTTCGGGCACCAGGCACACCGCATGCGGCCGCGTGGCCAGCGCGATTTCCTGCATTTCTGCGGTCGCGGCCATTTCGAAATTCAGCGGAATGCCGATCCCGGCCTTCAGCGCGGCCATATCGGCGTCGCGGATATGGCGGCGGTCTTCGCGCAGATGCGCGGTAATGCCGTCCGCCCCCGCAGCCTCGGCCAGAAGCGCCGCGCGCAACGGGTCGGGATAGGCCGAGCCGCGCGCGTTACGGATCGTGGCGACATGGTCGATGTTGACGCCAAGACGCAAAGGTTTGGACATGGGAGACTCCGCGTTGTTTGGCGCGAGTATGCGCGAGCGGGGCGGCAGATTGAAGGGGCAGCGCAGTGCCGCGGCCGGTATTTATACCCGGCAACGGCCACCTTGCCCCGCCAGCAGACCTGCAAGGCCGGGTGCTCAGGCCTCGGGGCCGGTCTTGTCCAGCCGGGCTGCGTCCTTGCGTTCGTCCCGCTTGGCATGCAGCTTGGCCCGCAGTTTTTCCAGCCGCTCTTTGAGCCGTGTGCGGCGCCGCTTCTGATAGGCGTCGATCAGCGGCAACGAGATATAATAGCACGCCAGCCCGCAGACGATGCCCGGCAGCAGCCCGCCCACCAGATACGGCAGCCAGACATCTTCGAAGAACTGCGCCAACCCCGACCATTCGGCATGGCCATGGGTAAAAAGCGCCACGACATTGTGTTTCAGATCCGCCCCGGCCGCCAGAAAGGCATCGGCCACCCCGCCGATGCGGTGCATTCCGGGCGCATGGCCCAGGATCATGTGGCCCAGTTTCAGCGAGGTGACCGCGATCACCGGGAAGGTGATCGGATTGCCGAAGAACGTGGCCAGCAGCGAGGCCAGCACATTGCCGCCCAAGAGCCAGGCGATCGCCGCCGCGCCGAAGAAATGCCCGCCGAAAAACGGCGTGAACGAGATGAACACCCCCGCAAAGATCCCGCGCGCAATCCGATGCGGCTGATCGGGCAGACGATGGATCCGGTGCTTGATATAATGAAACCCACGCGCCCAGCCGCGCCGTGGCCAGACGGCTTCGCGCAGCGTCACCAGCCAGGATCGCTTGTCGCGCCGTTTGAAAACCACCGTCTATCCTTCCACCCGATCAGGGTCGATTCAGGGTTTGCGCGCCAGATCCCGCCAGCGCTCGACCTGCGCCACATCTGTTTCCGCCTCGAGCGCCGTCAAGAGCGTGTGCAGATGTTCGACGTCCCGCAACTCGACCTCTACCACCAGCGAGTAAAAGTCCGGTTTCCGGTCGATGAAGTTCAGATCCGAAATATTGGCCTTCTGCTGCCCGATCAAGGAGCAGATATGGCCAAGAACCCCCGCATCATTCGAGATCGTCAGCTTGAGCGAGGCCGAATAGACCGGCGGGTGCTGCCCCAGATGCCAGTGCAGATCGACCCAGCGGCCCGGCTGTTCCTCGAATTCCTCGAGCGCGGGGCAGTCGATGGCGTGGATCACCACGCCCTGCCCGCGATAGGTGATGCCGACGATCCGTTCGCCGGGCAGCGGCTGGCAGCAATTGGCGCGGCGGAAGCTCTGATCGGCGGCTAGCCCCAGAACGGCGCGGGTCGGCTCGATCATCTCGGGGCCCTTGGCGGCCAGTTCGGGATAGAGCGCCTCGATCACCTCGCGCGAGGTCAATTCGGCCGAGCCAAGCCGCGCCATCAGTTCGATCTCGTCGGCCAACCCAAGGGTTTTCGCCGCGGTGCGCAGCGCCTTGTCGGACACCTTGCGCCCGACATGTTCAAACGCCACCCGCGCCAACTCGCTGCCCAGCTTGACGAAGCGCCCGCGATCTTCCTCGCGCAGGGATTTGCGGATCGCGCCCTTGGCACGACCGGTCGCCACAATGTCCAGCCAGGTCGCCTGCGGGCGCTGGCCCGCGGCGGTGATGATCTCGACCGACTGGCCGTTCTTCAGCCGGGTCCAGAGCGGCACGCGAATGCCGTCGACCTTGGCGCCGACGCAGGAATTGCCGATCCGGGTGTGGATCGCGTAGGCGTAATCAATCGGCGTGGCACCTTTCGGCAGCTTGACCACATCGCCCTTGGGGGTGAAGCAGAACACCTGATCGGAATACATCTCGAGTTTGACGTTCTCGAGGAATTCGTCGTGATCGCCCTCGCCGAAGCGTTCGGTCAGTTGCGAAATCCACTGCCCCGGATCGACCGCAAACGGGTTCACCGCCAGTTCGCCATCGCGATAGGACCAGTGCGCCGCCACGCCCGCCTCGGCCACTTCGTGCATCTGCCGGGTGCGGATCTGCACCTCGACGCGTTTGCCGTCGCGCCCCGACACCGTGGTGTGGATCGAGCGATAGCCGTTGGTCTTGGGCTGGCTGATGTAATCCTTGAACCGCCCCGGCACCGCGCGCCAGCGCTGATGGATCAGCCCCAGCACGGCATAGCAATCGGCCTCGGTCCGGGTGATGACGCGGAACCCGTAGATGTCGGACAGCCGCGAAAACGCCAGCTGCTTTTCCTCCATCTTGCGCCAGATCGAATAGGGCCGCTTGGCGCGGCCGAACACATCGGCCTCGATCTGTGATTTCTCCAGCAGGCCGCGAATGTCGGCGGTGATCTTGGGGATCACATCGCCCGATTCCTTCTGCAGGCTGACGAAACGGCGGATGATCGAGGTGCGCGCCTCGGGGTTGAGCACCTTGAACGCCAGATCTTCCAGCTCTTCGCGCATCCACTGCATGCCCATCCGGCCCGCCAGCGGCGCGAAGATTTCCATCGTCTCACGCGCCTTCTGCGCCTGCTTTTCGGGCCGCATCGACTTGATCGTGCGCATGTTGTGCAGCCGGTCGGCCAGCTTGACCAGGATCACCCGCAGATCTTTCGACATCGCCATGAACAGCTTGCGGAAGTTTTCCGCCTGCTTGCTGGCCGAGGACGACAGTTGCAGATTGGTCAGCTTGGTCACGCCATCGACCAGTTCCGCGATATCGGCGCCGAACAGTTCGGTCACCTCGGAATAGGTCGAACGCGTGTCCTCGATCGTGTCGTGCAACAGCGCGGTCACGATGGTCGCATCGTCCAGCCGCTGTTCGGTCAGGATCGCGGCAACGGCAACGGGATGGGTGAAATAGGGTTCGCCGGAATGGCGAAACTGGCCGTCATGCATCCGCCGCCCGTAATCATAGGCACGGCGGATCATGTCGGCATTGGTGCGCGGATTGTAATTGCGAACGAGCGCGATCAGGTCTTCGACGTCGATCATTCGCGCTCGCTTGCCCCCGTCAGCTTATTCGCGGCCCTGCGCGTCCATCAGCGCGCGCAGCATGCGCTCTTCGGACATGTCGTCTTCGCGCGGGCGATCCGCCGTTTCGCCACCCATCAGCAGCGACATCGCGTCGTCTTCGGGCTCGTCGACCTCGATCTGGGTCTGGTTGTTCTCGATCAGACGTTCGCGCAGATCGTCGGCGCTTTGCGTCTCTTCGGCGATCTCGCGCAGCGAAACGACCGGGTTCTTGTCATTGTCGCGGTCCACGGTGATCGGGGCACCGGCGGCGATTTCGCGCGCGCGATGGGCCGCGAGCATCACCAGCTCGAAGCGGTTCGGAACCTTGTCAACGCAATCTTCAACCGTCACGCGGGCCATCGGCAACTCCAGTCAGACTTGGGCGGTGTGAGGCGCCTATTTAGGCCCTCAGTCCGGGCTTGACAAGCGCTGTTCCCCGCCAAACGGCGCGACAAAGGGCGCAAGGGCCGCTTTTTCGGCGTCGGGCAGGGCGCCAAGCATCTGCACAACACTCTGCCCCGTCGCCGGATGGCGCCACTGCGGCGCGATTTCCGCAAGGGGAATCAGCACGAAGGCGCGTTCGGACAGGCGCGGGTGGGGCAGGATCAGGGTTTCGGGCGCGCGCACCATCTGCTCGGCCAGGGGCAATTCCCGCCAGGCGGCCTGCGTCGCCGGATCGGGCAGCACCGCCTGCCCCATCGCCAGAAGATCCAGGTCGATCAGCCGCGCACCCCAACGCTGCCCCCGCACGCGGCCCAGCCGCGCCTCGACGCGATGCAGCGCCGCCAGCACCGCCCCCGCATCCTTGCCACGCAGGCGGCGCGCGTCGAGCACCGCGCAGGCGTTCACATAATCCGGCCCCGATCCCGCAGGAAATGCGGGCGAGCGGTAGAACCGGCTGATCGCCTGCAACGGCAGCCCTTCCTCGGGCAACATCGCAAGCGCGGCAACCAGCGTCTGCGCGGGCGAACCCGCGGGCGAAGGCAGATTGGCCCCCAAAGCAATCAAAATCGAGTGGTTGCACATAAAGATAGATACCCATGCCCGCTTTGCCTTGCTATGTCAGGCGACACAAACACGGCACGCTGGCGTAATTGGGCATTCTTTAACCTGCGTCAACCACTCAACGACGCTGCCAGACGAGCCCGGGGGGGGGGAAGGACATTTGATGTTTTACAAGGACGAACGGCTGGCGCTGTTCATCGACGGATCGAACCTGTATGCGGCCGCCAAGGCACTGGGGTTCGATATCGACTACAAACTGCTGCGACAGGAATTCGAACGTCGCGGAAAACTGGTGCGTGCATTCTACTATACTGCGCTGTTGGAAAACGAGGAATATTCCCCGATCCGGCCGCTGGTCGACTGGCTGCATTACAACGGCTACGCGATGGTCACCAAACCGGCCAAGGAATACACCGACTCCATGGGGCGACGTAAGGTCAAGGGCAACATGGACATCGAACTGGCCGTCGACGCGATGGAACTGGCGCCGCGGCTCGATCATGCGGTGCTGTTCTCGGGCGACGGCGATTTCCGCCCGCTGGTCGAAAGCCTGCAACGCCAGGGCGTGCGTGTCTCTGTCGTCTCGACCATCCGCAGCCAGCCGCCGATGATTGCCGACGAGTTGCGCCGCCAGGCCGACAACTTCATCGAACTGGACGCATTGCGCGACGTGATCGGGCGTCCGCCGCGCGAACCGCGTGACAGCGACGGGGTGGCAGAGTCCTGATCTGCCGACTATGTGTAGCGAAGGGCGCGCGCGGGGTCGTGCGCCCTTTT
Organism: Rhodobacteraceae bacterium UBA6796; assembly: GCA_002452815.1. Taxonomy (GTDB): domain Bacteria; phylum Pseudomonadota; class Alphaproteobacteria; order Rhodobacterales; family Rhodobacteraceae; genus Rhodobacter. The sequence goes on from DKFM01000005.1 coordinate 36,573, forward strand.
GCATTGGAGACCTCGCATGCTCGAAACCGCCTCGCTGATCGGGCTGTTCTTTTCGGCGATGCTGGCCGCTTCGCCCATACCGATGCAGTCCGAAGTCGTCTTCGTCGCATTGCAGACCGCAGGGGACGTGCCCGTCTGGCAGATGATCGCGGTGGCAGGCGTTGGCAACACCCTGGGCGCGCTGATCACCTATGGGCTGGGCCGCGGGGTCACGCGCTGGCAAGATCGCAAATGGTTTCCCGCAACCCCGGCACAGATGGCCCGCGCACACCGCTGGTTCGAACGCTGGGGCCTGTGGCTCTTGCTGCTCAGCTGGGCGCCGGGCGGCGACCTCGTGTGCCTCATCACCGGGGTGCTGCGCATTTCGCTGTGGCATTTCATACCGCTGGTGTTCATCGCCAAGACCGGGCGCTATGCGGTCGTTGCCTGGCTGACAGCGCAGGCAATGGGGATGGCGGGATAAGGGGCGCTGCCCCCTCGGCCCGTGCCGGGCCTCACCCCCGGAGTATTTCGGCCAAGAAGAAGATCCCGCATTTCTTCTTGGCCCAAATACTCATCTTGCCACGCCCGCCAAAGGCTGGACGCCGGGGCAGGCGCGCATTAGGTCTGGGGCAAGCAAGGAGCGCGCGATGAAACCTTCTTTGACCCTGTATCTGGCCGCCCCGCGCGGATTTTGCGCAGGCGTGGACCGGGCCATCAAGATCGTCGAGATGGCGATCGCGAAATGGGGGGCGCCGGTCTATGTGCGCCACGAGATCGTGCATAACAAGTTCGTCGTCGACAGCCTGCGCGACAAGGGCGCGGTCTTTGTCGAGGAACTGGACGAATGCCCCGATGACCGCCCGGTGATCTTTTCCGCCCATGGCGTGCCGAAATCGGTGCCCGCCGAGGCCGCGCGGCGCCAGATGGTCTATGTCGATGCCACCTGTCCGCTGGTCAGCAAGGTGCATATCGAAGCCGAACGGCATTCCGAGGAAGGCCTGCAGATGGTGATGATCGGCCACGCGGGCCACCCCGAGGTGCTGGGCACGATGGGGCAGTTGCCCGAGGGCGAGGTGCTGCTGGTTGAAACGCTCGAGGATGTGGCGACACTGGCGCCGCGCGATCCGACGCGGCTGGCCTGGATCACCCAGACCACGCTGTCGGTCGACGACACCGCGGGGATCGTCGCCGCCCTGCAGGCGCGTTTTCCGGCCATTGTCGGCCCCGCCAAGGAAGACATCTGCTATGCCACCACCAACAGGCAGGCGGCGGTCAAGGCGATCGCGGGCAAGATCGACGCGCTTCTGGTGATCGGCGCGCCGAACAGTTCGAACTCGCGCCGTCTGGTCGAGGTCGGCGCGGCGCAGGGCTGCGGCTATGCCCAGCTGGTGCAGCGCGCCACCGATATCGACTGGCGCGCGCTGGAGGGCGTCGCCTCGGTCGGCGTCACCGCCGGGGCCAGCGCGCCCGAGGTTCTGGTCGACGAGGTGATCGACGCCTTCCGCGACCGCTTCGATCTGACCGTCGAGCTGGTCGAAACCGCCCGCGAGGACATCGAATTCAAGGTCCCGCGCGTTCTGAGGGAACCTGCATGAGTATCGAATTTCTGCTGACCGCCTTCGTTGTCTGCCTCGCGCCGGGGATCGGCGTTGTCTACACCCTGTCCGTCACGCTGGGTCAGGGCCTGCGCGGCGGGCTTTGGGCAGCGTTTGGCTGTTCGGTGGCGACGCTGGCGCATATGGCGGTGGCGATGGCGGGGCTGGCGGCGGTGCTGCACAGCTCGGCCGTGCTGTTTCAGGCGGTGAAATATGCGGGCGTGGCCTATCTGATGTGGATGGCATGGGGCACGCTGCGCGGCACCGGCGGGTTGCAGATCAGTGCCGCCGCGCCGCAGCCGGTGGTGCAGATCGTCCGGCGCGGCATCCTGCTGAACCTTCTGAACCCGAAACTGCCGATGTTCTTCATGGCCTTTCTGCCGCAGTTCATGGCGCCCACCGACGGCACCGGCGTGATGCTGGGTCTGGGGCTGGCCTTTGCGGGCATGACGTTTGCGGTGTTTGTGGGCTATGCGATGCTGGCGGCCTCTGGGCGGCAGGCGGTGCTGGGGCGCCCGGCGGTCATGGCCTGGATGCGGCGGGCCTTTGCGGCGTCTTTCGCGGCCTTGGGCTTGCGGCTGGCGCTGGAGCGGGCATAACGCGCGCTCTGACGAAAGGAATTGCGATGCCCGAACTCTTTGCATGGACCGATGGCGCCTGCTCCGGCAATCCCGGCCCGGGGGGCTGGGGCGTGCTGATGCGCGCGATGGAGGGCGACACCATCGTGAAAGAGCGCGAGCTGTCGGGCGGCGAGGCGGATACCACCAACAACCGGATGGAACTGCTGGCCGCGATCAACGCGCTGGAAGTGCTGAGCCGGGGCACCGCGCTGACCATCACCACCGACAGCGCCTATGTGAAGAACGGCGTCACCGGCTGGATCTTCGGCTGGAAGAAGAACGGCTGGAAAACGGCCGACCGCAAGCCGGTGAAAAATGTCGATCTGTGGCAGCGGCTGGATGCGGCGCAGGCCCGCCATCAGGTCACGTGGAAGTGGATCAAGGGGCACGCGGGCCACGCCGAGAATGAACGCGCCGATGAACTAGCCCGCGCCGCGATGGCGCCCTTCAAGCGCGCGAAATGAGCGGCTGGGCCACGGCGCTGGCAGGTCTGCCGGTGGGGGCGATCCTTGACTATGCCTCGGTGCTGATCTTCGCGCTGACCGGCGCGCTGGTCGCCTCGCGTCAGCAGCTGGATCTGGTGGGATTCATCTTCATCGCCGCGCTGACGGCGGTCGGCGGCGGAACGCTGCGCGACCTGCTGCTGGGCCGCGATCCGGTGTTCTGGGTCGGCCGGCCCGATCTGATCGTGCTGATCGCCGGGGCTGCCATCGCGGTGTTCTTCACCGCGCATCTGCTGGAAAGCCGTTACCGCGCGCTGCTGTGGCTGGATGCCTGCGCGCTGGCCGTTGCGGTGCCGGCGGGGGTGGCGGTGACGATGACGCTGGGCCATGGCCCGGTGATCGTGCTGATCATGGGGGTGGTGACCGGATCGTTCGGAGGTTTGGCGCGCGATGTGGTCTGCAACGAGGTGCCGCTGACGCTGAAACAGGGTGAACTGTACCTCAGCTGCGCCTTTGCGGGGGCCGCGGTGGCCCTGCTGATGACCGCGGCGGGCTTTGCCGGGCTGCCCGCGCTGATCGCCTGCGGCGCGGTCACCTTCGCGCTGCGCGCCGGATCGCTGCGCTGGGGCTGGAAGCTGCCGGTCTACAAACCGCGCCCCCCGCGCACGCGCGGCTAAAGAAACAGCCGCAGCACCAGCGGCGCCAGAAACGCCGTCAGCACCGCATTCAACCCCATCCCGATCGAGGCAAAGGCCCCTGCCGTATCGTGCACCTGAAACGCGCGCGCCGTGCCGATGCCATGCGCGGCAACCCCAGTGGCAAAGCCCCGCGCGCGCCAGTCGCGCAGCCCCAGCGCGTTCAGCATCGGCGTGACGAAGATCGCGCCGATCATCCCGGTCAGCAGCACCAGAACCGCAGTCAGCGTGGGCTGGCCGCCCAGGGCCTCGGAAATCCCGATGGCAACCGGCGCGGTGGCCGATTTCGGCGCCAGCGAGGCCATCAGCGACGCATCCGCCCCCAGGGCCCAGGCGATCGCCAGCGCGGCGAAGACCGCCGTGAACGACCCCGCCAGCAGCGCCGCCGCAATCGGCAGCGCGGCGCGGCGGATCTGCCGCAGATTGGCCTGCAGCGGCACCGCCAGACACACCGTCGCCGGGCCCAGCATGAAATGCACGAACTGGGCGCCTTCGAAATAGTTGCTGTAGGGCGTCGCCGTCGCCCACAGCAGCACCGCCAGCAGGATCACCGCGATCATCACCGGATTGGCAATCGGCCTGCGCCCCGAAGCGCGAAACGCCGCATCGCCTGCCCAATAGGCGAACAGCGTGGCGCACAGCCACAACAACGGTTTGGAGGCCAGATAGGACCAGATCAGCGCGGCATCAGTCATCGGGATGGCTCCGCGTCAGGCGGGCGACAAGGGTGAAGGTCACCGCCCCCACAATGATTGCCGCCAGCGTCGAGACGACCAGCGCCAGCGCCAGCGCCGGGCCATATTTCGCCAGCGTCGGCAGATGCGCCACCACCCCCACACCCGCGGGCACGAACAACAGCGACAGATGCGCCAGCAGCCCCTGCGCCGTGGGCCGGATCAGCGCCCCCAGACGCGGGCTGAGCGACAGTGCCACAACCAGCCCGACCATCCCCAGAACCGGCCCCGGCAAGGGCAGGTGCGCTGCACGCGAGATCACCTCACCCAGCAGCTGAAACAGAAAGACGATGGCAAGCGCGGGCACCATGGGTCGCTCCTTTCCTGCGGAAAACGAGCTCAGACTAGCGCCGCGCCCCCCATACGAAAAGGGAAAACCTCGCATATCTTGTGGATAAGCGGCACGCTTCCGCCAGATCATGGGGTTCGGCGTTGACACGCCCCGCCCTGCACCCGAAACTTGCAGGTCAACCCGAACGGAATCGGAAAGGCCCGCTATTGCGCTTCTCCCGACTGCGACTCAATGGCTTCAAAAGCTTCGTGGACCCGACGGATCTGGTGATCCACGACGGGCTGACGGGGGTTGTCGGGCCCAATGGCTGCGGCAAGTCGAACCTGCTGGAGGCGCTACGCTGGGTGATGGGCGAAAACCGACCCACCGCGATGCGCGGCGGCGGCATGGAGGACGTGATCTTTGCCGGTGCCGCCACCCGCGGGGCGCGCCATTTCGCCGAAGTGTCGCTGAGCATCGACAATACCGAACGGCTGGCGCCTTCGGGGTTCAACGATAGCGACACGCTGGAAATCGTGCGCCGGATCACCCGCGATGCTGGCTCGGCCTATAAGGTCAACACCAAGGACGTGCGTGCGCGCGACGTGCAGATGCTGTTCGCCGATGCCTCGACCGGGGCGCAAAGCCCGGCCCTGGTGCGGCAGGGGCAGATTGCCGAGCTGATCAACGCCAAGCCCAAGGCGCGGCGGCGCATTCTGGAAGAGGCGGCGGGGATTTCGGGCCTGTATCAGCGCCGCCACGAGGCCGAGCTGAAGCTGAACGGCGCCGAACAGAACCTGCTGCGCGTCGATGACGTGATCGAACAACTGGCCGCGCAATTGGCGCAGCTGGGGCGTCAGGCACGCCAAGCCGCGCGCTACCGCGAGATCGGCGAGGCACTGCGCCGGGCCGAGGGGATGCTGCTGTATCGTCGCTGGCGCGAGGCCGATCTGGCCCGGGCCGAGGCAGAGGCAGGCCACCGCGACAGGGTGCAGGCTGCCGCGCAGGCCGAACTGACCGCGCGCGCCGCCGCCAGGGACCGGGCGACGCGCGAAGACGCCCTGCCGCCCTTGCGCGAGGAAGAGGCCGTGGCGGGCGCGATCCTGCAGCGCCTTGTGGTGCAGCGCGATCAGCTGACCGATCAGGAAATGCAGGCCGCACAGCGCATCGAAACGCTGAAGAACCGCATCCTGCAACTGGACCGCGATATGGAGCGCGAGGCCGGGCTGAACCGGGACGCGGGCGAAACCATCGCGCGCCTCGAATGGGAACTGGGCCAGTTGGCAAAGGCCGCCGAAGGGCATGACGACAAGCTTTCCGCCGCCTCGGACATCGCGCAAGAGGCCGCTTCGGTCCTGCAAGATCGCGAGGCGACGCTCAGCGAGCTGACCGAAGATGTCGCGCGGCTGGCAGCGCGCCACCAGTCGGCGCAACGTCTGGTGGCCGATACCCGCACCACCGCCGAGAAATCCGAAGCCGAAGCCGCGCGTGCCGAAGAGGCCGCGGCGCAGGCAGAAGAGGCGCTGGAACGCGCGGCCGAGGCCTTCGAGACCGCGCAAACCGCGCAGGAAGAAGCGCAGGAGATGGCCGAGGCCGCGGAAGAGGCCCTCGGCGCCGCCGAAGAGGCCCGCGCCGCGATCCAGTCGCGTGAAAGCGCGGCGCGGGCGATGCGCTCCGAAGCCGAGGGCGAGGCCGGGGCCCTGCGCGCCGAGGTCAGCGCGCTGGCCCGGCTGGTGGAACGGGAATCCGCGACCGGCAAGCAACTGCTGGATCGGGTGCGGGTCGACAAGGGCTATGAAGCGGCCCTTGGCGCGGCGCTGGCCGACGATCTGCGCGCGCCCGAGGTCGAGGCCGCGGCGAAATCCGGCTGGGGCCTGCTGCCCGATTACGCCGCCGCCCAGCCCCTGCCCGTGGGGGTCGAACCGTTGTCGGCCCATGTCGAGGTGCCCGCCGTGCTGACCCGCCGGATCGCGCAAATCGGGCTGGTCGCCGACCGTGACGAAGGCGCGCGGCTGCAGGTGCAACTGGCCCCCGGGCAGCGGCTGGTGTCGATGGCGGGCGATCTGTGGCGCTGGGACGGGTTCCGCGCGGGGGCCGAGGATGCGCCCACCGCCGCGGCGCTGCGGCTGCAACAGCTGAACCGCCTGGTCGAATTGAAACGCGATCTGGAAGATGTCGCGGCCCGGGCCGAGGGCGCACGGCAGGCACATGAAATGCTGACCCGTCAGCTGGCCGAAGCCAGCGCCGCCGATGCCCGTGCCCGCGAGGCGCGCCGCACCGCCGATCAGCGCGTGGCCGAGGCGGGCCGCGCGCTGAGCCGGGCCGAGGCCGACCGCGCGCTCAGCGCCTCGAAACTGGAAAGCGCGGGGCTGGCCGTCAACCGCCATGCCGAGGCCGCCAGTGCCGCGCGGATGGCCCTGCGCGAGGCCGAGGGCCAGCTTGCCGCACTGCCCGATCTGGACGCCGCCCGCGCCGAGGTGGACGCGGTGAAAATGGCGGTCGAGGCGGCGCGGGTCACGATGCTGACCCGGCGTTCTGCCCATGACGAGATCCGCCGCGAGGGCGAGGCCCGGCTGCGGCGGCGGCAAGAGGTCACCAAGGAGCTATCGGGCTGGAAGCACAGGTTGGAGACGGCCGAGAAACGCTCGACCGAGCTGGCGGCGCGGCGCGAGGAGACCGAAGCCGAACTGGAAGAAGCCGCGGCCGTGCCCGAAGAGCTGGCCGCCAAACGCGACGAGCTGAACGAGGCGATCGACACGGCCGAAGCGCGCCGCACCGCTGCCGCCGATGCGCTGGCCGCCGCCGAAGGCGCGCTGCGCGAGGCGCAGATCGCCGAACGCGACGCGGAACGGCTGGCGGGCGAGGCGCGCGAAGCCCGCGCCCGCGCCGAAGCCCGTGTCGAAGCCGCCCGCGAAACCGTCGCGCATGCCGCCGAGCGGATCACCGACGAGACCGAACAGACGCCCCAGACCCTGCTGGAAAGTCTGGATGCCGACCCCGATCAGATGCCCTCGGCCGAGGATCTGGAAATCGAGGTCGGACGGCTGAAACGCGGGCGCGACGCGCTTGGCGCGGTCAACCTGCGCGCCGAGGAAGACGCCCGCGAGGTGCAGACCGAACACGATGCGCTGGTGCAGGAAAAGACCGATCTGGAAGAGGCGATCCGCAAGCTGCGCGCGGGCATCTCGGGGCTGAACCGCGAGGGGCGCGAACGCCTGCTGACCGCCTTCGAACAGGTCAACGAAAGCTTCCGCACGCTGTTCACCCACCTCTTCGGCGGCGGCACGGCGAACCTGCAGCTGGTTGAAAGCGACGATCCGCTGGAGGCGGGGCTGGAAATCATGTGCCAGCCGCCGGGCAAGAAGCTCAGCACGCTGTCGCTTCTGTCGGGCGGCGAGCAGACGCTGACCGCGATGGCGCTGATCTTCGCGGTGTTCCTGGCCAACCCCGCGCCGATCTGCGTGCTCGACGAGGTGGACGCGCCGCTTGATGACGCCAACGTCACCCGGTTCTGCGACCTGCTGGACGAAATGACCCGGCGCACCGACACGCGGTTCCTGATCATCACCCACCACGCGGTGACGATGAGCCGGATGGACCGGCTGTTCGGCGTGACAATGCAGGAACAGGGTGTGAGCCAGCTGGTCTCGGTCGATCTGAAACGGGCCGAGGCGCTGGTGGCCTGAGCAGAGGGGGCGCTGCCCCCGCCTGCGGCCCCCCGGGATATTTCGACCAGAGAGAAATACAGGGTTTGGGCTTGCAGGGGCGGCGGCGCGGTCCTAGCCTCCGCGCGACAAGGATGGAGGCCCTCATGGCAAAGATCGAGAACCGTCTGGCAGAGCTGGGCATCACCCTGCCCGCCGCCCCCGCACCGGCCGCGAACTATGTGCCCTTCGTGCGCACGGGCAATCAGCTGTTCGTGTCGGGGCAGATTTCTGCCACGGCAGAAGGGTTGATTACCGGGAAGCTGGGCGCAGATCTTGCGACCGAGGAGGGCGCGGCGGCAGCGCGGCGCTGCGGGTTGTCGCTGATTGCGCAGGCCAAGGCCGCGCTTGGCGATCTGGACCGTGTGGTGCGGGTGGTGAAACTGGTGGGCTTTGTCAATTCGACGCCCGAATTCATCGAACAGCCCAAGGTCGTCAACGGCTGTTCCGACCTGATGGTCGAGGTCTTCGGCGAGGCCGGGCGGCACGCGCGCTCGGCGGTGTCGGCGGCATCCTTGCCACTGGGTGTGGCGGTGGAAATCGAGGCGATCTTCGAGGTCGCCTGATGCTGCACCCCGATTTCCTGCGCCTGCCGATCGCACATCGCGCGCTGCATGACCGTGCCGCGGGGCGCCCGGAAAACAGCCGGGCCGCGGTGCGTGCGGCTGTGACGGCAGGCTATGGGATCGAGGTCGACATCCAGCCTTCGGCCGATGGCGTGCCGATGGTGTTTCACGACTATGACCTGAAGCGTCTGACCGGCATCGCCGGGCCCGTCTGCGCGCGCAGCGCGGCGGAGTTGGGCGCGACCCGGCTGCTGGACGCGCCCGACGGCATTCCGACGCTGGCCGAAGTGCTGGGGATCATCGCGGGGCAAGTGCCGCTGCTGATCGAGTTGAAGGACCAGGACGGCGCCATGGGGCCGGGCGTCGGCCCGATGGAACGTGCGGTGGCGGCCGTGCTGGCAGGCTATGCCGGGCCGGTCGCGGTGATGTCCTTCAACCCGCATGCAGTGGCGGCGTTTCGGGCCGCCGCGCCGGGGGTTGCGGTGGGGCTCACGACCTCGGCCTACCGGGCGGAGGATTGGCCGCTGCTGCCCGCCGATGTGCGCGCCCGTCTGGCCGGTATCCCCGATTATGACCGGGTCGGTGCCTGCTTCATCTCGCATGAGGCTGCGGATCTGGGCAGCCCGCGTGTGGCCGCGCTGAAGGCGCAGGGGGCGGCGGTGCTGTGCTGGACGATCCGCTCGCCCGCAGCCGAGGCCGAGGCGCGCCGCGTGGCCGACAATGTTACCTTCGAGCAATATCTGGCCGCCCTGCCCGCTTGACGCCGCAGGGCGGCGCGCCACCTTGGGCCAAAAGGGGTGCGCATGACGGACACGATCGAAATCACCATGCTGTCATCGGTGGGGGACATTCCCGCCGCCCAATGGAATGCCTGCGCCTGCCCCGAGGCGGCGGAGGGGCGCGCGCAAGACCCGTTCACCACGCATCGTTTTTTGCACGCGCTGGAAACCTCGGGCTCGGTCGGGCCGGGCACCGGATGGGACCCGCGCCCGATTGTGGCGCGCAAGGCCGACGAGGTGATCGCCGTCGCGCCGCTTTACCTGAAAACCCACAGTCAGGGCGAATATGTGTTCGACCACGCCTGGGCCGACGCGTTCGAGCGCGCGGGCGGGCGTTACTACCCCAAGCTGCAATGCGCGGTGCCTTTCACCCCGGTGACCGGGCGCCGCCTGCTGACCCGCCCCGGATACGCGGCCGAGGGGCGCGCGGCCCTGCTGGCCGGGATGGCGCAGATCGCCGGGCAGGCCGGGGTGTCCTCGGCCCATGTCACCTTTTGCGCCGCAGACGAGGTTCCACTGGCCGAAGCTGCGGGGTTTCTGCATCGGACGGGCCAGCAATTCCACTGGCTCAATCGCGGCTATGACAGTTTCGAGGGCTTCCTGGCCGATCTGTCCTCGCGCAAGCGCAAGGCGCTGCGCAAGGAACGCGCCCGCGCGCAGGGCTTCGGCGGCACGATCCGCGCGCTGACGGGCGATGCGATCACCCCCGCGCATTGGCAGGCGATGTGGGCGTTTTATCAGGATACCGGCGCGCGCAAATGGGGGCGGCCCTACCTGACGCGGGCCTTCTTCGACGCGTTGCACGATATGCGCGACGATGTGCTGCTGATCGTCGCCGAACGCGACGGGCGCGCGGTGGCAGGCGCGCTGAACCTGATCGGGCGCGAGGCACTGTTCGGCCGTTACTGGGGCTGCGTCGAAGACCACGCCTTTTTGCATTTCGAACTGTGCTATCATCAGGCGGTCGACTGGGCGATCGCGCAGGGCCTGCGCCGGGTCGAGGCGGGCGCGCAGGGCGAGCACAAGCTCGCCCGCGGCTATTTGCCGGTGGCCACCCATTCGCTGCACTGGATCGGTCACCCCGGCCTGCGCCGGGCGGTCGCCGAGTATCTGGACGCCGAACGCGCCGCCGTGGCCGAGGACATCGCGATGCTGACCGAAGACGGGCCCTTTCGCGCGCCCTCCCCCGGATCGGGGCGGTAATACCGGATATTCGGAAACCGATTGCCGGTTCGCGCGTTGACTTCAAAAATTTTCACTCACGGATGAAGGACAGACGTATGGATCTTGCGCAAATTGCAACGTTGAATGGCTGGCTGACGGAAGAACGGATCAACGCCGCCGTGCTGCTGGCCGCAAACGTGGTCTATGCGCTGGTGATCCTGCTGGTCACGCTGGCGGTGTCGGGATGGCTGCGGCGGCGCATTTCGGGGCTGACGCAACGCCATCCGCGGCTGGACCCCACGTTGTTCGGGTTCCTTGGCAATCTGGCCAAATACCTTGTGCTGGCGATGGGCGTCATCTTCATCCTCAACCGCTTCGGCATCCAGACAACGTCGCTGGTGGCGTTGATCGGGGCGGCAGGTCTGGCGATCGGCCTCGCGCTGCAGGGCGCATTGTCGAGCCTGGCGGCGGGGGTGATGATCATCCTCTTCCGCCCGTTCCGGGTGGGCGACTACATCGAGGCCGGGAGCGAATCCGGCACGGTCAGGGAAATCTCGCTGTTCTACACTGAGTTGCGCACCTACGACGGGCTGCAGATCATCGTGCCGAATTCCGACATCTGGTCGTCGGCGATCAAGAATTACTCGGCCAATCCCACCCGCATGGTCGATCTGACCGTGGGCATTTCCTACGACAGCGATCTGAAACGCGCGGGCGAAATTCTGGAACGCATCGCACACCAGGACCCCCGCGTCCTGGCCGAGCCCGCGCCCTTTGTGAAGGTCAAGGAACTGGATGACAGCGCGGTCAATTTCGTGTTCCGCGTCTGGGCCAACAGCCCCGACTGGTGGGCGCTGAAATGCGATCTGAACGAGGCGATCAAGACCGCCTTCGACGCCGAGGGCATCGGCATCCCGTTCCCGACGCAAACCGTGATCTACGAACCCACGCGCGCGGCTGAAGGCACCAGCACGGCGCAGCGCCCGAACTGACACGAAAACGGGGCGCCCTGTGCAAGCGCCCCGTTTCCGTGCCGTCCGGCCAGTCGCCTCAGATCGCGGCCAGCAGGCTTTCGCCTCCGGAGGCTTCGCAGGTGCCGGGGCTTTCCTCGCGGTGCAGCACCTTGACCACGCCATCCTCGACCAGCATCGCATAGCGTGCCGAGCGGTTGATCAACCCGGCGGGCGGCGCGCTGAAATCCATGCCAATCGCGGTGGTAAAGGCCGATTCAGCATCGGCCAGCATGGTGATGCCTGCCGCGGCGGCGCCGGTTGACTCGCCCCAGGCCTTCATCACGAAGGGATCGTTGACCGCCAGGCAGATGATTTCGTCCACGCCCTTGGCATCGAATTTCGGCTTGGTGCGGATGAAGCTGGGCACATGGGCCGTGGTGCAAACCCCGGTATAGGCCCCCGGCACCGCAAAGATCACCACCTTGCGTCCTGCCAGCTTGTCGCCCAGGCTGACCGCCTCGGGGCCCTCGGCCCCCAATTGCAGCAGCGTGGCGCCGGGAAGTTTGTCTCCGACCGTAATACTCATGTTGCTCTCCCTGTCGCGTTGCACATCGTTCGCAGCACGATATAGGGTCGGGCGGAGTTTGGACCAGAGGGGATATGATGGCGGGCATCGTAATTGTGGGGGGCGGTCAGGCGGCGGCCTCGATGGCGGCAAAACTGCGCAGTCTGGGCTATGTCGGCGCGGTGACGATTGTCGGCGAAGAACCCGTGCCCCCCTATCAGCGCCCGCCGCTGTCCAAGGCCTATCTGCTGGGCGATATGCCGCTGGACCGGCTGACGCTGCGCGCCGATGACTGGTGGGCGGCGCAGGACATCACGCTGCGCACCGGCACCCGCGTCACCACCATCGACCGTGCCGCGAAAACGGTGCGGATTGGCGACGAAGTGCTGGGCTACGACCAGCTTGCGCTGTGCACCGGGGCCACGCCGCGCTGGCTGCCGGCGGCTATCGGCGGGCACCTGCCGGGTGTTCACGTCGTGCGCACGCTGGCCGATGTCGATGCCATGGCGCCGCAATTCGTGGCCGGGCGACGGCTGGTCGTGATCGGCGGCGGCTATATCGGGCTGGAGGCCGCGGCCGTCGCGCGCAAACTGGGGCTGGAGGTTACGTTGATCGAGGCCGCGCCGCGCATTCTGGGCCGCGTGGCCTGCGCCGAAACCGCCGCTGCGATCCGCGCGCTGCATACCGCGCAGGGCGTTGAAATCATCGAAGGCGTCGGGCTGGCACGCCTGCTGGGCGATACTGCCGTGACCGGCGCCGAGCTGGCCGATGGCCGCATCATTCCCGCCGATTTCGCCATCGTCGGCATCGGTGTGACGCCGGAAGCCGGGCTGGCGCAGGCCGCAGGCTTGCGCGTTGAAAACGGCATCGCGGTGGATGCACAGGGCCGCACCAATGACCCGGCGATCTGGGCTGCGGGCGATTGCGCGGCCTTCCCGCTGAACGGCCGCCCGGCCCGGATCGAATCGGTCGGCAATGCCATCGACATGGGCGAACTGGTGGCGGCCAACATGCTGGGTGCGGGGCAGGATTACGCGCCGAAAGCGTGGTTCTGGTCGGATCAGTTCGACATGAAGCTGCAGATCGCCGGGCTGAACACCGGCTACGATCAGGTCGTCGCGCGGGCGGGCGAAGGCGGCAGTGCGGGGCAAAGCTTCTGGTATTTCCGCGCGGGCCAGCTGATCGCGGTCGATGCGCTGAACGATCCGCGCGCCTACATGATCGGCAAGCGGCTGATCGAGGCGGGCAAACCCGTGACCGCCGCGCAGATCGCCGATCCCGCGACCGAACTGAAGGCGCTGATGGCATGAGGATCATCGGCGGCGACAAACGCGGGCTGAAACTGGCCGATGTGGGCGAAGGCGACGCGCAGGCGCATCTGCGCCCCACCACCGACCGGGTGCGCGAAAGCATCTTCAACCTGCTGATCAATGGCACGCATGGCAATCCGGTGCCCGGCGCGCGGGTGCTCGACCTGTTTGCGGGCACCGGCGCGCTCGGGCTCGAGGCGCTGTCGCGCGGCGCCGCCCGCGTGGCCTTTGTCGATGACGGCACGGCGGCCCGCGCGCTGTTGCGGCAGAATATCGAGAAGATGCGCGCGATGGGCGTGACCGATGTGTGGCGCCGCGATGCCACCAACATGGGGCCCTGCCGGGGCGCGGGCTACGACCTGATCTTCCTGGACCCGCCCTATGGCCTGGGCCTGGGCGAACGCGCGCTGGCATCGTGCCTGCAAAACGGCTGGATCGCCCCCGGCGCCACGGTCGTGTGGGAGGAAAACACCGCCCCCACCGTGCCCGCGCCGCTGGAACAGATCGACCAGCGCAAATACGGCGACACGCTCGTCACCCTGGCGCGGATGCCGGCATGAAACCCGCCGCCGTCCTGTTTGATTGCGACGGGGTGCTCGTCGACAGCGAGCCCGCGACCTTCGCGCTGATCCAGTCCGATTTCGCGGCCCATGGCGTCACCCGCTCGATCCCCGAACTGGAGGCGCTGTTCATCGGCGGCACCATCGAGGGCGTGGCCCGCACCGGCCGCGAGCTTGGGGCCGACCTGCCCGACGATTGGGTCGAAACCTATTACACGCGGCTCTATGACCGGCTGCGGGCGGGCACGCCCCTGATGCCGGGCATCCCCGAACTGTTGCAGCGGCTCGATACCGCAGGCATTCCCTTCGCGGTCGGCTCCAACGGGCGCATGGCCAAGATGGAGGCGACCCTGGGCCAGCACCCGGCCATTCGCGCGCGGCTCGACGGGCTGATGTTCTCGGGGCAGGATCTGGGCTGCCCGAAGCCGCGCCCGGACCTTTACCTGCATTGCGCCCGGGTTCTGGGGGCCGACCCCGCCCGCTGCGTGGTGATCGAAGACAGCGCGACGGGCGCGCGGGCGGCCCGCGCCGCGGGCATGCGCTGCCTGGGCTATGCCCCGCACGGCCCCAACCCGCGTCTGGCCGCCGAAGGGGCCGAGCTGTTTGGCACGATGGATCAGGTCCCCGCCCTGCTGGGGCTCTGATCCCTTCATCTTGGCGCAAATATCCTCGGGGGTCCGGGGGCAGACAGCCCCCGGCGCGCCGGGCCTCAGCCCCAGGTCGGGTGGAAGCGATCGGCCGGGCTCAGCGTGAAGATCTCGCAGCCATCGGTGGTCACGCCCACCGAATGCTCGAACTGTGCGCTCAGCGACTTGTCGCGGGTGACCGCGGTCCAGTCGTCGGCCAGAACCTTGGTTTCGGGCCGCCCCAGGTTCACCATCGGCTCGATCGTGAAGAACATGCCTTCCTCCAGCACCGCGCCCGAGCCCTTGCGCCCATAGTGCAGCACATTCGGCGGCGCATGGAACACCCGGCCCAGACCGTGGCCGCAGAAATCGCGCACGACGCTCATCCGGTGGCCTTCGACGAATTGCTGGATCGCATGGCCGATGTCGCCGAAGGTATTGCCCGGGCGGACCTGCTCGATCCCGATCATCAGCGCGTCATGGGTGACCTGGATCAGCCGCTCGGCCTTGCGGCTCAGGTTGCCGGCCACATACATCCGCGAGGTATCGCCATACCAGCCATCCAGAATGACCGTCACGTCGATGTTCAGGATGTCGCCATCCTTCAGCACCTTGCCGCCGGGGATGCCATGGCAGACCACATGGTTCACAGAGATGCACGAAGCATGCTTGTAGCCACGATAGCCGATAGTAGCCGATTTCGCCCCGAGTTCGGTCACCCGGTCGCGGATGAAATCGTCCAGCGTTTCGGTCGTCACACCCGGCGCGACCAGCGGCGCAACCTCGTCCAGAATGCGTGCGGCCACATGCCCGGCAGCCTGCATCCCTTCGAAATCGGCGGCCTCGTAAATGCGGATGCCATCCTTGGTCACACGGCCACGGTTCTCTTCCACGCGCTTTCTCCTGCTAACATGGGCCTCTAGATAGTCACAAAACTGCGGCTTGGCCAGAGCCGGGCTTCCCCGTGCCCGCAGCCCGGCTTATACCTTGGCGCAAAGGAGGCCCCCCGATGCCCAATCCGACCGCAGCAATCCTGATTATCGGCGATGAAATCCTGACCGGCCGCACCCGCGAGGGCAACGCCCATCATCTGGCTGGCGAATTGGTCAAGGTCGGCATCGACCTGCGCCAGATCCGGGTGATCTCGGACGATCACCAGACCATCGTCGCGGCGGTGCGCGAACTGGCCGGCAGCCACGATCATCTGTTCACCTCGGGCGGGATCGGACCGACGCATGACGACATCACCGCCGATGCCGTGGCCGAAGCCTTCGGACGCACGATCGACGTGCGCGAGGACGCCCGCGCGATCCTGGCTGCGCATTACGCGGCGCGCGGGGTCGAGTTCACGGCCGCGCGGCTGCGCATGGCCCGCATCCCCGAAGGCGCGCGGCTGATCGACAACCCGGTGTCGGGCGCGCCGGGGTTCTCGGTCGGGAATTGCCATGTGATGGCGGGGGTGCCGAATATCTTTCAGGCCATGGTTGCGGGGCTGTTGCCCGGGTTGACCGGCGGGGCGCCGCTGATCAGCCGCACCTGGCAGGTGATGGTTGCCGAAGCCTCGATCGCCGACGATCTGCGCGGGCTCGTCGGGCAGTTCCCGGACCTCAGCTTCGGGTCGTATCCTTTCGTGCAGGACGGGGTCTATGGCACCAACCTGGTGGTGCGCGGCACCGATCCCGCACAGGTCGCGGCCGGCCATGCCGCCCTGCAAGCCGCCTTCCCGGAGGGCAAATGACCGATCCGATCTTCGAGGTGATCGACGCCACCTGGCCCGCCGCCAGCACCCGTCAGGCGGGTGGCTTTCTTGTGCGCGAGGGCCGTGGCGGCGGATCGCGCGTCAGTTGCGCCAGCCTTGAGGTGCCGCTGCAACAAGCCGACCCCGACGCCGCCATCGCGACCCAACGTGCCCTGGGGCAACAACCGAAATTCATGCTGCGCCCGGGGGAAGACGCGCTGGACGCAGACCTGGAGGCGCGTGGGTTCGAACTGTTCGACCCGGTGGTGATCTATGCCGCGCCGGTCGCCGAACTGCTGGGCGAGGTGCCCCCGGTCACCGCCTTCGCACATTGGCCGCCGCTGCGCATCGCCCGCGATCTGTGGGCGGATTGCGAGGTCGGCCCCGCGCGACAGGCGGTGATGGATCGCGCGCCCGCACCGAAATGCTGCGTCCTTGGCCGCAAGGAAGACCGCGCGGCGGGGGCCGCCTTTGTCGGCATTCACAACGGCATCGCGATGTTGCACGCGCTGGCCGTGCTGCCCGAAATGCGCCGCAAGGGACTGGCCCGCGCCATGATGTTCGAGGCCGCCCGCTGGGCCCATGAAAACGGCGCCACGCAGATGACACTGGTCGTGACCCGCGCCAATGCCGCGGCCAATACGCTGTATCAGGGGCTGGGGATGCAACCGCTGTGTCACTATCACTACCGCCGCGAGCCGCAGGCATGAGGCGGCCCGCCGCAATCGCCGCCCTGATCTTTGCGCTGGCCACCCCCACGCTGGCCGCTCCGCCCGAACTGACCCTGCCGCAGGGCGCGGGGCTGAGCGCGCATGCCACCAACCCCGCCACCAGCTATGACCTGCTGACCGGCCCCTGGCACGCGGGCGGTGGCGAACGGCGGCAGTTGGAAGGCGTGCGCGCCGACAGCGCGTGGCGGCTGCGCGCCAATCAGATGACGACGCTGCAGATCCTGGCCGATCTGCGCGAACAGATCGTCGCGGCGGGCTATCTGCCGCTTTATGAATGCGAAACCGACAGCTGCGGCGGGTTCGACTTCCGCTATGCGCTGGATCTGCTGCCCGAACCCGAGATGCATGTCGATCTGGGTGATTTTCGCTATCTCGCCGCCAGCCGCGGCGCCGAATTTCTGGCCCTGACGGTCAGCCGTTCATCGGAATCGGGGTTTGTGCATCTGACCACGCTGAGTGCGCAGGCCATTTCCACCGCGCAGCCCTCGAACCCATTGCAGCCCGACAGCCCCCTGCCGGCGCCTGCCCCTGCCCCGGGGCTCGGCCCGACGCTGGAGGCCAATGGCGCGGCGGTGCTGGAAGATCTGATCTTCGAAAGCGGCAAGGTCGAGCTGGAACCGGCCGAGTTCGAATCCTTGCGTGCCCTGGCCGATTACCTGTCGACCCGCCCCGAGATGCGTATTGCCCTGGTGGGCCACACGGATACCGAGGGCAGTCTGGCGGGCAATATCGCGATTTCGCAAAAGCGCGCTGCGGCCGTGCGGGCGCGGCTGATCGCCGATTACGGCGTGACGCCCGCGCAGATCAGCGCCGAAGGCGCCGGCTGGCTGGCGCCACGCGCCAGCAACCAGACGCCCGAAGGCCGCGCAAAAAACAGACGGGTCGAGGTGATTATCACCTCGACCCAGGACTGACGGGCCCGACGGAAAGGCCCACCAAGAGGGAAGCTTACCAGTTGTCAGGGCCCTTGTCGGCGAAGGTCTGGGCCAGGAAGTCGATGAAGGCGCGCACCTTGGGCTGGGTGAACCGCCCGGGCGGATAGACCGCGTAAATCCCCAGCGTCTCCATCGGCAGATCGGGGATCGCCTCTTCCACCAGCCCCTGCTTCATCGCGTCGGCATAAAGGAAGCTGGGCAGATAGGCGATGCCAAGCCCGGCGATCGCGGCATGCAGCAGCGACTGGCCGTCGTTGACCGTCAGCCACCCGGCAGACCGCACCTGCCGCCGTTCCCCGGACGGCGCGGTGATCTTCCACACATTGCCTGCCGACTGGTTCGAATAATGCAGCAGCTTGTGCTCGTTCAGATCGTCGATCTTCAGCGGGCGGCCGAATTTCTGGAAATAATGCGGCGAGGCGATCATCCGGCGCGACGTTTCGGTCAGCTTGCGCGCCCGCAGCGTGCTGTCTTCCAGATCGCCCACGCGGATCGCCATGTCGAAGCCTTCGGAAATCAATTCGACATAGCGGTTGTTCAGCACCATGTTGACGTTGATTTCAGGAAACTCCTGCAGGAAATCCCCCAGCACGGGCGACAACAGGTTGACGCCGAAATCGGTGGCCACAGAAATCCGCAGCAGGCCCGAAGGCGCCACCTGCATTGATGTCACCAGCGCGTCGGCCTCGCCCGCATCGTTCAGAACGCGGCGCGCGCGGTCGTAATAGGCCAGCCCGATCTCGGTCGGGGACACCCGGCGCGTGGTGCGGTTCAAAAGACGCGCGCCAAGACGGGCCTCCAGCGCCGATACATGTTTGGAAACGGCGGATTTCGAGATCCCCATCTTCTTTGCAGCATCGGTGAAGCCGCCCTGATCCACAACGGTGGCGAAGGCTTCCATTTCGGTAAGGCGGTCCATTGTACACCCTTCGGGAACATAACAGTCTTTCTGTCCCCAAGCTTTCGGGGCCAAATCGGGCGCAAATGGGGCCACGGGGGGACAATACCGGGGAATTGCGACGGTTGACCTGCGTCGGGAAACGATTGTTGCGTGAATGGCTGCCTGCCGGTTTACCCCATGACGCCGCGTTTGACGTGACATGCGCTGCCGCGCGCGTCACCTTGACGCCAGCCAAGGGAGGAAACCATGAGCCATTATCCGCATATGCTCGCCCCGCTCGATCTGGGGCATGTCGTGTTGAAAAACCGCGTGCTCATGGGCTCGATGCATACCAATCTCGAAGAGACCGGCGACTGGAACCGCGTCGCCGAATTCTATGCCACCCGCGCGCGCGGCGGCGTCGGCCTGATGGTCACCGGCGGCATGGCGCCGAACCGCGAGGGGGGCGTGTTTCCGGGGGCTGCGGGCCTGTTTACCGCGCAGGACATCGCCAATCACCGGATGATTACCGACCGCGTGCATGATGCGGGCGGGCGCATCGCGATGCAGATCCTGCACGCCGGACGCTATGCCTACGGCCCCGATTGCGTGTCGGCCAGTGCCGTCAAATCGCCGATATCGCCCTTCGCCCCGCGCGCGCTGGACGAAGAGGGCATCGAAAAGCAGATCGCCGATATCGTCACCGCCGCCCTGCGCGCCCGCGAGGCGGGCTATGACGGGGTCGAGGTGATGGGGTCCGAAGGCTATTTCCTGAACCAGTTCCTGGTGCGCCACACCAACAAGCGCGAGGATCGCTGGGGCGGCACTTATGAAAACCGCATGCGTCTGCCGGTCGAGGTGGTGCGGCGCGTGCGCGAGGCCGTCGGCCCCGATTTCATCGTGATCTATCGCATTTCGCTGATCGACCTGGTGCCGGATGGCTCGACCTGGGACGAGGTGGTGACCCTGGCCCGCGCGATCGAGGCGGCGGGCGCCTCGATCCTCAACACCGGCATCGGCTGGCACGAGGCGCGGGTGCCGACCATCGCCACCTCGGTGCCGCGCGCGGCCTTCACCTGGCTGACCGCCCGGCTGCGCCCCGAGGTCGGCATTCCGGTCATCACCTCGAACCGGATCAACACGCCTGCGGTGGCCGAGGATATTCTGGCCAGTGGTCAGGCCGATATGGTCAGCCTGGCGCGCCCCTTCCTGGCCGATCCCGACTTCGTGGCCAAGGCCGCCGAGGGCCGCGCCGACGAAATCGCGCCCTGCATCGCGTGCAACCAGGCCTGTCTGGATCACACCTTCTCGGGCAAGATCTCGACCTGTCTGGTGAACCCGCGCGCCGCTTTTGAAACCGAACTGGTCCTGCACCCCACGACGACGCCGAAAACCATTGCCGTGGTCGGCGCCGGCCCCGCGGGGATGAGCGCCGCGATCACCGCCGCCGGGCGCGGCCATGCGGTGACCCTTTTCGACCGCGCGCCCGAGGTGGGCGGCCAGTTGCGGCTGGCCCGGCAGGTCCCCGGGAAAGAAGAATTCCACGGCCTCACCACTTGGTTCGCCACGATGCTGGAGCGCGCGGGCGTCACCCTGCGGCTGAACACCGACGCCACGCCCGAGGCGCTGGCCGGGTTCGACGAGGTGGTGATCGCGACCGGCGTCACCCCCCGCGATCCGGGCATCCCCGGGCAGGAACGCGCGGTCAGCTATATCGACATCCTGAACGGCAGCGTCACGGCGGGCCCGCGCGTGGCGGTGGTCGGCGCAGGGGGCATCGGCTTTGACGTGTCGGAATTCCTGACCGTCAGCGACAGCCCGACCCTGCACCCCGCGGAATGGATGCGCGAATGGGGCGTGGGCGATCCGGCGCAGACGGCGGGCGGTCTGGCCGCGCCGCAGCCCGAACCGCCCGCGCGCCAGGTCACGCTGCTGCAACGCAAGCCCGAAAAACCGGGGCGGCGGCTGGGCAAGACCACCGGCTGGATTCACCGCGCCGCGCTGCAGGCGAAGGGCGTCAAGATGATCGGCGGGGTGAATTACGAACGCATCGACGCGGACGGATTGCATGTCAGCTTCGGGGCCGCGCGGGAAAACCCGACGCTGATTGCCGCCGATACCGTTGTGCTGTGTGCGGGGCAGCTGTCCGACCGCGGGCTGGCCGATCAGCTGATCGCCGGGGGCCGCACGCCGCATGTGATCGGCGGCGCCGATGTTGCGGGCGAGTTGGACGCGAAACGTGCGATTGATCAGGGCACCCGGCTGGGCGCGGTGCTCTGACCCCATCCCCGGGAAAACCGGCGGGGTGATGCCCCGTCGGTGCGGCTCAGGCCTCGCCCTTGGCCTCGGTTTCGACGCAATGGCGCCGGAACGCCTTTTTCAGCAGGTCCAGTTCGGCGCGCAGCAGGTCCACCTCGGCGCGGATGTCATCTTCCAGCGGCACCCCGGTGACGATGGTGAACCGGCCCAGAACCTCGCCCGTGCAGGTGTCACGCAACAAGAAGGTCTGCACTCCGTCGGACAGGATTTCCGCCGGGATCGGCAAGCTCAGCCGCCACTTCCCCTGATGTTGCGCCGCAACCTCCAGCCCGGCCAGGGGCTGTTCCAGATGCACCACTTCCAGCGTCGGCTCCTCGGGGGAAACCACGATCCCTTCCCAGCGCCCGGCCCGGATTCGCGACGTTTCCAGCATCATCTTCCTCTCAGATCTCGGCGCGCGGATGCCGCGCAAAAGTCAGATCGCGCAGCACGATCTGGTTCATTTGCGGCCCTTCGAAGATCAGATCGACCCAGACCTTCTCGATCCGTTTTTCGTTCATCTTGCTATAGGCCAGATCGAATTCCACGAATGTCTCGCCCTTATAAAGCGGCAATTCGCGGACAAGTTGTTCGGTGTTGGGGCCGTGCTTCACGTTCAGCCGGCAAAAGATTTCCAGCGGTTTTTCCAGTTCGACCTGCAGATCGAGCCGAATCAGATGGGTCAGCCGCAACCCCCGCACCGCCGCCTCGGGCAGGTCCAGAACCAGCGACAGGAACGAGCCGTCGAAGCGGAACACATCCATCCGCAACCCGAAGGGCGCGCCATCCTCGGCCCGGGTGTTGCGGATCTGGCGCAGCGTCAGTTCCGAGGTCTGGCAGTCGTGAAACAGCGTGACCTCGCCGCCCATCTTCGCCTGGCTCTGCGCCGCCGCCATGCCCTGCGGCACAACCGGCCCACGCCACAATTCCGGGCGCCAGGCCCAGTCACAGCCCAGCGGGCGCACCACGGTATCGGCCCCGATCACCGGCACTGCCAGGCGGCTTTCGGCCACGAACAGCACGCGGTCCACCTCACGCCGGATCTCTCGGGCGTCCAGACGCAGCTGATCCAGTTCCCCCAGTTCCAGCTTCTCGGCCAGCCGTGCCGCGCGCGACCAACGCGACAACGCGCGCCGCTGCACCAGCCGGTCCAGAAAGGAATTCTGCATTTTCGTCATCGGACCCCGGGCACCCCAGCAATCGTCACCATTCCAGAAACAGTATCCCGTTATCGTTTCGTTTCCACTAAAGCGAAAGGGCCTGGAAGCGATTTCTTTTCAGAGTCTTGCCCCACGCCCAGATTTTCTTGCACCGGGCGCGGTCGGCTGGGTCAATTGGCCGCGCGCGTCGCGCTGGCAAAACTTTGCAACAGATCGATCTGCGCGGAATCGTCCAGCGGCACGGCCTGCAGCGGCATCACCGACAGCGCCGTGACCCGCCCGCCGAATTGCCCGATCGCCCGCCAGTAGCGCGCCGCGACCGGCACCGACTGCGGCGCCGAACGGTCATTGATCTTCAACAGCAGCAGATCACCCTTGCGCGTGACCTTCTCGATCGTCACATCCTTGGCCTGCCCGGATCGGGCCAGCGCTGCACGCCCCGGTTCCGAACGGAAGAATGCCTCCATTCCCGCGAATCGTGCGGCCATCGGTTCCGTGGTCTGTGGGCCGAGCGTCGCACTGAGCAGCGCACGATAGGCCGGGCGCGGCGCGTTCGGATCGCGCGAGATCGCCGCGCAGGTGCCAAACAGCACGAAGGCACCCTCGGCGGTGTCGCGCGTCGAGGCAGGGTCCACGCAATAGCCGCGCGGCGCGACAAGCGTCAGCGTCCCGTCCGCCACGGTGATACGGTTCGACGCGGGCACACGGCCCAGTTCGGATGGCACGCAGGCCCCCACCACGGCCAGAAGGCTCAGCCCGGCAAGCGTGCGACGAAGATAAGAAGCAACAGGCATGTGATCGTCCCAGACAGCGTGCTGCAGACCTATCGTCCCCGCGCCCGTGCGACAACCCTTCAGACCGAGTCAAACGGGCGCAAGGCAAGGCTCCGCGCACAGGCGGCCAGATCTGACGCATCGTGGCTGACCAGCAGCGCGGGGATCTGCGCGGCCTGCAGGTGAGCCATCACGAAACCCCGCATCTCGGCCCGCAAGCCCGGGTCGAGCGCGGCGAACGGCTCGTCCAGCAGCAGGGCCCGCGGCGCGGCCAGCAGCGCCCGCATCAGCGCCACCCGGGCCCGTTGCCCGCCCGACAGGCTGGCCGGCGCGCGCGCCGCCATCCCGGCCAGCCCGGCGCGCTCCAGCGCCTGCACCACCGCCGCCTGCCGCGCCGCGCGTCCGCGCACACCGGGCGGCAGGGCCAGCGCCAGATTGTCGCCAATGGACAGATGGGCGAACAGATGCGCCTGCTGGAACATCACGCCGACGCCGCGCCGCTCGGCCGGCAGGGCACGCAGGTCACAGCCCTCCAGCGCGATCTGGCCATGCAGCGTGAAACCGGGCGGCAGATGGCCGGCGATGGCCGCGATCAGGCTTGATTTCCCCATACCCGATGGGGCGCCCACCCCCAGCACCTCCCCCGCCGCGATCCGCAGACCAATCGGCGCGAACAGCGGTTGCGCTGCCCCCGGGGCGGCGATCGTCACATCGCGAAGTTCAAGCGCCATCGCCCGCCCCCCGCCGATCACGCGCCTGCCAGTCCGGCACGACCAACGCCGCGGCAAATCCCAGCAGCGGCAGCAGCGCCAGCAGCAGGCCATAGACCGCCGCCAGCCGCCGGTCGGCACCGGAACTGAGCGTCACCGCCTCGGTCGCCAGCACCGCGACACGCCCCGCGCCGGGCAGCAGCACCGCCAGATATTGCGCCGCCGACACGGCAAAACCGATCGCCGCCGCCGCCATCAGCGGGCGCTGCAGCAGCGGCAACTTGATGCGTCCCAAGACACGCCAGGGCCCCGCGCCAAGGCCAGCCGCCGCGCGCAGATGCGCAGGGTCGAGCGCGCGCCACGGCCCGGCCAGCGCCAGCAGCACATAGGGAAAGACGAACAACAGCTCGGCCCAGATCACCGCCCCGGGGCCGGGCGGCAGGCCCAGAACCAGAAAGCCGCTGGTCAGCCCCTGCAGGAACCCGATCTGCGGCAGCAGCAGCGGCAGCACGATCAGCGCCCCAATGCGCAGAGGGCGGCGGGCGCGGTCTTCGGCCTCCAGCACGGCCACTGCCAGGGCCAGCGCCAGCGCGGTGACCACCACGCCAAGGCCCAGTGTGGTGCCCAGCACGGACCAATCGACCCGGCCCCAGCGTGCAAGGCTCGGGCCTTCCGGCCAAAGCTGCGGGAAGGTCCAGCGCCCGGCAACGGACCACAGCGCCAGCCCCGCCAGCGCCAAGAGCGGCAGCCCGGCCCCCAAAGCCGCGCCTGCGGCGGCGCATCCGGGCCACGCCCGCCCCCGCCGCCCGGCGCGCACCATGTGCCGCCCCAGCGACGCCACGCCCCGCTCGGCCCCGATCCACAGTGCGACCACCCCAGCGATCAGCCCCAGCAACACCAGCGCCAGTGCCGAGGCGGGCACACGCAGCGCCAGATCGGGCGCCATCAACAGCCGCAGGATCTGCACCACCAGCGTGGGGGGATGCGACGGACCAAGGATCAGCGCCATATCCACGACCGACAGCGCAAACGACAAGGTAATGAACAGCGGCAGACGCAGCGCGGGGTAAAGCTGCGGCCAGATCAGCCGCGCCCAGACCCGCCCCGGCGCATAGCCCAGACTGCGCCCGACGGCCATTTCGGCGGCGATATCGCGCGGGGCCGCCGCGGCCAGCGTGACCAGCAGCAGAAACGGCACCTCCTTCAACACCAGCCCGACGATCAACGCCCCACCCCAGGGATCGCCCGGCAAAGGCCAGGCGGGCGGCACGCTCCAGCCCAGCGGCATCGCCAGCAGGCGCGCGATCCAGCCTGAGGGTGCCAGCAGGAACGCCAACCCCAGCGCCAGCGCCGCATGCGGCACGGCCAGAAGCGGCGCCAGCACCCGCGCCGCCCCCGCCCGCCCGATCAGCCAGCCGGACAGTGGCACCGACAGCGCCAGCGCGATCAGCGTCGCCCCCAGCCCGGTGAGCAGCGTCAACCAAAGGCTGCGCCCGATCCCGGGCAGGGCCAGCGCCTGCGCAAACCCGGCCAGCGACAGATCCCCGCCCAACCCGGGCTGCCAGCCCAAGGCCGCCAGCGCGGTCAGCCCGGCGCCCAGCCCCACCGGCGCGCCGATCAGCAGCAGAAGGGCCACCCGCAGCCCGGTCACGGCGCGGTGCGCGCCGCCCATTCCGCCGTCAGGCGGGTCATCCAGCTGGCGTGCGGCTCGGGCAGGGTCGGGCCCAGATCGGCCAGCGCAGGCAAGGCGGGCGCGGAGGGCAGCGCGTCAAACAGGGCCTGCGCGTCGGCATCCAGCCGCGCCGGGTCCAGCACCGAATAGCTGCCCAGGACGGTGACATCCTGCATATGCGCCTGCGTCGCCGGGTCCAGCAGGAAATCGGCCACCACCTCGGCCCCTGCGCGGTGGGCCGCGTTGAACGGGATCGCCACGAAGGAAATGTTGCCGATGCTGCCCGCCTCGGGGGTGAAAACACGCACCGTGTCAGGCAGGATGCCCTGCTCGATCAGCGCGGCAGGCGCGGCGGGATCGAAGAACATCGCCACGTCGACCTCGCCATCGGCCAGCAGCTGCGCCTGCACGCTCTCATTCTCGGGGAAGGCCGTGCCCTGGCGCCACAGATTCGGGCGCAGCGCGTCATACCAGGCCCAAAGCGGCGCGGTCTGCGCGGCAAAGGCGGCATCGGTCACCGGCTGTGCCAGCACGGCCGGATCGGGCGCCAGTTCGACCAGCGCCTGTTTCAGAAAGCTTGCGCCCATGAAATTGGCCGGGTTCGGGTGGGTCATCCGCCCCGGATGCGCCGCCGCCCAATCGACAAACCCCGCCATCGTCGCGGGCACTTCGGGTGCGCGCGCGGCGTCATGTGCAAAGACGAATTTCGCCAGCCGCCACGGGCTTTCATAGCCCTCGACCGGCACCGTGAAATCGACCGAGGCCGGGGCATCCGGGCCAAGATCGACGAAACGCGCATTGGGCAGATCGGCCACGAAGGGCCCGTGCAGCAGCCCGGCCTCTTTCATCGCCAGAAAATTCGGCCCGTTGATCCAGATCAGGTCGACCGCCCCGCCCGTATCCTGCCCCGCTGCCTGTTCGGCCAGCACACGGGCGACCGCCTCGGCGGTGTCGGTCAGCTTGACCTGTTCGATCGTCACGCCATAGCGCGCCTCGGTCTGGGTGCTGGCCCAGGCGATGAAATCATTGGTACGCGGATCGCCGCCCCAGGCGTGCCAGTAAACGGTCTGGCCACGCGCCTCGGCCAGGGTATCGGACCAGTCGGCCAGCGCGGGACTGGCGCCCAGCAAAAGCGCGGCAAGCAAAAGTCGCATCGGTTACCTTTCAGAAAATGCCCGCCAGCCGATCAGCCAGCGGCTCAGGGTGGTCAGCAGGCAGGCGGCAGCGAACAGCAACGCCAGCGCGGGGAAGGCGGCGGGCCACAGGCACATGGCCGCGAAGACCGCGATCGTCTCGGCCCCCTCGGTCAGCCCGCCCAGATAATAGATCCCCTTGGCGGGATAGGCCCCCGCCTGCAAGCCGCGCTTGGCCGCGATGCTGGCAAAGGCCAGAAAGCTGGACCCGGTGCCGACGAAGGCCGCGATCAGCACCGCAGCTGGCAGTGCGTTGCGCGCCGGATCGGCCAGCGCGAAGCCCAGCGGCACCAGCGCGTAGAACAGGAAATCAAGCGCGATATCCAGAAAGGCGCCCCGGTCGGTTGGCCCGACGATGCGCGCGATGGCGCCGTCCAGACCATCGGCCAGACGGTTCAGCAATATCAGCACCAACGCCAGCGGCCACAGCCCCGCCCACAGCGCAGGCAGCGCCAGCAGCCCCAGCGCAAACCCAACGAGCGTAACCTGATCGGCGCCCACGCCCCGCGCGGCCAGCGCCTGCGCCGGGCCGGCCAGCACGGCGCGCTGCATCGGCAGGAGGGCCGCGTCGATCATCCGCGCCTCCAACCATGAAACCGTTCGGCCCAGACCAGAAGGCGCGGGCTGACGCGCGCCTGTTTCCAGCGCCCGGCGGCGTTCTTTGCGGCCTCGGACCAGCTGGGGTAGATATGCGGCGTGGACAGGATCTTGCCCAGGCCCAGACCATGCCGCATCGCCAGTGCAAATTCCGCCACGATCTCCCCCGCCTGTGCGCCCACCACCGTTGCGCCCACAATCCGGTCGCGGCCCGGCGCGGTCAAGATCTGCACGAACCCGGTGGTCGCGCCCTCGGTGATCGCGCGGTCCAGATCGGCCAGCGGATAGCGGGTGATTTCCACCGTCAGTCCCCGCGCCGCCGCCTCTGCGACGGTCAGACCGACACGCGCCACCTCGGGGCTGGTGAAGACGGCCGCCGGAATCGCTGCTGCGGCGGCGCGGAACCGCCAGAAAGGTGCCGCCAGCGCATTGGCCGCCGCGATCCAGCCCTGATGACCCGCGGCATTGGTCAGCTGCGCAGGCCCCGCCAGATCGCCCGCAGCAAAGATATTCGGGTGCAGCGTTTCCAGATAGGCGCCGGTTTCGATTACCCGGTCGGCCGGAATGCCCAACTCCTCCAACCCCAGATCTTGCAGGCGCGCCTGCCGTCCGGTGGCAACCAGAAGCGTGGCGAACCCCAGCCGCGTGCCATCCTGCAGCACCGCCTGCCCGCCCTCGAACCTGTCAACGCGGCTGTCCAGCAGCAGGCGCACGCCATCGGCCCGCAGGCTGGCGGCGACCAGATCGCTGGCCTCGGGTTCCTCGCGCGGCAAGAGCCGCGGCCCGGATTCAAGCAGCGTGACCCCGGCACCCAACCGCACCAGCGCCTGCGCCAGTTCGCAACCGATCGGCCCGCCGCCCAGCACCAGCAGGTTTTCAGGCGGCGTGTCGAGCCCGGCCAGATGATCCCACAGCGTTTCCGAGGTCAGCGGATGTGCCGCCTCGATCCCCGGGATCGGCGGGATCACCGGCGCGGCGCCCGTGGCCAGAACCACCGCCCGCGTGGTCAGCCGGGTGCCGTTGACCTCGACCGTCCAGGGATCAACCAGCCGGGCATGGCCCCGGATCACCTCGACCCCCAGACTGCGATAACGCGCTTCGGAATCATTGGGGGCGATCGCCTCGATCACCCCGCGCAGCCGTGCCATCACAGCAGGGAAATCGACCTGCGGCGCGGCACAAACGCCCAGCCGATGCGCCCCCCGCGCCGCCGCCGCCGCCTTGCCGCTGGCGATCAGCGCCTTCGAGGGCACGCAGCCGGTATTCAGGCAGTCTCCGCCCATCGGCCCCTCGGCAATCAACGTCACCCGCGCGCGGGCCGCCGCCGCGACATAGGCCGCCACCAGCCCCGCAGCCCCCGCCCCGATCACCACCAGATTGCGATCAAACCGCGCAGGTCGCGGCCAGCGTGCCCGCCACCGCGCACCCGCGATCAGCCGCAGCACCCCGCGCGCGATCCAGGGCAACAGCCCAAGCGTGACCAGCGCCGCCACGACTCCGGGCGACAAGATGCCCGACAGGCTGTCGATCTGCGCCAGTTGCGTGCCCGCGAACACATAGGCGGCAGTGCCCGGCACCATGCCCAGCTGGCTGACCGCGTAGAACGTGGCCGCCCGCATCGGCGTCAGCCCGAAGGCCAGATTGACCACGAAGAACGGCACGACCGGAATCAACCGCAGCGAAAACAGATAGAAGGCCCCGTCGCGCGCCAGCCCCGCCTCGATCCGCGCCGCGCGCGGCCCCAGACGCCCGTGCACCCAGTCCCGCGCCAGATACCGCGCCACCAGAAACGCCAGCGTCGCCCCCACCGAGGCGGCAAAGGACACCAGCAGCAGCGCCGCCCAGAACCCGAACAGCGCGCCCCCCAGCAAGGTCAGCCACACCGCAAAGGGCAGCGACACCGCCGTGACGGCGACATAAAGTGCGAAAAACCCCGCCGCCAGCGCCAGCGGATGCGCCGCCCGCAGCGACTCGGCCTGCACAAGCCAACCGCGCAAGGCCGCCAGATCGGGCTCGGCCACCAGAACCGCGGCCAGCACCGCCAGCCCCAGCACCACCAGAAAAAGGATTGGTTTGCGCACGCTTTGTCCTTCGGTCGGCCCCTGCCTCTCGTCATAGCGGCAGCGGGGGGATAAAGTCCATTTCGCAGCCGCACGGCATTTGTTACATGCCGCCGGGAGCGGGGCGGATCGGCGCGCAATGTGCCCGACCTGCCCTTTTTTCTTTTGTTGCCCAGACAGGTTTGGCATGGTGCATCAGCACTTGGGGGTTCGATGTATTTTCTAGGGCTGGATGGCGGCGGCACCGGATGTCGCGCAGCACTCTGCGATGATACGGGACGCAGGCTTGGTGAAGGCCGTGCGGGCCCCGCGAATATCGCAACGGATTACGACATGGCCCGTGCGAATATTCTGGCCGCCTGTTCGCAGGCGATGGCCGGGGTCTGCCCGCCCTCGGCGGTGCGCGCCGTGCTGGGCGTGGCGGGGGCCAGCCTGTCGGGCGCGGGGCAGCAACTGGCCGCCTCGATGCCGTTTGCGCATCTGCGCGTGGTGCAGGACATCGTGATTTCGGTGCGCGGCGCCCTGCATAACGACGACGGGATCGTCGCGGCGCTTGGCACCGGCTCGGTCTTTGCGCGTCAGCTGGACGGCGAAATCCGCTCGGTCGGGGGCTGGGGCCTGCGGCTGGGCGATGAAGGTTCGGGCGCGTGGATCGGCCGCGCCATCCTGATGCGCGCCACCCGGGCGCTGGATGGGCTCGTCGCTGCGACGCCGCTGCTGGCCACCCTGTGTGGCGAAATGGGCGGCGGCCCCGGCATCGTCAGCTTCAGCCTGCACGCGACGCCTGCGGATTATGCGGCCCTGGTGCCGCGGGTTCTGGCCGCGCGCAACGATCCGGCCGCCCATGCCGTGCTGGAGGCCGCACGCGCCGAAATCCGCGCCCTGATCGCGCATCTGCAGCCCGATGGCGCGTGCCTGCCGGTCTGCTGGCTGGGCGGGCTTGGCCCCACGCTGGCATTGCCCGACTGGCCGGTGCGCACACCGCTGGGCACGGCGGTGGATGGCGCGCTATGGATGGCGCAGGAGGAGAAAGAGTGGCCGATCTGATCCTGACCGGCGCCGCGATCTTCGACGGGGCCACACGCCGGACCGGGCAGGCGCTGGTGATCGGGAACGGAACAGTGACCGCGATCCTGCCCGAGGACGAAGCCCCCGCAGGCCCGCGCCAGGCGCTGCCCGGCGGCACGCTGGCGCCGGGGCTGATCGACCTGCAGGTGAACGGCGGCGGCGGCGTGATGCTGGACGGCGCCGCCCCCGATCAGATCGCCACGATCTGCGCGGCCCACGCCGCCCTTGGCACCACCGGCCTGTTGCCCACGCTGATTACAGACACCCCCGCCGCGACCGAAGCCGTGATTGCCGCGGGCATCGCCGCCACGGGGCGCGTGCCCGGGTTTCTGGGCCTGCATCTGGAGGGCCCGCATCTGGACCCGGCACGACCCGGCTGCCATCCGCCGGGATCGATTCGTCCGATGGATGACAACGATCTGGCGCTTTACCTGCGGGCGGCCACCGCCCTGCCCGCGCTGATGATCACGCTGGCCCCCGCCTCTGCCCGCCCCGATCAGATCGCGGCGCTGGCGCAGGCCGGCGTCGTCGTCTGTCTGGGCCATGCCGAGTGCACCTATGCCGAGGCCGCGGCAGCGCTGCATGCGGGCGCGCGCGGCGTCACCCATCTGTTCAACGCGATGAGCCAGATCGGCGGGCGCGAACCCGGACTGGTCGGGGCCGCGCTGACGCTGCCCTTCGCAGCCGGTCTGATCGCCGACGGCATCCATGTGCATCCCGCCAACCTGCGCCTTGCCCTGGCGGCCCGGCCCGAGGGGTTGTTTCTGGTCACCGATGCGATGGCGGTGGCGGGCACGGCCATGACCGAATTTCCGCTGGCCGGTCGGCGTATCCTGCGCCGCGATGGTGCGCTGCGGCTGGAAAACGGCACGCTCGCCGGGGCCGATCTGAGCCTGCCGCAGGCGATCCGGTTTCTGATTTCCGAACTGGGCGTTGCGCCCGACACGGCCCTTGCGATGGCCACGTCGCGCCCCGCCGCGCTGATCGGCGCGCCCGCGGGTCGCATCGCCCCCGGCCTGCCCGCCGATCTGGTGCATTTCGATGCCGACTGGCACCTGACCGGCATCTGGCGAAACGGGGTCGCGGTTCAGGCGAACTGATCGACCGCGTAACCCTGGATATACAGCAGCGCCGTCAGATCGCCGTGATTGATGCGGATGTCGCATTGCGCCGCGACACTGGGTTTGGCGTGCAGCGCAACGCCCGCCCCCGCCAGCCCCAGCATCCCCAGGTCGTTGGCGCCATCGCCCACCGCCATCACCTGATCGTGGCCGATCCCCAGACGTGCCGAAATCTCGACCAGCGCCTGCACCTTGGCTTCGCGACCCAGAATCGGGCGCGCCACGGTGCCGGTCAGGAACCCGTCTTCGATGTGCAGCGTATTTGCGCGGCTTTCATCAAACCCGAGCGTGCCCGCGACATAACCGGTGAACGCGGTGAACCCGCCCGACACCAGCACCGCATAGGCGCCGTTCGCCTTCATCGTGGCCAGCAGGTCGTGCCCGCCCGGCATGAAGGTGATGCGGGTCTCGATCACCTCGGCGATCACGCTTTCGGGCAGGCCGCGCAGCAGGCCAACGCGTTCGGTCAGCGCGCCTTCGAAATCCAGCTCGCCGTTCATCGCGCGCGCGGTGATATCCTTGACCCGCGCGCCCACGCCCGCCACATCGGCCAGCTCGTCGATGCATTCCTGCTGGATCATCGTGCTGTCCATGTCGGCCACCAGCATCGCCTTGCGCCGCCCGGCCTGCGGCTGCACCACCAGATCGACGCCCAGCCCCTGCAGACCTTCCCAGACCTCCCACTGATTCGCGGGCACCTCGGGCAGCGCGAATTCAGCGGCCACCCCGGGGTTGAGCCAGCGCGCCTCGCCCCCCGCCCAGGCATCACGCAGGGATTCCACCGTCACCCGTTCAAGGTTGGCGGCTTTCGGGTCGGCAAGCAGGGTCGCAATAAACATGGGAAGTTTCCGATAGTGGAGCGCGGTGTCGCATTTGTGTGCAGATGCGGCGCATTAGCGCAATTTTCCCGCTTGTGCCAGAGCGGACCTGCCCGTATGTCCGGCGACGGGACACCCCTCCCCAACGAGGGGCGTTTATCTGAGAGGATACCATGACGAATACGACTGCACCGGCCACGCGGCCGGCTAACCCACGTTTCTCCTCGGGCCCCTGCTCGAAGATCCCGGGCTTCTCCCTCGACATGTTGGCAGATGCGCCCCTTGGCCGCTCGCACCGCGCCGCGGTCGGCAAGGCCAAGCTGAAAGAGGCGATCGAGCTGACCCGCGAGATCCTGGGCGTTCCCGCCGATTACCGCATCGGCATCGTGCCCGGCTCGGACACCGGCGCCGTGGAAATGGCGATGTGGTCGCTCTTGGGCGCGCGCCCGGTCGAGATGCTGGCCTGGGAAAGCTTTGGCGAAGGCTGGGTCACCGATGTCGTGAAACAGCTGAAACTTGACGCCACCGTCAAGAAGGCCGGCTATGGCGAGATCGTCGATTTCGCGACCGTCGATTTCGACAAGGATGTCGTGTTCACCTGGAACGGCACCACCTCGGGCGTGCGTGTGCCCAATGGCGATGCGATCCCGGCGGACCGCGCGGGCCTGACCATCTGCGACGCGACCTCGGCCGCCTTCGCGATGGATCTGCCCTGGGACAAGCTGGATGTCGTGACCTTCAGCTGGCAGAAGGTGCTGGGCGGCGAAGGCGCGCATGGCGTGCTGATCCTGTCGCCCCGCGCCGTCGAACGGCTGGAAAGCTACACCCCGGCCTGGCCGCTGCCGAAAATCTTCCGCATGACCAAGGGCGGCAAGCTGATCGAAGGCATCTTCGTCGGTGAAACCATCAACACGCCCTCGATGATGGCGGTCGAAGATTACCTGGTCGCGCTGAAATGGGCGCAAACCGTGGGCGGGCTGAAGGGCCTGGTGGCGCGCGCCGCCGCCAACGCCCAGACCGTGTGGGATTTCTGTGCGGCGCGTCCGTGGATCGCCAACCTCGCCGTGGACCCGGCGACGGCCTCGACCACCAGCGTTTGCCTGAAGTTCACCGATGACCGCATCAAGGACGCGGCCGCCTTCGCGAAAGCCGTTGCCAAACGGCTGGAAAAAGAAGGCGTGGCGCTGGACATCGGCGCCTATCGCGATGCGCCCGCCGGTCTGCGGATCTGGTGCGGCTCGACCATCGAGAAGGCCGATATCGAGGCGATGCTGCCCTGGCTCGAATATGCCTTCGAGGCCGAGATCGCGGCGCAAGCCTGATCCCAAGTGAAAGCGCGGCGGGCAGCGATGCCCGCCCTTTCCCCCAAGTCCAAAATTTCAGGAGCCCAGACCATGGCCCCCAAAGTCCTCATCTCCGACGAACTCTCCGACGCCGCCGTCCAGATCTTCAAGGATCGCGGCATCGAAGTCGATTTCCAGCCGAAACTCGGCAAGGACAAAGAGAAACTGGCCGAGATCATCGGCAACTATGACGGCCTGGCGATCCGCTCGGCCACCAAGGCGACCGCCGCGCTGCTGGAAAAGGCGACCCGCCTGAAAGTCATCGGCCGCGCGGGCATCGGCGTCGACAACGTCGACAAGGAAGCCGCGTCGAAGAAGGGCATCATCGTGATGAACACCCCCTTCGGCAACATGATCACCACCGCCGAACACGCGATCGCGATGATGTTCGCCGTGGCGCGCCAGATCCCCGAGGCCTCGGCTTCGACCCATGCGGGCAAATGGGAAAAGTCGAAATTCATGGGCGTCGAGCTGACCGCGAAAACGCTGGGCGTCATCGGCGCGGGCAACATCGGCGGCATCGTCTGCGACCGCGCCAAGGGCCTGAAGATGAAGGTCATCGCCTACGATCCCTTCCTCTCGGAAGAGAAGGCCGAGAAGATGGGCGTCGAGAAGGTGGAACTGGAAGAGCTGCTGAAACGTGCCGATTTCATCACCCTGCACGTTCCGCTGACCGACAGCACCCGCAACATCCTGTCGCGCGAAAACCTGGAAAAAACCAAGAAAGGCGTGCGCATCATCAACTGCGCCCGTGGCGGTCTGGTTGACGAGGAAGCGCTGGCCGATCTGCTGAAATCGGGCCATGTCGCGGGCGCGGCCTTCGACGTGTTCTCGGTGGAACCGGCGACCGAAAACCCGCTGTTCGGCCTGCCGAACGTCGTTTGCACCCCGCACCTGGGCGCGGCGACCACCGAAGCGCAGGAAAACGTGGCGCTGCAAGTGGCCGAGCAGATGTCGAACTACCTGCTGGATGGCGCGGTCGAGAACGCGCTGAACATGCCGTCGATGACCGCCGAGGAAGCCAAGGTCATGGGGCCGTGGGTCGCACTGGCCGAACATCTGGGCGCGTTCATCGGTCAGATGACCGACGAGCCGATCAAGGCGATCAACGTCACCTATGACGGCATCGTTTCGGAAATGAACCTCAAGGCGCTGGATTGCGCGGTCGTCGCCGGCATCATGAAGAAGTCGAACCCCGACGTGAACATGGTTTCGGCCCCGGTGATCGCGAAGGAACGCGGCATCCAGATCTCGACCACCACGCAGGACAAGTCGGGCGTGTTCGACGGCTACATCAAGGTGACCGTCGTCACCGAGGTGCGTGAACGTTCGATCGCGGGCACCGTGTTCTCGGATGGCAAACCGCGCTTCATCCAGATCAAGGGCATCAACGTCGACGCCGAAGTCGGTCGCCACATGCTTTACACCACCAACAAGGACGTGCCCGGCATCATCGGCACGCTGGGCGGCCTGCTCGGCTCGCATGGTGTGAACATCGCCAACTTCACGCTCGGCCGCTCGGCCGCCGGTGGCGAAGCGATCGCGATCGCCTATATCGACGAGGCGCTCGATCCCGCGGTTGTGAAGGAACTGGAAGCGACCGGCCTGTTCCAGCAGGTCAAGCCTCTGGAATTCAACGTCGCCTGACCTAAATATCAAAGACTACCGACCCCTCGCTTCGGCGGGGGGTTTTGCTTTTGAGGAAGACGATGCGCGCTTATGCAATCGGCGACATCCACGGCCAGTTCGATCTGTTGCGAACGGCACAGGATCTGGTCGCCGCCGACCGTGCCCGCGAGGGCGATTTTTCCGCACCCCTGATCCATGTCGGCGATCTGGTCGATCGCGGCCAGAAATCGGCACAGGTGATCGAGCACCTGATGCAGGGCCAGGCCCGGGGCGAACCCTGGCATGTTCTCAAGGGCAATCACGACCGGCTGTTTTCGCTGTTTCTGCACGACCCCTGGGCGCGCGACCCGAACCTGCGGGCCGAACGGCCGTGGCTGCACCCGCGTGTGGGCGGGGGGCCGACGCTGTTGTCCTACGGCGTGCGCGCGCCCGAGGAACGCCCGCTGGCCGATGTGCATGCCGATGCGCTGCAGGCGATCCCGCAGGCCCATGCCGACTGGATCGCCGCCCTGCCCACGCATCTGCTGTTCGGCCAGGCGCTGTTCGTGCATGCGGGCATCCGGCCTGGCGTTGCGCTGCGCGATCAGACCGAAGACGACCTGCTGTGGATCCGGGCCGAGTTTCACGACGACCCGCGCGATCATGGCGCGCTGGTGGTGCATGGCCATACCGCCATCGACAGCGTGACCCATTACGGCAACCGGCTGAACCTGGACAGTTCCGCAGGCTATGGCGGGCCGGTCTCGGCGGCGGTGATCGAGGGACGCGATGCCTGGCTGCTGACGCCCCAAGGCCGTGTGCCGCTGCGCTAGGCGGCAGCTCGTGTCACCCCCTTGCCTTGACGGCCCCGGGCAAGACAATTAGCGGGTAAGAGGGGGCGAGAATTTCGGGCTGAATACCGTCATGCGTTTGAACACCGACAAAGCAACCGACGCCCTGATCCGGGGCCTGATCGCCATGGCTGGCCTGTTGCCCTATCGGATGCGGGTGCGGGTATTCGGGGCGATCACCGGCTATCTGGTGGCCCCGCTGGGCGGATACATCCGCAGGGCCGTGACCAACCTGCACTGGGTGTTCCCCGACATGCCCCGGGCCGAAACCCGCCGCATCGCCCGTGCGGTGGCGGTGAATTTCGGCAAGAACATCATCGAGAACTATTCCAAGGATGACATGGCCAAGGCCCTGAAAACCGCCAAGATCGGCGGCGAGGGGATGGCCGCGCTGCAACAGGCACTGGCCGAGAAACGGCCTGTGTTGCTGATGTCAGGCCACATCGGCAATTACGAAGCTTTCCGCATCGCCATGTTCAACATGGGTCACCCGGTCGCGGGGCTGTATCGGCCGGCAAGCAACCCCTATTTCAACAGCCATTATGTCGAGACACTGGAACAACTGTCCGGCCCGGCCTTCGCGCAGAACCGCGCCGGTGTTCTGGGCTTTACCCGGCACCTGCATGACGGCGGCGTGGCGGCGATGCTGTTTGACGTGCGCGCCACCAGATATGGCGATATCGACTTTCTGGGCAAACCTGCCCCGACCTCGACCTTCCCGGCAGAAATCGCGCTGAAGACCGGCGCGCTGTTTTTGCCGGTCTTTGCCCATCGCGGCCCCGACGGGATTTCGCACGAGGTCGAGTTCGAGGCGCCGATCCCGCCCTCTACCTCGCATGAGATGACTGTCGAATTGACGCGCAGGCTTGAAGCGCAGGTGTTACGCTATCCCGAACAATGGCTCTGGATCCACGATCGCTGGGGTTCGGAGTATCTGCGCAAGAAACGCGCGGCAAAAAGGAGTTCGCAGCAATGAAAATCGGTTCCCGCGAAATCGGCCACGCCCACCCGCCGCTGGTGATCGCCGAAATCGGCATCAATCACGGCGGATCGCTGGCCGTCGCCAAGGACATGGTGCGGCTTGCGGCGGCCTCGGGCTGCGAATGCGTCAAGCATCAGACGCATATCCTTGAAGATGAGATGACCGACGAGGCCAAGCAGATCTTTCCGCCCAATGCCGATGTCTCGATCTGGGAGGTGATGGCCCGCTGCGCGCTGTCGAAAGAGGACGAGATCGAACTGAAGGCCTATACCGAAAGCCTGGGGATGATCTATCTGTCCACCCCGTTTTCGCGCGCGGCGGCGGATTTCCTGCAAGAGATCGGCGTGCAGGCCTTCAAGATCGGTTCGGGCGAGGCCGACAATCTGCCGCTGATCCGCCATATCGCGCGGATGGGCAAGCCGGTGATCCTGTCGACCGGGATGCAGACCATCGACACGATCCGCGCCAGCGTGGAAATTCTGGCCACCTCCGGCGTCGACTACGCGCTGCTGGAATGCACCAACCTTTACCCCAGCCCGCCCGAGATCGTCTCGCTCAAGGGCGTGACCGAATTGCAGCGCGCCTTCCCGGGCGTGCCGGTGGGGTTTTCGGATCACTCGATCGGGCCGGAAATGGCGCTGGCCTCGGTCGCGCTTGGCGCCTGCATCCTGGAACGGCATTACACCGACACGCGCTATCGCGTCGGCCCCGACATCATCAACTCGATGGACCCGGCCGAGTTGCGCCTGCTGATCGACCGCTCGCGCGAGATCTGGATCGCGGCGAACAACCCCAAACAGCGCACCGAGGCCGAGGAACCCGTCTATCGTTTCGCCCGCGCCTCTGTCGTGGCCGACCGGGATTTGCCGGCGGGGCATCGGATCACCGAAGCCGACATCTGGGCACGCCGCCCCGGCTCGGGCGAGATTGCGGGCTATGACTTCGACAAGGTGGTGGGCAAGCGCACCACCCGCGCCCTGCCCCGCAACACCCAGTTGAAATGGAGCGACCTGGCGTGACCGCCGGGCGCTTCAGTTTTGTCTGTCTGGAAGAACGTCGGTCGCAGCGGGCGCGGCTGGACAAGATACTGTCGCCGCTGGGAGATCTGCGCTGGCGCAGCTTTCCGCCGCTGTCGCTGCGCGATTTTGCCGAAACCCCTGCCCGCGCGCTGGAGGCCTATAACCGCGGGACCGAGCCACCGCAGCGGGGCCTGTTGCGGGCGCTGAAACTGGGGCTGCTGGGGTGGCAATACAACGGTGCGCGTCGGTATTTCGCCAAAAATCCGGGCCTGACCGCCGTCGCCTGGAACGCGCAGGCCGGGCATCGGCGCGTGTTCATGCAGGCCGCGTGCGATGCCGGGGCACGACGGCTGTTCTTCGAACTCGGGCCCTTTGCGGGCACGATCACGGCCGACCCCTGCGGGGTGAATTTCGTCAACGCGCTGCCGCGCGAGATTGCACCCTATCTGGCCTGGGCCGCCGCGCGGCAGGGGGCCACGGGTGACTGGCGCGCGCTTGGGGCCGCGATCCGCCAGCGTGCACCTTCGGGAGCCGCCAAGCACAGCCCGGCAGGCGCGCCGCCGCTGGACGAACCCTTCCTGTTTGCGCCGCTGCAATATCCCGGCGACAGCCAACTGCGGATCTTCGGCGGCGCCTACCCCTCGGTCGAGGTCTTTGTCGACGCGCTGGCCGAAGCCAGCGACGCCCTGCCCGAAGGCTGGCATCTGCGGCTGAAGGAACACCCGACTGCGCCGGTCTCGCTGGCCGCACGGATCGCGGAACTGGGGGCGGGCAAGCGGATCTATCTGGACAACACGACCGAAACCTTCACGCAGGTCCGCGCCTCGCGTGGCGTGGTCACGGTGAATTCCTCGGTCGGGCTAGAGGCGATGTTCTTCGACAAGCCGGTAATCGCGGGCGGGCAGTGTTTCTGGGCCATCGACGGCATCGCCGATCACGCCCCCGACCGCGCGGCGCTGGCCGCGCTGTTCGCGCGGGCCGAGGCCCTGGGGTTTGACCCGGCGGCGCGCGATGCGTTCCTTGGCTTTCTGACGCAGGAATATTACCCGCATCTGCGCCAGGACGACCTGCCCCCCGAGGCCCGCGCCGCCGAACTCGCCAAGATCACCCGGCGTCTGGCCCCGCCGCCCGGCGATCCGGTCTGGACCGGACAGTGCCCCGTGCAGGAGGGCAAGCCATGCTGAAATTTCTGCGTCGCAAGGTGACTCGCGCAGGCCGCATCGACATCACCCCGCCCGCCCCCGCCCCCGGTCGCGCCGGGCTTGCGCTGGTGGTGATCGCGAAGAACGAGGCCGCGCATCTGCACGACTGGCTTTGCTTTCACGCGCTGGCCGGGGTGCGCGAGGTCATCGTGTATGACAATGCCTCGACCGACGCCACGGCGGCCATCGCGCGCGCCTTCACCGGATGCCCGGTCACGGTGATCCCCTGGCAGATCGAGGCGCAGACCGAATCCCCGCCGATGATCCTGCCGCGTCAGGTGCTGGCCTATGTCCATGCGATCTGCACCTTCGGCGGGCGCTTCGCGCGGATGGCATTCATCGACGTGGATGAATTTCTGGTCCCGCAAGAGGCGGAAACCATCGAAGGCGCGATCGCCCATCTGGGGGACGCGCCGAACATCTCGTTGCCCTGGGCGATGTTCGGCCACGGCGGGCACGACGCGCGCCCCGATGCCGCGATGCCCTTTGCCTATACCGCGCGGGCGCCGCGTTCCGCCGGGCCGCTGTTGCGGTGGAAATGCATCGTGGACCCTTGCGATGTCACGCAGGTCTCGACGCACAAGTTCCACACCGCCTCGCGCGGGGCACGCACCGTCAACACCGAGGGGCGCGAGACG
This sequence comes from Rhodobacteraceae bacterium UBA6796, assembly GCA_002452815.1. Taxonomy (GTDB): domain Bacteria; phylum Pseudomonadota; class Alphaproteobacteria; order Rhodobacterales; family Rhodobacteraceae; genus Rhodobacter. Next base: position 76,537 of record DKFM01000005.1, read on the forward strand.
ACCAACAAGGGGCGCAACGAAGCCTTCGCCAGCTTTGCTCATCTGACGCTGAACCATTACTACCTGCGTTCGCGCGCCGAGATGGAGGCCAAGATCCGCGGCGGCGCCGTTTCCGGCGTGGCCGAAGATCAGCGCCGCGCCGCCATCGAGCGCAAGGCCCGCATCATCGAGGCCGACACGATCCGCGACGACGGCGCGATCCGGTTTCTGGCGCGCCACGGCATTGCCGACACCGCCGCCCTGCGCGCGGCCTTCGGGGGGACGCCATGATCCGGCTCAGTTTTCAGCACCTGCGCGACACGCGCAATATCGGCGACCGCTGGTGTTCGCCCTTCGACTATTTCGACTGGGCCGCCGATCCCCGGATCGTTGCGCAGGCGGGCGATCTGCACGCCCCCGGCGACGACTATGACATCGGCATTTTCGGCGGTGGCAAGATCATGCGCGATCTGGCGCGCAGCCCGGCACTGCGGCTGGGGGGCGGGCGGGTGAATATCGGCTGGGGCCTGTCCACGGTGCAGCGCAACCCGCTGTCGTTGGCCTATTGGCGCGCGCGGCGGCGGCTCGATCTGATCGGTTCGCGCGATTGGGACGGAACGGGCGGCGCGGGCGGCTGTGACTGGACGCCCTGCGCCAGTTCCGAGCATCGGCTGTTCGACGCCCCCCCACCCCCGCAGCACACGGTGGTGGTCTACACCCACAAGTCGAAAAGCGCGAAGATGGGTCTGCAGGTTCCCGATGGCATCCCGCAGCGCAACAACCACGGCGCCACGCTGGACGAGGCGCTGGCCTTCATTGCCTCGGGGGAAACGGTCGTGTCGAATTCCTATCACGGCGTGTTCTGGGCGCTGCTCATGGGGCGGCGGGTACTGTGCCTGCCGTTTTCCAACAAGTTCTCGCATTACCGGCTGCCCCCCGGCTATGGCACGGCGGCGGGGTGGACCGGGCAACTGGCAAAGGCGCAGGCGCAACCCGATTTGCTGGAGCTGTGCCGCACGGCCACGCGCCGCTTCAAGGCCAAGGTCGATGCACAGATCGAGCAGGCCGTGCAACGACGTGGCGGCTGAACCGCCCGCGCCATGAGTCCCGCTTGCGGAAACGCCGCCAGTCACGATATGGAAACCCATGACCCGTAAAATCCTGTTCGTTACCGGAACCCGCGCCGATTTCGGCAAGCTCGAACCCCTCGCCATTGCCGCGCGCGACGATGGCTTCGAGGTTGGCTTCCTTGTCACCGGGATGCATATGCTGGCGCGCTACGGGCTCACCAAGCTTGAAGTGCATCGGGTGGCGGGGGCCACGGTGCATGAATTCCTCAACCAGCGTGAAGGCGATCCGCAGGATCTGATCCTGGCCAAGACCATTGTCGGCCTGTCCGATCTGATGGTCGAAACGCAGCCCGATCTGGTGGTGTTTCACGGCGACCGGGTCGAGGCCCTGGGCTGCGCGCTGGTCTGTGCCACGAATTACATCCGCTCGGCCCATGTCGAGGGGGGCGAGGTGTCGGGCACGATCGACGAGGTGTTCCGGCACTGCAACACCAAGCTGGCCGCGCATCATTTCGTGTCGTCCGAAGACGCCAAGCGCCGGGTGATGGTGCTGGGCGAACCTGCCGAACGGGTGCATGTGATCGGCTCGCCCGAGCTGGATTTCCACGCGGCCAGCTCTGGCGTCACGCTGGAACAGGTGCTGACGCATTACGAAATTCCCTTTGCCGATTATGGCATTGCGGTGTTCCACCCGGTCACCTCGGAAGCCGACAGCATGGGCCAGCAGGCGCGTGACCTGTTCGGCGCGCTACAGGACAGCGGGCGCAATTTCGTGGTGATCGCGCCCAATAACGACCCGGGCTCTGCCGATATCTTCAAGGTGCTGAACGCCCTGCCGAAAGACCGCTTCCGGCTGATCCCCTCGATGCGGTTCGCGCATTTTTCCGAACTGATGAAGAACGCGGCCTGCATGGTTGGCAATTCGTCCGCCGGCGTGCGCGAGGCGCCGTTTCTGGGCACGCCGTCGCTCGACATCGGCACCCGGCAGACCAATCGCGCGCAGGCGCCCTCGCTGTTTACCGCCGATGCGGGCGAGCGCGCGGCGATCCTCGATTTTCTGACCCGCGAATGGGGGCACCGCTACCCGCCCCACACCGCCTTCGGCGAAGGCCGTGCGGCCGCGCGGTTCGTCGAGGTTCTGAAAACCCCCGGCTTCTGGGACAAGGGCCTGCAGAAGACCTTTCAGGATCATGCCTGAGTCCCGCCCCCCGCCGCTGTCCGAGCGGCTGGCCCGCGCGGGCTATGGCGTGGCGGGCAGCGTGATCGCATGGCTTGCCCCCGCCCTACTGCGCCGCCGTCTGGCGCGCGGCAAGGAACTGCCCGACCGCTGGCGCGAAAAGCTGGGACAGGCCACGCGGCCCCGTCCTGCAGGGCGGCTGGTCTGGCTGCATGCGGTGGGTCTGGGCGAGGCGCTGGCCCTGCGCGGGCTGATCCTTGCGCTGTCCGAACGCAGACCCGACCTGCGGTTTCTGGTAACGTCGAGCACCCGGACCTCGGCGCAGGTGCTGGCGCAGAACCTGCCGCCGCAGACCATCCACCAGTTCCTGCCGCTGGATGCGCCGCGCTTTCTGCACCGCTTTCTGGACCATTGGCGCCCGGATCTGGTGATCTGGTCCGAACAGGACATCTGGCCCGGCGCGATCTTTGCCGCCGCCGCGCGCGGCGTGCCGCAAGCGCTGGTGAACGCGCGGATCACCGAGGCCAGTTTCGCCCGCCGCCGCCGTCTGGCGCCGCTGTATCGCGCGGCGCTGCGCCCGCTGGCCCTGGTCGATGCGCAAGAGGACGGATCAGCCGCGCGGCTGGCGGCATTGGGCGCGCAGCATGTGGCCGCCTCGGGCTCGCTGAAACCGGCGGGGCCTGCGTTAAACGTTGACGCGGACGAACTGGCGCGGCTGCGCCATGCGCTGCAGGGGCGGCGGATCTGGGTTGCCGGATCGACCCACCCGGGCGATGAGGCGGCCGCGCTCGCTGCGATGCAGGCGCTGAACGACCCGGCATGGCTGCTGATCCTGGCCCCGCGCGACATTGCCCGCGCCGAACAGATCGCGCAGACCTTCACCGCGGCGGGGATGGCGCCCGCGCATCGCTCGCTGGGGCAGATCCCGGGGCCGGACTGCCGCGTTTGGCTGGCCGACAGCTATGGCGAAATGGGGCTGTGGTATCGACTGGCCGGGGTGGCGCTGGTGGGTGGCGGTTTCGATGAGATCGGCGGCCACAACCCGTGGGAGCCCGCCCGTCTGGGCGCCGCGATCCTGCATGGCCCCGACACCGCGAATTTCAGCGCCGATTACGCGCAGCTTGCCACGGCGGGGGCGGCACGGATGGTCCGCGCCGGGGATCTGGCCGGGACAGTGGCGGATGACGCTGCGAACGCCGCCATGGCCGCACGCGCCGAAGCGCTGGTCGCGCAGGCCGCCTCTCATGTATCGCAACTGGCAGACCGTCTTGGCGATCTGATCGAGAGGCCGCCATGCGCCTGAGACTGCGCCTTTTCCTTGCCCTCTGGTCGGCGCTCTGGACGCTGGGATTGCCGCTGATCTTGGCCTATCTGGCGCGGCGCGGGCGCAAGGACCCGCTTTACACCGCACATCTGGCCGAACGGTTCGGGCGCTACCCCGCCCCCGCACCGGGCAGCGTGTGGATCCATGCGGTATCGCTGGGCGAGTTCCGCTCGGCCGTACCGCTGGCGCGCGCCTTTCTGGACCGGGGCGAACGGCTGGTCATCACCTGTTTCACCCCCGCCGGCCGGCGCGAGGCCGAGCGTGTCTTCGCCCCCGAACGCGCGGCGGGTCAGGTGCAGGTGGTCTGGGTGCCGTTCGAAACGGCCTGGGCATTTCGCGGTTTCTTCCGCGCCTTCGCCCCGAAATTCGGGCTGGTGATGGAGATCGAGATCTGGCCGCGCATGGTCTTTGCCGCCCGCGCCGCGGGGGTGCCGCTGTTCATGTGCAATGCGCAATACCCGACGAAATCCATCGCGCGCGACAGTCGCGGGCTGCGGCTGCGGCAAGAGGTGATGCGTGGGTTTGCGGGCGCCTTCGTGAAATCCGATCTGCAGGCCAGCCGCTTTGCCGCCATAGGTGTGCAGAATATCGCAGTGACGGGCGAGCTGCGCTTTGAACAGCCGATCCCGCCTGCGCTGCTGGCCGCAGGCGCGCGCGCGCGCGGGCAACTGGGGCTGGACGGGCGCCGGGTGATCGCCTTCGTCAGCACCGTCGAAGGCGAAGACCCCACCTATATCGCCGCGATGCGCGCGGCGCAGGCCAGTGGCGCCGACCCGTTCTTCGTCTATGTCCCGCGCAGGCCCGAACGGTTCGACACCGTGGCCGGGCTGCTGGCGCAGGCCGGGTTTTCACTGCTGCGGCGATCCGCCGATCTGCCGCCGGTGCTGGACGCGCAGGCCGATTTCACCGCCCCCGCGCCCCTGCCAGAGGTTCTGCTGGGCGACAGTCTGGGCGAGATGTATTTCTATCTGGCGCTGGCCGATGTGGTCGTGGTCGGCGGCGGCTTCACCCCCAAGGGCGCCCACAATATCATCGAGCCGCTGGCGCTGAAAAAGCAGGTCATCACCGGGCCGGAAATCTGGACCATCGAATACCCGTTCACCGAGGCCGAGGCCGCCGGCGTTGCCCGCCGGGTGGCCGATGCGGCAGAGCTGGGCGCCGCATTGAGCACAATGACCGACGAAGACGCCGCGCGGATCGAGGCGTTTTTCACCGCCCATTCCGGCGGGGTCGCGCGGTTCTTCGCGGCCCTGCCCGACAGCCTTGCACAGGCGCGCCGTTAACCCATATCCACCGCGACCGTGCCGCTGAACTGCCGCCCCGCCCAGGCCTCGGCCACCAGCGCATTGGTGCCACGCATCGCGTCAAACCGCGGGGCCAGCGGGTTTTCGGCCACGCCGCCCGAGGCCAGCGCCAGAAAATCGGCCATCGCGGCCAGGAACATGTCGTTGCGCTCGAACACATAGGGCGTGACCTGACGCCCCTCGGGGGTGATCTGCACCAGCTCGGGTTTCAGGAAATCAATCTCCCACAGCCGGTTAAGGCCACGCAACCGCGCGCTGCGGATGAACACGGGCGACAGGTAATCCATGCTCACGCAGCCCACCGGCCCGCCGGGCGCCGCCAGATGCAGCGAGGTGGCGAAGTCGACGCCGGGATAGTCGGCATGCCCCAGACTTTGCGCCGAGCGCAGCGCCAGTTGCGGGAACAGCGCGCGCGCCATATCGACCTCGTGCGACAGGTCCAGCAACACGCCGCCGCCTTCGGGCCGCGCGGCATAGCTGTCGCCAAACCGCCAGTTCGCGCGCCATTGCCGCACGTCATGGCCGATTTCCATCGAGAAACTGTAGATGTCGCTCAGGTCTTCGGCGGCCAGCGCCCGCAGTGCAGGATGGTAACGCATCATGAAGCCGATCATCGAGCGCGCAGCCACGGGGGCCGCCGCCGCATAGATCGCCTCGACCTGTTCCACACTCCAGGCCAGCGGCTTTTCGACATAGAACGGCAGATCCATCTGCGCGCAGATCTCGATCAGCTCCAGCCGGATCTGGGTGGCGGTGGCGATCACCACCGCGCTCAGATCCCGGCGCTGCGCGAAGGTTTGTGCCGAAAATTCCCGCCACGGGATATGGTCGACCTCGACCCCCAGCACGCGCAGGTTATCCGCATGGCGTCGCCCGATGGAGCCCGCACCGATGACCGCAACGCGCCCGCTTACCACGCCGCGAACCCGCCATCGACGTTGAGCAACTGCCCGGTGATATAGCCTGCCTGAGCCGAGCACAGGAACAGCATCGCATCGGCGATCTCGTCAGGCTGCGCCATCCGGCCCGCCATGATCAACTCGCCCACGCGGCGCTGAAATTCCTCGGAATGGCCATTGAACACGGCGCCCGGCGCGATGGTGTTGACGGTGGCCTTGCGCGGCGCCCAATAGCCCGCCAACCACACCGTCAGCCCGTGAATCCCCGCTTTCGACACGCCATAGGCCGAGAAATTCTTGAACGGCATGCCGTCGTAGATCGGGTGATGCGCGCCGTTCAGCGCATACATCGAGGCCACGTTGATCAGCGTGGCGGGATGGTTGCCGACGATATCGCGATCCATCTGCCGCGCGACCATGAAGGCGCCGGTCAGGTTGGTGCGTAGCGTGCGTTCGAAATCGGCCACGGTGGTATCGGCGAAATCGGGGAAGGATTTGCCCGCGCCCATCAACATCTCGCCGGTGATCGCGGCATTGTTCAGCACGACATTGGGCTGCCAGCCATCGGCCAAAACGCGCTTGAAGATTTCGGTCACCTGGTCTTCGTCGCCCACATCCAGTTCGTAGAAACGGAAGTTCGCGTTGCCCTCATGTGCGGCCTGCAGCGCCTCGGCGCGGTGGCCCGGCAGATCGGTGGCCACGACCCGCGCGCCCTGCGCGAGCATGCGCCGCACATAGGTCGACCCGAGCACCCCGCCCGAGCCGGTGATGAAGATCGTGCGATCGGAAAGTTGCTGGTTCATCGCTCACTCCTTGGCGGTTTGCAGGCGCTCGGCCATCAGCATCTCGACCAGTTTGAAGTCAAACGGGCTATCGATGTCGATGCAGCGCTCGGGCGGCATTTCAAAGGGAATCACGCGGCCCTCGTAGATGGTGCTGGCGCGGCGCAGGTAATCGGCGTTCAGCACATAGGTCGAGGCGGCATGTTCCCACACCTTCGGCGCGGCCTGACGCGACCAGACGCCGCCGGGCAGCGGTTTCGACACATGCAGCGCGCCGGTTTCATCGGCCTCGACCAGGTTGAAATAGGGGTTCTTGCGCGCCTCGCAGACGCTCATCACCATGTCGGGCTGTTCGGCGGCGAACAGATCCAGCGCACCTTCCAGATCCTCGGGCAGGCGCAGCGGCGAGGTGCAGTCAAGGTCAACGAAGGTATCCACCGGCGCGCCAAGGGCGGCCTGACCTGCCTCGAGCGCATGCTGCCAGACGCCCCATTTCGGCGCCGCATCGGTGGCCAGATGCGCGGGTCGCAGGCCGATGTCCAACGCGCCGCGCCCCACGGCGTGTTCATAAATCCGTTCATCATCGGTCGAAACCACCACCGCGTCGATCCGCGGGCAGGCCAGCAACTGATCCAGCGACCAGTCGATCAGGGGCTTGCCCATCAGCGGGCGAAAGTTCTTGCCCGGCACGCCCTTGGAGCCCTTGCGGGCTCCGATATGGCCCAAGATCATTGGGACTCTCCTGTGTTGTCCTGCGCAATCAGCGCGCTGTAATAGTCAATCGTGCGGCGCCGCAGCGGGCCCAGCGCGCGGTCCGACCAGATCAGCCGCCGCCCCTTGCGATCGACGAATTCGAACCCTTCGGGCTGCACCGCCAGATCCTGCCCCTTCAGGTTCAGCCCCGGGAAGGTCACCGCGATCAGCCCGGCCCAGCGGCGCCGGTTCCACGGCAACGCCCCGCGCAGATAATTCAGCCAGCGCCAGGGCGTCATGAATTCGGTCGGGAACTTCACCGCCATGCTGCGCGGGATCGCCCGCATCACCGGCTGCGCCACCCATGAAATAAACCGCTCGTCCGCGATCATCGGGCGGATACCGAAGCCGCCGTGTTCGTCAAACAGCGCCCGGAACCGCGCCGCGATGAAGCCGCAGTGCGCGGGGTGATAGACCACGATCGAGGAATTGCCCCGCGCATAGCGCCGCCCGCCGGTCCAGCGCCACAGCGCGCGACCAAGCGCCCCGAAGGGCAGCAGCGCACTTTGGAAAATCGCGATGGTCTGCGGGGTCTTGGCCAGCGAAAACAGCGCGGTGATGTCGCCCAGAACCAGCGTGTCCAGATCCAGATAGATCGCGGGCAGATCGTCGGGCACCACGCCCGCTTCGAACATCGCCAGTTTCGCCTGACAGCCGCCGGTGCAGAACTCGGGACGCAGGAAAAATTCCGGGAAGGGCCGCACCACCACCTGCGGCAAAAGCCCCGGGCGCGGCCGATCCGAAATCAGCACGACGCGCGGGGCCGAACTGGCGCGCGCGACCGTCTGGCGGATCAGCGCGTTCAGCTCGTCAACGCCGTATTTGTCGCCCCACAGGATCAGCACGAGTTGCCATTGCGGCGCTGTGCCCGCTTGCTCCGTCACTGCTCTACCACCCGATCGCTGTTCGTCCCTTCGTGTATCGGCTTTTCCCGCGCGGAGTTAAAGCCCCCGCGCGGGGCGCAGGCCATGGCCCGCTCAGGGCCGCTCGATGGCGATTGCGGTGCCTTCGCCACCGCCGATGCAGATCGCCGCGATGCCGCGTTTCAGGCCGCGCCGTTCCAGCGCGTGCAACAGCGTCACCATGATCCGCGCCCCCGAGGCGCCGATCGGATGGCCAAGCGCACAGGCCCCGCCATGCACATTGACCCGGTCATGCGGCACGCCCAGCCGCGCCATGAAGGCCATCGGCACCACGGCGAAGGCCTCGTTCACCTCCCACAGGTCGACATCCTCGACCGACCAGCCCAGCCGCGCCAGCAGTTTCTCGGCGGCCGGCACCGGGGCGGTCGGGAAATCGGCGGGGGCCTGCGCATGGCTGGCATGGCCCAGAATGCGGGCGCGCACGGCCAAGCCCTCGTCCCGCGCCACCGCGCCCGAGGCCAGCACCAGCGCCGCCGCCCCGTCCGAGATCGACGAGGAATTCGCCGCCGTCACCGTGCCCCCCGCGCGGAAGGCGGGTTTCAGGGTCGGGATCTTTTCGGGGCGGGCCAGACCCGGCTGTTCGTCCTGTGCGACCTCGGTCGCACCGCTGCGCGTGGTCACGCTGACCGGGCAGATTTCGGCATCGAACCCGCCCGAGGATTGCGCCGCCAGCGCGCGTTCCAGCGAGGCCAGCGCATAGGCATCCTGCGCTTCACGCGTAAACCCGAAGGCCGCGGCACAATCCTCGGCGAAAGTGCCCATCAGACGGCCCTTGTCATAGGCGTCCTCCAGCCCGTCGAGGAACATGTGGTCAAGCGCCTGCGCATGGCCCAGCCGCGCGCCCGAGCGCATTTTCGGCAGCAGATAGGGCGCGTTGGTCATGCTCTCCATGCCGCCTGCCACCATCAGCCCCGTGCCCCCGGCGGCGATCTGATCGTAGCCCACCATCGCCGCCTTCATCCCGGACCCGCACATCTTGTTCAGCGTCGTTGCGGGCACGGGCTGCGGCAGACCGGCGGCAAACCCCGCCTGTCGCGCCGGCGCTTGCCCCTGCCCCGCCGGCAGAACGCAACCCATCAGCAGCTCTTCGACACGGTCGGGTGCGACACCCGCGCGCGACAGCGCCGCCGCAATCGCGGCCCCGCCCAGTTCACCCGCTGTCACCGGGGCAAAGGCCCCCTGCATGCCACCCATCGGCGTGCGCGCCGCCCCCACGATCACAACGTCAGCCATTCTTTCCTCCCTCAGAAATCTTACCCACGGATACCGAATGGTAAGCATTGCCGTCTAGCCTGCGGTCAGACGAACTGACGCCGGAGGGCCAGAATGAACCTTTATGCCGAATCTGTCGAAGGCGTTCTTCTTGTGCGCGTGGACGAGGAACGGCTGGATGCCGCCATCGCGATTCGCTTCAAGGACCGGATGCGCGAGGTGACGGCCCAACCCGCGACCCGCGTCGTGCTGGACATGTCGCAGGTGGAATTTCTGGACAGTTCCGGCCTGGGGGCGGTGGTCGCGGTGATGAAGGCTCTCGCACCGCGGCGCAAGCTGGAACTGGCCGGGCTGACCCCGAATGTGGCCAAGGTCTTTCACCTGACACGGATGGATTCGGTATTTCGGATTCACGCCGACATCAGCGATGTGACCGAAGAGGGGATTCGCAATGCTGGCTGACCGCGCCGCCCGTCCGGCCGCGCGACAGGCCGGTGCCCCGGACCGGCCAGAGGCCCGGATCTTCCATCACAGTTTCGCGGCCGACGCCCTGTCGGTCCGCGCCGCCCTGCGCGCGGCCCTGGCGCGCTTCATGCGGCAGATGACGCGCGACGAGGCCGGCACGCTAGAACTGGTTCTGGCCGAGGTGCTGAACAATATCGTGGAACATGGTTATGGCGATAACGGCCATGGCACGATCACCCTGTCGATGGTGCGTGACCGCCGCGGGCTGAGTTGCTCTGTCAGCGATGACGGGGTTGAACTGCCTGCCGATTGCCTGCTGCATGCCGACACCGTGCAGGACCTGCGCCCGCAACCCGACCATCTGCCCGAAGGCGGATTTGGCTGGTTTCTGATCCGCGATCTGGCCGAAGATCTGGGCTATCACCGCAGCAACGGTCGCAACCTGCTTGCTTTCCGGTTGCCATTGAAACCGCTCGAGTCCTGACCAGAGAGGCGGCGCCTACACCGCGCGCAACGATCAGTTCAACTGGAACTGCAACGGATAACGGCCGTCTTCGAAATCACCGAACAGGTCCTGCAGATCCGGGTGCTCGACCGGCTCGCCGGAGTAGTCCGCAACAAGATTCTGCTCGGACACATAAGCCACATAATAGCTGTTATCGTTTTCGGCCAGCAGGTGATAGAAAGGCTGATCCTTCGAAGGGCGGCTTTCTTCGGGGATCGCGTCATACCATTCCTGGGTATTCGAGAACATAGCATCGACGTCGAAAACCACGCCCCGAAACGGATGCTTTCGGTGGCGGACGACTTGGCCCAGGGAGTATTTCGCGCGGGTAGTATGCATGGCAGCCCTCATACTGGCTAACTACTGCTTAAGCACTGCCGATGTCCACAATTCAGCCACATTTTCACGGAAACAGTCTGTGGACTCTGTCCTGACAGTTCAGCGCCGCCCTGCGGCTTTGTGATTTCCTCCGAGGCCAAATTTGCGTAAAATACCGCAAAACAAAGCCGGACGGGCAGAGCAGTAATGAACAAATTCTTGAAACTGGCCATCGTGCTGATGGTCGCGGCCTGCGGTGGCGGCAACTCGCAAGCGCCGCGCAACCTTGACAACGCCTGCGCCCTGGCGCGTGAAAAGCCGCAATACTATTCGGCGATGAAACGCACCCAACAGCGCTGGGGCATTCCGGTGCATGTGCAGATGGCGACGATTCATCAGGAATCGAAGTTCATCGGCGATGCGCGCACCCCGTTCCGCTTCGCACTGGGCGTGATCCCGCTGGGGCGGCAAAGCTCGGCCTATGGCTACAGCCAGGCGCTCGATGCAACCTGGGATGACTACCGCGAGGCAACCGGTCGGCGCGGCGCCAAGCGCGACCGGATTCAGGACGCGACCGATTTCATGGGCTGGTATATGGCGGGCTCCAGCGAGAAACTGGGCATTTCCAAATCTGACGCGCGCAACCAGTATCTGGCCTATCACGAGGGCCGCACAGGTTTTGCCAATGGCAGCCACAATTCGCAGACATGGCTTCTGGCGGTGGCCGACAAGGTAGACGCGCGCGCACAGCTTTATCGCGCGCAGCTGTCCAGCTGCCGTCGCTGAGGGTTAGTCCGCAGGCTTGCGCCGAGAGATTTCCGAGGGGATCGAGAACATCGACGACCCCAGATCGACGCCTTTCGTCAGATCACCGAGAATCACGGTGGTCTGCGACCCGCTGTCATCGGTAATCACCCATTGCCGCAGCTCGGTCGGTGCGGCGGTGAAAACCAGCTTGATCGAACCATATTCGGGATGCTCGGGGTCCTGCGCAATGACGCTGGTCGTCTTGGCATCCGCCGTGTGGCCGACAACCATCTTCGCCCGGCTCAGATCGACATTCGCAGCCAGAATCAGGTTCAGCGGCGTCTTCGAAAGCGGATATTGCTCGGGGCCCGAGTTCGATTTCGGGTCGAAAATCGCTACCTGACCGCCGCCCGCCATCACCAGCGTCTTGTCGGAACTGTATTCGAACCGCGCCCGGCCGGGGCGTTTGATGAAAACCGTGCCGGTCGAAATCGAACCGTCGGCATTGACCTGCGTGAACTCGGCCTGCGCAGTCTGCAGGCTGTTGAGATACCGCGAAATTTCGCCCAGCGAGATTTTCTCGGCAAAAGCCGGGACCGCAAGAGCGAGCGACAGGACGGGCGCGAGGGCGAAGCGAAGCATTTTCATGGTTCCAATCTAATCTTTCGCGCTCAAAGCGAAAGCCCCGCCGGGGTCACATCCGACGGGGCTTTCATCACGGTTTCGCGCGAAACCTTACTGTTCGGGCACCAGAATTTCGCGTTTGCCAACATGGTTGGCTGCCGAAACGATGCCCTGATCTTCCATCTGTTCGACCAGACGCGCCGCCTTGTTGTAGCCGATCCCCAGTTTGCGCTGGATATACGAGGTCGAGCATTTGCGATCCTTGATCACGATCGCGACCGCCGTGTCGTAAAGCGCATTCTCGGCATCGTCGCCGCCGCCCAGACCCAGCACCGCGTCGATATCGCTTTCGCGGTCTTCGTCCACGCCCTCGACCACGCCCGACATGTAGGACGGCGGCCCGAAGGATTTCAGATGGTTCACGATTTCCTCGACCTCTTCGTCGCTGACAAAGGGGCCGTGGATGCGGGTGATGCGGCTGCCGGTGCCCATATAGAGCATGTCGCCCATGCCCAGCAGTTGTTCGGCGCCCATTTCCCCCAGGATCGTGCGGCTGTCGATCTTGGACGTGACCTGGAACGAGATCCGGGTCGGGAAGTTGGCCTTGATCGTGCCGGTGATGACATCGACCGAGGGCCGCTGCGTGGCCATGATGAGGTGGATACCCGAGGCGCGCGCCATCTGTGCCAGACGCTGGATGCAGGCTTCGATCTCCTTGCCGGCGACCATCATAAGGTCGGCCATCTCGTCCACGATCACGACGATATAGGGGATCGGCGCGGGCTGGAATTCATCGGTCTCGAAGATCGGCTCGCCGGTTTCCTCGTCGAACCCGGTCTGCACCGTGCGTTTGAACATCTCGCCCTTGGCCATCGCCTCGCGCACGCGGCCGTTGTAGCCCTCGATGTTGCGCACGCCCATCTTGGACATCTTGCGATAGCGTTCTTCCATCTCGCCCACGACCCATTTCAGCGCGACGACCGCCTTTTTCGGGTCGGTCACCACCGGGGACAGAAGGTGCGGGATACCGTCATAGACGCTGAGTTCCAGCATCTTCGGGTCGATCATGATCAGCCGGCATTCCTCGGGCGAAAGTTTATACAGCAGCGACAGGATCATCGTGTTGATCGCCACCGACTTGCCCGAGCCCGTGGTCCCCGCGATCAGCAGGTGGGGCATCTTGGCCAGGTTGGCGATGATCGGTTCGCCGCCGATATCCTTGCCGAGCGCAAGCGGCAGGCGCATGTTGCTGTCGCCGAAGTCGCGCGCCGAAAGAATCTCGCGCAGGACCACCTTTTCACGATGCGCATTGGGCAGTTCGATCCCGATGACCGACCGGCCCGGCACGGTGGACACCCGCGCCGACAGCGCCGACATCGAACGGGCGATATCGTCGGCCAAGCCGATCACCCGGCTGGCCTTGAGGCCCGGCGCCGGTTCCAGCTCATACATCGTGACCACCGGCCCCGGACGGACCGAAACGATCTCGCCCTTCACGCCGTAGTCATCCAGCACGTTTTCCAGCATCCGCGCGTTTTCTTCCAGCGCCTCGTCCGACAGGCTGTGACGCTGGATCGTGCCGGGGTTGGTCAGCAGGCTCAGCGGCGGCGCCTCATAGGCCGGATGTTCGGGCGCCTCGAACCGCAGCGCGGGCTGCGCCTCGGCCATCGCCTGTTTCGACGGCGCCACGGGTTTCTTGGCGGGCATCACCACGCGGCGTTCGGGCGTCGGCGCGGTCGGGATCACCTGCCGGTTCAGTTCGGCACGCGGATTGGCGATCAGGGGCGCGGGCATCGGCGGGATTTCATCGTCCAGCGCCGCAAAGGCGTTGGTGTCGAAATCATCCTCGGACGCCCATTCCTCTTGCGCCCAGTCCTGCTCGGTCCGGGGATCGGTGAGATCTTCACCATAAGCGGGGTCGGCGGCATAGCCATAGGCAACCGCATCATCCTCGGGTGCGAAGGCCTGCGCCGACTCGGGCGTCGGTGCGGGCGCGCGCAGCGTCGGCTGCGGGGTCTGCACCATGCCGGGCATGTAGCGCGGTTTGGCCTGCAGCGGCGGTTCGGTGCGCAGCACGGGCGCGGCGGCGGACTTCGTGCCGCGCGCCAGACGCGAGGCGACAGCGGCCAGAACCGACGCGGGGGCCGTGACAACGGGTTCCTCGACGCGCGGCGCGGCGCGCAACGGGGCGGCCATCACCGGGGCGGCAACGGCAGGCTCGGCATGCAGCGGCGCACTTGCGCGGGTTTTCACCGCCTGCGCAATGCGCGCCTTAATCCGGTCTTCGGACGGGGTCTGCGCCTCGCCATGGCTCCAGTCATAGCTGGTTTCGAACAATTCGGGTTCCAGTTCCTCGGGCGCGCGCATGGCCTCGGCGTCCATAGGACGGCGAATGCGCGACAAGAGCGAGGGGCGCTCTGCCGTCATCGGCTGCGCGTAGGGGTCGGCATAGCGCGGCGCGTAATCGGCCTGCGCCGCGGCGGCCTGCTGTGCCTCCCAGGTCGCCAGATCGGCGGCCCGCTCGGCGGCCAGGGCACGGCGTTGGCGCGCACGTTCGGCGGCATCCTGCGCGGCGCGGACCGAAGCCACGGCGCCCTTGCCCAGCAGCGTCATCAGCGTGGCATAGACCGCGACCGAGCCCAGCATGAGGAACCGGAAAATCGCGCGCAATTCGCTGCGCTCGAACCCCAGAACGAAGGCGGCCATCGCCAGCGCCAGGGCGGCGAACACCACCGACATCAGTTTGAGCCCGACCGAGCCCGAAACCGGCGACATGCCCAGGATCGACCCTGCGATCATATCGCCGAAATGGCCGCCCAGACCGAAGGCCTGCCCCCATTCCGCACCCGGCACCAGCAGCGCGGCATAAACCGACGCCAGCGCCACCGCGATCGGCAGGAACATCGCCCGCGCCATCGCGCGTTCTTCGCCGCGATGCGTGATGAAGCGCACACCCCAGGCCAGCAGCCCGGCCGGCAGCAGCCACGCCCCGTGCCCCACGATGACAAACAGCGGCGAGGCCAGCCCCGCGCCGATCCGACCAAGCCAGTTCTGCACCGGCTCATCCGAGACGGCCATCCAGCTCGGGTCTTCGGGGGAATAGCTGCCCAGCATCATCACCGCCAGAACGCCCAGAAACACCAGCGCCCCGCCCAGCAATTCCTTGCCGCGACGCTCCAGAATGGCCTGCGTGTTCTGGTCCAGAAGCGGGTCGCGCTGCCTCACCTGATAGGATGCCATCTTACCACCGTCCTCATTTATAGAGACAGTCGCGGAGCAAGATCAGCCCGCGCTGCGTTTCTTCTTTTGGGGCGACCAAAGCCACCCGGATATATCCCTTGCCGGGGTTTTCCCCGTTCACATCGCGCGACAGATAGGCGCCGGGCAGAACCCGCACCCCGGTTTCGCGCCACAATTTCAGCGCCGCCGCCTCGCCATCCTCGACCGGAAGCCACAGGAAAAAGCCGGCATCGGGCAGGCGGAAACTGTTCACACCTGCGAAAACTTCTTCGGCAATCGCGTATTTCTCGGCGTAAAGGCGGCGGTTCTCGACCACATGCGCCTCGTCGGCCCAAGCCCGTTCGGACACGCGCTGGATCGGCAACGGCAGCGGCGCCCCCGCATAGGCGCGCAACTGGCGAATCCGGCGGATGCATTCGCGCCCACCCGCACAGAACCCCGACCGCAACCCCGGCAGGTTGGAGCGTTTGGACAGCGAATGGAACACCACCACGCGTTCGGGGTCGTGGCCTTCGTCATTGGCCACTTCCAGCGCGCCGGGCGGCGGCGCGGTGCGCCACAGTTCGGAATAGCATTCGTCGGCAAAGATGATGAAATCGTGCTTCTCGGCCAGCGTCAGCAGCGCCGACAGATAGGCGCGCGACGCCACCGCCCCCTGCGGATTGGCGGGCGAGCACAGATAGGCAATCGCGGTGCGGTCCAGAACTTCGGGCGGCAGGCTCGCATAATCGGGCAAAAATCCGGTCTCTTCGGTCGCGGGCACGAAAACGGCCTCGGCGCCCACCGTCGCGGCGGCCACGGCATAGACCTGATAGAACGGGTTCGGGATCAGGATGACCGGCTTTTGCCCGTTCTTCGCCTCGGGGCACAGCGCGATGGCCGCGTTGAACAGCCCTTCGCGGGTGCCGTTCAGCGCCATGATCCGGTCGGGCGCCACCTCGGCCCGGTAGCGCATCTTCAGCCAGGCCGAAATCGCCGACAGCAGCTCGGGCGTGCCGTCATTGGCCGGGTATTTGCCGAATTCGGCCAGGCTTTGCGCCAGAACCGGCCCGACGAAATCGGGCATCGCATGGCGCGGCTCGCCAATGGTCATGGCAATGGCCTCGCCGCCCGGAGCGTGCGAATCCAGAAGCCCCCGCAACCGCGGGAACGCATATTCGGGCAGGTTCGAGAACCGCTCGGGAAATGCCATAACTTGCCTCATGTCTCGGGATCATTGCGCCCCGTTTGACAGACAGGTTACCCAAGCGCGACGCGCACGTCCAGAAAAAGCGATGAATCCCCGGCGCTTGCCCACAGGAATTGTGGCATTTCAGTCAAGCGCCGCCTCCGCCGCCTGTCCCAACCGCAACAGACGTTCCTCGGCGCCCGGCGCGGCCATCAGGCTGATCCCGGTCATCGGCAGGCCGGTGGGCAGGGTCAGCACGCACAACCCGAAGATGTTGCCGATCCGGGTATTGCGCAGCGCCAACAGGTTTTCGGCGGCGAAATAGGCCGGGTCAGACAGCAGCCGCGCGGCATCGGGCGGCAGGATCGGCGCGGTCGGCACCAGCACCGCATCATAGCCCGCGACCGCCGCCAGATACTGCGCCCGATACTGATCGAGCGCGGCCCATGCGGCGACATAATCGGCGGCCAGAACCCCGGCCCCGGTGCGGAAGCGTTCCAGAATGACCGGATACATCTTGTCCGGGGCTGCCTCGATCACGTCTTTCCACAGACCATAGGCCTCGGGCGCGAACAGGACCCCCGACAGATCCATCGCGGGGGCGATCATCGGCAGGCTGCGGCGTTCGATCTGCGCGCCCGCGCGGGCAAGCCGGTCCACTGCGGCCTCGAACCCCTGCACGGGTTCCGCGCGGGCGCCGTCAAGGGGCAGGCCCTCCAGCACCAGCAATCGCGTGCCAGCCAGGGTGCTTTCGCGCAGATCGGGGGCCTTGCCCCCTTCGATCGCAGCCAGAACCAGGGCGCAATCCTCGACCGTGCGCGCCAGCGGGCCGATCGTGTCGAACTTGGCGCACAGCGGCACGACACCCTTGGTCGAGACCCGGCCATGCGTGGTCTTCAGGCCCACCAGATCGTTCCAGGCCGACGGGATGCGCACCGAACCGCCGGTGTCCGATCCCACCGCCGCCGCCGCCAGCCCCAGTGCCACCGAAACCGCCGCACCCGAACTTGACCCGCCCGGCGCAAGCTTCGGGTCGATGGCGTTGGGCGGCGTCGCCGTCATCGGGTTCACACCCAGCCCCGAAAACGCCAGTTCGGTCATATGCGTCTTGCCCAGACAGACGGTGCCCGCCAGCGTCGCCTGCGCCAGAACGGCGGCATCCGTCGCCGGCACCCGCCCCGCCAGCAATTGCGACCCGGCCTCGGTCGCGGTGCCCGCGCTGTCGAACAGATCCTTCCAGCTGAGCGCCACACCGTCCAACGGCCCGCGCAGAACCCCCGCCCGCGCCCGGCCGCGCGCCGCCATTGCCTCGGCCCGCGCGCGTTCGGGCGTCAGGCGCGCGTAGACGTCCGGGATCGCCGCGACGGCCTCCAGATAGGCCTCGATCTGATCGACCGGATCGAGCCTGCCCGCCGCAATCGCCCGCCCCTGTTCTGCCGCACTTGCCGAACGTCCCACCATCGCGCACTCCTTTTTCATCCCGGCGCGAGGCTAGCGACAAGGCCGCGCATGGACAATCCCGCACGGCACGGCATAGTAGCGCCATGAAACACGATTCCGATGTCTTGATCGCGGGCGGAGGGCTGAATGGCCCGGCCTTGGCACTGGCTCTGGCGCAAGCGGGATTGCGGGTGACGGTGATTGACGCCGCCCCCGCGCGGGCCCGGGCCGATGACGCCTTCGACGGGCGCGCCTATGCGCTGGCGATCGCCTCGCAAAAGCTGTTGGCGGCAATCGGCGTCTGGCCTGCGGTGGCCGAACACGCCCAGCCGATGATGGAGGTCAAGGCCTCGGGCGGCGAGGCAGGCGAAGGCGGCGCGCCGTTCTTTTTGCATTTCGACAGCCGCGAACTGGATCAGTCGCCGGTCGGCTACATGCTGGAAGACCGCTATCTGTATCGCGCCTTTCTGGACGCGATGCAGGCCGCGCCCGGCATCACGCTGATTCAGGCGACCTCGGTCATCGCGCAACAGGTCGTGCCCGGCGGCATCAGTGTCACCCTGTCCGACGGTCGCGCGTTGAGCGCGCGCCTGCTGGTCGGGGCCGACGGGCGCCGCTCGGGCGTGGCGGAACGCGCGGGCATCGGGCGCGAGGGCTGGGGCTATGGCCAGACCGCGCTGGTCGCGGCCATCGACCACGAGCTGCCCCATAACGGCATTGCGCATCAGTTCTTCATGCCTTCCGGCCCGCTGGCGATCCTGCCGCTGCCCGGCAATCGCAGCTCGATTGTCTGGAGCGAGACCGACGACAACGCCCGCACCATCGCCGCGCTGTCGGACGAGGATTTTCTGGCCATCCTGCGCCCGCGTTTTGGCGATTTTCTGGGCAAGATCAGTCTGGCGGGTCCGCGCTTCAGCTATCCGCTGAACCTGACGCTGGCACGCGCCTATGCGGCGCCGCGCGTGGCGCTGATCGGCGACGCGGCGCATGGCGTGCATCCGATTGCGGGGCAAGGGCTGAACCTCGGGCTGCGCGATGTGGGTGCCCTGGCCGAAATCGTGGTCGAGGCGATGCGGCGGGGCGAAGACATCGGCGCGCTGGATGTTCTGGAACGCTATCAGGGCTGGCGGCGGTTCGATTCCACCGCGCTCGCGCTCGGGATGGATTCTGTCAACAAGCTGTTTTCGAACAGAAACCCCATCCTTCGGGCGGGGCGTGACCTGGGCATGGGCTTGGTCAATGCGATCCCCGCGCTGCGGCGGGGTTTCATGCGGCAGGCCGCGGGCCTGTCCGGCCCCCTGCCCCGGCTGTTGCAGGGCCGTCCGCTTTAATCCAGCGGGCGCGCCTCGTCGGCCAGCAGGATCGGAATGCCGCCGCGGATCGGATAGGCCAGTTTCGCCGCCTTCGACACCAGTTCCTGCCGCTCGGCATCATAGGTCAGCACCGCCTGCGTCAGCGGACAAACGAGCGCCTCCAGCATCCGGCGATCGAAAAGCGGCTTGTCCTGAGGCAGATCGTCACTCATTGCAGCTTGTCCTCTCCGCCCCGGCAGCGCAGCGCAAATTCCATCAGGGTCACCAGCGTCTCGCGCCGACTGACCAGATCGGGCGCCTCCAGCAGCGCCTGCTTGTCCTCGGGGTCCAACGGCAAAAGCATCGCCAGCGAGTTGATCAGCAACTCGTCCTCGGCGTCTTTCAGCGTGTCCCAATCGGTGTCGAGCCCCTGCGCCTCGAAATAACGGCACAACAGATCCATGAACGGCACACGTTCGAAACCCGGGTCATGTTCGGCACGCCCCAGATCGCGCGCGAAATCGGCCCAGGACACCTGCGCACGGATATAGGGGGTGAACCCGCCAATCTCGCGCAGCAGCCGGAATCGCGAGATCCCCGACAGGGTAATCATGTAGCGCCCGTCCTCGGTCTCGGAAAATCCGGTTAGCCGCCCGGCACAGCCGATGCTGTTCATGCGCGGCGCGCCATCGCGGCTTTTGCAGGGCTGGATCATCCCGATCAGCCGGTGCGGCGTCTTCAGGCAATCCTCGACCATCTGCAGATAGCGCGGCTCGAAGATATGCAGCGGCAAACGCCCCCGGGGCAACAGCAGCGCCCCGGGCAGCGGAAACAGCGGAATGGTTTCAGGCAGGTCGGCGGCTTTGATCATGCCCAACACCTAGCGCGCCCGGACGATCAGGCAAATATCATCGACGACAGGCGGCGGCGGCCCTTTGCCGCAATCGGATCGTTCGGCTTGAGCGCATCGAAAATCGTGAAGAGCTGCGTTTTCGCGGCGCCGTCGTTCCATTCGCGATCACGTCGGAAAAGTTCGAGCAGCTGCTCGACCGCCTCTTCGACCTGCCCCGCCGCATGCAGCGCCTGCGCATAATCGAAGCGCGCCTGATGATCGGCCGGGTCGGCCTCGACCGCGGCTTTCAGCGTATCAAGCGGCCCGGCCTTCTGCGCCTGCTTGGCCAGCGCAAGCTGGGCCCGCGCGGCCTCGACCGGGGCGGAAGTGGCGATCTTTGCGGGCACACCTGCAAGGAAGGTTTCCGCCTGATCCAGATCGTTCAGCGCCAGATGCGCACGGATCAACCCGCCATAGGCCTCGGCGCTGTCCGGGTCTTCACCCAGGATCGCGGCGAAGGTTTCGGCCGCATCAACCGCGGCACCTTCGCTCAGCATTTCCTCGGCCGCGGCAATCGCATCGGCCAAGCCACCGTCGCCCGCCATCGCGGCCAGCTTCTCGACGAATTTCTTCAGTTCAGAGGCCGGCAAAGCCCCCTGAAAGCCGTCGACCGCCTGCCCCTGCCAGAAGGCATAGACCGTCGGGATCGACTGCACCCGCATCTGCCCCGCGATCATCTGGTTTTCGTCGACGTTGACCTTGGCCATGACGACCTTGCCCTTCGCCTCGGTCACCGCGGCTTCCAGCGCCGGGCCCAGCTGGCGACACGGGCCGCACCACGGCGCCCAGAAATCGACGATCACCGGAACGGTCATCGACTTGTCGACCACCTCGGCCATGAAGTTGGCCTCTGTCACGTCAAAGACCAGATCGGCAGGCGTCGGGGATGCGGCGGGTTTTGCGTCGTTACCAAACATGTCTCGCTCCTTTCGGATTGGGTTGCCCCCTATATGCGCGCGAGCAGCCGCCGCGCCAAGGGGCGGTGCGGGGGCTTACAGATCAAATGTCGCGAAAACCGGCGCGTGGTCCGAAGGTTGCTCCCACCCCCGCGCGGCGCGCAACACGCGGCTGCCATGCGCCGCGTTGGAAATATCGGGCGTGGCCCAGATGTGATCGAGCCTGCGGCCCTTGTCGGCAGCGTCCCAGTCCTTGGCACGATAAGACCACCACGAATACAGCAGACCCTGCGGGATATCCTGCCGGGTGATGTCGACCCAGTTCCCGGCATCCTGAGTCTGCGCCAGATGCTCGACCTCGATCGGGGTGTGGCTGACGATTTTCAGCAGGCTCTTGTGGTTCCACACATCGTCTTCGCGCGGCGCGATGTTCAGATCGCCCACCAGGATCGCCTTTTCGGGGCGGTCAGCAAAGAAATCGTCGCGCATATGGGTCAGGAAATCGAGCTTCTGACCGAATTTCTCGTTCACCGTGCGGTCGGGGATGTCGCCGCCTGCGGGGACATAGAAATTGTGGATTGTGACGCCGTTTTCCAGCCGCCCGGCGACATGGCGCGCGTGCCCAAGACCCGCGTAATCCCCCGCCGCAACCTCGGTGATCGGCAGTTTCGACAGGATCGCCACGCCGTTATAGCCCTTCTGCCCGCGCGCAACCATGTGGCGGTACCCCAGGGCATGGAACTGCTCGAGCGGGATCTTGTCGACCGGGCTTTTGCATTCCTGCAGGCACAGAACATCGGGGGCTTCTTCGGTCATCAGCTTGCACACCAGCGCTTCGCGCAGGCGGACCGAATTGATGTTCCAGGTGGCGAGGGTGAAACTCATGCGCGCTCTCCGTGTCAGGCGGCGCGATACTGGCCCGGGTGGCGCGCAAGGGCAACCCGATTGCTGCGACACGCACGCCGGGGGTTTTGCACCCCCGGACCCCCGCAGAGTATTTGAACCAAGAAGAAGGGGATTTCTTCTTGGCCCAAATACTCAAAATCCCGGCCGGATTTACTCGGCCCAGCCGGAGATGGATTTGACATCGCAGAATTCCTCGATGCCCCAATGCCCGCCTTCGCGTGCCCGACCCGAGGCGCCGACGCCACCGAAAGGCGCGCCCGCCCCGCGGCTCTGCCCGTTCATCTCGACCATGCCCGAACGCAGCGCGCGGGCCAGACGGTTGCGCCGCGCGCCATCGCCCGATTGCACATAGTTGGTCAGCCCGTAGGGCGTGGCATTGGCGATGCGCAGCGCCTCTTCCTCGGTGTCGAAGGGCATGATCGCCAGGACAGGGCCGAAGATTTCCTCGTTCATCACGGTCATGTCCGGGGTGCAATCGGCAAAGATCGTGGGGCGCACGAAGAAACCGCGATTGAGGTCTTCGGGGCGGCCGGGGCCGCCGGCCAAGAGCCGCGCGCCTTCGGCGATGCCGGTTTCGATCAGGCCCTGGATTTTCTCATACTGGCTTTTGTTCACCACCGGGCCGATATGCTTGCCCGGCAGGCTGGCCGGGCCGACCTTGGTTGCCTCGGCGGTTTCGCGGGCAATCTCGATGGCGCGCTCGTAGGCACTGCGTTCGACCAGCATCCGGGTCGGCGCATTGCACGACTGGCCCGAGTTCTGGAAGCAATGGCGCACGCCGCGGGCCACGGCCTTGTCATCGGCATCGGCGAAGATCAGGTTCGCACCCTTGCCACCGAGTTCGAGGCAGACACGTTTGAGCGTCTCGGCCGCGGCTTTCGAAATCGCCTTGCCCGCGCGCGTCGAGCCGGTGAAGGAGATCATCTCGATATCGGGGTGGGTCGAGAGCTGCGTGCCCACGCCCACGCCATCGCCGTTCACCAGGTTGAAGACGCCCGCGGGCACGCCGGCGTCATGCAGGTATTCGGCAAACAGAAGCGAGCTGAGCGGGGCCTCTTCCGAAGGTTTCAACACCATCGTACAGCCCGCCAGAAGCGCAGGAATGACCTTGAGCGTGACCTGGTTCATCGGCCAGTTCCACGGCGTGATCAGGCCCACAACGCCCACCGGCTCCATCGCGATCATCGCGCCGGGGGTGCCGTCGCCCAGCGGGCGGACCCACTGGAAATGCTGTGCGGCCTTGATGAAATTGGCGATGTGCCAGCTGCCGGCGCCGACCTGGCTTTCGCGGGCCAGATCAATCGGCGCGCCCATTTCCAGGCTCATCGCCTGGGCCATTTCCTCGGCCCGGGCCTGGTAGATCTCATAAATCTTCTCGACCAGCGCCAGACGTTCGGCGGGGGGCGTGGCGGCCCAGCCGGGCAGCGCGGCCTTCGCGGCGGCGACGGCGGCTTCGGTATCGGCAACATCCCCCAGCGAGATGACCGCGCAGGGCTCTTCGGTCGAGGGGTCGATCACGGCGCAGTCGCGCGGGGCCGCCGGGGCCACCCATTGGCCGTTGATGTAAAAGTCACGTTTCTCGATCATGCGGAATCCTCCTGTTGCGCGAAGGGTGGCACCGCAGCCTGGCAAGGGCAAGGTGGCGCTTTGCGAAACTGCTGCGCAAATCGACCGCCTGCCCTAGCGGCGCGCGTCCGGAGGGCCTATGTTCCGGCCACAGACATTTCTACAGGAGGGACCCATGGGCCTGCGCATCAACGATATTGCCCCCGATTTCACCGCCGACTCGACCGCCGGCAAGCTGACCCTGCACGAGTGGATCGGCGACAGCTATGCGATCCTGTTCTCGCACCCGAAAGATTTCACCCCGGTCTGCACGACCGAGTTCGGTGCCGTGGCGCAGCTCGCCCCCGAATTCGCCAAGCGCAATACCAAGGTGATGGGCGTTTCGGTCGACTCGGTCGAGGAACACATGAAATGGAAAGCCGACATCGAGGCCGTCGCAGGTGCGCCCGCCGATTTCCCGATCATCGACGACACCTCGCTGAACGTCGCCAAGCTGTATGACATGCTGCCCGCCGAGGCCTATCTGCCCGACGGCCGCACCCCTGCCGACAGCGCCACCGTGCGCACCGTGTTCATCATCGGTCCCGACAAGAAAGTGCGCCTGACGATGACCTACCCGATGTCGGTCGGCCGCAACTTCGCCGAGATCCTGCGCGCGCTGGATGCCGTGCGCGCGACTGACGGTGTGCCCTTCGCCACCCCGGCCAACTGGGTGCCCGGGCAGGACGTGATCGTGGCGCTCTCGGTCTCGACCGAAGATGCCAAGGCCCGTTTCGGCGATGTCGACGTGAAGCTGCCCTATCTGCGCACCGTCAAGGCGCCGAAATAATCGGGGCACGCTGCACCGATCCGAAGGGCGCCCACGGGCGCCCTTTTTGTTGTGCATTTGATCTTTGACGCGCCAACGAAACGCAAAAGCCCCGGTGTTTCCACCGGGGCTTTCGTCTGTCCAAAGCGCGCGATCACTCGTCGGCTTTTTCTTCTTTCTTCTCGGGGGCGATTTCCTCGCCGGTCTCCTGGTCGACCATCTTCATGCCAAGGCGCACCTTGCCGCGATCGTCGAAGCCCAGAAGCTTGACCTTCACTTCCTGCCCTTCTTTCAGCAGTTCGTTCGGGTGGTTCAGGCGCTTGTTCGCGATTTGCGACACATGCACCAGACCGTCACGCTTGCCGAAGAAGTTCACGAAGGCGCCGAAATCGACCAGCTTCACGACCTTGCCGGTGTAGATCTTGCCTTCTTCCGGCTCTGCCACGATCGAATAGATCATGTCATAGGCCTTCTTGATGGCGTCGCCATTGGCCGAGGCGATCTTGATCACGCCGTCGTCGTTGATGTCGACCTTCGCGCCCGACACTTCGACGATTTCACGGATGACCTTGCCGCCCGAACCGATCACTTCACGGATCTTGTCGGTCGGGATCTGCATCGTCTCGATCCGCGGCGCGTGGGCCGAGAATTCCTGACGGCCAGCCGACAGCGCCTTGTTCATCTCGCCCAGAATGTGCATCCGGCCGTCCTTGGCTTGCGCCAGGGCCTGCTCCATGATCGCGGGCGTGATGCCGGCAACCTTGATGTCCATCTGCAGCGAGGTGATGCCCGCTTCGGTCCCGGCAACCTTGAAGTCCATGTCGCCGAGGTGGTCTTCGTCACCCAGAATGTCGGTCAGAACGGCGTATTTGCCGTCTTCTTCCAGGATCAGACCCATCGCGACACCGGCCACCGGTGCCTTCAGCGGAACGCCCGCATCCATCATCGACAGCGAGCCGCCGCAGACCGAAGCCATCGAGGACGAGCCGTTCGATTCGGTGATCTCGGACACGACGCGGATCGTGTAGGGGAAGTCGGTCGCCGCCGGCAGAACCGCCTGCAGCGCGCGCCATGCCAGTTTGCCGTGACCGATTTCACGACGGCCGGGCGAACCCACGCGGCCCACTTCGCCGACCGAGTAGGGCGGGAAGTTGTAGTGCAGCAGGAAGTTCGAGCGCGAGTTGCCGTGCAGCGCGTCGATGATCTGTTCGTCATCGCCGGTGCCCAGCGTTGTCACGACCAGCGCCTGGGTTTCGCCGCGGGTGAACAGCGACGAACCGTGGGTGCGCGGCAGGATGCCGACTTCCGACACGATCGGACGCACCGTCTTGGTGTCACGGCCGTCGATGCGGGCGCCACCGTTGATGATGTCACCGCGCAGGATGCTCGACTGCAGCTTCTTGATCGCCGAACCGAGGTTCGCATCGGCCAGGTCTTCATCCGTCAGCGCGGCTTTGATCGCCTCTTCGGCCGCTGCAAGGGCGTTGGAACGCTCTTGCTTGTCCTTGATGGCGAAGGCGGCGCGCGTTTGCGCCTCGCCCGCCGCTTTCACGCGCTCATACAGATCGGCATAATCCGGCGGGCTGAAGTCGAAGGGCTCCTTGGCACAGTCTTCGGCGAAGTCGATGATCATGTCGATCACCGGCTGCATCGCGTCGTGACCGAATTTCACCGCGCCCAGCATTTCCGCTTCCGACAGCTCGTAAGCTTCGGATTCGACCATCATCACCGCGTCCTTGGTGCCCGCAACGACCAGATCCAGACGCTGCTCGGGGTTCTCGCGCAGTTTCTGCATGTCGTCGACATCGGGGTTCAGAACGTATTCGCCGTTCGCAAAGCCCACGCGCGCAGCCCCGATCGGCCCCATGAAGGGCACGCCCGAAATCGTCAGCGCCGCCGAGGCCGCGATCATCGCGACGATATCGGGTTCGTTGACCAGATCGTGGCTCAGCACGGTGCACATCACCAGAACTTCGTTCTTGAAGCCCGGCACGAACAGCGGACGGCACGGACGGTCGATCAGACGCGAGGTCAGCGTCTCTTTTTCCGACGGGCGCGCCTCGCGCTTGAAGAAGCCGCCCGGCACTTTACCGGCGGCATAGTATTTTTCCTGATAGTGGACGGTGAGCGGGAAGAAATCCTGCCCCGGCTTCGCCTGTTTGGCGAAGGTCACGTTGGCCATGACCGAGGTCTCGCCCAGCGTGGCGATGACCGAACCGTCGGCCTGACGGGCAACCTTGCCCGTTTCCAGGGTCAGCGTCTCGTCGCCCCACTGGATAGATTTTTTCGTAACGTTGAACATTCAGCGTATCCTGTCTGGGAGCACACCCGGCCCTCCGGGTCTCCCGATTGCGTGGCGGCCCCATTGCCGCCGCCCCTATCCTTTGCATGTGCCCGGGGCCTGGCCTCACGTCGCAGATTGCTGGCCCTTACAGGAAAACAGCCGTTTTGGGAAGCAGGGAGTTGCGCCGCATAAATGCCCCCACCGGCAGAAAAGCGCGCGCGTTTCCGGCTTGGCCCGACTGCCCGGGCGGCGTAATCCTGTTCTGGCGGGCCCTTTGCCCGCAGTCTTGCGCGTGGTTGCCCCTGATGGAAGAGCTAGAGATCTTTCGACGTCTTGGCCTTGCCCTGGCCATCGGGCTGCTTCTGGGGCTTGAACGGGGCTGGCATGCCCGCGACGAAGCCGAGGGCACCCGGATCGCAGGGCTGCGCACCTTTGCCCTGACCGGCCTGCTGGGCGGGATCTGCGGCGTGCTGACCCAGGTCGCCGGTCCGGTCTTTCTGGGCCTTGCCTTTCTCGCGCTGACCCTGCTCGTCGCGCTGTCCTACTGGATGCAAAGCCGCGCCCATGACGATCTGGGCCTGACCACGGAGATCGCGCTTCTGCTGACCTTCGCGCTCGGGGCGGCGGCGCTGCTGGGGGACATGGCGGCGGCCGCCGCCGCTGCCGTGGTGGCGACCGCGCTGCTGGCGCGCAAACGGGTGCTGCATGGCTGGGTCGCCCAGATCCAGCGCTTCGAACTGGCCGCACTGGTGCAGCTGGCGGTGATTTCCGTCGTCATCCTGCCACTTCTGCCGCGCCGGGGGTTCGGCCCCGATCAGATCCTCAACCCCTATGAGTTGTGGTGGGCCGTCGTGCTGGTGGCAGGCCTGTCCTTCCTGGGCTATGGCGCGATGCGGGTGACCGGCACGCGGGTTGGCGCGGCCATCGCGGGCCTGTTCGGCGGGCTCGCCTCTTCGACCTCGACCACGCTGGCCCTGTCGCGGATGGTGCGCGCTGACCAGAGCCTTGGCCCTTCGCTGGCGGTCGGGGTGGTGATTGCGGGCTCTGTCACCTTTTTGCGGGTGCTCGTCGTCGGTTCGGTTTTCTCGCGCGATCTGCTGGCCGCACTTGCGCTGCCGCTGGCGACCATGGCCGCGACGGGGTTTGCCGGGGCGGGCCTTCTGTCCCTGTCTGCCCGCAAAAGACACAAGACCACCTCCGATCTGAGCGGCCTGACCAACCCGCTCGCGCTTGGCACGGCGCTGTCCTTCGGCGTGGTGCTGATCGTGGTGCTGCTGGGCACCCATTACCTGCAACGCTGGTTCGGCGCAGGCGGCGTCTATGCCGCAGCGGCACTGTCGGGGCTGACCGATGTCGACGCCCTGACGATCTCGGTCGCGCGGCTCAGCCACGGCGATCTGGCGCTGCACACCGCGGCCACGGCCATTGTGCTTGCCCTTGCGGTCAATACCACCGTCAAGGGCGGCATCGCGCTTGCCATCGGCAGGGCGGGGTTCGGCCTGCGGGTGCTGGCCGTCTATGCGGCGGTGCTGGGCGCGGGCGCTGTGGCGCTCTGGCTCGGGCCCTGATCCGCCCGCAACCGCCCCGGGGCAAAGCAAAACGCCCGCCTCTTGCGAGACGGGCGTCTGTTTCCGAAACCGGAAAGGATCAGCGGCGCAGGCCGAGACGCTCGATCAGCGACTGGTAGCGGGCCACATCCTTGGCTTTCAGGTAGTCCAGCAGCTTGCGGCGCTGAGCAACCATCATCAACAGACCACGACGCGAGTGGTTGTCTTTCTTGTGTTCTTTGAAGTGCTCGGTCAGCGTCGCGATACGCGAGCTGAGGATCGCAACCTGAACTTCCGGCGAACCGGTATCGCCTTCTTTGGTGGCGAAATCTTTGATCAGGCGGTTTTTCTCTTCAACGGTAATCGACATCGGGGTCTCCTTGCAGGTTAGAGGAATGGCGCAGGCCGGGATGTCGTCCAGCAAGGCCCATGGAGTCACTGCCACAGACGCGGCAGATGCGCGCCTATAGGGGAAATCGGCACAAAAGAAAAGCCTGAATCACACGCCCTGCGGGCAGCGTATCCAACGCCGGCATCTTACATGTGGGCAAATTCCGCCGGGGTCACCAGGACGATGTCTTCGACCGTCAGATCCCCGGCGTCCATCACCTCGGCCAGACGCACGCCATTCAGGACGACCCAGGCCGCCCCCGCCGTGCCGTCCGAAGGCTCGATGCTCAGCTGAGGCGCGGTCGCGGCATCCGGGTCATAGACCACGGCGATCTGGTCGCTTTGCAGGTCGAAATCCTCGATGGTGGCCGGATCGGCAGGGTCGATCCATTCCCCCAGAGCGAACAGGTCACCCCCTTCACCACCCGACGCCCAGTCCCCCGTGCCGATCATCAAGGTGTCCGCCCCTTCGCCGCCATTGAGAAAATCCATCCCGTCCCGATCCGTGTCTCCGCTTTGTGCATCCGGCACAACCCCGACAAGCAGGTCGTCACCCGCACCGCCGAACAGTTCATCCTGTCCCAGCCCACCGTCAAGCGTATCGTCGTCGGCACCGCCTTCCAGGCTGTCGTTGCCGGCGCCACCTGCCAACAGATCGCGGTCCGCACCACCCGACAGCACATCCGCGCCATCCCCCCCGTCCAGCGTGTCCGCACCGAAGGAACCCGACAGATGGTCGTCGCCCGCGCCGCCGATCAGGAAATCGTCGCCATCCTCGCCACTCAGGCTGTCGCCGCCCGCGCCGCCCTGCAGCAAATCCGCCCCCTCGCCACCGTAAAGCGTATCATCGCCTTCGCCGCCGTCCAGCGTATCCGCCCCCGCATAGCCGTTGATCTGATCGTCGCCGCCCGCGCCCGCGACCAGATCGTCCCCCGCATCGCCCCACAGCATATCGTCGCCGTCGGTCGCGTCACCCGACGGCGCCCGGTCTACGGCTTCGACCCCGGGGGCCGAGGTCACGGTGCCAGTATCGCCCGGATCGGGATCATCAAGCAGATCGCCCGTGCCGCTCTCGCCCTCGGCATCGGCATCGGTGCCGGTTTGTGTATCCTCATCGTCCGGGCTGTCCCCCGGCAGCAATCCCATCGAGGCACCCGCCAGCAAAAGGCCCAACAATCCTGACAGAAAGAACATCGCAACATCCCCGCGCACCGTGTGCAACATTAGCGGGAAAGTCCTGCCAAACCAAAAACAAAGCCCGGCCATTCCAACGGAATCGGCGGTTTTCTTGAGCTATGGTTAACGCGCCGGACGCCAGAGTTCGGGCTGCTGTTCATAGGCGATATAAAGCGGATGCTTCGGCGCGCCGGCCTTGGTCAGCCCCAGATGGTGCAACTCCCGCCCCGAACCCCGCAGCAGATCCTCGACCGCACGCCCCCGGTCCAGATGCGCGCCATGCGCCCCCCAGGCACAGACGATCCGATCCGCTGCGCCCCCGGCCCAGGACAGGCTTTCCAGAATCGCCGCATCGTTTTCCGGCCCGACCGGATCGGCCTGCGCGCGCATGACCTTGGGATCGGTGGCACGCCAGGCAAAGATATTGGTGACCCGAAACCCGCCGAACCCCAGCGTCCGCGCCCGGCGTTCACAACGCTCGACGGTCGGATCGTTCTGCACCTCGGTCGCGGTCGAGGGGTTGAGCATGATGAACAGCGCCCGCGGCCCGGCCGGGTTCCAGACCCGCGTCAACAGGTAACGATAGCTCTCGCAGTCGGAATAGACCGCAATCGAGGCGGCATCGCCTTTCAGGTGGGTGCGTGTGATCATGCCCCCTTTTCGCGCAGCCCCCGGTGCAGCGCAAGCCACCCGCGGCGGATGCCTCCGGCGGGAGTATTTGGGCCAAGAAGAAGCCGGCATTTCTTCTTGGCCCAAATACTCGAATCCCCGCCGCGAAACCGCGTTACAGGTTGAAGACGCGGCTCGGGTGCAACTCGCCCGATCTGTAGATGCCCACCGCCACCGGCTGCCCCTGATAGCTGGCCCAGACCTCGTCGCCGAATTCGACGCCCGAAGCGATGACCATGCCCGGGTTGCCGTTTCTCAGCCGCACGGCGCCCTCGGGTGTGGCGCGCACCTCGTCCAGATCGGCCAGCCCCAGCTCCAGCGGCAACAGTTTCGCGTCCAACTCGGGGCTGCGCGCCAGCGCGTCGATCTGTTCGAAGCTCAGCCCGTCGGATGCTTCGAACGGCCCCGACCATTCGCGCCGCAGCCACAGCACATGGCCCAGGCACCCCAAAACCGCCCCCAGATCGCGCGCGATCGAACGCACATAGCCGCCCTTGCCACAGACCATTTCCAATTCGATCGTGTCGGCATCGGGGCGGCCCAGCAGCGTCAGGCTTTCCACCCACAGCGGGCGCGCGGCCAGCTCCATTTCCTCGCCCGCGCGCGCCAGCGTATAGGCGCGCTCGCCATCGACCTTGACGGCGGAAAACTGCGGCGGCACCTGTTCGATGTCGCCGGTGAAGGCGGGCAGCGCGGCCTGGATCTCGGCATCCGAGGGCCGCAGATCCGAGGTCGCGATCACCTCGCCCTCGGCATCGTCGGTATTGGTCGCCGCCCCCAGCCGCACCTGGAAACGATAGCATTTCAGCGCATCGGTGATGTAGGGCACGGTTTTCGTGGCCTCGCCCAGCGCGATCGCGAGCACCCCGGTCGCCGCCGGATCGAGCGTGCCGGCATGCCCGGCCTTTTTCGCATCCAGCGCCCAGCGCACCTTGCCGACCACGGCCGTCGAGGTCACGCCCGCAGGCTTGTCCACCACGATCCAGCCGGAAATATCGCGTCCCTTTTTGCGTGCCATGGCGCCCTCCTGAGTGAAGGACGGGGGTTAGCGCGAAGCGGCGCGTCGGTCAATCGTGGGTCACGACGCCGATGATCGGCCCCATCGGCACCCCTAGATCGGCGCGGTCCAGATCCGGCGCAATCAGACGCGAGATCGACCCATCCAGAAACAGCGCATCGGGCGTGCCCAGCGCATCCCGGAACAGCCGGGCAAATTGGTGGAAGGTGACGGGGGCATTGGAAATCGCAAAATAGGCGGTCTGACCATCGGGGGCCACGCCCACACCGTTGCGTATGTTCAAACTGTCGCTGTCGGGCAGGAACCGCGGATGCAGCGCGCCTTCGATCACCAGCATCGGCCCGGACTGGGTGGCAAAGCGGCACGCGGGCGGCATTTCGGCATAGCGGTGCGATTCGATCACCGCAAAGGCCTCGCCCACGCAGAACACGCCATTGGGCAGCATCCCGAAATTGCCGGGCCCTTCGGAGGTGACAATACCGTGCCGTTCCTGCCCGTTTTCGACGAACAGCCCCACCGGGGCCCGGTCGGCATGATACATCCCGGCATTCATCGCAAAAGCCAGATGCTCGCCCGGCGCCAGCGTGGCCTGCAACCGCTCGGGCGTTCCGACCAGCGCCCCCGAGGCATCGTTCAGCCACAGCCGCAGATCGTCGCCCGCCTGCGCCTCACATACCGTGAAAGAAGTGTCCTCAAAACTCAGATCGCGACACGGCCCAGCCAAGGCGGGCCCGGCCAGCAGCATGAAAAGCGCCGCCTTACTCCAGATCGTCTTCGTCATCATGGCCCCGCGCGATATCGCGTTGCACCGTCTCATCCGAAAACATCCGCCGGGTCTCATCCAGACGGTCGAAGGTCTCATCCAGCCGGAAGCGCAGCGCGGGCGTGTATTTGAGCGTCAGGGCCTTCGACACCAGATGGCGCAATTCACCCTGATGACGGCGCAGCGCCAGCAGCATTTCCTGCGCGTCCTGCCCGCCCAGCGTGCCCCCCAGCGGCGCGACATAGGCCGTCGCCACCTTCAGGTCGGGTGAGGTGCGCACCTCACCCACGGTGATCGAGATCCGGTTCAGATCGGGGTCGTGGACATCGCCACGCATGAGCACATCCGAAAGGGTGCGCCGGATCAGCTCGCCCACGCGGAGCTGACGTTGCGAAGGGCCATCGCCCGAGGAAAAACGGTTCTTTGCCATGCGCTGCACATAATCCTTTGCGCGCCCGCCCGCAACGGGGCTTTGCCAAGCGGCGTCCCGCGCGCTATGCACGAGCCCGTCACAAAGGAGAGAAGTCATGAACGATCTGCCGGGTATTGTCATCACCGGGGTGTCGGGCCGGATGGGCCGGATGCTCGCGGCCACCGTGGCAGGGTCGGACAAGGCGCGGCTGGTGGGCGCGGTGGAACGTCCGGGTCACGACTGGATCGGGCGCGATCTGGGCACCTGCCTCGGCGGCCCGGAAACGGGCGTGATCGTCACCGACGATGCGCTGGCTGCATTCTCCAAGGCGCAGGCGGTGATCGACTTCACCGCACCTGCCGCGACCGTTGAATTCGCGGCCCTGGCCGCACAGGCCCGCGCGGTGCATGTGATCGGCACCACCGGGATGGAGCCCGCGCATCTGGCCGCGCTGAAAGCCGCCGCACGCCATGCGGTGATCGTGCGCGCCGGCAACATGAGCCTTGGCGTCAACCTGTTGACGCAGCTGACGAAAAAGGTGGCGGCGGCGCTGGATGTCGAGTGGGACATCGAGATTGTCGAAGCCCATCACAACAAGAAGGTCGATGCCCCTTCGGGCACCGCCCTGATGCTGGGGCAGGCCGCCGCCGAGGGCCGCGGCATCGCGCTGGAAGACAACACCGAATCCGGGCGCCACGGCATTACCGGCGCGCGCAAGCCCGGTGCCATCGGCTTTTCGGCGATCCGGGGCGGCGATATCGTGGGCGAACATGACGTGATCTTCGCCACGGCGGGCGAACGCATCGTGTTGCGCCATATCGCCACCGACCGCGCGATCTTTGCCCGCGGCGCGCTCAAGGCGGCACTCTGGGGGCAAAGCCAGAAACCCGGCGAATACGACATGCTCGACGTGCTGGGGCTCTGACCCCCGGCTGCTTCTTTCTGGCGAAAATATCCTGGGGGTCCGGGGGTGAAACCCCCGGCACTGGCCACAGATGCGACCCCGCCTCAGAAGTCGATGGCGATTCCCTTCTTCTCCCAATCGCCATAGCGCACGGGCTCGGGCCCATCGCGCCCGCCCAATTCGGTGGGCAGATCCAGCGCCCTGGCGGCGCGGCGGCGCTCCTCGGCCTCGGCCAGCGCGCGCTGCGCGGCGGGGGGCAGATCGGCGGGGATTTCGGTCTCGGGCTGTTCGGACATGCGGGATTCCTTGTCTCGATGCTGGGCATGATATAGGCCCCAAGCCAATCTGGAACAAGACGAAGGGCCGCAGGCCATGAGCAAACCCGACCCTGCCCGGCGTGCCGCCCTCGGCCTGATCGTGGGCGTCACCGAAGATCGCATGACGCTGGCCGATCAGATCGCCACCGACGCCCTGCTGGGACTGGAGCCGGGCGAGAAAGCCCGCGCACAGCGTCTGGCGCTGGCCACGCTGCGCCATCTGGCGCAGGCCGACGCGATGCTGAAACCGCATCTGCGCCGCCGCCCGCCCGCCGATATCGTCGCGCTGCTGCGGCTGGCGACGGTCGAACTTTGCGCCCTGGCGCAGGCGCCGCATGGCGTGGTCGATGCGGCGGTAACGCTGGTGCGTTCGGGCGGGCGGCGGACCGACAGTTTCGCGGGGCTGGTCAACGCCGTGCTGCGCAAGGTCGCAACCGAAACCGACCGCTGGGCCACGCTGCCCGCGCCGGCACTGCCCGGCTGGCTGCGCGGCCGGCTGATGTCGGCCTATGGCAAGGTCGCCGTGCAGGCGATGGAGGCCGCGCATCTGGCCGGCGCCCCGCTTGATCTGACCGCCAAAGGCGACGTGACAGCCTTGGCCGAGCCGCTGGAAGGCGAGGTTCTGCCGACCGGCAGCCTGCGTCTGGGGGCCCGCGGCCAGGTCTCGGATCTGCCGGGCTTCGCCGCGGGCGACTGGTGGGTGCAGGATGCGGCGGCGGCGCTGGCCGCGCGCACGCTCGCCCCCCGCCCGGGCGAGCGGGTGCTGGACCTGTGTGCCGCGCCCGGCGGCAAGACGCTGCAATTGGCCGCCGCCGGGGCCGATGTCACCGCGCTGGATATCTCCGAACCGCGGATGGCGCGTGTGCGCGAGAATCTGTCGCGCTGCCAGTTGACCGCGACGCTGGTCGTCGCCGATGCGCTGCACTGGCAACCCGCCGCACCCTATGACGCGATCCTGCTGGATGCGCCCTGTTCGGCCACCGGCACGATCCGCCGCCACCCCGACCTGCCCTT
Organism: Rhodobacteraceae bacterium UBA6796; assembly: GCA_002452815.1. Lineage (GTDB taxonomy): Bacteria > Pseudomonadota > Alphaproteobacteria > Rhodobacterales > Rhodobacteraceae > Rhodobacter. Next base: position 111,321 of record DKFM01000005.1, read on the forward strand.
CGTCAAGGATGCCAGCCAGATCAAAGAGTTGTTCGGGCTGCAAACCGCGCTTCTGGATCGTGCGCTCGGCTGGCTGCGCCCGGGCGGACGGCTGGTGTTCTGCACCTGCTCGCTCTTGCCCGACGAAGGCGAGGCGCAGATCCGCGCCGCGCTGGAACGCCACCCCGAACTGCGCGCGACACCGACCGATCTGCCCGGCATCGCGCCCGAGTGGATTGGCCCCGAAGGCGGGCTGCGGCTGCGCCCCGATTACTGGCCCGAACGCGGCGGCATGGACGGGTTCTACATCGCCTGCCTGCAGCGCCCGGCCTGATCCCCCTTCCCCGCCCATGCGGGAATTGAGCGGTGACAGAACCCGGGGCGCGGATTATGGTGCGCGCAATTCAGGCGGCTGCGGCACCCCCGCGCCGCGACAGGATCGGGGCAACCGGCGGCATGGCAGAGCAACACCCCACGGGGCAACGGCAGGCCCGGCTGAGCAGCGCGCTCAACCGGATCGCGGCGCTGCGCGCGGCGCGGGCCAAGCCCGCCACCGGCTTCGTCAGCCAGCCCGAACCCCGCACCATCGGCTCTTACGCGCGCGGCAAGCAGTTGATCGCGGGCAATTTCCTGCTGGCGGGGTTTCTGATCGAGGGGCCGGGCCTCTCGATCTGGGATCTGCCGATGCCCGACCCGAGTTTCGAAGAGGCGCTGCACGGCTGCGGCTGGCTTGACGATCTGGCCGCGGTGGGCGACCGCCCGGCACGCGAACGGGCGCAGGGCTGGGTCTTCGACTGGATCGACCGCTTCGGCGCCGGGCGGGGGCCCGGCTGGACCCCGGATCTGACGGGGCGACGCCTGATCCGCTGGATCAACCACGCGATCTTGCTGCTCAACGGACAGGAACGCGCCCGCGCCGATGGGTTCTTCCGCTCGCTTGGACAGCAGACGATCTATCTGTCGCGGCGCTGGAAATCGGCCTCGCCCGGCCTGCCGCGGTTCGAGGCGCTGACCGGGTTGATCTATGCCGGGCTTGCGCTGACCGGGATGGAACGCCTTGCCGGACCCGCAGCGCAGGCCCTGGCCGCCGAATGCGCGGCCCAGATCGACGCCGAGGGCGGCATTCCCACCCGCAACCCCGAAGAGTTGCTCGAGGTCTTCACCCTGCTGATCTGGGCAGCCGCCGCGCTTGGGGCCGCGGGCCGCTCCCCCGCCGCCGCACATCTGGATGCGATCGAGCGAATCGCCCCCACGCTGCGCGCGCTGCGCCACAGCGACGGCGGGCTGGCACGGTTTCACGGCGGCGGGCGCGGTCTGGAAGGGCGGCTCGATCAGGCGCTGGCAGCCTCGGGCGTGCGGGCAGGCCACCCTGAAACGCTGGCGATGGGATTTGCCCGGCTGCATGGCGGGCGCAGCAGTATCATCGTGGATGCCAGCGCACCGCCCAAGGGCCCGGCCTCGGCCAATGCGCACGCCTCGACGCTGGCGTTCGAGCTGACCTCGGGGCGCAGACCTTTGGTGGTCAGTTGCGGATCGGGCGCGATGTTCGGGCGCGACTGGCACCGCGCCGGGCGCGCCACCGCCAGCCATTCGACGCTGGCGATCGAGGGGTTCTCCTCGTCCCGGCTGGGCCCCGAACGAATGCTCGGGCGCAGCCCCCGCGCCTGTTTCGACGAAACCCCGACCGAGGTCTGGGCCCGCCCCGAAGGCGACCCCGCGCATCACATGATGTTCGGCCATAACGGTTACGTTCCCACCCATGGCATGACCCACATCCGCACGCTGGACCTGAGCCCCGACGGGCGCAGCCTGCGCGGCGAGGATACCCTGGGCGCGATGACCGGACCCGACCGCAAACGCTTCGACACGATCTTCGAACGCGAGGGGCTGCGCGGCATCCCCTTCCAGATCCGCTTCCATCTGCACCCCGAAGCCGACGCCACGCTCGACATGGGCGGCGCGGCTGTTTCGGTGGCGCTGAAATCGGGCGAGATCTGGGTGTTTCGCCACGATGGCGTCGCGGATCTGAGCCTCGAACCCTCGGTCTACCTTGAAAAGGGCCGTTTGCGCCCCCGTGCCAGCCTGCAAATCGTGCTGACGGCCCGCGTTCTGGATTATGCATGCCAGATTGGCTGGACCTTCGCGAAAGCACAGGATACCCCCGCTGCCATCCGCGATACCCGTAGCAACGGGCCTGATTCCGACATCTGACCAAAGGACTGCCAGCCGTGACCAGAAACGTCCCCCTGCAACGCGCCCTGATTTCCGTTTCCGACAAGACCGGGCTGATCGACTTTGCCCGCGCCCTGGCCTCGCGGGGGGTGGAACTGCTGTCCACCGGCGGCACCGCCAAGGCGCTGCGCGAAGCCGGGTTGAGCGTGCGCGACGTGGCCGAGGTTACCGGCTTCCCGGAAATGATGGATGGCCGCGTGAAAACGCTGCACCCGGCGGTGCATGGCGGCCTGCTGGCGCTGCGCGACAATGACGAACATCTGGTGGCGATGGCCGCGCACGGGATCGAGCCGATCGACCTGCTGGTGGTCAACCTCTACCCGTTCGAGGCGACCGTGGCGAAAGGCGCCGATTACGCGGATTGCATCGAGAATATCGACATCGGCGGCCCGGCGATGATCCGCGCGGCCTCGAAGAACCACGCCTTCGTGGCGACCGTGGTCGATGTGCAGGATTACGACGCCCTGCTGAAGGAACTGGACGAAAACGACGGCGCCACCAGCTATCCGTTCCGCCAGCGCATGGCGCAGATCGCCTATGCCCGCACCGCCGCCTATGACGCCGCCGTCAGCACCTGGATGGCCGCCGCCATCGGCGAAGAAACCCCGCGCCGCCGCGCCTTCGCGGGCGAGCTGGCGCAAACCCTGCGCTACGGCGAAAACCCGCATCAGTCGGCGGCCTTCTATCTGGACGGCAGCAACCGCCCGGGCGTCGCCACCGCGAAACAGCATCAGGGCAAGGAGTTGTCCTACAACAACATCAACGACACCGACGCGGCGTTCGAACTGGTGGCGGAATTCGCCGGCAAGGGCCCGGCCTGCGCGATCATCAAGCACGCCAACCCCTGCGGCGTGGCCACCGGCGCCACCCTGACCGAGGCCTACACCCGCGCCTTCGACTGCGACCGGACCTCGGCCTTCGGCGGGATCATCGCGCTCAATGACGTGCTGGATGGCCCCACCGCCGAAGAGATCTGCAAGATCTTCACCGAAGTCGTGATCGCCCCCGACGCGACCGACGAGGCCAAGGCGATCTTCGCCGCCAAGAAGAACCTGCGCCTGCTGACCACCGGCGCGCTGCCCGACGTGCGCGCACCGATCACCACCTTCCGGCAGGTGGCGGGCGGGTTCCTCGTGCAGGGCAAGGACAATGGCGCGATTGAACTGGCCGATCTGAAGGTCGTGACCGAACGCCAGCCCACCGAAGCCGAGCTGAAGGACCTGCTGTTCGCCTGGAAAGTCGCCAAGCACGTCAAGTCGAACGCGATCATCTACGTGCGTGACGGCGCCACCGTGGGCGTGGGCGCCGGCCAGATGAGCCGCGTCGACAGCACCCGGATCGCCGCCCGCAAGGCGCAGGACATGGCCGAGGCGATGGGCCTGCCCGCACCGCTGACGCAAGGCTCGGTCGTGGCTTCGGACGCGTTCTTCCCCTTCGCCGACGGTCTGATCACCGCCGCCGAAGCGGGCGCTACCGCGATCATCCAGCCCGGCGGCTCGATGCGCGACCAAGAGGTCATCGACGCGGCCAACGAACGCGGCCTTGCGATGGTCTTCACCGGCATGCGCCATTTCCGGCACTAAGTTCTTTCTGGTAAAAATATCCCCGCCGGAGGCCCCGCGCCTCCGACGGGGCGCCGGATTACGACAGGAGCGATCATGCGGCTGGCAGGCAGAATGGCGGCGGGGGTGCTGATCCTCGATCAGGTCTCGAAATACATCGTCGTGCATCTGATGGGGCTCGACCGGCTGGGCGCGATCGACGTGCTGCCGCCCTGGTTGAATTTCCGCATGGCATGGAATCAGGGCGTCAACTTCGGCCTGTTCTCGGGCGAGGCGAACTGGACCCGCTGGGTGCTGATCGTCCTGGCGCTGGCGATCTCGGGCTGGGTCTGGCACTGGGTCTCGCGCGAGGACCATTCGACGCGGGTCAAACTGGCGGCCGGGCTCCTGGTGGGCGGTGCGCTCGGGAATGTGATCGACCGGCTGGCCTATGGCGCGGTGGCCGATTTCCTGAACATGTCGCTGCCCGGATGGCACAATCCCTATTCCTTCAACGTTGCGGACATCGCGATTTTCGCGGGGGCGGCGGGGCTGGTGCTGTTCACCGGCAGCGGCGACACGAAACGTCACGAGTGAAGCGCCTTTCGCGCGTGACGTGGCCCAAGCGATGCGCTAAGAGGGGATCGAACGGATGAGGGAGTGGCCCATGCAGGCAGCAATCAGCAAGCTCGGGATCGCATTTGCGGCCGTTTTGCTGCTGTCGGCCTGTGGCGGGGACGACAAGGACCCGATCCTGATGAACCTGCGGGCGTCGGGCTCGGGGCCGGACGAATTCGCGATCCTGCCGACCAAACCGTTGCAGATGCCCGAGGATCTGGCAGCCTTGCCCGAACCCACCCCGGGCGGCACCAACCTGACCGATCCGACCCCCGACGAGGATGTCGCCGCGGCCTTGGGTGGCAATGCGGCACGGCTGAAAACCAATGGCATCCCGGCGGGCGATGGCGCGCTGGTCAATTACGCCGCGCGCTTTGGCCGCGACGGGACGATCCGCACGCAGCTGGCCGCCGAAGATCTGGACTATCGTCGCAAGAACGACGGCCGTCTGCTGGAGCGGGTGTTCAACGTGAACGTCTATTACAAGGCCTATGCGCCGATGTCGCTCGATCAGGAAGCCGAGCTGGAACGCTGGCGCAAGCTGGGGCTGCGCACCCCGGCCGCCCCGCCGAGCGCCGAGGCGCAACTTCTGTCGAAGTGATCAACTCCGCGTCAGCCGGGTTGTAGCGCGCGCGTCATCGCGTAAATTGAGGCAAAAACAACGAGGTGCCTCATGGTGCGAGCTTCATTGGCAGCGGCTTTTCTGTGGTTTGTGGCAGCCCCGCTCTGGGCAAGCCCGGTCAGTCATTTCACGCTTGAAAACGGCCTCGAAGCCGTGGTGATCGAAGATCACCGCGCCCCGGTCGTGGTGCATATGGTGTGGTACAAGGTCGGTTCCGCCGACGAACTGCGCGGCAAATCCGGCATCGCGCATTACTTCGAACACCTGATGTTCAAGGGCACCGACACGATGGCGGCGGGCGAATTGTCAAAGACCGTCGCGGCCAATGGCGGGTCGGACAACGCCTTCACCAGCTATGATTACACCGCCTATTACCAGCGCATCGCCGCCGACCGGCTGGAACTGGTGATGAAGATGGAAGCCGACCGGATGCGGCACCTGAAGATCTCGCCCGACGACTGGAAGACCGAACGTGACGTGATTCTGGAAGAGCGCGCTCAACGCACCGACAGCGACCCGGGCGCGTTGTTTGGCGAACAGAAGAACGCCGCGCAGTTCCTGAACCATCCCTACGGCACACCGATCATCGGCTGGCGCCAGGAGATGGAGGCGCTGACCCGCGACGATGCGCTGGCGTGGTATCCGAAATATTACGCGCCCAACAATGCCGTGCTGGTGGTGGCGGGCGATGTGACCCCCGATCAGGTCCGCACGCTGGCAGAAACCTATTATGGTGTTCTGGCCCCGACGCCCGATCTGCCCGAACGCCAGCGCCCGCAGGAACCGCCGCAACTGGCCGAGCGGCGCCTTGTGTTTCCTGACGCGCGCGTGGCCCAGCCCTATCTGTCGCGCAGCTATCTGGCCCCCGAACGCGACCCCGGCGATCAGAAACAGGCCGCGGCCCTGACCGTTCTGGCCGAAGTTCTGGGCGGCAATTCCGCCACCTCGGTTCTGGGTCGCAAGCTGATTTTCGGCGATGGCAGCGCGATCTATGCCTCGGCCTATTACGACGGCATGGCGATTGACGACACGACCTTCAATCTGGCGGTGATGCCGGTGGCCGATGTGACCCTGCCCGAAGCCGAAGCCGCGCTGGACCGTGCGCTGGCGGATTTCCTGAAGGAAGGTATCGACCCGGCCCAGTTCGAACGCATCCGCACGCGCATCCGCGCCTCGGAAATCTATGCGCAGGACAATACCGAAGGCCTTGCCCGACGCTATGGCGAGGCGCTGGCCTCGGGGTTCTCGATCGAGGACGTGCAAAGCTGGCCCGATGTCCTGATGTCGGTGACCGAAGAGGACGTGATGGCCGCCGCCCACGCCGTGTTCGACAAGCGCCACGCCGTCACCGGCTATCTGACCCGCCCCGAACAGGAGGCCGCCCAATGATCCGCGTTGCCCTGGCCGCCGTGATGGCGCTGATCTGCGCCCTGCCCGCCCGCGCCATCGAAATCACCGAAGTCACCTCGCCCGGCGGCATCACCGCCTGGCTGGTCGAAGCGCATGACATCCCGTTCACCGCGCTGGAAATCCACTTCCGCGGCGGCGCCAGCCTGGATGCGCCCGGCAAGCGCGGCGCGATCAACCTGATGACCGCCACGCTTGAGGAAGGCGCGGGCACGATGGACAGCCAGGGATTCGCCGAGGCGACCGAGGCGCTGGCCGCGCAATTCAGTTTCGACGTGGGTGACGACTCGCTGAACATCTCGGCCCGGATGCTGACCGAAAACCGCGACAAGGCGGTGGATCTGCTGCGCGAAGCGTTGATCAACCCGCATTTCGATCAGGCCTCGTTGGACCGGGTGCGCGGTCAGGTGCAGTCGATCATCGCCTCGGACGCCCAGGACCCGAATGCGATTGCCGGACAGAAATTCCGCGCACTGGCCTTTGGCGATCATCCCTATGGCAGCTCGCTCAACGGCACCGCGGACAGCGTGAAGGCGCTGACCCGCGAGGACATGTTCGACGCCAAGGCCCGGGTGATGGCCCGCGACCGGCTGGTGGTTTCTGCCGTGGGCGACATCACCGCCGACGAACTGGGCGCCCTGCTGGATCGTCTGCTGGGCGATCTGCCCGCAACCGGCGCCCCGATGCCGCCGCGCGCCGAGTTGCACCTGACCGGCGGCACGACTGTGGTCGATTACGACACGCCGCAATCGGTGGTGATCTTTGGCCAGCCGGGGCTGGCGATGGACGACCCGGATTTCTTTGCCGCCTATGTGCTGAACCAGATCCTGGGCGAAGGCGGTTTCTCGTCGCGGCTGATGGCAGAGGTGCGCGAAAAGCGGGGGCTGACCTACGGCATCTACACCTATCTGGTGACCCGCGATCTGGCCGAAACCTGGCAGGGCAGCTTTGCCTCGGCCAATGAAAAGGTGGCCGAGGCGATCGAGGTGACCCGCGCCGAATGGGCGCGTGCCGCCAAGGGCGAGGTGACCGACACCGAACTGTCCGAGGCCAAGACCTATCTGACCGGCGCCTATCCGCTGCGCTTCGATGGCAACGATCAGATCGCGGCGATTCTGGCGGGGATGCAGCTCAATCACATGCCGATCGACTACATCAACACCCGCAACGCGCAGGTCGAGGCCGTCACCAGGGAAGATGTCGCCCGGGTGGCCAAGCGCCTGCTGGACGCCGATGCGCTGCGCTTCGTGGTGGTGGGCCGGCCCGTGGGCGTCAAGGGCGACGCGCTCTGAGATCGCGCCGAATCTGTTTAGCTTGGGTCTTAGCTGTGCTATCCCTTGTGGAATGAATGCAACGCCCCCCCAAATAGGCGCCTCGCGCCCTGTCATCCGGCAATTGGACGATGCCGCCGCGAACCGGATCGCGGCGGGCGAGGTGGTGGAACGCCCTGCCTCGGCGGTCAAGGAACTGGTCGAGAACGCCCTTGATGCAGGAGCCAGCCGGGTCGAGATTGCCTATGCCGACGGCGGCAAGACGCTGATCCGCATCACCGACAACGGTTGCGGCATGACGGCCGAGGATCTGCCGCTGGCGCTCAGCCGCCATGCGACCTCCAAGATCGACGGCTCGGATCTGCTGAATATCCACACCTTCGGCTTTCGCGGCGAGGCATTGCCCAGCCTGGGTGCGGTGGGGCGGCTGACGATCACCTCGCGCGCCGAGGGCTATGATGCGGCGCAGATCGCCGTGTCGGGCGGGGCCATCGGCCCGGTCAAACCCGCTGCGCTGAACCGCGGCACCGTGGTCGAGCTGCGCGATCTGTTCTGCGCCACGCCCGCCCGGCTGAAATTCCTGCGCACCGATCGGGCCGAGGCGCAGGCGATCGCCGATGTGGTCAAGCGGCTGGCGATGGCGGAACCCTATGTCAGCTTTCGCCTGACCGATCTGTCGGGTCAGGGTGAACGCGAGATCTTCCGCGCCGATGCCGCGCAGGGCGAGCTGTTCGACGCGCTCTCTGCCCGACTGGCGCAGGTGCTGGGCCGGGCCTTCACCGAAAATGCCGTGCCGATCGAGGCCGAACGCGAAGAGATCCGCCTGACCGGCTATGCCGCGCTGCCGACCTATTCGCGCGGTGCGGCGGTGGAACAGTTCCTGTTCGTCAACGGCCGCCCGGTGCGCGACAAGATGCTGATCGGGGCGCTGCGCGCGGCCTATATGGATTTTCTGTCGCGTGACCGGCACCCGGCGGCAGTGCTGTTCCTGTCCTGCGACCCGGAACGCGTCGATGTGAACGTCCACCCCGCCAAGGCCGAAGTGCGGTTTCGCGAATCCGGTGTCGCGCGCGGGCTGATCGTGACCGGGCTGCGGCACGCTCTGGCGCAGGCCGGGCATCGCGCGTCGAGCACGGTTGCGCAGGCCACGCTGGGCGCGATGCGCCCCGAATCCACCGGCCCGGCCGACGCCCCGCGCGTCTATCAGATGGACCGCCCGTCCTATGGTGCGATCCGCCACGCCTATGCCGCGCAGGCCCCGGCTTTCGACGAATCCCCGCTCGCGTTCGAGGCGCCGCTGCACAGCGCCCGCGTGACTGAGGCCCCCGCCCCTGCGGCGGACACCCCGCTGACCCGCGCGCCGCTGGGGGCTGCGCGGGCGCAGGTGCATGAAAACTACATCATCGCCCAGACCGAAACCGGCATCGTGATCGTCGATCAGCACGCCGCGCATGAACGTCTGGTCTATGAACGGCTCAAACGCCAGATGGCGGAAAAGGGCGTTGCCGCACAGGCGCTGCTGATCCCCGAGATCGTCGAATTGTCCGCGCAGGACGCCACGCGCCTGCTGGAGATCGCGCCCGATCTGGAAATGCTTGGTCTGGGCATCGAACCCTTCGGCGGAACGGCCATTGCCGTGCGCGAAACCCCCGCGATCCTGGGCGAGATCAACGCCGCGGCGCTGTTGCGCGACATTCTGGACGAGCTGGCCGATCTGGGCGACAGCCAGCGCCTGCAGGCCAAGATCGAGGCGGTGCTGTCGCGCATGGCCTGCCACGGATCAATCCGGTCGGGCCGGCAGATGCGCCCCGAGGAAATGAACGCGCTTCTGCGCGAGATGGAGGCCACGCCCCATTCGGGCCAATGCAACCACGGCCGCCCGACCTATGTCGAGCTGAAGCTGAGCGACATCGAAAGGCTGTTCGGGCGCACATGATCCAGATTGGCGATACGGTTTTCACGCTGAACGATCCGCTGGTTCTGGCGGGGCTTGGCGCGGCGGCGGCATTCGTGCTGCTGTTTGCGATGGTGCTGATGGTCCTGCGCGCGGCGGGGCGTTCGGCCCGCGCGCTCGATCCGCTATCGGCGCATATGCTGCAACTGGGCCAGCGCGTTCAGGCCCTGTCGGATGGCCAGCAACAACTCAGCGGCGGGCTCCATCACGTCAGCGAGGCGCAGGCCGTCAGCCAGACCCGGATGCTGGCGCTGATGGAACAGCGCCTGACCGAGGTCAGCCGCGGCATGACAGAAAGTCTGCACGGCACCGCCACCCGCACGGCGCGGTCTTTGGGCGATCTGCAGCAGCGGCTGGAGGCAATCGACAAGGCGCAGGCCAATATCGAAAAACTGTCCGGCAATGTGCTGGGCCTGCAGGACATCCTGTCCAACAAGCAGACCCGCGGCGCCTTTGGCGAGATTCAGCTGCATGACATCGTGCAAAAGGCCCTGCCCTCGGACGCCTATACGATGCAGGCGACACTCTCGAACGGGAAACGCGCCGATTGTCTGGTGCATCTGCCCAATCCCCCCGGGCCGATCGTGATCGACAGCAAGTTCCCGCTCGAGGCCTATGAAGCCCTGCGCCGGGCGGAAAACCAGAGCCAGCTGATCGAGGCGCAGCGGATGATGCGGATTGCCCTGCGCGCGCATATCAAGGCGATTTCCGAACGCTACATTCTGGAAGGCGAAACCGCCGATGGGGCGCTGCTGTTCCTGCCCTCCGAGGCGGTCTATGCTGAACTGCACGCGAATTTCCCCGAACTCGTGCGCGAGGGATTTGCGGCAAAGGTCTGGATCGTTTCGCCCACAACCTGCATGGCGACGCTCAACACGATGCGTGCCGTGCTGAAAGACGCGCGCATGCGTGAACAGGCCGGTGCGATCCGGCGCGAACTGGCCGCGCTTTATGCCGATGTGGACCGGCTGGGCACCCGGGTGGGCAATCTGGACCGGCATTTCACGCAGGCCGCCAAGGATATCGAAGACATCAAGATCTCGGCCGAGAAAGCAGGCAAACGTGCCCGCAGGCTCGATAATTTCGATTTCGAGGAACTGGCGCCGGACACGGCCACGCCGCCCGTCGCCCGGATCGAACCCTAGGCGATTACGCTTGCACCGCGCCGCGACTGGCGCGAGACTGGGCGCGAGAACGGAGGACAGAATGCTTACGATCAGCCCGGCCAAGGTCGCCCATGTCATCATCCGCGCGCGCAAGTTCGACGCCGATGTGCCCGGCTCGGGGCAGGGTCGCGAGTTGCGCGCCTTCATCGCCAATCTGAACGAGGACGAGCAAGCCGCCCTGACCGCGGTGATGTGGATCGGTCGCGAAACCTTCGATGCCAGCGAGCTGGACGAGGCCACCGAAACCGCCCGCGCCGAGGCCACCGTGCCGACCGAAGATTACCTGATGGGTATTCCGATGCTGGCCGATTACCTGGAAGACGGGCTGAACGCGCTTGGCATCTCGCTCGAAGAGGCCGAGGAAGACATCTACCCCTCGGTCTGATCCCTGAATCCTTCATGCAAAAGGCGCCGCGGTCTTTCCCGGCGCCTTTTTGATTTCATCTTGGCTCAAATATCCCACGGGGGTCCGGGGGTGTGAAACCCCCGGCGTCCGGCCTCAGGCCACCAGCCGATAGCCGCCGGATTCGGTCACCAGCAGACGCGCGTTCGACGGATCGGGCTCGATCTTCTGGCGCAGCCGGTAGATATGGGTTTCCAGCGTATGCGTGGTCACCCCGGCGTTATAGCCCCAGACCTCGTGCAGCAGCACATCGCGCGGCACCACGCCATCGGTCGCCCGATACAGAAACTTCAGAATGTTGGTTTCCTTCTCGGTCAGCCGGATCTTCTTGTCCTTGGCATCGACCAGCAGCTTCATCGCCGGTTTGAACGTATACGGCCCCAGCTGGAACACGGCGTCCTCGCTTTGTTCATGGGTGCGCAGCTGCGCGCGCAGCCGGGCCAGCAGAACCGGGAACTTGAACGGTTTGGTGATGTAGTCGTTCGCCCCCGAATCAAGGCCCAGAATCGTGTCGGCATCGGTGTCATGCCCGGTCAGCATCACGATCGGGCATTTCACGCCCTGCTTGCGCAGCTTCTTGCACAGCTCGCGCCCGTCGGTATCGGGCAGGCCGACATCCAGCAACACCAGATCATAAAGCGCGGCTTTCGCCTTCTCGACCCCTTCGGCACCCGAGCCAGCCTCGAACACGTCGAATTCCTCGGTCGCCAGCAACTGTTCGGCCAGCGCCTCGCGCAGATCGGTATCGTCGTCCACCAGAAGAATTTTTTTCAGCCCTGCCATCGGTGCCTCCTTTGTTGTGGATCGAAGCTGGCCCTCGATCACGGTTCCGGCAAGGGGTGTGAAATCTTTCTCACGCGGAGGTGACGCAGCGCCGGGATATGTTTCAATTTGTGTCAGGCATCGCTATCTGTTGGCCATGGACAACGCATTCTCCCTTGGCCCCACCGCCACCGAACGCCTGAACCGTGCCCGCGCCGATCTGCGCATCGGCCTGCCCGTGGTGCTGCAGGGTGGTTGTCTGGCGGTGGCGGTCGAAACGCTCAGCCCCGCGCGGTTGGATGCGCTGCGCGCTTTGGGGCCGCTCACGCTCGCCCTGACCGCGCGCCGGGCCGAGACGCTGAAAGCCCGGGTCTATGACGGCGATCTGGCGCGGATCGCGGTGCCTGCCGAGGCGGATCTGGCCTGGCTGCGCGCGCTGGCCGACCCGGCGGACGATCTGCGCATGCCGATGAAGGGCCCGCTGCTATCGGTGCGCGAAGGCGATGCCGGATTTGCGCGCGCCGCCCTGGCGCTGGCGAAATCGGCGCAGTTGCTGCCTGCGGCACTGCTCGCCCCCCTGCCCGCCCCGCTGCCTGACGGGCTGACCACGCTGAACGCCGCCGAGGCACTGGCCGCCATCGCCGCCGAAACCGCCCTGGCCCCCGTCGCCGCAGCCCGCGTGCCGATGCGCGCCGCCGAACAGGGCCGATTGCACATCTTCCGCCCCGATGACGGCGGCGAGGAACATTACGCCATCGAGATCGGGTCGCCCGCGCGCGACAAACCCGTTCTGGCGCGGCTGCATTCAGCCTGTTTTACCGGCGATGTGCTGGGCAGTCTGAAATGCGATTGCGGCCCGCAGCTGGACGCCGCGCTGAGCCAGATGGGCCACGAAGGCGCGGGGATCCTGCTTTATCTCAACCAGGAAGGCCGCGGCATCGGTCTGGCCAACAAGATGCGCGCCTACAGCCTGCAAGATCAGGGCTTCGACACGGTCGAGGCCAATCACCGGCTGGGGTTCGAGGATGACGAACGCGATTTCCGCATCGGCGCGGCGCTGCTGCGCAAGCTGGGCTTCTCGCAGGTGCGCCTGCTGACCAACAACCCGGCCAAGGTCGCCATGCTTGAAGCGAACGGCATCAGGGTCACCGAACGCGTTCCGCTGAAGGTCGGGCTCAGCCGCCACAATGCGGCCTATCTGGCCACCAAGGCCGCAAAATCGGGGCATATCCTGTGATGCGACTGACGCCTGCGGGGTTGCGATTTCGCGGGCGCTGCCTGCCCGTGCAGATCGGGCGCGGCGGGCTTACCCGCACGAAACGCGAAGGCGACGGCGCCACGCCCGTTGGCCGTATGCATGTCGTCGAGATGCTGTATCGCGCCGATCGCCTGCCCGCCCCGGCGCCCTGGGCGCGCCCGATCGGGCCGCGCGATCTGTGGTGCGATGCCCCGGATCATCCGGCCTATAACCAGCGGGTCGCGGCGCCCTTCGGGGCCAGCCATGAATCCCTGCGTCGTGCCGATCCGCTGTATGACATCGTTCTGGTAACCGACTGGAACTATCCGCAGGCCAGTCCCGGCAAGGGTTCGGCGATCTTCCTGCATCAGCGCCGCCGCGCGGGCTTTCCCACTGCGGGGTGCCTCGCGTTCCGGCGCAATCACCTGATCTGGCTGGCGCAGCATATCGCCCCGGGCGAGCCGCTGCTGATCCCCGATCTGGCCTGCTTTCATCTTGCGAAAAATACCGCGGGGTCCGGGGCCGCGTCCCGGCCACCGCGCGACAAGGCCTAGAAGCTGGGGCCTAGCGCGCGGAATAGTCCCGCGCGCCGAAGATCGCCGATCCGACGCGCACATGGGTGGCCCCCGCCGCAATCGCCGCTTCGAAATCGCCCGACATCCCCATCGACAACCCGTCCAGCCCGTTGCGCGCCGCCATCCCGGCCAGCATCGCGAAATGCGACTCGGGCGGTTCGGCATCGGGGGGAATGCACATCAACCCGCGCACTGGCAGATCCAGCGCGCGCACATCCTTGACGAAGCCATCCAGATCGCCGGGCAAGACCCCGGCCTTCTGCGGCTCTGACCCGGTGTTGACCTGGATGAACAGCTCGGGCGAGGCGCCGCGCGCCTGTGCCAGATTGGCCAGCTTCACCGCCAGCGACGGGCGATCCAGCGTGTGAATCGCCTCGAACAACTCGACCGCCAGCTTGGCCTTGTTGGTCTGCAACGGCCCGATCATATGCACCGCGACACCGGGAAATTCCGTGCGCCAGGCGGGCCACTTCCCGGCCGCCTCCTGCACATAATTCTCGCCGAACAGCCGATGACCTTCGCGCAGAACGGCCTCGACCCGCTCGGCCGGTTGCACCTTGGATACCGCAATCAGACAGACCGATCCCGGCGCGCGCCCTGCCGCCGCTTCGGCCGCTGCAATCCGCTGCTTGATCTGGCTCAGTCCCATCGCACCCTCCGGTTTTGCGGCCAAGACACCATGGGGCGGGGCAAAAGGGAAGGCCCCAAAAGAAAAGAGCGGGCCGAAGCCCGCTCTTCCCAAATCCGGATCCGTCAGGATCAGAATTTGAAGGTCACACCGAAGTCGGCAGCGGTATCGCCTTCGACCGAACCGATGCCGCCGGCCAGGGTAGCGCCGCCACCCAGGTCGTATTTCGCACCGATACCGTACGAGGTGTCAGCAGCCGCGTCAGCGTCAGCAACGGCAGCTTCGAAGGTCCACGGGCCGGTTTTGTAGGCGCCGTAGATACCATACGATTCGTTCCACTGGTCGCCGTCAGCGTAGTACAGCTCGCCGCTGAAAGCGCCGAACGAAGCGGTCAGCAGGACCGAGGTCGAGTCCATGCCGGTGTCTTCGTCGTGGTCGAACGCGATCGCGCCGCCGAAGGTGCCAGCGTCGTAGCCCAGGGCCAGACCGTAGTCTTCCGAGATGGTGTCGATCGAAGCGGTCATCGAAACGGCGCCAACGGTGTAGTCCCAACGCAGGTCGTTCACCGAGTCAGCGTCGTTGCCGTACATCGAGATCTCAGCGGTGTTGTCAACGCCGATGCCGTCGAAACCGATGTCGGTCAGGCCGTAGTCGTCCGAAGCAACCCAGTTCGACTCACCAACTTTGATGGTGCCGAAAGCGCCCGAAACGAACACGTTCGCGTCGTAGTTCTGGTCATTCGGAGCGCTGGCGTAGTCCGAGTCCAGCTGGATCTGAGCGCCGAAGGTCAGACCCGAGTCCGATTCCATGGTGCCGGTGACGTTCATGTCGATTTCGTACCAGCCGGCAGCTTCTTTGCCGCCAGCGTAGCCGAGGCCGGCTTCGTTGTATTTCAGACCGAAGTTGGCCGAGCCGTCGATTTTCACTTCAGCGGCGGCGAAGCCAGCCGACAGGACCAGAGCGGTGGTCGCAAGAAGAACTTTTTTCATGGTTTTCCCTCATTGTCTTTTAAGGCAGACCCCAACTCAGGGAAATCCGAATTGGGTATGGGTGCTATTTCACCCCTGCCGCCCTGCAATGCAATGAAAACGAAGGCGCCCCCGGCATTGACCCCTCGCATGGTGCAGTCTTGCCACAGTGCCCGGAACGCCCCGTTACGCGCGCCCGCGCGCAGGACGCGCAATCTTCATGCATCCGGGAAAACCCGGCTTTTGGAAAAACCTTGTCGCCCTTGGGGCCATGGGCTAGAGACAGACAAAGCCAAATGGCATTGCCTGACTTGAAGCCGGACGGGGGCGAACCGATGACGATCCGAGTTCTTATGCGCGCCAGCGCGATCTGCGGCCTGACGCTTGCCCTGTCGGCGTGCGGCGGTACCTCCAGCGGCAAGCTGTGGCCGTTCGGCAGCAAGAAGGACACCCCGCCCCAGCAGGCCGTGAAAGCCGCCGAGGAGCCCAAGGAAGAAACGATCTGGGATCTGTTCGACAACAAGGCCGATTCCAACGTGACCGTCGAGGTGAACAAATACCTCTGGCAGGCCTCGCTCGAAGTGCTCAGCTTCCTGCCGATCCAGTCGGTCGACCCGTTCTCGGGGGTGATCGTCACCGGCTACGGCACCCCGCCCGGCGGTGGTCGCGCCTACCGCGCCACGGTGCTGGTGCAAGACCCCGCGCTTGACGCGCGTTCGCTCAAGCTCTCGCTCGAAAGCCGCGGCGGCCAGGTTTCGGCCGAAACGGTGCGCGCGGTGGAAGATGCGATCCTGACCCGCGCCCGCCAGCTGCGCATCCGCGATTCGAAGCTCTGAGTTCATCTCTCTGGTCCAAATATCCCCGCCGGAGGCGCCCTTGGGTTATCCGGGACGCTGCGCGATGGATATTTGAACCAGAAAGAAAGGCAGCTCACTGGACCTCTCTGCCCCTGCCGGTGTAGCAAGCGCAGGCAGAATTCCGCATGAGGGCCTTGTGATGTCGCGCTACGCACCCGCCGAAACCGAGATGAAATGGCAAACCGCCTGGGACGAGGCGGGGGTTTTCACCGCGCGGCGCGATCCGGCCAAGCCGAAATACTATGTGCTGGAAATGTTTCCCTACCCCTCGGGGCGTATCCACATGGGCCATGTGCGCAACTACACGATGGGTGACGTGGTCGCGCGCTACAAGATGAGCTGCGGCTTCTCGGTGCTGCATCCGATGGGCTGGGACGCCTTCGGCATGCCCGCCGAGAACGCCGCGATGGAACGCGGCGGGCACCCGAAAGACTGGACCTATGGCAATATCGCCGACATGCGCGGGCAGATGAAACCGCTGGGCCTGTCGATCGACTGGTCGCGCGAATTCGCCACCTGCGACCCGGAATATTACGGCCAGCAGCAGGCGATGTTCATCGACATGCTGCATGACGGGCTGGTCTATCGCAAGAATGCGGTGGTGAACTGGGACCCGGTCGACATGACCGTGCTGGCCAACGAGCAGGTGATCGACGGGCGCGGCTGGCGTTCGGGCGCGCTGGTGGAGCGCAAGGAACTGACGCAGTGGTTCTTCCGCATTTCCGATTACGCGGGCGAGTTGCTGGAGGCGCTGGACGGGTTGAAGGACTGGCCCGAAAAGGTGCGGCTGATGCAGGCAAACTGGATCGGCCAGTCGCGCGGGCTGCAATTTGCCTTCTCGACGCTGGGTGCGCCCGAGGGATTCGACCGGATCGAGGTTTACACCACGCGGCCCGACACGCTGATGGGGGCGAGCTTTGCCGCAATCAGCCCCGATCATCCGCTGGCCAAGCATCTGGAGCGCCACAACCCCGAGATCGCCGAATTCGTCGCCGAATGCCGCCGCATCGGCACCACCGAAGAAGCGCTGGAAAAGGCCGAGAAGCGCGGCATGGACACCGGCATCCGGGTGCGTCACCCGCTGGACGAGGCGCTGGAACTGCCGGTCTACATCGCCAATTTCATCCTGATGGATTACGGCACCGGCGCGATCTTCGGCTGCCCCGCGCATGATGCGCGCGACTTCGAATTCGCCACGAAATACGGCCTGCCGATCCATTCGGTGTTCCGCCCGCTGGCCGATGACACCGCGCTGGCCGATCTGGTTCCGACCGAGGAATACGTTCCGCTGAAATCGGAGCGCGTGCGCTATATCCGCGGCTTCGCGGGGGACGAGGTGCAGACCGGCGAAGAGGGTGTGGCCGCCGCCATCGCCTATTGCGAGGCCAATGGCATCGGCCGTGGCGTCACCAATTACCGTCTGCGCGACTGGGGTCTGTCGCGGCAGCGCTATTGGGGTTGTCCGATTCCGGTGGTGCATTGCGCCGATTGCGGCGTGGTGCCCGAGAAGAAGGAAAACCTGCCGGTCCGCCTGCCCGATGATGTGAGTTTCGATCAGCCCGGCAACCCGCTGGACCGGCACCCGACCTGGCGCGACTGCGCCTGCCCGAGCTGCGGCAAGCCCGCGCGGCGCGAAACCGACACGATGGATACGTTCGTCGATTCGTCGTGGTATTACGCGCGCTTCACCGCACCGCATGCCGCTACCCCGACCGTGCCCGAAGAGGCCGATTACTGGATGAACGTCGACCAGTATATCGGCGGCATCGAGCATGCGATTCTGCACCTGCTCTATTCGCGGTTCTTCGCCCGGGCGATGCACAAGACCGGCCATCTGCCCGCCAAGGCGATTGAACCCTTCAACGCGCTGTTCACGCAGGGCATGGTCACGCACGAGATTTACATGACCCGCGATTCGGCGGGCCGCCCGGTCTATCACCTGCCCGAGGACGTGGTGGATGGCAAACTGGCCGATGGCACCAAGGTCGAGATCATCCCTTCGGCCAAGATGTCGAAATCGAAAAAGAACGTCGTCGACCCGATGAACATCATCCGCGATTTCGGCGCCGATACCGCGCGCTGGTTCGTGATGTCCGACAGCCCGCCCGAGCGGGACGTGGAATGGACCGCTTCGGGGGCCGAGGCCGCCAATAAATATCTGGCGCGGGTCTGGCGGATCGCCAGCGAGATCGCCGAAGGTGCCGGCGGAGCGGGCGGTGCCGAGGATCTGGCGCTGCTGAAGGCCACCCACAAGGCGATCGACGAGATCACCCGCTCGATCGACGGCTTTGCCTTCAACAAGGCGGTCGCGGCGCTTTATGCGCTGGCCAACACGATGTCGAAATCCGAAGCGTCGAACCCGGTCAAGCGGCAGGCGATGGCACTGATGGCGCAGCTGATGGCCCCGATGGTGCCGCATCTGGCCGAGGACATCTGGGCCGCGCTTGGCGGCGAAGGCTTTGTCGTCACCGCGCCCTGGCCCAAGGCCGATCCGGCGCTGCTGGCCGAAGACGAGGTCACCTTGCCGATCCAGATCAACGGCAAGAAGCGCGGCGAGATCACCGTGCCCAAGGACATGCCGAAAGACGAGGTTGAAAAGCGCGTGCTGGCGGACGAACATGTCCTCAAGGCGCTGGCAGGCGGCCAGCCCAAGAAACTGATCGTCGTGCCGGGGCGGATCGTCAATGTGGTCATCTGACCGGAGAACCCTGTTGAAACTGGCGGGCGCCGCGGCGCTCGCCGGCTGTGGCTTCACCCCGGCCTATGGGCCGCAGGGCGGGGCGGCGGCCTTGCTGGGCGGCGTCAGCCCCGATTCGCCCCAGACCCGGGACGATTTCGCGCTGGTGCGGCGCCTGTCCGAACGGCTCGGACCCGCCCAGGCCGCGCGCTATCGGCTGGCCTACAAGATCCAGACCGATGTGCTGGATCAGGCGATCACCCCGGACAATGCCACCACCCGCTATTCGCTGACCGGGCTGGCCGATTACACGCTGCATGATGCGGGCAGCGACGCGGTGCTGCTGACCGGGCGGGTCACCTCGTTCACCTCGTGGTCGGCGACCGGGTCCATCGTGGCGACCCAAAGCGCCGAGCGTGACGCCCATGAGCGGCTGATGCGGATGCTGGCCGATCAGATCGTGACCCGGCTGCTGGCTCAGGCCGGCTCGCTGCCGAAATGAAGCTCGCCGGGGTTCAGGCCGCACGCTATTTCGCCAAGCCCGAGCCCGAGCGCATGGGCCTGCTGATCTTCGGTGCCGATGCGATGCGCGTGGCGCTGCGCCGGCAAGAGGTGATCGCCGCGCTGATCGGCCCCGAGGGCGAGGCCGAAATGCGGCTGACCCGTATCCCCGCCGCCGATTTGCGCAAGGATGGCGCCGCGCTGTTGGATGCGGTCAAGGCGGTGGGGTTTTTCCCCGGCCCGCGCGTGGCCTTTGTCGAGGACGCAACCGACACGCTGGCGCCGACGATCAAGGCCGCCGTCGATGACTGGCGCCCGGGCGATGCGCAGATCATCGTCACCGCCGGGTCGCTGACGGCGAAATCCGCCCTGCGCAAGATTTTCGAACCGCATTCCAACGCCTATGCGATCGGCATCTACGACGACCCGCCATCGCGCGAAGAAATCGAGGACACGCTGAAAAAGGCCGGGCTGCACCAGATCGGCGCCGAGGCGATGACCGATCTGATGGCCCTGGCCAAGGCGCTCGATCCCGGCGACTTTCGCCAGACCGTCGAGAAGATCGCGCTTTACAAATTCAACGACCCGACCCCGCTGGCCCCCGCCGATGTGGTGGCCTGCACGCCCGCCACGATCGAGGCCGAAGTCGACGACGTTCTGAACATCGTGGCCGAGGGCCGCGCGGGCGAATTGGGCCCGATGATGCGCCGGATCGAAGGTCAGGGCGTGCAGCCTGTCGCGCTGGCCATTGCCGCGCTGCGCCATTTCCGCGGGCTGCATTTCGCGGCATCGGACCCGGGCGGCCCAGGCGCCGGGTTGCAGCGGATGCGCCCGCCGGTGTTCGGGCCGCGCCGCGACCGGATGCAGCGGCAGGCGCAGGCCTGGGGCATGTTCCGGCTGGAAGATGCGCTGAAATTGCTGATCGAAACCGACCTGACGCTGCGTTCAGCCTCGCGCGCGCCGCAGATGGCGGTGATGGAACGCGCGCTGATCCGGCTGGCGATGATGGCGCGGCGCTAGGCCTGCTTGCCCCACGCAGCAAGTTGTGCGAGGGCTGTGGCCGCCCCAACCCCCGACCGGAGGATGCATGCGCAACCTGCCTGCGCCTATCGCCCATCTGCTGGATCTGGCACAGCCCTGGCTGACCACTGCCGAAGACTGGCTGACAAGCCCGGCCGCCTGGTCGCAATTTGCGCTGCTGGTGGCATCCTGGCTGCTGGCACGGCTGGTGGCAGGGCGCCTTGCGCCCCGGCTGACCGCGTTGATCGCGCCGAAGCCCCAGGCCCGGGGCATGATGGCCACTGTCCGGCTCTGGGCGTTGCGCCTGTTGCCGTTGCTGCTGCCGCTGCTGGCCTATGGCTTCACCGCCCTGGGCGAGGCTTTCACCCGGCAGGTCTTCGGCTCGGGCGCGGTAATCGCCTTCGGCAAACGGGTGTTCCTGTTCCTCGCGGCGCGCGCGCTGGTGCGCGATATCCTGCGCGAGCCTTTCCTGCGCCTTCTGGGGCGGTATGTTCTGGTGCCCGTGATGGCGCTTTATGCGCTGGGGATTCTGGGGCCGATCAGCGCCTGGCTTGACGGGCTGACCGTCGAACTTGGCAATATCCATTTCTCGGTGATGGCCCTGCTGCGCGGGCTGATCGCGGGCAGCCTGCTGTTCTGGCTGGGCGCATGGTCGAACCGGCAAAGCACCGAGTATATCAAGGCGCAGGACGCGCTGCGCCCGGCGACCCGGGAACTGGCCGTGAAGGCGACCGAGATCGTGATCTTCGGCGCGGCCTTCCTGTTGCTGATGTCGATCATGGGTATCGACCTGACCGCCGTCGCCGTGCTGGGCGGTGCGCTTGGTGTCGGCGTGGGCCTTGGGCTGCAGCAGATCGCGGCAAACTTCATCTCGGGCATCATCCTGCTGGTCGAAGGTCAGACCACCGTCGGCGATTATGTGGAACTCGACGGCGGCGAAAAGGGCACGATCGTCAAGATGACCGCGCGCGCCTGCATTCTGGAAACCTTCGATGGCAAATGGATCGTGGTGCCGAACGAACATTTCATCACTTCGCGGGTGGTGAACTATTCCGATCAGGGCTCGGCCAACCGCTACGAGGCGACGTTTTCGGTCAGCTATGACACCGATCTGACCCGTGTGCCTGCCGTGGTGAACAGCGCCGTGGCCGCCCTGCCCTTCGTGCTGGGCCACCCCGAAGGCCCCGATGTCGAACTGGCGGGTTTTGGCGAAAGCAGCGTGGATTTCGTGGTCGAATACTGGGTGAACGGCATCGACGACGGCAAGAACAAATATGCCAGCCAGGTGCGCTTCGCCATCTGGGGCGCCCTGAAAGAGGCCGGAATCCAGATGCCCTACCCGCATCGCGTGGTCGAGATCAAAGGCCGGTTGCCGGAATGAGCGCGCCCGCCCTGGTCATCGGCGGCGGTCCGGCGGGAATGATGGCCGCCGAGGAAATCGCCCGCGCAGGCAACCGCGTGGTGCTGGTCGAAGCCAAGCCGACGCTGGCGCGCAAATTCCTGATGGCGGGCAAGTCGGGGCTCAACCTGACCCGTGTCGTGCCGGATTTCACCGAAGCCTACCGCAATGACTGGATCGCCGCGATGGTGGCGGAATTCAGCCCCGATCAGGTGCAGGATTTCGCGCGCGGGCTGGGGATTGATCTGTTCACCGGATCGACCGGGCGGGTGTTTCCGGTGGAGATGAAGGCCTCGCCGATGCTGCGCGCCTGGACCCGGCGGCTGACCGATCTGGGCGTCGAGATCCGCACCCGCTGGCGCTGGACGGGGTTCGAGGGCGCGGCGCTGGCCTTCGACACACCTGCGGGCCGGGTGCTGGAAACCCCGCGCGTGACGGTTCTTGCACTGGGGGGCGCAAGCTGGCCGCGGCTGGGGTCAGATGCCGCCTGGGTGCCGTGGCTGGCCGCGCGCGGGGTGGGCATCGCGCCGTTCAAACCGGCGAACATGGGGCTGCGGCTGGACTGGTCAACGCATATGGCCCCGCATCTGGGCCAGCCGGTCAAGGGCGCCGCGCTGCACGCCGGGGAGCAGGTTTCGCGCGGCGAATTCGTGCTGTCGGCGCGCGGGATCGAGGGGGGCGGCGTTTATGCCATCGCCGCCGCCGTGCGCGACGGGGCCACCCTGACG
This sequence comes from Rhodobacteraceae bacterium UBA6796, assembly GCA_002452815.1. Classification (GTDB taxonomy): domain Bacteria; phylum Pseudomonadota; class Alphaproteobacteria; order Rhodobacterales; family Rhodobacteraceae; genus Rhodobacter. The sequence goes on from DKFM01000005.1 coordinate 133,866, forward strand.
CTGGATCTGGCCCCCGATCACAGCGCGGCCGAGCTGACCGCGAAACTGGCCGCACCGCGTGGCAAGCAAAGCCTGTCGAACCATCTGCGCCGGGTGTTGCGGCTTGATTCGGTGAAGCTGGCGCTGCTGAACGAATGGGGCCGCCCGCTGCCCGCCACGCCCGACGCCCTGGCCGCGCGGATCAAGGCGCTGCCGGTGCCGCATCTGGGCCCGCGCCCGCTGGCCGAGGCGATTTCAAGTGCTGGCGGCATCACCCGTGACAGCCTGACCGGGGCGCTGGAACTGCGCGCCCTGCCCGGCATCTTTGCCGCCGGCGAAATGCTGGATTGGGAGGCGCCGACGGGCGGCTACCTGCTGACCGCCTGCTTCGCCACCGGGCGCCACGCGGGCCGCGCCGCCGCCCGCACCCTGGATCAGAGCGCCATCGCGCGCTGATAGGCCGGGCGGGCGCGCATCCGCTCCAGATACTCGCTCAGCCGGTGCTCGATGATCGGGAATTTCGCGCTCAGCGCCCAGGTCAGGCAATGCGTCAGGATCAGGTCAGGCACCGTCATCGCATCGCCCATCACGAAATCGCCCTCGCCCATCCGGGTTATCAGCGTGTGTTGCGAGCGTTCGAATTCCCAGCGCAGCGTATTCTTGATGCCGGACAGGCGCAGTTCCTCGGGCAGCACGAAACTGTGCCGCGCCGCCATCCACAGCGCCGCGTCGAATTCATCCAGCAGGAATTGCGTCAGGCTGTCCTGGCGCGCCCGTTCCAGCGTGCCCGCCGGATGCGTCAGCGCGCCGTGCTTGTCGGCCAGAAACTGGATGATCGCGGTCGAATCGGTCACCGGCGTGCCATCGACGATCAGCACCGGCACCTTGCCCGCCGGGTTGAACGCCACCACCCCTTCGGAGCGTGGCGCAGCCTTCACATGCTCATAGCTCTGCCCCAGCTCTTCGAGCATCCACAACACCCGCAGCGCGCGCGATCCGACTGTTCCGATGACCGTATACATGATGCCTCCCCTTTGCGGGCATTGGGCCATGCGCGCAGGCCGGGTGCAAGCACCATTGTTTCGGGCACAATCAGGGGATTGACGGCGCCGGGGCCACGCGCTGATCTGGGTCTTCGTGCGAAGGGAGATCGCCATGAGCAACAGCCGCCTCATCACCCCCGTCCTGATCGGGGGCGCCATCATTCTGATGCTCAGCTTTTCGGTGCGGGCCTCTTTCGGCGTGTTCCAGATCCCGATCGCCAGCGAATTCGGCTGGCCGCGCACGGAATTCAGCCTGGCCATCGCGATCCAGAACCTGGCCTGGGGTATCGGCCAGCCGATCTTCGGCGCCCTGGCCGAACGCTTCGGCGACCGCCGCGCAATCATCCTGGGCGCAGTTCTGTATGCGGCAGGTCTGGTGCTGTCGGCCTTTGCGGTCACGCCCCTGCAGCACCAGTTCCTGGAAATCCTTGTGGGGTTTGGCATCGCGGGCACCGGCTTTGGCGTGATTCTGGCGGTGGTCGGGCGCGCCACCAGTGACGAGCACCGCTCGCTTGCGCTGGGGATCGCCACCGCCGCCGGGTCGGCCGGGCAGGTGTTCGGCGCGCCGGTGGCGGCGGCCCTGCTGAATGCCTTCCCCTGGCAAACGGTGTTCATCATCTTCGCGGTGGTCATCATGGCCAGCCTGCTGGCCCTGCCGATGCTGCGCGCGCCGGTGCGGGCCACCCGCGCCGAGCTTGCCGAAAGCATGGGCACGGTTCTGATGCGGGCCTTCAAAGACCCGTCCTATACCCTGATTTTCCTGGGATTTTTCAGCTGCGGCTATCAGCTGGGTTTCATCACCGCGCATTTCCCCGCAATGGTGACCGAGATGTGCGGCGCGGTGGCCCCCGGCTCGATGCTGGCGGCGCTTGGCATCGACACGACCAAGGCCCTGGGCGCGGCGGCGATTTCCGCGATCGGTCTGGCCAATATCGCGGGCACGATCTACGCGGGCTGGGCGGGCAAGCGCTGGAGCAAGAAATACCTTCTGGCCGGGATCTATCTGGCGCGCACGGTGGTGGCGGGGGCCTTTATCCTGCTGCCGATGACGCCTGCCTCGGTGCTGATCTTTTCGCTGCTGATGGGGGCGCTGTGGCTGGCCACCGTGCCGCTGACCTCGGGGCTGGTCGCGCATATCTACGGGCTGCGCTACATGGGCACGCTGTATGGGTTTGTCTTCCTCAGCCACCAGATCGGCGCGTTCCTGGGGGTCTGGCTGGGCGGCAAGCTCTATGACATCTACGGCGATTACACGCTGGTGTGGTGGGTTGGCGTGGGCGTGGGGGCCTTCTCGGCCATCGTGCATCTGCCGGTGCGCGAGCGTCCGATGCAGGTGGCCGCCGCCTGACAGACGGACCAAAGGCTCAGCCGCGCAGGCGCGCCTGTGCACGGGTTGCCAGATCGGTCAGATGTGGCCACAGATGCTGGCCGCCCACCAGCAGCGCAAAGCCCACCAGCCGCAGCGCGCCGACGATCCGCCGCCCGAGCCGGGTGAAAAAGCCCGCCACGACCCTGCGCGCGGCCGTGTCGCCGCGCAGGGCATAGTTGCAGATCAGCCCCCAGATCGTGCCCGCCAGCACCTGCCAGATGGTATGCGCCCCCACCTCAATGCGGCTGGCGCCCGTGAAGCCACCCGCCACGATCACCACCATCCGCGCAATCGGATTGGACACCAGACAGCTGGATACCAGACTGCCCACCCCGAACACCGCCGTTGCCGTGTGGCCCGACGGAAACCCACGCCCGCCGCCGCGCGGGCGCTGGTTGATCTCGGCATCGCCCAGCGTGTTCTTGGTGCCGTGAATGCCGGTGAACAGCACGACATAGCGCCCCAGATATTCCAGCCCCGAGCCATTGGCGATCTCGCATCCCCATGCCATGAGCGGCAGCGCGATCTGCAGATTGTCGCCGTATTTTTCGACCTTGGGAGTCGAGAACAGAACCACCAACCCGATCATGCCGATCACGATCACCCCGCGCAGGCGTGCAAGATGCGGGGCAAGGCTGCGACGAAGCGAAAGCATGAAGGGGTCCGGGATGGGGATAGCGGCTGCGGCGTCGGTAACAACTCGGGCCCGGGCGCGCAACGAAAACCTGCCGGCCTAGCCCGTCTCGCCGGCGAGCAGCGCGGCCAACCCCGCGCGGTAATCGGGATGGATCAGCCGCACGCCCAGTTCGTCCTTGATCCGGTCGTTCCGCACGCGCTTGCTTTCGGCATAGAAGCTGCGCGCCATCGGGGACATTGCGGCGCCATCATAGGGCACGGCGGGCGGCTCGGGCAGGCCCAGAAGCTGCGCGGCATGGCTCAGCACGTCTTGCGGCGGCGCGGGGTCGTCATCGCAGACGTTATAGACCCGCCCCGGATCGGGCCGCGCGATGGACGCCGCCAGAACCTGCGCGATGTCGTCCACATGAATGCGCGAGAAGACCTGACCGGGCTTGATGATCCGCCGTGCCGACCCGTCGCGCACCTTTTCGAACGGGCCGCGCCCGGGTCCGTAGATCCCGGCGAGGCGGAAGATATGCGGGGCAAGCCCCGGCACCGCCTGCCAGTCCGCTTCGGCCGCAACGCGAGCCTGGCCGCGCGCGGTGGCCGGGGTCAGCGCGGTGTCTTCGTCGACCCATCCGCCCTGATGATCGCCGTAAACCCCGACCGTGGACAGATAGCCCACCCACTGCAAATGCGGGGCGGCGGCGGCGATCTGCGCGCCATGGGCACGCAGCACCGGATCGCCCGTGGCATCGGGCGCAACCGAACTCAGCAGATGGGTGGCCCGATCCAGCGGCAGATCGCCCCCCGGCCAAAGGATCGCCTCGACCCCCTGCGCACGCAGGGCCGCGGCTTTCTCGGGGCTGCGCGTTGTGGCAATGATGTGCCAGCCCTGCGGCAGCAAAACCCGTGCCAGCGCCTGCGCCGAATAGCCGTGGCCGATGGACAGCAGGGTTTTCATGGCGCGCTCCGGTCTATGTGGCCAAGGTCGCGGTCCGGCTCGATCAGATCGCGCACCCGGCGCTTCAGTTCTTTCGCGTCGGGAAAGCCGCCGTCGCGCTTGCGCTCCCAGATCGGGGCGCCGTTGAGGCAGACCTCGAACACGCCGCCATGGCCGGGGATCAGCGTGACCCCGCCCAGATCTTCGGCGAAGGTTTGCAGCAGTTCCTGCGCCATCCAGCCTGCGCGCAGCAGCCAGTTGCAGCCGGTGCAATAGGTGATCGTGACGATGGGTTTTTCAGCCTGTTCCATGCCCCAGATGTAGCGCGCCCCGGCTGACATCACAACGTCACTTGCAAGCATCGTGCAGCGGTGGCACGCTTGGCCATGGAACAGAAAAACACCGTGAAATCATGGCCAGAGGCCGCGCCGCGTTTGATTGCCGTCGCCTCGGGCCGGGCGCCCGCCGATCTGGTGATCCGGGGCGGGCAATGGGTCAACGTGCACACGCGCGAGGTGCTGGCGGGCCATGACATCGCCATTGCCGAGGGCCGGTTCGCGGCCATCGCACCCGATTTGAGCGCCGCGATCGGCCCCGACACCCGCGTGATCGAGGCCAATGGCCGCTACATGATCCCGGGCCTGTGCGACGCGCATATGCATATCGAAAGCGGCATGCTGACGCCCGCCGAATTTGCCGCCGCCGTCATTCCGCATGGCACCACGACGATGTTCACAGACCCGCATGAAATCGCCAATGTGCTGGGCCTGCGCGGCGTGAAGATGATGCATGACGAGGCGCTGATGCAGCCCGTGAACATCTTCACCCAGATGCCCAGCTGCGCCCCTTCGGCCCCGGGGCTGGAGACGACGGGGTTCGAAATCAGCCCCGAAGACGTGGCCGCGGCGATGGCCTGGCCCGGCATCATCGGGCTGGGCGAGATGATGAACTTTCCCGGTGTCATCAACGCAGATCCGAAAATGCTGGCCGAGATCGCCGCCACGCAAAATGCGCATAAAACCGTGGGCGGGCATTACGCCAGCCCCGATCTGGGTGCGCCGTTCCGCGCCTATGTCGCGGGCGGCCCGGCGGATGACCACGAAGGCACCTGCGAGGCCGACGCGATTGCCCGCGTGCGGATGGGGATGCGGTCGATGATGCGGCTGGGGTCCGCGTGGTATGACGTGGAAACGCAGATCACGGCGGTGACCGAAAAGGGGCTTGATCCGCGCAACTTCATCCTGTGCACCGACGATTGTCATTCCGGCACGCTGGTTCACGACGGGCACATGAACCGGGTCTATCGCCATGCCGTCGCCTGCGGTGCCGATCCGCTGGTGGCACTCCAGATGTGCACGCTCAACACCGCCACCCATTTCGGCCTGGAACGCGAGCTGGGCAGCATCACGCCCGGGCGGCGGGCGGACCTGATCCTGACCTCGGATCTGGTGACGCTGCCGGTCGAACATGTGATCGCACGCGGGCAGACCGTGGCGATGGAGGGCAAGCTGATGGTCGAGTGCCCGCATTACGACTGGCCCGCCGATGCGCGCGCCACCGTCAATCTGGGCAAGCATCTGACCGCTGCGGATTTTGCCATTCACGCGCCCGACGGCGCCAATACCGTGACCGCCCGGGTGATCGGCGTCGTTGAAAATCAGGCGCCAACCAAGGCGCTGACCGCAGAAATGCCGGTGGTCGATGGCCGCGTTTGCGCCGATCCCGCCCGCGATCTGGCGCAGATCGCGCTGGTCGAGCGGCATCGCGGCACCGGCGGCGTGGTCAACGGGTTTGTCTCGGGCTTTGGCTACACCGGCCGGATGGCGATGGGATCAACCGTGGCGCATGACAGCCACCACATGATCGTGGTGGGCACCGACCCCGAGATGATGGCCGCCTGTGCCAATCGGCTGGGCGAGATGGGCGGCGGTATTTCGGTCTGGAAAGACGGCGTGGAAATTGCCGCCGTGCCGCTGCCGATTGCCGGGCTGATGTCGGACGATCCCGCCGCCACCGTGGCCGACCGTGCGGGCGCGATGGTCGCCGCGATGGCCGACTGCGGCTGCACGCTGAACAACGCCTATATGCAACACAGCCTGCTGGCACTGGTGGTGATCCCGGAAATCCGCATCTCTGATCTGGGGTTGGTGGATGTGACGCGATTTGAACTGACGGAGCTTTTTGAATGACCGAACCGTTGACCACGCTCAGCCCGCACGCCCATGACCCCGAACTGTTCACCGATGCCGCCGAGGCCGTGGCGCATCTGGAAAAGCTCTATGCCGAGGCCACGGATTTCCTGCTCGACAAGTTCAACGAGACGCTGGAATCGGGGCGTGCGGCGGCGCGGTTCCGCGCCTTCTACCCCGAGCTGCGCATTTCGGTGACCTCGCATCAGAAGGCCGACAACCGGCTCAGCTTTGGCCATGTCGCGCTGCCGGGCACCTATGCAGCGACAATCACCCGCCCCGATCTGTTTCGCAACTATCTGACGCAGCAGATCCGCCATCTGATCCGCAATCATGGCGTGCCGGTGCAGGTGGGCCTGTCGTCCACGCCGATGCCGGTGCATTTTGCCGTGGCCGCGCACCCCTCGGTCAGCGTGCCGCAGGAAGGCGTGCTGGATTTCAGCCTGCGTGACGTGTTCGACGTGCCCGATCTGGCGAACATGAACGACGACATCGTGAATGGCACGGCCGGGCACAACCCCGATGGCTCGGGCCATCTGGCGCCGTTCACCGCGCAAAGGGTCGATTACTCGCTCGCCCGGCTGAGCCATTACACCGCCACCGCGGCCGAGCATTTCCAGAACCATGTGCTGTTCACCAACTATCAGTTCTACGTGGACGAATTCGAAAGCGTCGCGCGGCAGATGCTGGCCGATCCGACGTCGGGCTATACCGCCTTCGTGGCCCCCGGCAATGCCGAGATCACGACCGAAGGCGGCACCATTCCGGGGCTTGCGAAGCTGCCGCAGATGCCCGCCTATCACCTGAAACGCGACGACGGGAACGGCATCACGCTGGTCAATATCGGGGTCGGGCCGTCGAATGCGAAAACCGCAACAGACCATATCGCGGTGCTGCGCCCGCATGCCTGGCTGATGGTCGGGCACTGCGCGGGGCTGCGCAATTCGCAGTCGCTGGGCGATTTCGTGCTGGCCCACGCCTATCTGCGCGAAGATCACGTTCTGGATGACGACCTGCCGGTCTGGGTGCCGATCCCCGCGCTGGCCGAAATCCAGATCGCCCTGCAAGAGGCAGTGGCCGAGGTCACCAAGCTGGAAGGATACGAGCTGAAGCGGATCATGCGCACCGGCACCGTCGCCACCATCGACAACCGCAACTGGGAGTTGCGCGACCAGTCCGGCCCGGTGCACCGCCTGAGCCAGTCGCGCGCCGTCGCGCTCGACATGGAAAGTGCCACGATCGCGGCCAACGGCTTCCGCTTCCGTGTGCCCTACGGCACACTTCTGTGCGTTTCGGACAAGCCGCTGCATGGCGAGTTGAAGCTGCCCGGAATGGCGACCGAGTTCTACAAAACGCAGGTCGCCAGCCATCTGCTGATCGGCATTCGCGCGATGGAGAAACTGCGCGAGATGCCGCTGGAGCGGATACACAGCCGCAAGTTGCGCAGTTTCGAGGAAACGGCCTTCCTTTGAGGCAAGCGGATTTCCGGCGGTAAACCGCTTTTACCAGCCGAAAAAGGCTTGCCTTGGCCAATAAAAGCGTGTGTTACAGGCGCACCAACCGTGTAACGCGGATCTAATTGACCCCGGGCGAGCGGGGCGTATGAGAGGAAAACATATGTCGAAACCGATGACCAAGACCCAGCTCGTGGCCGCTCTGGCCGAGACGATGGGCTCGGACAAGAAAACCGCTTCGGCCGCGCTGGACGCCATCGCTGAAGTCGTCACCAAAGAAGTCGCCGCTGGCGGCGCTGTGACCCTGCCGGGCATCGGCAAGGTGTCGTGCAAGGCGCGCCCCGAGCGTCAGGTCCGTAACCCGGCCACCGGCGAGACCATGACCAAAGCTGCCGACAAGCAGGTCAAAGTGACCATCGCGAAAGCGCTGAAAGACAGCGTGAACGACTGATTTGCACGCAGCCCCTTGCGGGGCGCGACGCATCGGATAGGGTCGCCCTTCGAGCAATCGGGGCGGCCTTTTTCTTTGGCCGGGAAAGGGCGGCGATGGATCTGCGCGCAATCGGAATGGGACTGGCCTTTGCGCTGATGTGGTCCTCGGCCTTCACCTCGGCCCGGATGATCGTGGCCGACGCACCACCACTTGCCGCGCTGTCGCTGCGGTTCTTCGTGTCCGGCCTGATCGGGGTGGGGATTGCGCTGGCGGCGGGGCAAAGCTGGCGGCTGAACCGGGCGCAATGGCGCGCCACACTGATCTTCGGGCTGTGCCAGAACGCGCTGTATCTGGGTCTGAATTTCGTGGCGATGCAATGGGTGCAGGCCTCGGTCGCCTCGATCATCGCCTCGACGATGCCGCTGATGGTGGCGGGGCTTGGCTGGGCGGTGTTTCGTGACAGGGTGCGTCCGCTGGGGCTGATCGGGCTGGTCGCGGGCGTGCTGGGCGTGGCAATCATCATGGGCGCGCGGCTGCAAGGCGGGGTCGACCCCGTCGGAATGGCGCTGTGTTTCGCGGGCGCGCTGGCACTGAGCATTGCAACGCTGAGCGTGCGCGGCGCGTCCTCGGGCGGCAATGTGATGATGATCGTGGGGCTGCAGATGTTCGTCGGCGCCGCGATCCTGGCGGTCGCCTCGGCCCTGTGGGAGCCTTGGGTCGTGCATTGGTCGCCCCGGCTGATCGGCGCCTTCGCCTATACCACGCTGATCCCCGGCGTGCTGGCGACCTGGGTCTGGTTCCGGCTGGTGGCGCGGATCGGCGCGATCAAGGCCGCAACCTTCCACTTCCTGAACCCGTTCTTCGGCGTTGCCATCGCGGCCCTTGTGCTGGGCGAGCGGTTGGGCCTGATGGACCTGATCGGCGTGGCCGTCATCGCCATGGGCATTCTGGCGGTGCAGCTGTCCAAACAGGGCTAGTCGCGAAACGCCGCAGCAAAGGGCTCGGGCAGGTCGAATTCGGCCAGCACCCGTGCGCGGCCCTCGGCCGACATCTTGCGCGCGGTCCTCTGCACGATCTTCAGCAGGGCCTCGGGGGATTGCGTGGCGGCGAAGGGCGCAAAATAGTGCCGCAGGAAGACAAAGCAGATCACGTCTTCCAGGGCCTGCACCTCGGCGTCGCGCTTGATCCCTTCCTTGCGCAGCAATTGCCCCGCGCGCACGATATCGTCGGCGCGATAGCCGGCTTCGGCCATGATCTGCCCGACCCGCCGCGCATGCCGCCGTGCCTGCTCGCGGCGCCACTCCAGATAGCCCTCGCGGCCCTCTGGAAAGTCCGAGCGCGGCAACAGCCAGCGTTCGACATGCTGCCCCCGCGCCGCGATCTGCAACATCTCGGACGCATCCGGGACCAGCCGTTCCAATTCGGCCGACATCCGCTGGCCATACAGCAGCGCAGCAGGTTGGCTGGCTTCGATCGTGGGGTCGGCAGCATTGGCGGCGTCGATGCCACGCAGGGCGCGGGCGAGCGGAGTGACCATGGCAATCTCGGGAAGTGATTTATGTTAAGGCAGCTTTGCACGATTTTATGGCAGGCTCCAAGGGCGCAAGAGGTATTCGATGGGATGGTTTGAATTCATTGCGGCATTTGCCGTTTTCATGGGCATTCATGCGGTGCCTTCGCGCCCGGGGCTGAAGGCGGCGCTTGTGGCCTGGTTGGGCGCGCGCGGCTATGCCGTCGTGTTCAGTCTGGTCTCGACCGCGCTGCTGGCCTGGCTGATCGTGGCGGCCGGACGGGCGCCCTATGTCGAACTGTGGCCGCAGGCGGGCTGGATGCGGTGGCTCGTGAATGGCGTGATGCCGCTGGCGGTTGTGCTGGCGAGCTATGGCGTCGCGGCCCCCAACCCGTTTGCCTTCGAGGGCCGCGCGGATGATTTCGACCCCGATCATCCGGGGATCGCGGGCGTGGTGCGCCAACCGCTGCTGTGGGCCCTTGGGCTATGGGGCGGGGTGCATCTGCTGGTCAATGGCGATCTGGCGCACGCGATCCTGTTTGGCGCCTTCGCAGTGTTTGCCTTTGCGGGCCTGCGCGCGATGGAGGCCCGCAAGCGCCGCAACTGGGGCATGGCCGAGTTCGACCGCCTGGCTGCGCGCACCTCGGACTGGCCGTTTCAGGCGCTGATCGCCGGGCGCTGGCGCCCGCAAACCGGGCCATCGCTGGCCCGGCTGGCGCTGGCGGTCGTGATCTGGGCCGCGCTGTTGCATCTGCACAGCCCGGTGATCGGTGTCTCGCCCCTGCCCTAACGCAACGCCTTGAGCAGATCGAGCGTGGCATAGCCATCGGGCGCATGGCCATTGGCGCGCTGCCAGGCCTCGATCGCAGCGATGGTGTTGGGACCGATCTTGCCGTCGGTGCCCTGCGTGTCATAGCCCAGTGCGGTCAGCCGTTCCTGCAGCTCCTGCCGCTCGGCCGAGGTCAGTGCCCGCCCGGTGCGCGGCCAGGGCGCCTGAAACGCGGGGCGCCCACGCAGCCGGTCGGACAGGTGGCCCACCCCGATCACATAGGCATCGGCGTTGTTGTAGCGCGAGATCGCGGTGAAGTTGCCAAAGATCATCAGCGCCGGTCCCTGCGCGCCCGCCGGCAGCAGGATCGAGGCCGCACCGTAATTGGGCACCTTGCCGCCCGAGGCCGCGCGCACGCCCAGTGCCGCCCAGTCGTCGGGCGATTTCTTCACCTTCTTACCCGCCAACCCATAGTTGAACCCCGGCGGCAGCGTGACCTCGACACCCCAGGGCTGCCCCTTCGACCAGCCCGAACGCGCCAGATAGGCCGCGGTCGAGGCCAGCGCATCGGCGGGGTTGTCCGACCAGATGTCGCGCTTGCCATCGCCGGTGAAATCGACCGCATAAGCCAGATAAGAGGTCGGGATGAACTGCGTGTGCCCCATCGCCCCCGCCCAGGACCCGGTCATGTGGCCTGCGTCGGTATCCCCCGCCTGAATGATTTTCAGCGCGGCAATCAACTGCTGCTGGAAGAAGCTGCCGCGCCGCCCGTCATAGGCCAGCGTTGCCAGCGCGGGCACGATCAGCGTGGTGCCGCGGTTCTTGCCGAAGTTCGATTCCATCCCCCAGACGGCCACGACGACCTCTTTCTCGACGCCATATTTCGCCTCGATCGCGCGCAGCACGGCGGCATGTTCGCGCAGCGCCGCCTGACCGTTCGCGATCCGGGTGTCGGACACGGCACTGTCCAGATATTCCCAGATCGTCTTGGTGAATTCGGCCTGGTGGCGGTCACGCTCGATGACCTTGGGGTTATAGCGGATGTTCCGTGTCGCGCGGTTCCAGGTGGTTTCGGAAATGCCATTGGCCAGCGCGCGCGGCTTGAAGTCCACCAGCCACGCCTCGAAACCGCGTTGCACATCCGGGGCGACGGCGGGGATCTCGTCGATCATCTGCACACCTCGGGGCATCGGCCGGGGCGAGTTTTCCAGCGGCCCGGCACAGGCCGCCAGCCCCGAAAAGGCAAGAAACGAGAGAGAGGTGATTTTGACTGCACTTTTCATGATCTGCCCGACTGTTTGTTCTTTCGAAACAGTCTAGCAGGCCGGCACCGGGGCGCAAATCACCTTTACGTCCGGTTCAGGCGTGGCCCTTGTCATCCCCGAAATAGGGCGTCATCTGCGCCACGACGACCGAGTTTTCAGCAAGCGCGCGCGCCATCAGGGCGCGTTCCTCATCGTCGATCTCGTGGCCCTGCGCTTCGCGTTCCTCGATCGTGCCATAGCCGGTCACATCAAGCGGCGCCAGATCGGCCTGCTTCAGGATCTGCACGGTCTCGCGCACGGCTTCGGCCTCGTCCACGCCGCTGGCATAGCACAGAAGTCCCGCGCCGGTGGCCTTCTTCGGCAGGCCGTCCCCCTCTTTGCGGCCAACCTCGATCAGCAGGGTATAGACCTGCTGCGGGCGCTTTTGCTTGACGGGTTTTTCATCGGGCGTGTCGGTCATTCTGGCCTCCGGGCTTTTGTCGGGGGTCGCCTGCATCGGCGATTGTGTCAAGGCCGGATCGGTGCAAACGTGATGTCGATGAACTGCACAAAGAGGATTTCAATGCGTTTTCTGCCTGCACTGGCTGCAACACTGATGCTGTCGGCCTGTATCGACGCCGATGTGACGATGGATTTTTCCGACGGCGAAACCATGCAGGGCGGGGTCGAGATGACCTTCGCGCGCGAGCTGTTCGACATGATGGGCAAAAGCCCCGCGGCCGCCTGCCCCGGTGGCGAGGGTGTGCTGACGAAAACCGACTTCACCTGCCGCACCCATGGCGAAACCCCCATCGCCAAGCTGCTGGAAGAGGGCGCGGCGGAAACCGCCCAGAACGATTTCGACCCTTCGGCGGCGGCAAAGTTCGAACGCGTCGACGACAATACGATCCGCGTCAGTTTCGATTTCACCGAAATGGCCAGCAAGGGGCAGAAAACGGGCCAGCAGGACATGGGCGGCATGGAGGATCTGATCTCTGCCGCGATGGCGGGGCATTCCTTCAGTTTCCACATCAAGGGCTACAAGATCGTCTCGACCACCGGCACCCTGTCCGAAGACGGAACCGAAGCCAGCCTCGTGATCCCCGTCAGCGCGTTTCTGGACGAGAGCCCCGATCTCGGCCCGCCCTTCGTGACCGAGGTGCAGCTGAAACGGCACTGCACATTCTTCATCTTCTGCGACTGAACGAAAAAGGCCCGCCAGATCGGCGGGCCTTGAACACTCGGGCGCGCGGGTCAGTCGCGCAGCAACTCGTTGATGCCGGTTTTCGAGCGGGTCTGCGCATCGACGCGCTTCACGATCACCGCGCAATACAGGTTCACGCCGTTTTTCGACGGCATCGAGCCCGCGACCACCACCGAATAGGGCGGCACTTCGCCATACATCACTTCGCCGGTCTCGCGGTCGACGATCTTGGTCGATTTGCCGATGAAAACGCCCATCCCCAGGACCGAGCCTTCGCGGATGATGCAGCCCTCGACCACCTCGGAACGCGCACCGATGAAGCAGTTGTCCTCGATGATCGTGGGGCCGGCCTGCATCGGTTCCAGCACGCCGCCGATGCCGACGCCGCCCGACAGGTGCACATGCTTGCCGATCTGCGCGCAGCTGCCCACGGTGGCCCAGGTGTCAACCATCGTGCCTTCATCGACATAGGCGCCCAGGTTCACGAAGCTGGGCATCAGCACCACGCCCTTGCCGATGAAGGCCGAGCGGCGCACAACGCAGTTGGGCACCGCGCGGAAGCCCGCGCTTTTCCACTGCGCCTCGCCCCAATGGGCGAATTTGCTGTCGACCTTGTCCCACCAGTTGCTGCCCTGCGGCCCGCCCGATTGCAGCTCCATGTCTTTCAGCCGGAAGCCCAGCAGAACGGCCTTCTTGGCCCACTGGTTCACATGCCACTGCCCATCGTCCTGCCGTTCGGCCACCCGCAGGGTGCCGTTGTCCAACGAGGCCAGCGTGGTTTCGATGGCATCGCGGGCCTCGCCCTTGGTCGAGGGCGTGATCGTGTCACGGGTTTCCCAGGCGGCTTCGATAGCGGCTTCAAGCGCAGATCTCGGCATGGTTGCACTCCCATTTTCATGCGGTTTCAGGTGGCTTTTACGGGGTTTGCGCATTAGTTGAAAGACATAACAGGCATGACGAGCAGGACGACCATGACCGACGATACCCGCAGCCACACGTTCCGCGATTCGATCGAGGACGCGCGCGCCGCCAAACGCATCCCGGATACGCCGCAGACGCGCGCACCGGCCTATCGGCTGGCCTTCATCGACAACGATTTCATGATGCGCGCCGATCTGCGCCCGGTGCGGTTGCAGCTGGAACTGCTCAAACCGCAGCTGATCCTGGACGAACGCGGGATCGAAAGCACGATCGTGATGTTCGGCGGATCGCGCATCCCCGCCCCCGAGCAAAAAGACAGCGCCAAGACCCCCTATCTGGCCGAACTGTCGCATTATTACGAAGAGGCGCGGCAATTCGCGCGGATGATGACGGAACGCAGCCTGGAAAGTTACGGCCGCGAAATGGTGGTCTGCACCGGCGGCGGCCCCGGCGTGATGGAGGCGGGCAACCGCGGCGCGCACGAGGCGGGCGGGCATTCCATCGGGCTCAACATCGTGTTGCCGCACGAACAGGCACCGAACCAGTATGTGACCCCGGACCTGAGCTTCAACTTCCACTATTTCGCCATCCGCAAGATGCATTTCCTGATGCGCGCCAAGGCGGTCTGCGTGTTTCCCGGCGGCTTCGGCACGCTGGACGAGATGTTCGAGTCCCTGACGCTGATCCAGACCCGGCGGATGCGCAGCATCCCCTTCATCCTGTTCGGCACCGAATTCTGGAAAAGCGTCGTCAACTGGGACATGCTGGCCGAGGCGGGCACGATCTCGCCCGAGGATCTGAACCTGATCAGCTTTGTCGAGACCGCAGCCGAGGCCGCGCAGATCATTGACGGCTGGGATTACGGCTGCGACGGCTGAGGGAGCGGGCATGCGCGCGATCGAACAATGGCTGGCCGGGCTGGGCCCGCGGGGCGTGAGCGCGCTGCTGCTGGCGGTGTCGCTGCTGATGTTTCTGCCCGGTTTCACCAGCCTGCCGGTGCTGGACCGCGACGAGGCGCGCTTTGCCCAGGCCAGCCGTCAGATGCTGGCGAGCGGCGATTTCATCGACATCCGCTTTCAGGATGAACCCCGCTACAAGAAACCCGTGGGCATCTACTGGCTGCAATCGGCGGCGGTCGCGCTGACCGGGGCCGAGGCCGCGCCGATCTGGAAATACCGCCTGCCCTCGTTGCTGGCCGCCGTTACCTCGGTGCTGCTGACCGCACGCATCGCAATGGGCTTCGGCACCGCGCGCGCCGGGCTGATTGCCGGGCTGATGATGGCAGGGGTGTTCAGCCTGGGGATGGAAGCGCGGCTGGCCAAGACCGACGCGGTGCTGTTGCTGGGCATTCTGGCATCCCAGGCGGTGCTGGCGCAGCTGTGGCAGGTGGCGCGGGCGCAGAATTTCGCGCGCCCTCCCCTGCCCCTGGCGGCCGTGCTGCTGTTCTGGGCGGCGATCAGTGCGGGACTGCTGGTCAAGGGGCCGGTCGGGCCGATGGTCAGCGGGCTGACCGTCGTCGCGCTGGCGGTAATCGCCCGGCGGCTGGGCTGGCTGATGGCGCTGCGCCCCGGGCTGGGGCTAGCGCTGACGGCAGTGCTGGTGCTGCCGTGGTATATCGCGATTTCGGTGCAATCGCAGGGCGCGTTCTGGGCCGCCTCGCTGGGGCATGACATGATCGGCAAGATGGCAGGCGCGCAGGAAAGCCACGGCGCGCCGCCCGGCACTTATCTGGCGCTGCTGTGGCTAACGTTCTTTCCTGCCTCTGTCGGGCTGGCGCTGGCATTGCGCCCGCTGTGGCTGTGGCGGCACAGCCGATCCACCGCGCTGCTGTTCGTGCTGGCCTGGGTCGTGCCCGGGTGGGCCGTGTTCGAACTGACGCCGACCAAGCTGACGCATTATGTGCTGCCCTTCTATCCGGCACTGGCCGTGGCCGTCGCCCTGGTGTGGGAGGATCTGATCGCCGCGCCGCGCAAGCTCTGGCATTGGCTGGTGCTGGGGGCGCTGGCTCTGCTGGCCGCCGGGGTTTTGGGGGCGATCGGGGCCTATGCCGCGCGGCTCGCGCCCTATTTCACCGCCCCCGTGGGGGCACTGGCGCTGGCGCTGGCGGTGCTGGCCGCGGGCGTGGCGCTTGCGGCCCGGGCGATGGCCCGGCATCTGCCGCTGCTGGCGGCGACCGGACTGGCGGTGATGGGACTGGGGTTCAGCACAGGTGCTGTTCTGGCGGTATCACGCGTGCCCGCGATCTGGCCTGCCCCGCGGATCGTGGCGGCGGCGGTCGATGCCACCTGCCCTGCGCCCACGATCTATGCCCAGGGGTATTTCGAGCCCTCGCTGGTCTTCCTGTCACCCGGTCCGGTGCGTCCGACCACCCCCGAAGAGGCAGCCGCCCATCTGGCAGAGCCCTGCGCGCGCGTGCTGTTGCCGGCAACGGATCAGACGCTGGCCCCGATCAGCACCGAAATCGCCCGGATCGAAGGGCTCAATCTGGGAACCGGCAAGCCCGTCGATCTGCGGCTCTGGCAGGCGCGTTAGGCGCCGCCCGGGGCCGCCTTGCCCAGACCCGTTTTCTCGCGCCGCGCGCGTTCGGTCGCCGATTTCAGCTGACCGCAGGCGGCCATGATGTCCTCGCCGCGCGGCGTGCGGATCGGGCTGGCGTAACCGGCCTTGTAGATGATGTCGGCGAAGGCCTCGATCCGTTCCCAGTCGCTGCGCTGATAGGGGGCGCCGGGCCATTCGTTGAACGGGATCAGGTTGATCTTGGCCGGGATGCCGCGGATCAGCCGGACCAGACGCCGGGCGTCCTCATCGCTGTCATTCACGCCCTTCAGCATCACATATTCAAAGGTGATCCGTTCGGAATTCGACAGCCGCGGATAGTCGCGCAGCGTGTTCAGCAGCGTCTCGATGTTCCACTTCTTGTTGACCGGCACCAGCTTGTCACGCACCTCGTCGGTGGTCGCGTGGAAGGACACCGCCAGCAGGCAGCCGATTTCCTCGGCGGTCTTGGCAATCTCGGGCACGATGCCGCTGGTCGACAGCGTGATGCGGCGGCGCGACAGGGTCAGGCCTTCGTGATCCATCACGACCTTCATCGCATCGCGCACATTGTCGAAGTTATACAGCGGCTCGCCCATGCCCATCAGCACGACGTTGCTGACAAGACGGGTTTCGTCCTTGGGCGCACCGGGCACCGGCCATTCGCCCAGATCGTCGCGCGCCAGCATCACCTGGCCCACGATCTCGGCCGCGGTCAGGTTGCGCACCAGTTTCTGCGTGCCGGTATGGCAGAACGAACAGGTCAGCGTGCAACCGACCTGCGAGCTGATGCACAGCGTGCCGCGGTTTTCCTCGGGGATATAGACGACCTCGACCTCGTGCCCGCCCGCGATCCGCACCAGATATTTGCGCGTGCCATCGGCCGACACCTGTTTCGACACCAGCTCGGGCACGGCGATCTCGAACCGTTCGTCCAGAAACGCGCGGTAGTCCTTGGCCAGATTGGTCATCACCGCGAAATCGCGCACGCCCCAGTGATAGATCCACTGCCAGATCTGGCCCACACGCATCTTGGCCTGCTTTTCAGGCGTGCCTGCGGCGATCAGCGCATCGCGCATCTGTTCGCGCGTCAGGCCGACGAGATTGGTCTTGCCGCCCTCGGGCAGCTTGCGCGGCAGGGTCAGCACGTCTTGCGTGATCGGGGCGGTAGGCTCGGTCATGGCAGGGTTCCGGTATGCGAGAGGCGATTCATATAGGGGATTCGCAGGCAAACGGGTAGTGCAAATGCAAAAGCCCCGGCAAAGCCGGGGCCTGCGCGCGCGCCGGAACGCTTACTTGCAGCGTTTGGCGGCCTCTTCCATCGCGGCGGTGAAGCCCATCAGAGAGAATTTGTCCTTGGTATAGGTGCCGCGGCCCGAATGACCGCCCACCGTCACATCGGCGCCCGCTTTCAGCGCGGCGATGATCTTGGCATCTTCCTCGGGCGAACCGGCCCAGGCGCCTTCGCCATCGGTGAACAGGGTGAATTTCGCGCCGTTGTTCACTTCCAGATCGACGGTCGAGCCCGATGCAAAGGGATAACCGCCCATGAAGGACACTTCACCCGGTTTGCCCGGACGGAAGGTCACGAACAGCAGGATGTCACCGCGACGCACCTGGACCGGCTTGCCGTCCTTGGTGTTCACCGTTTCCTTGGGCTGCGACACGCCCCAGCATTCCTTCGGGCTTTCTTCGACGAAGACGCTCCAATCGGTGCTGGCCGCGACGCGGTTGGTGGTTTGCTGCGCTGCGGCAGCCCCGGTCAGGAAAACCGACGCAGCCAGGATCGCAACGCCCCGCAGAACAAGATTCGTCATGGTTACAGCCTCCAGCTGCCTGATGCCTCTGCCTCGCCTCGTGGGCTTATGCCCTTTTTTACAATGGCGGATGTGATTTCAACTCGATATCCAACAGATAACGCAAAAGTGCCGCTGTGGGAAAGCCCCTCAGGCGGGATTTCGCGCATCAGACAGGAGGACAGACCGATGACAGCGGTTCCGATGATCGAATTGTGGCGCGGCGGCATGCTGGAATCGGTGCATTCCGGCCATGCGGTGGTGTTCGGCCCGGGGGGCGTGGAAATGGCCTGGGGCGATCCCGAGACGGTGATCTTCCCGCGCTCGTCGTGCAAGATGCTGCAGGCGTTGCCGCTGATCGAAAGCGGCGCGGCCGAGGCCGCGGGCCTGACCGAACGGCAATTGGCCCTGTCCTGCGCCAGCCATTCGGGCGCGGCGCTGCACACGCTGGCGGTCGAAAGCTGGCTTGCCTCGCTGGGAATGGCCGAACCCGATCTGCGCTGCGGCAGCCACATGCCGCAGGACCGCGACGAAAACAAACGCCTGACCTGTTCGGACACGGCGCCCTGCCAGTTGCACAACAACTGCTCGGGCAAACATGCGGGCTTCCTGACCCTGAATCGCCATCTGGGCGGGGGCAGCGAATATGTCGAACTCGATCACCCGGTGCAGCGCGCGGTCAAGGCGGCCTTCGAAGAGGTGACGCAGGAAACCTCGGCCGGGTATGGCATCGACGGCTGCTCGGCCCCGAATTTCGCCTGCACCGTCACCGGGCTGGCCCGCGCGATGCAGTTCTTCGCCGCCGCCAACCCCGACGGCGATACGCGCCAATCCGCCGCGGCCCGCCTGACCCGCGCCATGGCGTCTTTCCCCGAGATGGTGGCGGGCGAAGGCCGCGCCTGCACCAATCTGATGCGCGCGATGGGCGGCAAGGTGGCGGTGAAGACCGGCGCCGAAGCGGTCTTTGTCGCGATCTTGCCCGAACAGAAACGCGGCATCGCGCTCAAGATCCTGGATGGCGGCACCCGCGCATCAGAGGCTGCGATCACCGCGTTGCTCATCAAGCTCGGCGCGCTGGATGCCGCACATCCGGTGGTCGAGAAACTGCTGCCCAGCGTGCAGCGCAACTGGCGCGGTTTCGTGACCGGCGACATGCGTCTGGCGCCGGGCTTCGGCTGAGCGGCCCAGCCGCGCAAGACATCCCCGCCGCAGGCCACGCCCACTCGGCGACGCCTCCGGCGGGAGTATTTGAGCCAAGAAGAAGCCTAGAGCATCTGCCAGATCAGGCGCAGCGCCAGCAGGGTCGAGGTGGTCACCAGCAGCGGCTTGATGACCTTTGCCCCGACCCGCATCGCCAGTTTCGATCCGATCCGCGCGCCTGCCACCTGCGCCAGACCCATCGCCAGCCCAAGTTTCCACCACGGCGCGCCGATCGCGGCAAAGGCAATCAGCCCGCCCAGGTTCGAGGCGAAATTCAGCAGTTTCGTATGCGCGGTGGCGCGGAGCACACCATAGCCCGCCAGCGTCACGAAGCCGATCATGTAGAACGCCCCCGCCCCCGGCCCGATCAGCCCGTCGTAAAACCCGATCAGCGGCACCACGAAGGCGGTGAAAGCGGCCGGCCTGATCCGCTCGACCCGGTCGGTGTCGTCCAGCCCCTTCTTGAAGGCGAAAAACGCCGCAATCGCGATCAGCACCACCGGCAACCCCAGCCGCAGCCCCTCGGTCGGCAGGACCGATACCAGAAGCGCCCCCACCAGCCCCGCCAGAAACGCCAGCGAGGCCGCGCCGATCTGCCGGCGCAGATTGACGTGCCCCGAGGCCGCATAGGACAGCGCCGCGGTGGCCGCGCCAAACACGCCCTGCACCTTGTTGGTGGACAGCGCCTGCAAGGGCGAAGCCCCCGCCAGCAACAGCACCGGCAGCGTAATCAGCCCGCCGCCGCCTGCGATACTGTCGACGAACCCCGCCGCGAAGGCCGCGCCGATCAGCAGAGCCGCCAGGTCGAATGAAACCTCAAACATCGTCCCCCCGGGATTCAGACCGCCCTTCATCCCGCGCCGATCGCGCGAAGTAAAGGGGCGCTTGTGACCCCCCGGGCCGCCGGGTAGGCTGCGCCCGAACCAGCCGAGGACCGCGATGCGCTACCCCTTCCTTGCCAGTTTCGCAGCCCCGGCGCGGGCGCGCGCAGAACTGTGGCGCACCGCATTGGGCGTGCTCGGGATCGCAGCGCTGTATTCCGCGGGGCTGTTTGTGGCGCTCAATGCGCTGGCCGCGGTGCTGGGCGACATACAATTCGCCCGCACCCTCAGGGGCATGATCGGCGGCTCGACCCCACAAGGTCTGGCGCTGATGCTGGGCAGCTTCGCACCGATGCTGGCGGCGGTGATCTTTGTCACCGGGGCCCTGCACGGGCGGAACTGGCGCAGCCTGCTGGGCCGGGGAGCGGGGGCGAATTTCCTGCGTGTGGCGGTGCCGCTGATCGGGCTGTCGCTGCTGCTGATGCCGCTGGATCTGTTCGATCCGAACGTCGGGCGGGCCACGCCACTGGCCACGGTTCTGGGTTGGATGCCGCTGGCGCTGCCACTTCTGGCGGTGCAGATCGGCGCCGAGGAACTGGTATTTCGCGGTTATCTGCTGCAACAGCTGGGTGCGCGGGCACGCAGCCCGCTGGTCTGGATGGTGTTGCCCTCGGCGCTGTTCGGGGCGCTGCATTACGCACCCGAGGATTTCGGCGCGAATGCCGTCTGGCCTGCGCTCTGGGCTTTTGCCTTCGGATGTCTGGCCGCCGACCTGACCGCCCGCACCGGCAATCTCGGCGCCGCCCTGGGGCTGCATTTCGCCACCAACTTCGCCGGGCTGTTTCTGGTCGGGCTTTATGGCAATCTTGACGGGCTTTCGCTCTATACCCTTGTCATCAATACGCGCGATGCTGGGGCACTCGGCCCCTATCTGGCACAGGATTTTCTGGTGATGGGGATCTCGTGGCTTCTGGCGCGGCTGATGCTGCGGGTCTGATTGCAATTCCCGCGCATGGGGCTTATCTGGGGCGGACGTGACGGAAGGCGCATTGCAAGGGGCAACAGACCGATGAACTGGATCTCGAACTACGTCCGACCCAAGATCAACTCGCTGTTTTCGCGCCGCGAGGTGCCCGAGAACCTGTGGACCAAATGCCCCGAATGCGGGACCATGCTGTTCCACCGCGAACTGGCCGACAATCTGAATGTCTGCACCAACTGCAATCACCACATGGCGATCACGCCGCGCGCGCGTTTCGCCGCGCTGTTCGACGGCGGCATCTTCTCCGAGGTGAAGGTGCCCGAACCGATCACCGATCCGCTGCAGTTCCGCGATCAGAAGAAATACCCCGACCGGATGAAGGCCGCGCAGAAGTCCACCGGCGAGAAAGAGGCGATGCTGGTCGCCGAAGGCGAGATCGGCCGCACCCCGATCGTTGCCGCAGCCCAGGATTTCTCGTTCATGGGCGGCTCGATGGGGATGTATGTCGGCAATGCGATCATCGCGGCCGCCGAACGCGCGGTGAAGCTCAAGCGTCCGCTGGTGCTGTTTTCGGCCGCCGGTGGTGCGCGCATGCAGGAAGGCATCCTGTCGCTGATGCAGATGCCGCGCACGACCGTCGCCGTGCAGATGCTGCGCGAGGCAAAACTGCCTTATATCGTCGTGCTGACCCATCCCACGACCGGCGGTGTCACCGCATCCTACGCGATGCTGGGCGATGTGCAGATCGCTGAACCCAACGCCCTGATCTGCTTTGCCGGGCCGCGCGTGATCGAACAGACGATCCGCGAGAAACTGCCCGAAGGCTTCCAGCGCGCCGAATACCTGCTCGATCACGGCATGCTCGACCGGGTCACCCACCGCAGCAAGATGCGCGAGGAGTTGATTACCATCCTGCGCATGCTGATGGGGCTGCCACCCGCTGTGGCGGGCGACCTGCCCTCGCCCGAGAAAGCGACCGCCCAGAACAAACCCGCCGAGGCAAAACCTGCCAAGGCCAAGAAGGCCTGACCCTTTCTTTCTGGCAAAAATATCCCGGGGGTCCGGGGGCGGCGCCCCCGGCCTGCCCCCCAACCCGACGGTGCATCCATGAGCCAGCCTTCTGACGAAATCCTCGCGCGGCTGATGTCGCTGCACCCCAAGATCATCGACCTGACGCTGGACCGGCTGACCCGGCTTCTGGATGCGCTCGGCAATCCCGAACGCGCGGTGCCGCCGGTCATTCATATCGCGGGTACCAACGGCAAGGGATCGACCCAGGCGATGATCCGCGCCGGGCTCGAATCGCAGGGGCTGCGCGTGCACGCCTATACCTCGCCGCATCTGGCGCGGTTTCACGAACGCATTCGTCTGGCAGGCGAGCTGATTTCCGAACCCGCGCTGACCGCCCTGCTGGATGAATGCGAGGCGGCCAATGGCGGCGCCAATATCACCTTCTTCGAAATAACCACGGCGGCGGCCTTTCTGGCCTTCGCCCGCACGCCCGCCGATTTCACCCTGCTCGAGGTGGGCTTGGGCGGCCGGCTCGATGCGACCAATGTGATCGACCAGCCGCGGCTGAGCATCATCACCCCGGTCTCGATCGACCATCAGCAGTATCTGGGCGAAACCCTGCCCGAGATCGCGGGCGAGAAGGCCGGCATCATCAAGCGCGGGGTGCCGGTGATCGTCGGCCCGCAGGACGAGGCGGGGCTTGCCGTGATCGAGGCGCGCGCCGCGCGGCTGGGCGCGCCGGTTCTGGCCTATGGTCAGCACTGGCATGTGGCCGAGGAAAACGGGCGGCTGATCTATCAGGACGAACGCGGCCTGCTGGACCTGCCGCTGCCCAACCTGCCCGGCCCGCATCAGATCGTGAATGCAGGCGCCGCGATCACCGCGCTGCGCGCGCTTGGTCTGGATGACACCGCCTGCGAGGCCGCCGTGACCCGCGCCGAATGGCCCGCGCGGATGCAGCGGCTGCGGCAGGGGCCGCTGGCGCAATCAGCCCCGGGGGTCGAGCTGTGGCTGGACGGCGGGCACAACCCGGCAGGCGGCATCGCCGTGGCGGCGACGCTGGCGCGGATGCCCGCGCGGCCGACCCATCTGATCTGCGGGATGCTCAACACCAAGGATGTGACCGGCTATCTGCGCCCGCTGGCCGCACAGGCCGTCAGCCTGACCGCCGTGTCGATCCCGGGCGAGGCCAACACCCTGCCCGCCGCGGAAACCGAGGCCGCCGCCCGCGCGGCAGGATTTGCACGAACGGCCACTGCCCCCGACGTGGCCGAGGCGCTGGCACAGATCGCCGCCGCCGATCCGCAGGCACGGGTACTGATCTGCGGATCGCTTTATCTGGCGGGACAGGTGCTGAAGCAGAACGGCTAGGCGCTTGCGTCCAGCCAACCCCGGATTGCGGCGCGCAACCGCGCGGCGCGGTCGGGGCGGTCGGGTCGGCGCCCGGTCTGCGGCAGGCGGCGCAGCATCGCCACCCCCAGCAGGAAGCGCAGGATGGGCAACTGATCGACAGGCAGAACGCCTCTGCCCAGAAACGCCGTGACCAGATCGGCAGGCAGGCCGTAGCGGCGCGCCGCAGGGAATGGCTCGGCCATGCTGCGCCACAGCAGGAAATGTGCCACCGTCTGTGCCAGGGGCAGCCATTGCGCACCGCCAAGATCAAAGGCCCAAAGCCCACCCGCATGCCAGTTCAGGTTGCTGTCGACGAAATCGCCATGGGTCGCGGCCCGCAGCACGGGCCGTCCGGTCAGATCGGGGGCCATCCTGCGCAGCAGCGCCTGCAGTGCCCCGGCCAGTGCCCGCCCCTCGGGGTCGAGCCCGGCCAGTTCGACCGCCGCCGCCTGCTTCACCCAATACCAGGCGCCGAAAGTCCCGGGTTTGAGACGCGGGGCGCTGAAGGCGGCCAACCAGTCCGCCGCGCGCGCCAGAAGTGCCAGTTGCTCGTCGCGCGGCAGATCCGTTAGCACCTGATCGAGCCGCCGCCCGGGGGCCTGCTCGGTGCAGATGATGCCCTGCGCGGGCGCCGTAGCGATCACCCCGGCCACATGATGCGGCGTGGGCGCCAGGATAGCGCGGGCGTTGCGGAGTTCTTCGGCCATCGCCTGCACTTGCGCCGCACGCTGCGGCCCGCTCAGCTGTTTCACGATCACCGGCACCCCGGCCCGCTCGGCCCGAAACACCGCGCGCCCGGGGGCCAGCCGCAGGGTCTCGGTCACTGTCAGATCGGCCAGATCGGGCAATGTCGCCAGAATCGCAGCCAGGTCCCGTGCCGCCCGGGCCAGAGCTTCGATCCTTGCGAACCCCGGCTCCAGCCCCTGCATCACGGTGCCTCGGGGCTGCCCTCGGCCCAGTCCGCCGATTGCATCTCGCGCAGGCGCGAGGCGGTGCGTTCGAATTCGAAGGTGCCCGTGCCTTCGATATACAGCCGCTCTGGCACATCTGCTGCCGAACAGATCAGCCGCACCTTCGCCTCGTAAAGCGCGTCGATCAGCGTGACGAAGCGCTTCGCCTCGTTGAAATTCGACGCCGACAACAGCGGGATGTCATCAATCATCAGAACCCGCACCGCCCCCGCGATCGCCAGATAATCCGCCGGCCCCAGCATCGAGGCGCACAAATCCCAGAACGAGGCGCGCCCGACGCCATTGTGGAACCGCTCGATCACCACATCGCGTCCCTTGACGTTCAGCACCAGCCGGGTGCTGGCATCGTGGCCGGTCAGCTCGTCCCACAGCGCATCCATCGCCGCATGGGCATGCGCGCCGCCGGGGGTGAAATAGACTTCGGCCCCGGCCAGACGATGCTGGCGATAGTCCGTTTCGCTTTCGATCTCATGCACATCAAGCTGCGCGCGCAGCACACCGATGAAGGGCACGAACAGCTGCCGGTTCAGGCCGTTCTTATACAGATCCTCGGGCACCCGGTTCGAGGTGGTCACCACCGTCACGCCCAAGGAGAACAGCGTTTCAAACAGCCGCCCCACGATCATCGCATCGGCAATATCGGTGATCTGCATTTCATCGAAACACAGCAACCGGACAGAGCCTGCGATTTCCCGCGCGACCGGCATCAGCGCATCCTCGACCTTGGCCCGGCGGGCCGCGTCGATCTTGGCCTGCACCTCTTGCATGAAGGCGTGGAAATGGACGCGCCGCTTGGGGGTATCGGTTGCCTCGCAGAACAGATCCATCAGCATGGATTTGCCGCGCCCGACCCCGCCCCACAGATATAGCCCGCGCACCGCCTCGGGCGGCTTGGCCCAGCGGCCGAATAGACCCGGCTTCTTCACCGGCACTTCAAGCCCCGCGCGCACACGTTCCAGCATCGGCAGGATTGCGCGTTGCGCCGCATCGGCATGCAGGCTGCCGTCGGCCACACGAGCGTCGTAAATCTGGGTCAGGCTTTGTCTCATGGCCCGTTCGTAGCCGCTGCAGGCGCGATTGAAAAGCCGCGCGATGATCGGCCGCGAAATCCGTTCCGGCGCGGTCGATTGCCGCAGGCAAAGCTTGAGCTGACGCTGCGGCTGCACTAGGGTGCGCCACCGCAGCACCCCCATGCGACAGGAGCACCCATGTCCAAGACAACCCAGCGTCTTCACCTCGTCTTCGGCGGCGAGTTGACCAACCCGACGCGCACCGAATTCAAGGATGTGAGCAAGATCCACATCGTCGGCATCTTCCCGAATTACGCAACCGCGCATAACGCCTGGAAGGCCGAGGCGCAGCGCACCGTGGATGACGCCCACACCCGTTATTTCATCGCGCATCTGCATCGCCTGCGCGACGAGGAAACCCCGGCTTCGCCGACCGAAGAACTGGGCGCCTGACCGGACACCTCTGACATGCGCTATTCTGTGCTGCTGTGGCTGCGTCTTGCGCTGGCGCGCGGTCGGCGGGCCAGCCCGCTGGCCCATGCCGCAGCACAGATGGTGCGCCCGCCCGGCGCGCTGATCTGGCTGCATCTGGCAGACGGGCCCGAGGCGGTGAGCGGGGCCGCCCTGATTGCCCAGCATCTGCTGCGCCAGCGTCCCGCTGTCCAGTTGCGGATCACCTTCTGCGGGCCAGAGCCGGTCACGGCCACCTGGCCCGCGGATGTGCCCTGCCTGCCCGCCCCCGAAGACACCCCGGCCGCCACCCGGTTGGTGCTGGAAAGCTGGCGTCCCGATCTGATCGTGCTGGTCGGCAACGGCCTGCCCGGGGCACTGATCTGCACGGCCCACAAGCTGGGGGTGCCGGTCATGATCGCGGATGCCCGGATCGCCCCCGATGCCCGACGTGGCCTGTTTTTGCGCAGTGAACAGCGATCGCTGCTCAGCCGTCTGTCGCGAATGCTGGTCCGCGACCCGGAAAGTGCGGCGGCACTGGCCCGGCTGGGGGCGCCGCCGAACCGGATCGAGGTCGGCGGCCAACTGTCGGAGCCCGCCGATCCCCTGCCCTGTTCGGAGGCCGAGCGCGCCTCGATCGCGGGCCTGATGCGCGCGCGCCCGGTCTGGCTCGCCGTGGCAGTGCCCGCCGCCGAATTGGCCGCCGTGCTGGTCGCGCACCGCCACGCCCTGCGCCATGCCCATCGCAGCCTCCTGATCCTGGCCCCTGCCACGCCCGGAGAGGCGACGGATCTGGCCGCCGAGCTGGAGGCCGACGGCTGGGTCGTCGGGCGTCGCACGCTGGAGGGGGAGCCCGACGAAGAGATGCAGATATTCCTGGCCGACGACCCGGGTGATTTCGGTCTGTGGTATCGGCTGGCCCCGGTCACCTATATGGGCGGCACGTTCAGCGAGGGCACAGGTGCCGCGCGGTCGCCGCTGGAGGCCGCAGCCCTGGGATCGGCGATCATCCATGGCCCCAGGACCGCCCCGTTCGACGCGGAATACGCACGGCTTGACGATGCGCGGGCCGCCCGTGCGGTGCTGCGCCCGACCAGGCTGGGCGATGCGGTGGCCGATCTGATGGCCCCTGACCGTGCCGCGATTCTGGCGCATAATGCCTGGGCGGTCACCTCGGGCGGGGCCGGCGCGGCCGAGGCGGTGGCCCGCGCGATCCTGTCCGAACTCGACAGCCGCACAACAGGAGCACAGTGATGGGCGCACCGCTTTTCTGGTTCACCCCGCCCGCGCGGCCCGGCTGGAAATCCCGCGCGCTGGCGCCGCTGGGCGCGCTCTATGCTGCGGCGACCGCGCGACGTGTGGCACATTCGGGTGTGCGTGCGGGCGTGCCGGTGATTTGCGTCGGCAATATCAATGCGGGTGGCACCGGAAAAACCCCGACCGTCATCACCCTGATCCAGCATCTGGCCGCGCGCGGTGTGGCGGCCCATGTCGTCAGCCGCGGCCATGGCGGCAGCCTGCAAGGTCCGGTGCAGGTGGATGAACGCCAGCACAGCGCCGATCAGACCGGAGACGAGCCGTTATTGCTGTCGGCCTTCGGTCCGACCTGGGTCGCCAAGGACCGGGCCGCAGGCGCGCGGGCTGCGGTGGCCGCGGGCGCGCAGGCGATCATTCTGGATGACGGGCATCAGAACCCCGCGTTGGTCAAGGATCTGTCGCTGGTTGTCGTCGACGCGGTGAAAGGCTTCGGCAACGGCCGCTGTCTGCCCGCGGGACCGTTGCGCGAACCCGTTGCTGCGGGCTTGGCGCGCGCCGATCTGCTGCTCAGCATCGGACCGCAAACGGCGCAGCAGGATTTCGCCCGGACCTGGGGCCATGCGATCACCGTGCCGCATCTGACCGGCGCGCTGGAGCCGCTGCAAACCGGGATGGATTGGCAGGGCCTGCCCGTGCTGGCCTTCGCCGGGATCGGCCATCCCGAGAAGTTCTTTGCCACGCTGCGCAGCCTCGGGGCCGAGGTGCTGCGCGGCGAGGCGCTGGAAGATCACCAGCCGTTTTCGCCGCAGTTGCTGACCCGGCTGGAGACCGAAGCCCGGCTGCTGGGCGCGCAGATGGTCACGACCGAAAAGGACGCCGTGCGCCTGCCCGCGGCGTTCCGGCCCAAGGTTCTGGCACTGCCGGTGCGGTTGCAGATTGCCGACACCAGCGCGCTGGATGACGCGCTGGGGCGTATCGGGCTTTAGGCGCGCGATTTCAGACTGGCGCGAACCTCGGCGTCATGCTCACCCAGTTTCGGCGAGGGCCGGTCAAGCGCCAGTTCCGCCCCCGAAAACACGATCGGCAGACGCACCCCGGGCACGCCGCCCGGTGCGATCTGCATGCCGCGCGCAACGATCTGCGGATCGGCGAAGACATCGGCCATCTCGTTGATCGGCCCGGCGGGCACGCCCGCCGCCTCGCAAGCCGCCAGCAGATCCGCCCGGGTCCAGCCCCGCGTCTGCGCCGAGATCAGATCGGTGATCGCCTCACGATGCGCGATCCGGTCGGCATTGGTCAGAAAACGCGGATCGGTCGCCAATTCCTGAACATTCAGAATTTTGCAAAGCTTCTGATATTGTGCATCATTCCCGGTTGCCAGAATGGCAAACCCGTCTGAACAGGGGAACACCGCATAGGGCACAAGGTTCGGATGCGCATTGCCCATCCGCTTGGGCGAAACCCCGGTGGCCAGATAGTTCATCGCCTGATTGGCCATCACCGCCGTGGCCACGTCGAACAGCGCCAGATCGACGCGCTGGCCCAGCCCGGTGGTATTGCGCTGATGCACGGCGGCAAGAATCCCGGTCGCGGCATAGATCCCGGTGAATACATCGGTCACCGCGACGCCCACCTTTTGCGGCTCACCATCGGCGGGGCCGGTCACGCTCATCAGCCCCGACATGCCCTGCACGATGTAATCGTAGCCCGCGCGATGCGCATAGGGGCCGTCCTGGCCAAAGCCGGTGACCGAGCAATAGATCAGCCGCGGGTTCACCGCACGCAGGCTGTCATAATCCAGCCCGTATTTCGCCAAGCCCCCGACCTTGAAATTCTCGATCAGGATATCGGCTTCGGCGATCAGTTCACGCACGAATTCCTGCCCCTCGGGGGTGCGGAAATCGCAGATGACCGAGCGTTTGCCCCGGTTCGCGGCGTGGAAATAGGCCGCCGTTGTTTCGCCCTCGCGGGTCAGGAAGGGCGGGCCCCAGCGACGGGTGTCATCGCCTTCGGGCGCCTCGACCTTGATCACTTCGGCACCCAGATCGGCAAGGATCTGACCGGCCCAGGGGCCCGCCAGAATCCGCGCCAGCTCAACGACTTTCAATCCGGCAAGTGGCGTCATGGGTCAGAGCTTCGCGTCCAGAATTGCCTTCAGTTCGGCATAGGTCATGTTGGAATGCTTGACCCCGTCGATGACCAGCGACGGCGTGCCGGTGATTTCATCGGCGCCCGCGTTTTTCTGATAGGTCGCGACCAGCGCCTTGGCGCGATCCTGATCATTCAGGCAGGTTTCGATCTGCTCTTTCGACAGGCCGGCCTTCAGCCCGATCTTGCGCAGATTGGCGCCGATCGTGGCCTCTTTGCCATCGCCGATCCAGTCTTTCTGGGTGGCGTAGAGCATCCCGGACACCGCGTAATATTTCGGCGCACCGCCACATTGTGCGATCAGCCCGGCCCACAGACCGAACTTATCGAAGTAAACCTCGCGGTGGATGAATTTCACCTTGCCGGTGTCGATGTAATCCCGCTTCAGCGGGATGAACACATCGTCATGGAAATGCGCGCAATGCGGGCAGGTGTAAGAGGCATATTCGATCACCGTGATCGGCGCGCTGTCCTGCCCCAGAACGATGTCGGGCAAGGTCGCGGCATCTTCGGCCAGCGCAGGCGCGACAAAGCCCGTCTGCTGTGCGCCCTGGCGCGATGCGACCCAGCCGCCGGTCACGGCAACGATGGCGGCCCCGGCGATGCCAAGGAGAAGGGAACGTCGAGTCATTATCTAGCCTTTCTTCTGCGCGGCCCGCTGCGCGGACCTCGTTAGGACGTTTTGTGCCAGCGTTTCAAGTGCCGTGCGCAGATCGGGGTCATGCAACCCGTCTGCGCTGGCCTGCGCCGCCGCACGAATTTCAGGAGAGGGCGGAACAGCCACCGCTTTCGGCGCCGGGAGGAATTGCGCCTGCCCCTCGGCAAAGCCGGTCGGCGCGGTCTGGGTCAGCACCACGCGCGAAATCGCGTTATACCCGTAGCAGGCATTCACCTTGTCGCGGATCTGCGGCAGTTGCATCTGCACCATAGGCGCCGATGCGCCCTGCGTCAGCAGGGTCAGCGTGGCACCGAAGCCGCCCTTGGCATAGCCGATCTTCACAGGCCGGGTCTGCGCGGCGATCTCGGGGCCCACCACCTCGGCCCAATGGGTCAGCAGGCGCGACACCGCAAACCCGCGCGATTCGCCAACCGTGCGGATGCGATCCTGCAACAGCCTGGCTGCGGGCTCGAAGCCGCGCATCCGCCGCTGAGGCGGGGTCTGGGCCACAGAGCCGGCCGATATGCGCGACGGTTTTTTGGGGGGCATCCCTGTTCATCCCTGATCTCGTCGCTATCTTAGGCGGCTTGCAGGGCAATGCCAGCAGAATGCACGAAAAAGGGGCTAAAGATTGCGTGACGGAGACGAGAGCGCCGCCAGCGCGGCCTTGCTGGCCTGGTATGACCGGGCTGCCCGGGTGATGCCCTGGCGCACCGGCCCGGCAGAGCATGCCGCAGGCCTGCGCAGCGATCCCTACCGCGTCTGGCTGTCCGAGGTGATGCTGCAGCAAACCACCGTCGCTGCGGTGCGCGATTATTTCCATCGTTTCACCGCGCGCTGGCCCGACGTGACGGCGCTCGCCGCGGCCGAGGATGCCGAGGTCATGGCCGAATGGGCCGGTCTTGGCTATTACGCCCGCGCCCGCAACCTGCTGAAATGCGCCCGCGCCGTGGTCACCGATCATGGCGGCACCTTTCCCAAAACCGCGGCGGGGCTGCGCGCGCTGCCCGGCATCGGCCCCTATACCGCCGCCGCCATCGCCGCCATCGCCTTTGACGAACCCGCCGTGGTCGTCGACGGCAATGTCGAGCGGGTGGTGGCGCGGCTTTGGGCGGTGCAGACGCCATTGCCCGCGGCCAAGCCCGAACTGACCGCGCTGGCCGCGCGCCTGACCCCCGACACCCGGCCCGGCGAACATGCGCAGGCGATGATGGATCTGGGCGCCACGATCTGCACGCCGCGCAAACCGGCCTGCGCCCTGTGTCCGCTGACGCCGTTCTGCGCGGGGCATGCCGCCGGCACCGCCGCCGATCTGCCCCGCAAAAGCCCCAGGCCCGAAAAGCCCACCCGCCAAGGCTTTGCCTATGTCGCACTGTCGCCTGCGGGGGATGTGTTGCTGGAACGTCGCCCAGACAAGGGGCTGCTGGGCGGCACGCTGGGCTTTCCCGGCTCGGACTGGTCGGATGCACCAACGCCCGCCCCGCCCCTTGCCGCCGAGTGGCGCGAATCCCCGGCCGGCGTGCGCCACACCTTCACCCATTTCCACCTGGTCCTGCGTGTCTTCGTGGCGCAGACCGCCGCCCCCGGCATGACCCCCCGCGCCAGTTTTCGCCCTGCCGACCTGCCCACGCTGATGCGCAAGGTCTGGGACGCGGCACAAAGCGCCGATTGGCCGCAGCGCGCGTGATTGCGCGCGCGGTCCGGCACGCTATCATCCCCCGGCGCGCGCGAGAAAAGAGGTGCCGATGTCCAGCCGCGAACAGATCCGCTCCCCCCGCCGGGCGCTGCCGTTCTGGCTCTCGCTCGGGATGGTGCCGCTGGCGGTGCTGGGCGCCACGGTGGGTGGCTGGACCGTGGTGCTGATGCCGATCTACGGCTGGACCATGGTCACCATACTCGACGCGTTTCTGGGCCTGAACGAGGACCAGCCCGACCCCACCACCCCCGAGGCCGATCTGTTCTGGTATCGGCTGATCACGCTGATCTGGTTCCCGGTCCAGTTTGTGACGATCTACGGCATGATCTGGTGGGTGACCCATACCGACCACCTGGGCGCGCTGGAAACCATCGTGCTGTTCTTCGGAGTCGGGGTGATTTCGGGCACGGTGGGCATCGTCTACAGCCACGAATTGCTGCATCAGAAGAACCGTCTGGAACGCTGGCTTGGCGATCTGCTGCTAGCAAGCGTGCTGTATTCCCATTTCCGCACGGAACATCTGCTGGTGCATCACCTGTGGGTCGGCACCCCGCGCGATGCGGTGACGGCGCGCTATAACGAGGGATTTCACCGCTTCTTCCTGCGGGTGCTGCTGGACTGCCCGCGCAGCGCCTGGCAGGCCGAAAAGCTGAAACTGGCGCGCGCGGGGCGCCCGGTCTGGCACCGCAGCAACCCGTTCTGGCGCTATGGCGCGCTGCAACTGGCGGCGCTGGCGCTGGCGGCGGCCCTGGGGGGCTGGGTCGGGCTGGGGTTGTTCGTGTTTCAGGCCTTCGTCGCCATCTGGCAACTGGAGCTGACCAATTACGTCGAACATTACGGGCTGACCCGCGAATACAAGGGCGAGGGGCGGTATGAACATGTCCTGCCGCGGCATTCCTGGAACGCCTCGCATACCGCGTCGAACTGGCTGCTGATCAACCTGCAACGTCACTCCGACCACCACTACAAGCCCGAGCGCCGCTTCCCGCTGCTGCAAACCTATACTGCGGATGAAGCGCCGCAGCTGCCGCTGGGCTATCCGGCGATGACCGCGCTGGCGATGATCCCGCCTTTGTGGCGGCGCCGGATGAACCCGCGGGTGCGGGCCTGGCGCAAGACATACTATCCGCAGATCGAAGACTGGGCGCCTTACAGGGACGGCACGACCCCGATGCCGCGCGGCTCTGTCTGAGGCCGCCGGGGGCTTCGCGCCCCCGGACCCCCGCGGGATATTTAGACCAGAAAGAAGGGGCGGATTTCAGCTTACCACGCGCAGCGTCAGATTGATCCGCCCGCCCCGGGGCAGCAGGGGCGAAGTGCCCGGCGCAATCCGGTCGATCCCGTGATAGCGCAGCCGCGCGTCGCCCCCCATCACCAGCACATCGCCCGAGCGCAGCCAAACGCTTTGCGTCGCACCGCCGCGCGTCAGGTTGCCGACGCGGAACAGCGCATCGTCGCCCAGGCTGATCGAGACGACAGGCTGGGTGAAATCCGTCTCGTCGCGATCCTGATGCAACCCCATCTTCGCCTGATCGTCGTAGAAATTGATCAGGCAGCACTCCGGGCTGCGCGCCGTGCCTGCAACCGCATTCCAGATATCCAGAACGCGCGCGGGGATCGCAGGCCAGGGCTGCCCGTCGGGATGCGTTGCGCTGTAGCGATACCCGCGCCGGTCCGATACCCAGCCGAAACGCCCTGCGGACGTCATCCGCACCGACATCGCCTTGCCCGAGGGTGTGACCGGTGAGAACAGCGGCGCCTGCGCCACCACCGCACGCAGATCGTCGCGCAGCGCGGCCTGCTCGGCCGCCGTCAACCAGCCGGGATAATGCAGAAAGCCGCGGATTTCCTGCGGCAACGGGCGGATCGGCGCCGGATCGGCAGATTCCTTCATTTGTCGCGATCTTCCTGTCCAACGGGTTCTTGCAGGGGCTCTGACCCCTCCTTATATACGCCCAGAAGCCGCCGAAGGACATGTTCGGAAGCGGATTTTGAACTGAAACCCAGGGATAGGGGTCGGGGGCCTTAATGGACCTGTTCCCCGTCATATCGCCGCAAGAAGAGGTATTATCATGGCCAAAGTCATCGGGATCGACCTCGGGACCACGAACTCCTGCGTCGCCATCATGGATGGGTCGCAGCCCCGTGTGATCGAGAACTCCGAAGGGGCGCGCACCACGCCCTCTATCGTTGCCTACACCGACAATGAACGTCTGGTCGGCCAGCCTGCGAAACGTCAGGCCGTCACCAACCCCACCAATACCATTTTCGCCGTCAAGCGCCTGATCGGTCGCCGCGTGACCGATGCCGAAGTTGAAAAAGACCGCAAGCTCGTGCCCTATTCGATCGTGGATGGCGGCAACGGCGATGCCTGGGTCGATGTGAAGGGCGAGAAATTCTCGCCGGCGCAGGTTTCGGCCGTCATCCTTCAGAAGATGAAGGAAACCGCGGAATCCTATCTGGGCGAGCCGGTGACGCAGGCCGTCATCACCGTTCCGGCCTATTTCAACGACGCCCAGCGTCAGGCGACCAAGGACGCCGGCAAGATCGCGGGCCTCGAAGTGCTGCGCATCATCAACGAGCCGACCGCGGCTGCGCTGGCCTATGGTCTGGACAAGAAAGAAACCAAGACCATCGCCGTTTATGACCTTGGCGGCGGCACCTTCGACATCAC
The DNA here is from genome assembly GCA_002452815.1 of Rhodobacteraceae bacterium UBA6796. Classification (GTDB taxonomy): domain Bacteria; phylum Pseudomonadota; class Alphaproteobacteria; order Rhodobacterales; family Rhodobacteraceae; genus Rhodobacter. The sequence continues at coordinate 168,143 of DKFM01000005.1, forward strand.
CATTCTGGAAATCGACGACGGTCTGTTCGAAGTGAAATCGACCAACGGCGACACCTTCCTTGGCGGTGAAGACTTCGACATGCGCATCGTGAACTACCTCGCCGAGGAGTTCAAAAAAGAGCATGGCGTCGACCTGACCAAGGACAAGATGGCCCTGCAGCGCCTGAAGGAAGCCGCTGAAAAGGCCAAGATCGAACTGTCGTCCAGCCAGCAGACCGAAATCAACCAGCCGTTCATCTCGATGGATGCGTCCTCGGGCACGCCGCTGCACATGGTCATGAAACTCACCCGCTCGAAGCTGGAGCAACTGGTGGGCGACCTGATCAAGGCCTCGCTGAAGCCCTGCGCCGCCGCGCTGAAAGATGCCGGCGTATCGAAAGGCGACATCGACGAGGTGGTTCTGGTCGGCGGGATGACCCGGATGCCGAAAGTCGTGGAAGAAGTGACTGCCTTCTTCGGCAAGGAACCGCACAAGGGCGTGAACCCCGACGAGGTCGTGGCACTGGGTGCTGCTATCCAGGCGGGCGTTCTGCAAGGCGACGTGAAGGACGTGGTCCTGCTTGACGTGACCCCGCTGAGCCTGGGCATCGAGACGCTGGGTGGCGTGTTCACCCGTCTGATCGACCGCAACACCACGATCCCGACCAAGAAATCGCAGGTCTTCTCGACCGCCGAGGACAACCAGAATGCCGTGACGATCCGGGTGTTCCAGGGCGAGCGTGAAATGGCAGCCGACAACAAGCTGCTGGGCATGTTCAACCTTGAAGACATCCCGCCCGCGCCGCGCGGCATGCCGCAGATCGAGGTCACCTTCGACATCGACGCCAACGGCATCGTTTCGGTTTCGGCCAAGGACAAGGGCACCGGCAAGTCGCAGAACATCACCATTCAGGCCTCGGGTGGTCTGTCGGATGAGGACATCGACAAGATGGTGCGCGACGCCGAGGCCAATGCCGAAGCCGACAAGGCCCGCAAGGATCTCGTCGAAACCAAGAACCAGGCCGAAAGCCTGCTGCACTCGACCCGCAAGTCGCTGGAAGAGCATGGCGACAAGGTCGACGCTTCGACCGTCGAAGCGATCGAACTGGCCGCCAATGCGCTCGAAGAGGTGCTCAAGTCCGAAGACGCCGGCAAGATCAAGGGTGGTATCTCCAACCTGACCGACGCCGCGATGAAGCTGGGTGAAGCGATCTACAAGGCGCAGGCGGCCGAAGGCGGTGGTGCTGACGTGGACGAAGACGCCCCGCGCGACGTGGACGATGACATCGTTGACGCCGATTTCGAAGACATGGGCGACAACAAGCGCAAGTAAGCGCCGGAACCTGAGGAGCGGGCCCCAAGGGGCCCGTTCCCGTGTTCCCCCAAGGGGGTAAGCAATGGCAAAACGTGATTTCTACGAGGTTCTGGGCGTCGCCAAAGGCGCCTCGACCGAAGAGATCAAGAAGGCCTATCGCAGCAAGGCGAAGGAACTTCACCCCGACCGCAACCAGGATAATCCCAACGCCGAAAGCCAGTTCAAGGAAGTGAACGAAGCTTATGACGTGCTGAAGGATGCCGAGAAGAAAGCGGCCTATGACCGCTTTGGTCATGCGGCCTTCGAAGGCGGCATGGGCGGCGGTGGCGGCCCGCGCGGCGGTTATGCGCAGGGCGATTTCTCTTCGGCCTTCTCCGATGTGTTCGAGGATCTGTTCGGCGACTTCATGGGCGGGCGTGGCCCGGGCGGAGGTGCGCGGTCGCGCGCGACCCGTGGCTCGGACCTGCGCTACAACATGCGCGTGACGCTGGAAGAGGCGTTCAAGGGTGCGCAGAAGACGATCACCGTTCCGGGCTCGGCCGCATGCACGGCATGTAATGGCACGGGCGCGGAAGGCGGTGCGGAGCCGCAGACCTGCCCGACCTGTTCGGGCATGGGCAAGGTGCGCGCTCAGAACGGCTTCTTCACGGTCGAACGCACCTGCCCCACCTGTGGCGGCCAGGGTCAGGTGGTCAAGAACCCCTGCCGTGTCTGCCATGGCGCGGGCCGGGTCGAGAAGGAGCGCACGCTGAGCGTCAACATCCCGGCCGGGGTGGAAACCGGCACGCGCATTCGTCTGGCCGGCGAAGGCGAGGCCGGGATGCGCGGCGGCCCTGCGGGCGATCTGTATATCTTCATCGAGCTGCGCGAACACGCGATCTTCCAGCGCGACGGGATGACCCTGTTCTGCCGCGTGCCGGTCAGCATGGCCTCGGCCGCGCTTGGTGGCGAGGTCGAGGTGCCGACGATCGACGGCGGGCGCTCGCGCGTCAAGATCCCGGCTGGCAGCCAGTCGGGGCGGCAGATGCGCCTGCGTGGCAAGGGCATGCCCGCGCTGCGCGGTGGCGGCACCGGCGATATGGTGATCGAACTGGCGGTGGAAACCCCGGTGAACCTGACCACGCGGCAAAAGGAGTTGCTGCGCGAGTTCGAGAAGATCGAGGCCGAGAACAACCCCGAAGGAGCGTCGTTCTTCAAGAAGGTCAAGAGCTTCTGGGACGGGATGAAAGGTTGAATGGGCGCCTTCGGGCGCCCTTTTTCTTTGCCTCTACGCCTCGGGAAAAGCGTTAACGTTTTTTTCACCATCCCTGCAGCACAGTGCAGGGCATGAGCAAGCCCCGCGCCTTTCACGAAGCCCCGCTGCCCCTGTTCGGTGACCCGGACGAGGCGCTGGCGGTTGCGCTGGCTGATCCTGGCAAGCTGCCCTCTTATATCACCGATCACCGCAAACGCCTGCGCGAACGGTTCATGCAGGGCGGCGCGCAGGCCCTGCCGGATTACGAGCTGCTGGAACTGATCCTGTTTCGCGCCCTGCCCCGGCAGGATGTCAAACCCCTGGCGCGGCGCCTGATCGACACGTTCGGCGATTTCGGACGGGTGATTTCGGCCGCGCCCGCGCGGTTGCAGGCGGTGACGGGGGTTGGCGATGCCGTCGTGCAGGAACTGAAGATCGTCGAGGCGGCGGCGCAGCGGCTGGCGCGCTCCAAGGTGATGCATCGCGCCGTGCTCAGTTCGTGGGAGGCGCTTCTGGATTACTGCCACACCACCATGGCGCATCGCGAGACCGAGCAATTCCGCGTGCTGTATCTGGACCGCAAGAACGTGCTGATCGCCGATGAGGAACAGGCCCGCGGCACGGTCGATCACGTCCCGGTCTATCCGCGCGAGGTGATAAAGCGTGCGCTGGAACTGAATGCCTCGGCGCTGATCCTGGTGCACAACCATCCCTCGGGCGACCCGACGCCTTCGGAGTCCGATCTGGCGATGACCGCCCAGATCGCGCAGGCGGCGCAGGTTCTGGGGCTGGTGCTACACGACCATCTGATCGTCGGAAAAAGCCGCGAACTCAGCTTTCGCGCCCAGGGCTTTCTGTAATCAGTTCGCGGCCACCGAAACCGGCAGATCGGGCAGCGCCATCACCACATCCCCGCCGGCATCGCTACAATCGGGCAGTGACAGGATCAGCCGCGCGGCAGGCTCGGCCGCTGCCGCCAGAACCCGCTGCAGGGCTCCGCCCAGATCGCGCCCACAGCTATGTTGCCCCACTGGCGCGTCAAGTTCGAAGCGCAGATCGGTCATCGTCGTAGGCGCCGTATAGACCTCGGCCCTGGCACCGTCCCGCAGATCGCCATAGGTCAGAAGATAGCCCCCCAGCGGCGTGTCAGGCGTGCGCGGCGCGGCGGCATGGATATGCCCGGCATCACCGAACCCCGCCCCCCGTTCGAAAACGTTCAGATGCATGTCACCCGCGCCCTGCCAGCTCAGGACAATGCGGTTGATCGCCTCGACGCCCGGCACCGCCACACTGGCGCCGATCTGCGCGCCCCCGGCGATCTGGACGGTCACGACCGCCTGTGTCGCAAGGGCTGGCAGCAGGCCATGCCACTTGCCCTGCCCATCCAGCACAGCGGTGAAGCGCAGCCCCTCATGCGCCACCTCGACGGGCTGACCCGCGAGGCATGGCGCGTGCAAGTCAGCCTGCAGAAGGGCATGCTCAACCGCCTGCACCTTCAAATCAGCCGGCGCACAGATCCCCGAAAATCCGACCGTCGCCGACACATCCCGGGGGAGTGCGGGCGCCCCCAGATCCGGCGCGATCGCGCGTGGCGACAATTGGGGCAGCTCCGCGACGCTGGCAATCTGCGCGCCGGTGATCGTCAGCGAAGCGGCTGCGGCGCGAGGCAGCGATGCGCCCGCCCCATATAATCCGTCTTCCGCTGTCGTCTGCATTACATGTCCGGTGGCGGCGGCCAGCAGGAAGGTTGCCCCCACCATGATCACATTGCGCATCTGTCGCATCGCGGCCTCCACTCACCCCTGACATTGGCCCAGTCTAGCCCCCGAAAAGGGCAAAGCGATGACCGGAAAGTGGCAGTGTTTCCAAATCGTTAACGCCCATATCGCGCGAATTCGCCTGAAATTCGCAAAAAAACCACAAGATATGGAAAAGCGGCCCCGGATCGCTCCGAGGCCGCCTGATTGTCGCCCTATTTCAGTCAGACGAGGCGCCCGTGGCAGTGCTTGAACTTCTCGCCCGAGCCACAGGGGCAGGGATCGTTGCGCGACGGGTTGCCCCAGGTCGTGGGGTCGGATTCGTCGAAACCCGGCACGGCAGCGGCAGCAGGGGCAGGCGCGGGGTCATCGGCCGGCTCCGGCGCGGCGGCAGCCACCATCTGCGCCTGCATCGCGGCGCGCTCTTCCTCGGTCAGCGGCCGGATCTGCGCCAGACGCTTGGTCACATCGCTGCGCAGACTGTCGAGCATGGTTTCGAACAGCTGGAAGCTCTCGGTCTTGTATTCTGAAAGCGGATCGCGCTGCGCATAGCCGCGGAAGCCCACGACCGAACGCAGATGCTCCAGCGTCACCAGATGTTCGCGCCATTTGGTGTCGATCGTCTGCAGCAGAACCTGCTTCTCGATCATCCGCATCGTATCGGCGCCAAAACCTTCGGCCTTTTGCGCCATGTAGCCGTCGGTCATCTGTTCCAGCCGCTCGCGCAGCACGTCCTGATCGACGCCCTCTTCGGCGGCCCATTCGGCAATCGGCAGGTCCATGTTCAGCGCTTCGATCACGGCCTGATGCAACCCGGGAACATCCCACTGATCGGCATAGGATTTCGGCGGCGCATATTGATCGACCAGATCGTCGATCACCTGATAGCGCATGTCCTGCGCAATCTCGCCAATGTCTTCGGCTTCCATGATCTCGCGGCGCTGGCTGAAGATCGCCTTGCGCTGGTCGTTCATCACATCGTCGAACTTCAGCAGCTGCTTGCGGATGTCGAAGTTGCGGCCTTCGACCTTGGCCTGCGCGCGTTCCAGCGACTTGTTCACCCAAGGGTGAATGATCGCTTCGCCTTCCTTCATACCCAGCTTGGACAGCACGGATTCCAGCTTGTCCGAGCCGAAGATGCGCATCAGATCGTCTTCCAGCGACAGGAAGAACAACGAGCGCCCAGGGTCACCCTGACGCCCCGACCGGCCGCGCAGCTGGTTGTCGATGCGGCGGCTTTCGTGGCGTTCGGTGGCCAGAACGAACAGACCGCCCGCCTCCAGCACCTTTTTCTTCTCTTCGGCATGTTCGGCTTCGATCCGCGCGCGGACCTCGTCGGGGTTCGCCTCGGGGTTGGCGGCCAGCTCGTCCAGAACCTTCATCTCGACGTTGCCGCCAAGCTGAATATCGGTGCCGCGACCGGCCATGTTGGTGGCGATGGTCACCGCACCCAGACGGCCCGCATCGGCCACGATCTTGGCTTCCTGTTCATGCTGGCGGGCGTTCAGCACGTTATGCGCGATCCCCTCGGCCTTGAGCATTTCGGAAATCATCTCGGATTTCTCGATCGAGGTGGTGCCCAGCAGAACCGGCTGCCCCTTGGCATGTGCCGCCTTCAGCGCCTCGATCACGGCGGCATATTTTTCCCGCGCGGTGCGATAGACGCGGTCGTGTTCGTCGATACGTTGCACCGGGCGGTTGGTCGGCATTTCGATCACGCCCAGCTTGTAGATCTCGGCGAATTCCTCGGCCTCGGTCGCGGCGGTGCCGGTCATCCCGCCCAGTTTCTCATACAGGCGGAAATAGTTCTGGAAGGTCACCGAGGCGAGGGTCACGTTCTCGGGCTGCACCGGCAGCCCCTCTTTCGCCTCGATCGCCTGATGCAGGCCGTCCGACAGACGGCGGCCCTTCATCGCGCGGCCGGTGTGTTCGTCGATCAGCACGACTTCCTGCCCCATCACCACATAGTTCTGGTCCTTGTGGAACAGCTTGTGCGCGCGCAGGGCCTGGGTGACGTGGTGCACGATAGTCGTCGATTCCGGGTCATAGAGCGACTGGCCCTCGGGCAGGATACCGGCCTCGTGCAGGCGCTGCTCCAGGAATTCGTTGCCCTCTTCGGTATAGGTCGCGTTGCGGCCCTTTTCGTCCAGGGTGAAATGCGCCTCGGTGATCTCCGGGATGAACTTGTCGAGCGTGTTATACAGTTCGGACCGGTCCTGCGACGGACCCGAGATGATCAGCGGCGTGCGCGCCTCGTCGATCAGGATACTGTCCACCTCGTCGACGATCGCGTAGAAATGACCGCGCTGTGCCATTTCTTCGACCGAGCCCTTCATGTTGTCGCGCAGGTAATCGAAGCCCAGCTCGTTGTTGGTGGCATAGGTCACGTCGGCGGCATAGGCCGCGCGTTTCTCTTCGTCGGACTGGAAGGGAACGACAACGCCGGTGGTCAGCCCCAGATGCGCATAGACCTTGCCCATCCATTCCGCATCGCGCCGCGCCAGATAGTCGTTGACGGTGACGATATGCACGCCCTTGCCCGCAAGCGCGTTCAGATAGGCCGGGAAGGTCGCGACCAGGGTCTTGCCCTCGCCCGTCTTCATCTCGGCGATATTGCCGCGGTGCAGGAAGATCCCGCCCATCAGCTGCGTATCGAAGGCCCGCAGGCCAAGCGCCCGGCGCGCCCCTTCGCGGCAGTTGGCGAAGGCCTCGGGCAGCAGCGCATCAAGGCTTTCGCCACCTTGGGCGCGCGCCTGCAGCTCGCGCGTCTTGGCCTTGATTTCATCGTCGGTCAGCTTCTCGAACTCGGGTTCGAGCGCGTTGATCTTGGCGACCAGCGGACGCACCGACTTCACCTGGCGATCATTCGGCGTGCCGAAGACCTTTTTCGCGATAGTTCCGAGGCCCAGCATGTTTTCTCCGCGGGTTCGTCTGACCAAATCGTGTGACAAGCGGCCTTGCCGTGCCCTTCGCCCCCGCCTAGAACGGCTTGAGAAAAAAGGGCGGCGGCGCCTGACTAGACCCTTGGCGATGTAAGGGGCGGCCGTCTGAGTGTCAACGCCGCGGGGTGCCGCGGCCCCCTGCAGGAGAGGCTTTGATGCCGAAACTCATCCAATTTCTGGGCGCCACGGCGATTTCTCTGGCGTTGAGCGTTCCCGCTTTCGCCGAAGACCCGAAACCGGCGGCGCCGGAAATGAAGGTGGATACCGTGCTGGCCACCGTGAATGGCACCGAAATCACCCTTGGCCACATGCTGACGGTGCGCAACGGCCTGCCGCCCGAATACCTGCAACTGCCCGATGACGTTTTGTTCAACGGCATTCTGGATCAGCTGATCCAGCAGACCGCGCTGGCCGAAATCGGCGAAGGCCGGATGACCCATCGCGACGAACTGGCGCTGGAAGTCGATCGCCGCGCCTATCTGGCCGGGTCGCTGCTGGATTACACGGCCAGGAAGGCCGTGACCGAAGAACAGATCGAAGATGCCTACAAGGCGAAATATGCCGCGGCCGAACCCTCGCGCGAATATCACGCCGCTCATATCATCGTGGCGACCGAGGACGAGGCCAAGGCCGTGAAGGCCGAGATCGACGGCGGCGCCGATTTTGCCGATGTCGCCAAGGCGAAATCGACCGATGGTGCCGCGGCCAATGGCGGCGATCTGGGCTGGTTCGGGCTTGATGCGATGGTGCAACCCTTCGCCGAGGCGGTCGCCGCGATGAAGGATGGCGAGGTCAAGGGCCCGGTGCAGACCGAATACGGCTGGCACGTCGTCAAGCTGATTGAATCGCGTCTGGCCGCCGCCCCCACGATCGACGATGTCCGTGCCGAACTGGAAGGCGATTTGCGTCAGAAAGCCGTCGAAGAACGCGTGACCGAGACGGTTGCCAAGGCTAAGGTCGAGAAGATGACCGAGGGCGTGGACCCGGCCATCCTGAAAGACGACAGCATTCTGGGCGAGTGACGGTAAGGGAGGCGCGGGACATGGCCAAGCAGGACAAAGATTTGAAAGCCAAGGTCGAGAAGCTCAAGACCAAGGTCAAGAAACTGAAATCGCAGCTTGAACATCTGGCCGCCGAGGCGGTCGAAGAGGTTACCGAAGTGATGGGCGAGGTCGCGGCCAAGGTCAAGAAGACCACGCTCGTCTCTCCTCTGGCGCCTGCCTCCTTCCCCGCCTTGCCGGTGATCGAGGGCGTGGAATTCGCCGCCATCGGGGCCGGTGTGCGCTATGCCGGCCGCACCGATGTGATGCTGGCGCGCGTGGCGCCCGGCGCGACCATCGCCGGGGTGTTCACCACCTCGTCGACCCGTGCGGCCTGTGTGCTCGATTGTCAGACCAAGCTGGCGGGCAAGCCCGATGAAAGCGCCGGCGCGGCGATCATCGTGAATTCGGGCAACGCCAACGCCTTTACCGGCGCGGGCGGGCAAGAGGCAGTCGATGCCGTGACCGGGGCCGTCGCCGCGGCCCTGGGGATGCCGGCAAGCCGCGTGTTTTCCTCGTCTACCGGGGTCATCGGCGAGCCGCTGCCCTATGAACGGATCACCGCCAAGGTCGGCGATCTGGCCGCCGCGCTCGACCCGGCCGGCATGGAGGCCGCCGCGCGCGCGATCATGACCACCGACACCTTCCCGAAAGGGGCCGCCGCCGAGGTGGCGGGTGATGGCGGCACAATCCGCATTGCGGGCATCGCCAAAGGTTCGGGGATGATCGCGCCGAACATGGCGACGATGCTGGTCTATATCTTCACCGATGCCAAGATTTCGGCCCGCAACCTGCAAAAGATGCTGTCGCGTCAGGTGGATGACACGTTCAACGCAATCACCGTGGACAGCGACACCTCGACCTCGGACGCGCTGATCCTGGCGGCGACGGGCAAATCCCCGGCCGCCGAGATCACCGATCTGCGGTCCAAGGTGGCGAAGGACTTCGAAGCCGCGCTGCGCAGCGTGATGATGGATCTGGCACATCAGGTGGTGAAGGATGGCGAGGGCGCGACCAAGTTCGTCGAGGTCCGCGTGACCGGCGCCGAAACCGCCGCCGATGCGCATAAGGTCGCGATGGCCGTCGCCAACTCGCCGCTGGTGAAAACCGCCATCGCGGGCGAGGATGCGAACTGGGGCCGCGTCGTGGCCGCCGTGGGCAAGTCCGGCGCCAAGGCCGATCGCGACCGGCTGACCATCCGGTTTGGCGACATGGTTCTGGCGGCGAACGGCTGGCGCGTGCCCGATTACGACGAAGACGCCGCCTCGGCCTATATGAAGGGTCAGGAACTGGTGATCGGCGTCGATCTGGGGCTGGGCAAGGCCGCGAAATCGGTCTGGACCTGCGACCTGACGCATCGCTACATCGACATCAACGCGGATTACCGGTCTTGAGCGCGGGCTGCGGCCCGGATGGCACCCCCGCCCCCACGCCGGGGCGGGTGTTGCTGGTCACCGCCGTTGCGCTGATCGACGTGGACGGCCGCATCCTGCTGGCGCAGCGCCCCGAGGGCAAATCGCTGGCCGGTCTGTGGGAGTTTCCCGGTGGCAAGGTGGAGCCCGGCGAAACCCCCGAAGCCGCGCTGATCCGCGAGCTGAAGGAAGAGCTCGGCATCGACACCTATCATTCGTGCCTGGCGCCGCTGACCTTCGCCAGCCATTCCTACGACGATTTCCACCTGCTGATGCCGTTGTTCGCCTGCCGCCGCTGGGAAGGCACACCAACCCCGCGCGAAGGGCAGACCCTGGCCTGGGTGCGCGCGCAGAACCTGCGCGATTACCCGATGCCCCCCGCAGACGAGCCGCTGATTCCGATCCTGCATGCCTGGATATGACAGAAAGACAGACCAATTCGGCCAGTTTTTTTGTCCAATTCAGCCCGATGCGCGTCTTTTTCATTTACTCAGTGTAAAGGTTTTGCGACTAATTTCATAAGCAGATGAGATTTGGGAGGATATCTGATGCTTCGCACTATCGTTGTCGGCAGCTGCGTTTCCGTTCAAGGAACGTTCGAAGCTCAGCTGGAGAATGGCAAGATCGTCGTCCGCGTGGATGACCGGCTCTATGCCGGGCGCCCCGTCGTCGGGAAGGCCGCCTGAGCCTCGCGATATAACACGCATCTTGATTATACGGGGGGCAATTGCCCCTCTTTTTCATGCGCACGAAGCAGCAGCCATGAACAAGGGGGCCTTTCGGCCCCCCTTGAAAATCCTTGCGATGTGATCCGACGCGGCCTTACAGCGTGCGTTCGACTTCCTCGCGTTCGAAAATCTCGATGACATCGCCGGGGCGGATATCTTCGTAATTCTCGAAGGCCATGCCGCATTCCTGACCGGAAATGACGTCCTTGACCTCGTCCTTGAAGCGTTTGAGCGTCTTCAGCGTGCCCTCGTGGATCACCACGTCGTCGCGCAGCAGGCGCACACCCGCCGAACGGCGCGCAACGCCCTCGGTAACGATACAGCCAGCCACCTTGCCGACACCCGAGACCTTGAAGACCTCTTTGATCTGCGCATAGCCGATGAAGTGCTCGCGCACCTCGTTTTTCAGCAGACCCGAAGCCGCCGCTTTGATGTCGTCGACCAGATCGTAGATGATCGAGTAATAGCGGATCTCGACACCCTTCTGGTTCGCGGCGGCCCGTGCCGGCGCATTGGCCCGCACGTTGAAGCCGATGACCGGCGCACCCGACGCCTCGGCCAGGCCGACATCGCTTTCGGTGATGGCACCGACGCCCGAATGGATGACGCGCACGCGCACCTCTTCGTTGCCGACCTTTTCAAGCGCCTGCACGATCGCTTCCGCCGAACCCTGCACGTCGGCTTTCACAACCACCTGCAGTTCCGCCACGTTCAGATCCGCCTTGGCCTTGGCCATCAGCTGCTCCAGCGTGGTCGCGGCACCGGCCGCGGCGCGTTTGTCCTTGGTCGTCTGCTCGCGATAATCTGCGATCTCGCGGGCCTGCGCTTCGGTCTCGACCACGTTCAGCACGTCACCGGCTTCGGGCGTGCCGTTCAGGCCCAGAACCTCGACCGGAACCGACGGGCCGGCCTCGGTCACGCGCTCGCCACGGTCGTTGATCAGCGCGCGCACCTTGCCCCATTTCTCGCCGACGACGAAAATGTCGCCCTGCTTGAGCGTGCCGTGCTGCACCAGAACGGTGGCGACGGGGCCACGGCCCACGTCGAGTTTCGCTTCGATGACAGCACCTTGCGCGGCGCGGTTCGGGTTTGCCTTGAGTTCCAGAACCTCGGCCTGCAGCGCGATGGCTTCCAGCAGTTCATCCAGCCCCTTGCCGGTCTTGGCCGAGACCTCGACATCCTGCACATCGCCCGACATCGCCTCGACGACGACCTCGTGCTGCAGCAGATCCGTGCGCACCTTTTGCGGGTTCGCCTCGTATTTGTCGCATTTGTTGATCGCCACGATCATCGGCACTTTCGCCGCTTTCGCGTGGTTGATCGCCTCGATCGTCTGCGGCATCACCGCGTCATCGGCGGCCACCACCAGAACGACGATATCGGTGACCTGTGCACCGCGTGCCCGCATCGAGGTGAAGGCGGCGTGGCCGGGCGTGTCCAGGAAGGTCAGCACCGCCCCGGAATCGGTCGTCACCTGATAGGCACCGATGTGCTGGGTAATGCCCCCGGCCTCGCCCGACACGACGTTGGCCTTGCGGATCGCGTCCAGCAGCGAGGTCTTGCCGTGGTCGACGTGGCCCATGATCGTGATGATCGGCGGGCGGGTTTGCAGATCTTCGGGCTTGTCCTCGACGGTGTCGATCACCTGTTCGACGTCGGCATCCGAAACGCGCACAGCCTTGTGGCCGAATTCCTCGATCACCAGTTCGGCGGTATCGGCGTCGATGGTCTGGTTGGCGGTCACCATCATGCCCATCTTCATCAGCGCCTTGACCACATCGGCGGCCCGTTCGGCCATACGGTTGGCCAGCTCGGAAACCACGATGGTTTCGGGCAGCTGCACGTCGCGCACCATCTTTTCGGCGCTTTGGCCATAGCCCATCGCCTTCTGGCGCGCTTTTTCCTGCTTGCGCTTCATCGCCGCGAGCGAGCGCTGACGCCCGCCTTCGCCACCATGCAGCGCCTCGGAGAGCGACAGCTTGCCGGTGCGGCGCGCGTTGTCGTCGCCCTTGCCCTTGGCATTGCGCGCGTCACGATCCGGCGCGCGTTCGTCGCGATCACGGTCGGTCTTGCGCGGGCCGGTCGCCACGACACCCTTGGTCGCGGCACGCGCCGCGGCGGCCTCGGCAGCGGCCGGATCGGCAGGCGCTTCGGCTTTCGCCGGTGCCTTGCGGACCTCTTCCTTCTTCTGCGCGCGCAGCTCGGCCTCGCGGGCCTTGCGGGCGTCTTCCTCGGCCTTCAGGCGCAGCGCTTCCTCGCGTTCGCGATCCTCACGCTCCTTGGCCTCGGCCTCGGCGCGACGGCGCTCCCGCTCTTCTTCGCGGGCCTTTTCTTCAGCCACACGCTGCGCGGCCTCTTCGGCTTCGCGCGCCTTGGCAGCCTGCAACGCCTTCAGGCGGCGTTCCATTTCGGCGTCGGAAATCCCGGCAGGGCGCCGCGAAGGGTCGCCCAGGCTGGGCGAACCCGCAGGTTTGCCGCCCGCAGCGCTCGGCTTCGGAACGACCACCTTCTTGCGTTTCGTCTCGACCACAACGCTTTTCGTGCGGCCGTGAGAGAAGCTCTGCTTCACCTGACCGGGGCGCGCGCCGCCAAGACCCAAGGGTTTTTTACCGTCCGTATCGCTCATGCCGTCTTCATATCCTTCATGGCGGTCTGGCCGCCGTCCTGCTTGCGCATACCCGCAAGCCTTGCCGCTTCGCTTATAACACGCGGGGTGAGTCCGCCAGCCGCAAGCGCGCCGTGTATGGCATGATCGCGACCGAAAGCCAAACCCAATTCGGCGCTGGTCAGGCAACCGAACCAGCGGCCACCCTCGGGCGTCCAGAGCTTGCCCTTGCCGCGGTCGGACCCGTCCGACGCCTGCAGCAAGACTTTGGCGCGGCCATCGGCCAGCCAACCCTTCACCTTTTCAAACCCGACCACCGCGCGACCGGACTTGCGCACCAAGGAGATAAGCTCCACCACGCGATGCGCAAGGCCCTGCTCGACCAGATCGGCCAGATTTTCGGGCACTTTCGCCGGAGCGCGGGCCGCGCGCGCGAAAAGCCCCTTGGCCGCCGCCCGGTCGATTGCCGCCCGATCCGCCGTGACCCAGATCCCCCGGCCCGGCAGTTTTTCCGCCAGATCGGGATAGATCAGCCCGTCGGGGCCCAGCACGAAGCGCACAAGCCCGGCCTTGGGCTGCACGTCACCTGTGACGATGCAGCGCCGTTCCGGCTCGTCCTTTTCCACGCGTGTGCCCCCACGGCTCATGGCTCAGCCCCGAGGATTACTCCTCGGCCTCCTCTTCGGTCTCTTCCGACTCGGCTTCCAGCTCGGAGGGATCGACCCAGCCCAGCATGATCCGCGCCGTCATGATCAGGTTCTGCGCTTCCTCAAGGCTCATGTCGAACTTCTCGAGGATGCCTTCGTCCTTCACGCGCTGCCCGTTGACCGTGGTCCAGCCGCCAGCCAGCTCCCAGTCGGCGCAGGTCGCGAAATCTTCCAGCGTCTTCACGCCATCTTTCGCCAGCGCCTCGACCATCTGCGGGGTCAGCCCTTCGAAATCGAACAGCGACTGCTCGACGCCCAGTTCCTTGGCCGCCTCGATGGCCTTGCGGTTCTGTTCTTCGATATAGTCGCGGGCGCGCGCCTGCAGTTCGGCCGCAGTGCCCTCGTCGACGCCTTCGATCGCCAGCAGCTCGTCGAGGTCGACATAGGCGACCTCTTCCAGATTGGTGAAGCCTTCGGCCACCAGAAGTTGCGCGAAGAATTCGTCCAGATCCAGCGCATCGACGAACAGCTTGGTGCGCTCGGCGAATTCGGCCTGACGGCGCTGCGATTCCTCGGCCTCGGTCAGGATGTCGATATCCAGGCCCGTCAGCTGGCTGGCCAGACGCACGTTCTGGCCACGACGGCCGATGGCGAGCGACAGCTGTTCATCGGGCACCACGACCTCGATCTTGCCGGCTTCCTCGTCGATCACCACTTTCGACACTTCGGCCGGCTGCAGCGCGTTCACCAGGAAAGTCGCCTGATCTTCGTTCCACGGAATGATGTCGATCTTCTCGCCCTGCAGCTCGCCCACCACGGCCTGCACGCGCGATCCGCGCATACCGACACAGGCGCCGACCGGGTCGATCGAATTGTCGTTCGAGATCACGGCGATCTTCGCGCGCGAACCCGGGTCACGGGCCACGGCCTTGATCTCGATGATGCCGTCGTAGATTTCCGGCACTTCCATCTTGAACAGTTCGGCCATGAACTGCGGATCGGTTCGCGACAGGAAGACCTGCGGGCCACGGGTTTCGCGGCGCACGTCCTTGATATAGGCGCGAATCCGGTCGTTCGGACGATAGCTTTCACGGCCGATCTTTTCATTGCGACGCAGGATCGCCTCGCCACGGCCGATATCGACGATGATATTGCCGTATTCCTCGCGCTTGACGACGCCGTTGATGATCGTGCCCTTGCGGTCCTTGAATTCGTCGAACTGACGGTCACGCTCGGCTTCGCGCACGCGCTGCAAGATCACCTGCTTGGCCGATTGCGCGGCGATCCGGCCCAGATCCACGGGCGGAACTTCGTCCACGATCTCGTCGCCGACCTTCGGATCGGCCAGATACTGCTTCGCCTGCGCGACGGTCAGTTCGGCCTGATAATTCTCGACGGCGTCATCCTCGACGACGGTGCGCACCCGGGTAAAGGTGGCGCGGCCGGTCTTGCGGTCGATGCTCACGCGGATGTCCATCTCGGCGCCATAACGCGACTTCGCAGCACGGGCGAGACTGTCCTCCATCGCCTGGATCACCAGATCCGGGTCGATCATCTTCTCGCGCGCGACGGCTTCAGCCGTCTGCAGAAGTTCCAGCTGGTTGGCAGAGGTGATTGCCATCTCTCAGGTCTCCTCGTCGGGGGAATCGGTATCTTCGGTTTCGATCTCGTCGAACTGGTCTTCGTCGATCGCGCCGGACGCCTTCTTCTGGCGCAGCATCTCGTCGATCAGTTCGTCGGTCAGCACAAGTTTCGCATCCGAGAGCCAGTCGAACTGCAGGCCGATGGTGACCTGCTCGCCCTTCTCTTCAATCTCGATCAGCACTTCGTCGCCTTCGGTGCCGCGCACGATGCCCTTGAAGCGGCGGCGCCCGTCGATCGGCTCCGAAGTCTCGATCTTCGCCTCATAGCCTTCCCAGACGTCGAAATCCTTCAACCGGGTGAGCGGGCGGTCGATGCCGGGGGACGACACTTCAAGGTGATAATTGTCTTCGATTGGGTCTTCGACATCCAGCACCGCCGAAACGGCGGTCGAGATCCTGGCGCAGTCATCCACAACGATGCCGCCTTCGGGGCGGTCGGCCATGATCTGCAGCGTGGCGGTCTTGCCGCCCTGCAGGCGGATGCGCACCAGTTCGAATCCCAGCCCCTCGATGGTAGGGGTGACGATTTCGGCAAGGCGCCGGTCAATCGCGGTCTTGGCGATCAGGTCGGTCATTGTTCCGATCCTTCAAAACAAAAAAACGGGCCGCGCGGCCCGTCGATATTTCCCGGTGGGCGTCAGGTTTGGACCCTCACGCGCCGCTGTTGAGGGGGATATAGGCCAAAGCACGCCATTCTGCAAGCCTGCAGTTGCTCAGCGGCGCAGCTCGTCCATCGCGGCAACCAGGGCCGCGGTGATTCCCGGCTCGCTCAGCGCGTGCCCCGCCGCCGGAACGATCCGCAGCGCGGCCCGCCGCCACCCCTGCGACAGACGCCAGGCCGAGACCGGCGGGCAGATCATGTCCATCCGCCCCTGCACGATAATCGCCGGGATATGCTCGATCCGGTGCCGATCGCGCAGGATCTGGCCGTCTTCCTCCAGAAAGGCGCGGTTGATGAAATAATGGTTCTCCAGCCGCGCGAAGGCGCGCGCGTAATCGGGCGGCGCCTCGCCGGGCAGCCCGTCGAACTCGACCGAGGCCAGCGCATTTTCCCACATTGCCCAGTGCCGGGCATAGCGCGCCTCTTCCGCGTAATCGCCCGAAAACAGACGTTTGTGATAGGCGCCGATCAGATCGTGCTGCTCATCTTGCGGAATCGGGCGGCAGAACCCGTCCCACAGGTCGGGAAAGAATTGCCCGGCGCCGCCACCGTAGAACCAGTTCAACTCGCTCTGCTCGGCCAGAAACACGCCGCGCAGCACCAGCCCCTGCACCCGCTCGGGGTGGGTTTCGGCATAGATCAGCGCCAGAGTCGCCCCCCAGCTGCCGCCAAACACGATCCAGTCGCGAATCCCGAAGGTCTCGCGGATTCGCTCTACATCGGCAACCAGATGCCAGGTCGTGTTATCGGTGACCGAGGCATGCGGTTTCGACAACCCGCAGCCGCGCTGATCGAACAGGATCACGCGGTAATGCTTCGGGTCGAAATAGCGCCGCATGGCCGGGCTGCAGCCGCCCCCCGGCCCGCCATGAAACACCACCACCGGCTGTCCCTGCGGATGGCCCGATTGCTCCACATAGATCCGGTGACCATCGCCCATATCAAGCATGCGCTGATCGAAGGGCTCGATCGGCGGGTAAAGAAAGGCGCCCGATGTGCGCTTTTGCCCTGCGGTTCTGTCCATGATCCGACTATATAACGGGAAAGCGGCGCCCGCCACGGGGGGCGCACCAGAAGTTTCGAGGAAGCCATGCAAAACGCAACAAACACCATCGACCCGGCCGAAGTGGCGAAATTCGAGGCAATGGCCGCCGAATGGTGGGACCCGAACGGCAAGTTCAAGCCGCTGCATATGCTCAACCCCTGCCGGCTGGATTACATCACCACACAGATCGCCGCGCAATTCGGACGCGACCTGAAGGCCCCGCGCACGTTTGACGGGCTGCGCCTGCTCGACATCGGCTGCGGGGGTGGCCTCTTGTCCGAACCGATGGCACGGCTTGGCGCGACTGTCGTCGGCGCCGATGCGGCGGGCGGCAATATCCCTGTGGCGCAGCTGCATGCCGAACAATCGGGCCTGGACATC
Organism: Rhodobacteraceae bacterium UBA6796; assembly: GCA_002452815.1. GTDB lineage: Bacteria > Pseudomonadota > Alphaproteobacteria > Rhodobacterales > Rhodobacteraceae > Rhodobacter. Next base: position 185,532 of record DKFM01000005.1, read on the forward strand.
GACTATCGCCATTGCGCCGCCGAAACCCTGGCCGAGGCGGGCGAACAGTTCGACGTAGTTCTGGCGATGGAGATCATCGAACATGTCGCCGATCCGCAGGGCTTCATGGATACCTGTGCGGGCCTTCTGAAACCGGGCGGGCTGCTGCTGTGCTCGACGCTGAACCGCAACGCCAAAAGCTATCTGGTGGCGATCATCGGCGCCGAGCAGGTGATGCGCTGGCTGCCGCGCGGCACCCACGAATGGCATAAATTCATCACCCCCGACGAGCTGGCCGCCCTGATCGGCAAATCCGGGCTGGATGCCGTGGATCGCAAGGGGATGGTGTTCAACCCGATCAGCTGGCGCTGGTCACTGTCAGACCGCGATCTGTCGGTGAATTACGTCACCGCCAGTGTGAAACGCTGATCCTTCTTTCTGGCCAAAATATCCCCGCCGGAGGCTGCAACGGCACCCGCGGAACGCTCCGCGGGGGATATTTGGGCCAGAAAGAATAGGAAAAGCTACTTCGCCTTCGGGCGGAAGGCCACGATCTTTGCCGGGTCGGTTTCGATCCGGCCCGCGCCGATCAGATCAAGGCAATAGGGCACCGCCGCGAACACCGCATTCAGGCAGGTCGCGATGGCACTGGGTTTGCCCGGCAGCGTGATGATCAGGCTTTGCCCGGCGATCCCGGCACTCTGGCGCGACAGGATCGCGGTCGGCACCTCCAGCAGGCTGGCGCGGCGCATTTCCTCGCCAAACCCCGCCAGTTCCTTTTCGATCACATCGCCCACGCCCTCGGGCGTTTCGTCGCGCGGCGCCGGGCCGGTGCCGCCGGTGACGAGGATCAGATCGGCCTGTTCCGCCACCAGTTGACGCAGCATCGCCGCCACGCTCTCGCGCCCGTCGGGGATGATGTGACGGGTGATGGCCAGCGGCGAGGTCACCACGCCGCGCAGCCAGTCTTCGCAGCCGGGGCCGCCCTTGTCCTCGTATTCGCCGCGGCTGGCGCGGTCGGAGACGGTGACAATGGCGGCCCGGACGCTCATTTCTTCACCCGGGCGTTGCGGGTGGCGATCAGTTTCAGGCGCAGCGCGTTCAGGCGGATGAAGCCCGCCGCGTCTTTCTGGTCATAGGCGCCGGCATCGTCTTCGAAGGTCACATGCGCCTCGGAGTAAAGCGAATACTCCGACCAGCGGCCGACGCACTGCACCGAGCCCTTGTAAAGCTTCAGCCGCACGGTGCCGGTGACATTCTCTTGCGATTTGTCGATCAGCGCCTGCAGCATCTCGCGCTCGGGGCTGAACCAGAAGCCGTTATAGATCAGCTCGGCGTAGCGCGGCATCAGGCTGTCTTTCAGATGGCCTGAACCGGCATCCAGCGTGATCTGTTCGATCCCGCGGTGCGCCTCCAGCAGGACGGTGCCGCCGGGGGTTTCATAGATGCCGCGCGATTTCATCCCGACGAAGCGGTTCTCGACGAAATCCAGACGGCCGATGCCATGCTTGCCGCCCAGCTCGTTCAGCTTGGTCAGGATCGTGGCCGGCGACATCGCTTCGCCATTGATCGCCACCGCATCGCCGCGCTCGAAGGTGATCTCGACATATTCGGGGGTATCGGGCGCATCCTCGGGGTTCACGGTGCGCTGATAGACGTAATCGGGCGCCTCTTGCGCGGGGTTTTCCAGCGCCTTGCCCTCGGACGAGGTGTGCAGCAGGTTCGCATCGACCGAGAACGGCGCCTCGCCGCGCTTGTCTTTCGCGATCGGGATCTGGTTCTGCTCGGCGAATTCCAGCAGCTTGGTGCGCGAGGTCAGATCCCATTCCCGCCAGGGTGCGATCACCCGGATCGAGGGATCGAGCGCATAGGCGCTGAGTTCGAACCGCACCTGATCGTTGCCCTTGCCGGTCGCGCCATGCGCCACCGCATCGGCGCCGTGCTGATGCGCCAGCTCGACCAGACGCTTGGAAATCAGCGGCCGCGCGATCGAGGTGCCCAGCAGATAAAGCCCTTCGTACACCGCATTGGCGCGGAACATCGGGAAGACGAAATCACGCACGAATTCTTCGCGCACGTCTTCGATATGGATGTTTTCGGGCTTGATCCCCAGCAGCTCGGCCTTGGCGCGTGCGGGCTCCAGTTCTTCGCCCTGCCCCAGATCGGCGGTGAAGGTGATCACCTCGCAGCCGTATTCGGTTTGCAGCCATTTCAGGATGATCGAGGTATCGAGGCCGCCGGAATAGGCAAGCACGACTTTCTTGGGAGCAGACATGGGGCCTCCGAGATTGAGCATTTGGGCGGGCATAGTGCGTTTTGGCCTGTATCTCAAGGGCTCGGGTGCCCCGGCGGGGTGCAGAATTGTATCCCGCACAAGACAATGCCCAACCTTCAGGCTTGCATCGCGCCGCGCGCGGCGCCAAAGCTCGGCCATGACCCAATTCGCCCTCGAAGCCCTTGCCGCCACCCGCGCCCTGCGTGCGTTGTTCGAACCGACGCCCCTGCAGCGCAACGACCATCTGTCCGCGCGCTATGGCGCCGATATCTGGCTGAAACGCGAAGACCTGACGCCGGTGCGCAGCTACAAGATCCGCGGCGCCTTCACCGCGATGCGCAAGCTGCGCGCGGCCGACCCGGGCGCCGATCATTTCGTCTGTGCCAGTGCGGGCAACCACGCACAGGGCGTGGCCTTTGCCTGCCGTCATTTCGGTGTGAAGGGCACGATTTTCATGCCGGTGACAACGCCGCAGCAAAAGATCGACAAGACCAAGGTGTTTGGCGGCGATGCGATCGAGATCAGGCTGACGGGCGACTATTTCGATCAGACCCTGGCGGCAAGCCAAGCCTACTGCACGCAGGCGGGCGCGCATTTCTTGGCCCCCTTCGACGATGCCGATGTGATCGAGGGGCAGGCCTCGGTCGGGGTCGAGATCCTGGATCAGCTGGGGCGCGCGCCCGATCTGGTGATCCTGCCGGTGGGCGGTGGCGGGCTGGCGGCGGGGGTGACCGGCTATCTGCGGGCCACCGCGCCGCAGACCAGCTATCGTTTCGTCGAGCCGCTGGGCGGTGCCAGCCTGACCGCCGCCGTCGCCGCCGGTGCGCCGGTCACGCTCAAACAGGTCAACAGTTTCGTGGACGGTGCTGCGGTGGCGCGGATCGGCGCGCTGCCCTTTGCGCGGCTCGACTGGGTGCGCCCTGAGATGATCCTGCGTGCGCCCGAAGACCGGATCTGCGTGACGATGCTGGAATTGTTGAATGTCGAGGGGATCGTGCTGGAGCCCGCCGGGGCGCTGTCGGTCGACGTGCTGCCCGAACTGGCCGACGAGATCCGCGGCAAGACCGTCGTTTGCGTCACCTCGGGCGGGAACTTCGATTTCGAGCGGCTGCCGGAAGTGAAGGAACGGGCCCAGCGGTTTTCGGGGCTGAAGAAATACTTCATCCTGCGGATGCCGCAGCGTCCGGGCGCGTTGCGCGAATTTCTGCAGATGCTGGGCCCAGAGGACGACATCGCGCGGTTCGAATACCTCAAGAAATCGGCGCGCAACTTCGGCTCTGTCCTGATCGGGATCGAGACCAAGGCGGCAGAGAATTTCCCCGCGCTGACCCGACAGCTTGATGCCGCCGGGTTCAGCTATCGCGATATTACCGATGACGAAGCGCTGGCCGAGTTCCTGATCTGAGCCGCTCAGGCGGCATCGCAAAACTCATCGGCACGCGCCATGAACACCTGTTTCGAGGCCCCGTAGCAAGAGATGATGGCCGAGGTGTCAACCTCTGCGGCATGTCCGGCGGCAGAGCGACGTTCGCCATCCTGACACAGCGCGCCAAAGTCCCGGAATCCCAGGTTCCAGGCCGATCCCTTGAGGAAATGCAGGTCGTCCTCCAGCTTGTCGGTCCGCGACCCGAGCCGCATCACAACACCCTCGACCTCATCCAGAAACAGCTCCAGCACTTCGGCAAACCCTTCCGCGCCGATTTCAGATCGCAACTCGGCGACCCGCTCCCAATCAATCATCTCCACCTCCACTTTTCGGCGAGCCTTCACCGCCGTCCACGGTAAGGCGCAAAGATTTCCGAAGCTTTAATTCCTCTGCCGTGACCCCATTCACGGGATGTTAAGCCAAAGCCCCGAAGATGACCGAAATGTAATCCTACAGTGCGGCCTCCTGTGCGTGAAAACCTGCCTCAACGTGACCTCTCCGGGGCCAGCCCCGGAACCGTGGGTTCCCGACGGGTTCTGGTGGTGGATGACAGCCGGATGCAGCGCCGCATCCTCTCGGCGCAATTGTCGCGCTCGGGTTATGAGGTGATCGAGGCCGGCTCTGCCGAGGAGGCGCTGGCGATCTGTCAGACCTGCGAACCCGACATCGTGCTGTCCGACTGGGTGATGCCGGGCATGTCCGGGCTCGATTTCTGCCGCGCCTTTCGCAAGATGGATCGTGCGGGCTACGGCTATTTCGTGTTGCTGACCTCGAAAACCGAAAAGAACGAGGTGACAGAGGGGCTGCAAAGCGGCGCCGACGATTTTCTGTCCAAACCCGTCAACGGCGACGAATTGCGCGCGCGCCTGTCGGCCGGCGAACGCATCCTGCACATGGAGCGCGAACTGAAGGACAAGAACCGCCTGCTGTCCTCGACCCTGACCGAATTGCAGGGGCTTTACGACGTGATCGACCGCGATCTGACCGAGGCCTGCAAACTGCAGCAAAGCCTGATAAAAGAGCGTCACCGCAGCTTCGGCAATGCCGAGGTGTCGCTGATGCTGCGCCCTTCGGGTCATGTCGGCGGCGATCTGGTCGGGTTCTTCCCGATCAATGCGCGGCGCGTCGGGATCTATGGCATCGACGTGTCGGGCCATGGCATCACCTCGGCACTGATGACCGCGCGGCTGGCAGGCTATCTGTCCGGCTCCTCGCCCGATCAGAACATCGCGTTGATGCAGACCGAATTCGGCATCTACGACGCGCTGCCGCCCGGCGAACTGGCCGCCTATATGAACACGCTCGTTCTGGATGAAATGCAGACCGAAAGCTATTTCACGCTGATCTATGCCGATGTCGATCTGATCTCGGGCAAGGTCGATCTGGTGCAGGCCGGGCATCCGCATCCGGCGGTGCAGCGCGCCGATGGCACGGTCGAATTTCTGGGCAATGGCGGCATGCCCGTCGGGCTGATCGAGGGTGCCGAATATGAAACGATCACCACCCGGCTACGGCCCGGCGACCGGCTGTTCCTGATGTCGGACGGCATCACCGAGGCGGCCGATCCCGCCGGCGCAATGCTGGGCGAAGAGGGGCTGGAACGGATCATCCGCAAATCCGCCGGGCTGCGGGGCGCGGCCTTTCTGGACGCGATCTTCTGGGATCTGGAGGCCTTCGCCGCGGGCGACCTTGTCGATGACGTTTCGGCGGTCTTCTTCGAATTCGACGGCGCCAAGCAGAACGCCGATTAAGGCTCGCGCAGCGCCTCGCGCGATTTATACAGTGGTTTGAGCAGATATTGCAGAACCGTCTTTTCGCCGGTGTGCAGTTCCACCGTGGCCTGCATCCCGGGGCGGATTTCCAGATCGCGCTGGTGCTCGGACAGATGCGCCAGATCGACCCGCAGCGTCACCTTGTAATGCGGGTCGCCATCCGGGCGGCGGTCATCCTTGAACGTATCGGCCGAGACGAAATGCACCTGCCCCTGAAGGCTGCCGTAGATCGTGTAATCATAGGCCGACAGCTTGATCGTCGCCTCCTGCCCGATCCGCACATTGGCGATGTCCTTGGGCGCGATCCGCGCCTCGACGAACATCTCTTCGTCCAGCGGGATGATTTGCAGGATCTCTTCGCCCGGTCGCACGACACCACCGATCGTGGTGAGCGACAGCTTGTTGACGATACCCCGCAGCGGCGACATCAGGACCGTCCGGTCCAGTTGATCTTCCGACAGCTTCAACTGCTGACGCAATGTGCTCAGCTTGGCCAGCGTGTCGGAATAGTCCGCCGCGCGCTCCAGCTCGGTTCTGGTCACCGTCTCGTTGTATTGCTTTTCAGCATCCGAAAATATCTTGCGCGCACGGGTCACCTCGATCAGCGGGGCCACTTCCTTGCGATACATGTTCTCCAGCAGGTCGCGCTCGGCCGCCGCCTGTTTCATCACCGCCGCCGCGCCGGATTTGCGTGCGCGGAAATCCTGCAGCCGCGCGCCCAGCAAAGCCGTTTCCGAGGCCACGATATGCGGCACCAGCCGGTCCTGCAGATCGCTCACCTCGAAGGCGTCGATACCGGCCATCTCGGCCTCCAGCCGCAACTGGCGGATTTCGAGCCCCGCGATCTGCGCTTCCAGATCGTCGACCTGGGTCTGGTATTGCGTGCCGTGAAGCCGGGCCAGAACCGTGCCCGTTTCAACCACATCGCCCTCGTGGACATAAAGCTCGGCCAGAATGCCGCCCTCGAGGTTCTGGATGATCTGCGGTTTGGACGAGGACACGATCTCGCCCGGGCCGCGCACAATCTGGTCGACCCAGGCGACCGAGGCCCAGATCAGGAACACGATGACCGTCACCGCCACCAGCCAGATCGTCAGGCTCATCCGCCGGGTCTGCGCCTGCACGATGCCCGGGTCGATCGTGCTCATTGCGTCCCCCCCGCCTTGGCCTTGGTCAGATGGGCCAGCACCGCATCGCGCGGCCCATCCACCGCCATCCGGCCGTTTTGCAGGATCAGCGTGCGCGTGGTCAGCGCCAGGATCGGCACGCGATGCGTCGCGATAACCGCCGTGCGCCCGGCCAGCCATCCATCCAGGCGGCTGACCAGCGTCGTTTCCAGCGTGGTGTCCAGCGCTGCGGTCGGCTCGTCCAGGATCACTACGCTCGGGTCCTGCAACCACAGCCGCGCCCAGCCGATCGACTGGCGCTGCCCGACCGACAGCCCCTCGCCGCCATCGCCCAGCGTCAGGTCCAGCCCGCGCGGATGGCTGCGCACGAAAGGCCCGAGCCCGGCAAAATCCAGCGCACTGAACAGCCGCTCCTCGTCGCGTTCCAGCTGGGTCAGGTTCAGGTTGTCGCGCAGCGTGCCGGAAAACAGCCGCACATCCTGGCTCAGGTAGCCCACCGAGCGGCGCAGATCGCGTGGGTGCAACTGGCCGATATCGACACCATCCAGCAAGATGCGCCCGCCCTGCGGTTCATAAATCCCGGCCAGCAGTTTCAGCAGCGTCGATTTGCCCGAACCATTGGCCCCCAGCACCGCCACCCGCTGCCCGGCGGGAATGCGCAGCGCGGGAATGTCGACAGTGGTCGCGCCCTCGGCATCGTATTTGAAATCCAGCTGACGCAGCTCGAATTCGCCTGCGATCCGTGCGGCGCGCAGATAGGACCGGTCCTCGGCCTGCGTCTGCTCGGCGCCGGCGATCGCATCCAGCCCCTGCAATGCGCCTTTCACATTCGACCAGCGCGCCAGCGTGCCCGCCAGTTGCGTCAGCGGCGCCAGCGTGCGCGAGGTCAGGATGCCGATTGCGATGATCGCACCTACGGTGAATTCGCCCGCGAACACCTTGTAGGTGCCGATCACGACCGCGGTGATATAGGTCGCCTGCTGCACCATCTGCGCCCAATAGGTCAGCACCGAACTCAGCTTGCGCTGTTCGCTGCTTTTCACCGCCGACAGGGTCGTCAGTTCCTCCCAGATCCGCCTGAACCGGTCCTGCCCGCGGGCGGTGTTGACCGTTTCATGTTCGTAGATCGCTTCGTGCAGCAGCCGCGCGGCCCGCGCCGAGGCGCCCTGCGTCGATTGTGTCAGCGCGATCATCCGCTTCTGGAACAGGAAACCCGGCGCCACCATCAGCACCGCGCCCCCGACCAGCACCCAGACCAGATTGCCCCCGATGCTGGCAACCAGCGCCAGAAACACGAAGATGAACGGGATGTCGGCCAGCGTGCCGATCGTCGAGGCCGTGAAGAACTCGCGCACCGATCCGAATTCGCGCATCGCGGAAAACAACTGGCTGGGCGAGCGTTTGCCCGGCGCGGCCTTCATCCCCAAAAGCCGTTCCATCAGCAGGTTCTGCACGCCAAGCTCGATCTTGCGCCCGGCCATGTCCATCAGACCCGAACGCGCCAGTTTCAGCGCCATCTCCATCACCAGCGCCAGAAGCGCGCCCCCCGCCAGCACCCAGAGCGTGGCTTCGGATTTGTGCGGGATCACCCGGTCATAGACCTGCAGGCTGAACATCGCGACCGCAACCGCCAGAATATTGGCAAACAGCGACCCGAGCGCCACCTCGGCAAAGGCGCGGCGCTGCGCGCGAAACGCCCCCCAGAACCAATGCGCGCGCTCGGCCGTGACCTTGTGACGTTCTTCCAGCGTCCGCAACGAGGTGCGCGCCCGGATGATCCGCCCCGAAAAATGGGGCGCGAAATCCCCCAGCGGCACCTCGGCACGCTGATCGGCGCAGGTCTTGTCATAGACGAAAAGCGTGTCGCCCTCCTGCCCCACCACCAGGACCATCTGCCCCGAACTCATCTGTGCCAGCGCAGGCCACTGTCCGGGGGTCAGCTGGTCGATGGTTTCGACGCTGGCGGTCATCCCCGCGACCCGCAGCACCGCCGCGATATGTTCGGGCAGGATAGTATCCGTCGGCCCGCCGGTGTCGGCCGCGCTTGCCTCGCCCACGGCCAGAAGCATCTGTTCCAGAATGTCGGCGGCAGGCACTTCGGCCCCCAGCAGCCCGGCATAGGCCGAGGCCAGTTCGGCACGCGCCCTGGCCCGGCCCGATGTGCGCGCCCCGGTGGCGGGCGACGGGGCCATGGGCCGGGGCAACGCGCCGTCCGCCGCCCCGCTGACACGGGCCGCGTTGATGTCGAACGCTATGATCCGGTCAGACAAGAACCCCTACACCTTGTTAAATGCTGCTACCATTCACCAATATCCCGTGCTCTCGCGCCATTTCCAGCTTGATCAACGCGATATCGTATTTCAGCCCGACCTGCGCGCGTTCCATCGCGGCGAGGTTTTCACAGGCGGTCACCAGCTCCATCAGCGTGCGCCGACCCATCCGGTATTGTTCGGTGAACATCTCCAGCCCGGCACCGCTCTGTGCCACGACGGCCGCATCGCGCGTCTGTTGTGCCTGCAGCGCGCGCAACCGCGCATCAAGCGCGGCAAGCCGCTGCCCGGCCTCTTGCCGGGCGGTTTCGACCCGCGCGCCGGCGGCGTCCTGCGTGGCATCAAGCGCGGCCAGCGTGTCGGCGGTGCCGATCCCCAGCAACTGGCTGGTGCCCAGCGCAAGACCGATGTCGGGCTTGCCTGCCCCCGCGCTTGCGCTGGCGCTCAGTGCCGGCAAATGCCCCGCCCGTGCCATCCGGGCCTCGGCAATTGTGCGTGCCTTCTCGCCTTCGGCCCGTTTCACGCTCAGCGGTTCAGGCCCCGGAACCGGCAGATCGAAATCGTCCAGCCCGCTCAGCGTGCCCAGATCCCGCACCGTCATCGCCTGCAACTGTGCCCTTGCGGTGGCTGCCGCATCGCTGTCGGCGGCGGCAATCGCCTGCATCTCGGCCAGCTTCTGCGCCAGAACGCGGGCCTCGGACATGTCCGACAGCCCGCCTTTGACGCGCTCGTGCATGATCCGGTCATAGTCGCCGATCCGCGCGGCCGCCCGCATGCCCACCGTCGCCTGCTCGCGCGCCTTCAGACCCGAAACGTAATACCGCAGACCGTCATGCACGGTGTCGTTCATCTCGGCGGACAGGGCGACCGCCGCCACCTCGACATCCGCCGCGGCATGGTCGCGCTCGGCCTTCTTGCCGCCATTGTCGAACAGCACCTGTTCCACCACCAGCTGCGTCGCCAGATCCCCCAGGGCGGTCAGGCTGACGGTCGGGCCGATCTGCGGCAACCAGTTCTTCGACTTGGCCTGCGCCGTCAGCCGCGCCACGCGCAGCTCGGCCTGTGCGCTGCCTTTCGACGCCTCCAGCACCGCCTGCGCCACCTGCGCATAGGCCCCGGAGGCAGGCAGCACCGAACGCCGCGCCGACAGATCCGCGATGATGAGCGAGGTTTGCGCCGTGGTGCCGGGTTTGCCGGGGGTCAGATCGCCGACCTCGTTCATCGAGAACGGCGAACGCCCCGAGGGAAATGGCGTCCCCCCGACGCAGCCGCTCAATACGGCCACGGCCGCCGCCATGGCAAAGGCCCGGGCGATTGCACGGGGGCCTACAAGCACACTGTCATGACTAGGCCGGGTCATCCTGTGCCCCCCGGTCAGATCGTCAGATGGGTGATCTGATCGTCGATGATCAGGCTCGCACCATCATCCCCCAGCGTATAGACGCTGTAGCTCTTGCCGCCGATCACCTGTTCCTGCCCGGTATCCTGCGCCCCGATTGCGGTGATATGATCCGCGGCATCGCCCTGAATGACCAGCGTCTTGTCGGGGCCGGTCAGGGCGGTGATCTGTTCTGCGGTGATCGTCAGATCGGCCTCGGCAAAGCTCAGGTCGATTGCGGCGAAGTCGAATTCGGCCAGCCCCGCACGCGTCAGATCGACCGAGACCGCACTGTTGTTGTCCACCACAAGCAGGGTCGAGGCCTCGTTCCCCGCGGCATCGGTATCGGTAACCACCAGATACGACCCGTTCGGCACACTGCTTGAAAAGTTATACAAATCCTCTTCGCCCAGCGAGATCGGCCCGCCCGAGGACAGCGCCACCGAAGACACGTCCCCCGCGGCATTCACGCCATGGATCGCATAGGCGCCTTCGCCATCGGAATCGGTGTAGATCGCGCGCACGTTCTCGGTGTTGGTGGTCAGGGTGACGGCTTCGATTGCGGGCGCCTCTGGGGCAACCAGATCAACGTTGAAAGACAGCGAACTGTCATCGCCCAGCACCGCCACGTTGCCCGCATGATCGGTTGCGGTAACCGTGTAATGCAGGGTGCCGCTGGCTCCGGCCAGATCTGCGGCAGTGAAATTCACCGACCAGATGCCATCGGCACCGACATGAACCGTCCGCATCGCGCCGGTTTCAAGCCGCACGACGATATCCGAATTCGGCTCGACCGTGCCCGAGATCGCGAACCCTGCCGCCGCCTCGCGGGCATTGACCAGATCGTCACTGGTGACATTCGCCGTCTGGGTAAAGTCACGCACCATCGTGTCATACATCACCGCGCCCGAAACCGGGGTTTGCAGCATGTTGCCATAGGCATCGACCGCGTTGACGGTGTAGGTCAGCATGCCTTCGCCGGTCGCGTAAGCGGCGGGGACCGTTGCGGTCCAGCTTGTGCCGGTGATCGTGCCGCTGATCGTGTGGCCATCCGCCAGCGTCACCGTCACCGATTGCGCGCCGGCCTCGACCGCGCCGCTCAGCACAATGCCCGCCGCGCCTTCGGCCGCGTTGACATAGGCGTCGTTCAGCACGGTCGTGTTCGTCGTAGTGCCCGCCGTCAGCGTGTTCAGCACCGTGTCATAGACAACCGAACCCGCCAGCGAGGCCGTGTTGCCGTTCGGATCTGTCGCCGAAACCGTGTAGCTAAGCACACCCTCGCCGCTCATGCCTCCGGTCGGGATCGCCGCGGACCAGTTCCCATCAACGACACTCGCCGTGATCGTCTGCCCCGTGGCCAGCGTCACAACCACACTCGACCCCGCATCCACCGCACCGCCGATCGTCACACCCGCCGGGAGTTCCGCCGCGCTGACGACACCATCGGCCCCGCCGGGCACGGCAGTCTGGGTCAGGGTGATGTCTGTATCGACAATCAGCGTATCGGTGATCGTGTTCGTATTGCCATGCACATCGGTGGCGGTGATCGTCATTGCCTCGGTGTAGCTGCCCGCAGGCAGTTCCGTGGTCGGGAAGGTCACGCTCCAGCTGCCGTCAGCGCCGGCAACAGTCGATTGTGTATGCCCGGCCACCGTGACGATGATTGCCGCGCCCGCCTCGCTGGTGCCCGACACTGAAATCCCGCCCTGATATTCGGAATGGTTTTCAACGTCGCCCGTGCTGAGCGCACCGGCCATCACCGCGACATCGGGGGGCGTCATGTCGATCAGGAAATCGGGGCCGTCAAGCTCGGTCACGGTGCCATCGGGCGCGCTCACCGTCACGCGCGAACTCAGGTCGCCATCCGAGGGGAAGCTGTCACCTTCAAAGCGGACACCCCAGGTGCCATCCTCGCCCACCGTGGTCTGCAGCGTCTGATCGCCCAGTTCCACGATAACGGTCGAACCTGCCTCGCCGGTGCCGGTCACCACCGCCGCCGGATCGGCGGTATGGGTCGTCAGCGTGCTGTCCGCATCCGGGTGATCCACGGTCGGCACGATCTCATCGCGCCCGCCGCCCCCGCCGCCGCCCGAACTGCCCCCGATGACGGCCGCACCCGCCACCCCGGCCGCAACCAGCCCGCCCGATCCGATCCCGCCCAACAGCAGCGGCGCAAACGCCGCCATCCCGGTGGTATCCCCGACCACGGCAGGCGCAATCAAATCCTCGCCATCCAGGAAGGCCAGCGGATCGTTCATGCTCCATTTGCCGATCACCTCGGGCTGGCTGTATTGCGCGAAGATCACGCCATCGCCGCTCTCTTCCAAGGTCACCGCCGTGATTTCGCCATCCGACGAGATGTACAGCCGGTTCTCTTCGCCCGGGATCGCGTCGTAATAGCCCGACAGCGTGATCGTACGCCCGTCGACCAGAACGATCTGCAGATCGTTCCCTTCGCGCATATATTTCAGAATGTTGGTTTTTCTCAGATTGAGAGAAATCTCATCGCCCGAACCGACTGCGATGTAATCACTCGCCCCCTCGCCGGAAACCACACCACGCGACACGCCGCCCATAACGTTACGGACGGCAAAGTCCACCGACTTTACCATGACACCACTCCGCCTCAAAAATACTCCGGCTCTTGCGGCCAGATTTCATACTGCGGGCATAGGGATAGTGGAAACGCCCATTCGTTTCCAGACGAATTATTGACCTCTGCGTCAATTTGACGGGCATGTCCCGCGACACGCGCCACGAAATCGGGACTTGTGGCCTATCTGCCCCAGATCGCCTGCGCCAGGAAATGCCGGTCGCCGGAATTGGCCAGCTGATCAAGCGCAGCCTCCGGCGTCATCCAGATCGCGCGATGCCCCGGTTCGCTTGGCGGGCCGCGGCGCAGGATCGGGCGCGCCAGATAAACCGTGCAGAGTTTCTCGGCCCAGCGGTCGTATTCGGGCATGTAGGTAAAGCGCCGATAGGTGCCGATCCGGCGCGGCGCGGCGATCGACCAGCCGGTTTCCTCGAAGACCTCGCGGTGCAGGGCATGCTGCGGGCTTTCGCCCGGGTCGATGCCACCGCCGGGCAGCTGAAACTCGGGGGTCGGGGCGGCCTGATGGGTGACCAGAACGGCACCGTCACGCAGCAGCACCGCATAGGCCCCCGCCCTGACACGATAGCGTTGCCCCGCCACCACGGGCTCTCCAAACCGACGGATCATGCCTGCACCTTGTGTTGCCTCTTGGGTCTGCGGTTGCCGCGCCTATATAGGCAGGGTATGCCAGCCGCCGGGCTGAACGCAAACCCTCAAGGAACCGACATGACCACGCTTTCGCAAATCGCCTGGGACGACACCGTCCTGCCGTTCCAGCTTGACCGCTCTGATGTGCGCGGTCGCGTCGCGCGGCTTGATGGCGTGCTCGAGAAGGTGCTGGAACAACACGACTACCCGCCGATGGTCGAGGCGCTGGTGGCCGAGGTGGCGCTGCTGACCGCGCTGATCGGGCAGACGATCAAGCTGCGCTGGAAACTGTCGTTGCAGGTGCGCGGCACCGGGCCGATCCGCATTCTGGCAACCGATTACTATGGCCCGAGCGATGACGGCGCGCCCGCGCGTATCCGCGGCTGGGCCAGTTTCGATGCCGAACGGCTGGACCCGACGGCCGATCCGTTCAGCCAGATCGGCGAAGGCTATTTCGCGGTTCTGATCGACCAGGGCGAAGGCAACGTGCCCTATCAGGGCATCACGCCGCTGGCGGGCGGATCACTGAGCGCCTGCGCGCAGACCTATTTCGCGCAATCCGAACAGCTGCCGACGCGCTTTGCCCTGTCTTACGGCCGATCGACCGTGCCGGGCCAGGGCGAGCATTGGCGTGCCGGCGGCGTGATGGTGCAGATGATGCCGAAGGCATCGCCCTTCGCCGCCAAGGAAGGGTCTGGCGAAGGCGGGCTCTTGCAGCACACCGACATTCTGGATGGCGACGAGGATGAAAACTGGAACCGCGTGAACCTGTTGCTCGATACCGTCGAGGATCTGGAACTGATCGGCCCGACCGTGCATCCCACCGATCTGCTGGTGCGACTGTTCCATGAAGAAGGCCCGCGTGTCTTTGATCCGCAGCGCATCGAGTTCGGCTGCACCTGCTCGGCGGATCGGGTGCGCGACAGTCTGGCGATCTATTCGGCCAAGGACATTCGTCACATGACCACCGAGGACGGGCGCGTCACCGCCGATTGCCAGTTCTGCGGCGCGCATTACGAATTCGACCCGGCCAGTCTGGGTTTCGAGGCCACGGTGAACCCCGACGGCACCCCGAAAGAGGCCGGCGATGCGTGATCCGCTCTCCCCGGTTCTGGCCGCGCTGGCCCGTCCGGGGCGGCCTTCATCGGATTACGACCTGAACCCCGAAATTGCGCTGCCGCCGGGGCGCAAGCTGCGCCCCGCGGGCGTTCTGGTGGCCTTCGAGGCCACGGCCAGCGGCGTGCAACTGTATCTGACCAAGCGCAGCTCGCATCTGCGCCACCATCCCGGGCAGATCGCCTTTCCCGGCGGCAAGGTCGACCCCGAAGATGACGGGCCCGTAGCCGCCGCCCTGCGCGAGGCGCATGAGGAAATCGGCCTCGATCCCGCCAATGTCGAGGTTCTGGGCACGCTCGATCCGCATGAAACCGTCACAGGCTTTCTGGTGACCCCTGTTCTGGCGCGCATTCATACCGCTTTCGCCCCGCGCCCCGAGGCAGGCGAGGTCGACGAGATCTTCACCGTCCCGCTGGCCCATATCGCCGCCCCAACCAATTTTCGCGTCGAACGGCGGCGCTGGCGCGGCACTTGGCGCAGCTATTACGTCGCCCCCTTCGGGCCCTATTACATCTGGGGCGCCACCGCCCGGATGCTGCGCACACTCAGTGACCGGATGGCGCCATGAAACTGTCAGGTGACTGGATCGAGGCGGCGCATGTGCAGCGCGTGCTGGAAATGCTGCGCGCGGGCGGGCATCAGGCGCTGCTGGTCGGGGGCTGCGTGCGCAACGCCGCACTGGGACAGCCGGTCACCGACATCGACATCGCCACAGACGCCTTGCCCGCGCGGGTGACGGAACTGGCGCAGGCTGCCGGGCTGAAACCCGTGCCAACGGGGATCGAGCATGGCACGGTGACGGTGGTCGCCGATCATATCCCGCATGAAATCACCACCTTTCGGCGCGATGTCGAAACCCACGGGCGGCATGCCACCGTGGCCTTCTCGACCCGGATCGAGGATGACGCCGCGCGGCGCGATTTCACGATGAATGCGCTCTATGCCCGCGCCGATGGCACGATCATTGATCCGCTGGGCGAGGGCCTGCCCGACCTGGCGGCGCGCCATCTGCGTTTCGTCGGCACGCCCGAGGCGCGGATTCGCGAAGATTACCTGCGCATACTGCGGTTTTTCCGGTTCACCGCCTGGTATGGGGCGCCTGATCTTGGGCTTGATCCTGACGGGCTGGCGGCCTGCGCGGCCAATGCGCGCGGGATCGAGGCGCTGTCACGCGAACGGGTCGGCGCCGAGATGAAGAAACTGCTCGCCGCGCCCGATCCCGCCCCCGCGCTGGCCGCCATGCAGGCCTGCGGCGTGCTGGCCCATGTGCTGCCCGGCGCTGACGCGCGCGCGATCGCGCCGCTGGTGCATCTGGAACTGGGCCACAGGCCCGATCCGCTGCGCCGTCTGGCCGCGCTTGGCGGGCAGGATGTGGCCGAGCGGCTGCGCCTGTCGAAGGCCGAGGCCAAGCGGCTGGACCGGCTGCACGCAGCGCTGGCCGATCCCGCGCCAGATGCCGTTCTGGGCTATCGTTTCGGGACCCGGGATGCCACGGATGCGGTGCTGGTGCGTGCGGCGCTTATGGGCCAGGAAATTCCGGCAGCAAGCCGGGAAAGCGTGGAGTTCGGCGCCGCGCAACAGTTTCCGGTAACCGCCCGCGACCTGATGCCAACGCTTGCGGGGGCCGAACTTGGGCAGCATCTGCGCCTGCTGGAAGATCGCTGGATCGCCTCGGGCTTCTCGCTCTCGCGCGACGAACTGCTGGGCTGACCCTTTCCCTTTCGGACCCGCGCCCCTATCTTCGCAGGGAAAGCGAGTTTCGATGATTGATGCCTTCCGCCCCGCCGAGGGGCCGCCGCCGCAACGTCTGGGTGCATTCTTCCGCTGGTGCCTGAGTGGCGCCTGGCCTGCGATCTGGCTGGCGGGGCTGCTGGCCGCCGCCGCGGGTACGATGGAGGTGGTTTCGGCCTGGCTGCTGGGGCGGGTGATCGACGCCGCCGTCAGCACCCCGCCCGCGACGCTGCTGGCCGATAACTGGGTGCTGCTGCTGGCCTTTCCGGTGTTCTATCTGGTGCTGCGCCCGCTGGCCTTCGGCGCCTCGACCTGGGCGTCGAACCTGATGATCGCACCCAATGTCCTGCCGCTGGTGCTGTCGCGGCTGCATCGCTGGACGATGGGCCAGTCGGTGACGTTTTTCGACAATGATTTCGCCGGTCGCATCGCGCAAAAACAGATGCAGACCGCGCGTGCCGTGACCGATGTCGTCAGCGAGGTGATCGGGACCGTCTTCTTCGCGCTGGCCTCGATCATCGGCTCGGTCGTTCTGCTGGTCGGCATCGACGCCTGGGGCGCGCTGGCGCTGGCGGTGTGGCTGGTGGCCTATGTCTGGCTGATCCGCAGCTTCCTGCCGCGCGTGCGCGCTAAATCGAAGGATCGTGCTGCGGCGCGGGCGATGGTGACGGGCCAGGTGGTCGACACGATCACCAATATCAAGACCGTGAAACTGTTTGCCCATGCCGCACACGAAGACCAGGCCGCCCTTGGCTCGATGGAGGTCTTCCGCGACCGCGCCCGCGATTTCGGCGTGACCTCGATGTGGTATCGGCTGGCGCAGATGACGTTTTCGGGCCTGCTGCCGATCCTGCTGGTGGGGGGCGCGATCCTGATGTGGCAGCGCGGGCAGGCCAGCGCGGGCGACATTGCCGCCGCCGGGGCCGTCGCGATGCGGATCGCGCAGATGTCGGGCTGGGTGTCGCAATCGCTGATGGGGCTTTGGGGCAATATCGGCGAGGTCGAGGACGGCATGCGCACGCTGACCCCGCCGCATACGCTGACCGATGCGCCCGATGCACAGACGATCGGGCGGGCACAGGGCGCGCTGGCCTTCGATCATGTCTCGTTTGCCTATGGCCGCAAGGCAGGCGGGGTCGAGGATATCACCCTGAACATCGCCCCGGGCGAAAAGATCGGCATCGTCGGCGCCTCGGGGGCGGGGAAATCCACGCTCGTGGCGCTGATCTTGCGGCTATACGACCCGGAAACCGGGCGCGTGCTGCTGGACGGGCGCGACCTGCGCGGGCTGACGCAGGAATCCCTGCGCCGCCAGATCGCGATGGTCACGCAGGAAACCGCGATGTTCAACCGATCAGCCCGCGAAAACATCCTGTATGGCCGCCCCGACGCCACCGAGGCCGAGATGATCGCCGCCGCCCGCGCCGCCGAGGCGCATGACTTCATCACCGGGCTGACCGACCACACCGGCAAGCGCGGCTATGACGCGGCGCTTGGGGAACGCGGCGTGAAGCTGTCGGGCGGGCAGCGGCAGCGGATCGCGCTGGCGCGGGCGTTCCTGAAAGACGCACCGATCCTGGTGCTGGACGAGGCGACCTCGGCGCTGGACAGCGAGGTCGAGGCGGCAATCCAGCAGGCGCTGACCCGCGTGATGGCAGGCAAGACAGTTTTGGCCATCGCGCACCGGCTGTCCACCATCGCGCAGATGGACCGGATCGTGGTGATGGATCAGGGCCGTATCGTGGAACAGGGCAGTCACGCCGAACTGCTGGCGGCAGGCGGGCTTTATGCCCGGTATTGGAGCCGCCAGTCCGGCGGTTTCATCGGCGCCGACGACGATCCCGCGTCGCAGGCCGCGCAATAGCGCTTGGCGCACGCCCCCTGCCCCTGTTAAGGGGCGGCAAAAGGGGAAGACCATGGATCAGACCGAACTGACGATCGAACGTTTGTCGCTGCATGCCGATGGCGTGGCGCATGGGCCTGCGGGCACCGTGCATGTGGCCATGGCCCTGCCCGGCGAGGTGGTCAGCGGTGACATCGTCGAGGGCCGCATCGCCGTGCCCCGGATCGTCACCCCCTCGGATCGGCGCGTCAAGGCGCCCTGCCCGCATTACCGCGCCTGCGGTGGCTGTGTGTTGCAGCACGCCTCGGACGACTTCGTGGCCGGCTGGAAGGCCAGCGTGGTGGAAACCGCCCTGGCCACCCGCGGCATCGCGGCCAGCGTCAGCCGGGTCGAAACCTCACCGCTGCACTCGCGCCGCCGCGCGACACTGGCCGGACGGCGCACCAAGAAGGGCACGCTGGTGGGGTTTCACGCCCGCGCCTCGGATACGCTGGTCGAGGTGCCCGACTGCCTGATCCTGCGCCCCGAACTGCTGGCCGCCCTGCCCGCGCTGCATGAGGCGACGGCCCTGGGCGGCTCGCGCAAGGGCGAGATCGCCTTTGCCCTGACCCTTTCGGAAGCCGGGATCGAGATGGCCGCGAAAGGCGGCAAGGAGATAGAGCCCGCGCTGTTCACCCAACTCGCCGATCTGGCGCGGCGGCACGATCTGGCACGACTGAGCTGGAACGACGAGACCGTCGCCGCCCGCCGCCCCGCGCAGCAAAGTTTCGGCACAGCCAAAGTCACACCGCCGCCCGGCGCCTTTCTGCAGGCCACCGCCAGCGGCGAGGCGGCGCTGGTCGATTTCGTGCGCGCGGCAGTGGGCAAATCGGCGCGGGTGGCCGATCTGTTCGCCGGATGTGGCACCTTCGCGCTGCCCCTGGCCGCGAATGCCGAGGTCCATGCCGTCGAGGGGGACGCCGCGATGCTGACCGCGCTGGACCGGGGCTGGCGCGAGGCGCAGGGCCTGAAGCGCGTGACCCATGAGGCGCGCGATCTGTTCCGCCGCCCGCTGCTGCCCGACGAACTCGATCGCCATAACGCAATCGTGATCGACCCTCCGCGCGCCGGGGCCGAAGCGCAGGTGCGCGAGATCTGCGCCTCGAAAACCCGCACGCTGGCCTATGTTTCGTGCAATCCGGTCACATTCGCCCGCGATGCCCAACTGCTGATCGCCGCGGGCTTCGCGTTGCGCGATCTGATCGTGGTCGATCAGTTCCGCTGGTCGGCCCATGTCGAGCTTGCAGCCCGGTTCACGCGCGGCTAGCAGCCTAGGAAAACCGATCGCTTCACGCTAGAGTGCATAAAAATGAGCAGCGAAAACAGGCCCCTCATGCAACGTCGCACCGCCCTTTTCGGGCTTTCCTCTCTTGCCCTGCTGGCCGCCTGCGGTGGCCCCGGCAGCGGCGGCAAATTCCGCAGCTATGCGGGCCCGCCGATCACGCAGATCCAGGTGTTCAAGGGCAAGCGCCGGATGATGCTGTTCTCGGAAAACAAGGTCATCAAGACCTACAAGATCGCCCTGGGTGGCAACCCTGTGGGGCCGAAACGTTTCGAAGGCGACGGCAAGACCCCCGAAGGGATGTATTTCATCGACCGCCGCAATCCGAATTCGGCCTATCACCTGTCGCTCGGGATCAGCTATCCGAACGCACAGGATACCGCCTTTGCCGAAGCGCAGGGCCGCAAGCCGGGTGGCGACATCTTCATCCATGGCCGCGCCCGCAAGAACAAGGGGCGTGGACGCGACTGGACGGCGGGCTGCATCGCGGTCAAGGACGAAGAGATCGAAGAGATCTATGCGATGATCGCGACCGGCACGCCGATCTTCATCTTCCCCTGAACACGACATGAAAAAGGGCCCCGCGGGGCCCTTTGCCTTGGCGCGGCGGTCGGGCCTTACTGGCCGGTGACCATCGTCCACCAGATCTTGCCCGATGCTTCCTGATACCAGCCAAAGCCCATCTGGGTGGCCGCCGGGTTGAGGATCACGTCGCGGGTATCGGCCAGTGCCATCCAGGCCGACAGGGTCTCGGTCTCGGTCTCGTAGGTTTCCGAGATGTTTTCGCCCAGAATATGCCCCATGAAGCCCTGACGGCGCGCGCGATCCAGCGGCGACGAGCCGTCCGAACCCCAGTGCCACGGCCGGTTCTGCGAGGCCATGTCCTGCGCATGCGCCGTCGCCGCCGCCATCAGTTGCGTATTGAGCACCACCGGCGCGGTGCCACGGGCGGCACGCAACGAGTTGACGGATTCGAGCACGCGCTGCGGGATCACCCCGGCTTCCTTTGCCGTGATCTTGTAAAGCTGCGGCAAGGGCTTGCCGTCGGGACCCAGTTGCGGCGCGGCAGACTCACAAGCCGCCAGCGCCAGAACAGACATTACAATCAGCGCTTTGACAGATTTCATCGGATAACCCCTGCAATTTCAGGCCAGAGGCTTACACGCATGACCGCACCCGCGCAAACGCACAGTTGCGTGAAACCGCCCGATGACGACGGTTTGATTTGCACCTGCGGCAAAGGCGCACTATGGCTGAGCGAAATTCGTGGACTGGGCCGCGATGGAGTATGATGATGACCGATATGCGCAAACCGCTTGATCGCCGCGCATTCCTTGGGACCGCGGCACTGCTGGGTGCGGGGCTTGCCCTGCCCGCCATGGCACAAACGCCCGATGCCGGGCTGGAACAGCATGAAGACACCGCCAACACCAACATGCGGCGGAACATCTCGAGCTTCCGGGCGCTGGACTGGCAGCCCTATTTCAGCACCCTGACCAACGGCGCCATCCTGGTGGATACCGTCTCGCGCGCGCTGCATTTCTGGTCCGAGGATCAGTCGATCTACAAACTCTATCCGACCTCGGTTCCGGTGTCCGAGGATCTGACCCGCCGCGGCCGCACCGAAGTGATCCGCAAGGTTAAGGGTCCGACCTGGGCCCCCACCCCGGCGATGAAACAGCGCAACCCGGACTGGCCGGATTTCGTGCCGGCAGGCCCCGACAATCCGCTGGGCACCCGCGCGCTTTACCTCAGCTGGCAGTATTACCGCATCCACGGCACGCACGACACGCGCAAGATCGGGCGCAAATCCTCGAACGGCTGCATCGGTCTGTATAACCAGCACATCGAAGAGTTGTTCGAACTGGCTCAGGTCGGCACGCAGGTTCTGCTGATCTGACCTGTTCCCCCCGGAACGCGGAATCCAAGACCCCGGCAGATCGCTCTGCCGGGGTCTTTTGTTTGCCAGATCAGTTGCTGCGACCCTTGCCGCCGCCTTTGCCCGCACCTTCGCCACCGCGACCGCCGTTGCCACCGCTGGCCGCAGAGCCGACATCGGGGTCCAGCTTGCCGCGGGCGTTTTGCACCATCACGCCCAGCATCTCGTCCTCGCCGGGGGTGTCCACCGATTTCGCGAGGTTTTCTTCATGGTTCTTCGACAGGATCGTGTCCTCTTCGGTGGCCCAGGGGTTGGCATGCCCCGCCAGGGCCGGACCGCCCAACACCATCACCACTGCCGTCATCACCATCAGTTTTTGCATCATTTTGCCTTTCTGCTCCAAAGGCCGCCGCCCCGAAAACGGCCCGATCTCAGCCCATATGGCCTGCACTCAGGTGCACACCACAGGCTTAAAGATTCATTAAAAATACCCCAAAACGCTCCGGGGCAGATTGACGCAGCAGAAATTTCGGCAAAATCAAGCCAGCCAGCCGGCGAAGTTCTCCTGAACCACGTCCATCAGCGCCGCGATGTGCAGATCGTCGTCGTTGAGGCAGGGGATGTAGGTGAAGCTTTCGCCACCCGCATGTTCGAAGGCCTCGCGGATCTCGCCGTTGATCTCTTCCAGCGTCTCGATGCAATCGGCCGAGAAGGCCGGCGAAATCACGGCGATGTTCTTTTTCCCGGCCTTCGCCAGCTCGGCCACATGTTCGACCGTATAGGGGCGCAGCCATTCCTCGCGGCCAAAGACCGACTGGAAGGTGGTGTCGATCGCATCCTTGTCCCAACCCAGACGTTCGCGCAGCAGCCGCGAGGTTTTCTGGCACTGGCAATGGTAGGGGTCGCCTTCCATCAGATAGCGTTTGGGCATGCCGTGATAGGACGCAACCAGCACATCGGGCCGGGTCGGCAGCGTGGCATAGGCGCGCTCGACCGATTGCGCCAGCGCTTCGACATAGCTGGGACGGTCGAAATATTCGGGCGCAATGCGCACTGCGGGCTGGCGTTTCTGTTTCATCAACGCGCGGAAGAATTCGTCATTGGCCGTGGCCGAGGTCGCCCCCGCATATTGCGGATAAAGCGGCAGGAACAGGATCTTTTCACAGCCCGCCGCGACCATCCGATCCACCACCGACCGGGTCGAGGGGTTGCCATAGCGCATGCAGAATTCGACCACCACCTCGGCACCATAGCGCGCCTCGACGGCCTCGCGCAGCTTGGCCACCTGCTGCTTGGTGATCGTCATCAGCGGGCTTTCGTCGGCCTCGGTGTTCCAGATCGACTTGTAATTGGCGCCGCTGCTGAAGGGGCGCTTGCTCAGGATGATAAGTTGCAGCAGCGGCTGCCACTTCCAGTTCGGAATGTCGATCACCCGCTTGTCCGACAGGAATTCGTTCAGATAACGCCGCATCGACCAGTAATCGGTGGCGTCGGGCGTTCCCAGATTGGCCACCAGAAGCCCGATTTTCGCCTGGGCGACGGGCGGGTGATCGGCAGGGGCATGGGCGAGGCGCGGGTTTGCGTCGATCTTCATTCTGTCGTCCTGTCTGTCACTGTTCGGAACCTTTCCCGACTTAAAGTGTTTTGACGGCGGGTCAATGCGACCTTTCAAAATGAGACAGAATGCCTTACCCTAACGCCATGCCCAGCACATACCCTTACGAGGCGTCCGCGCCTCCGCCGCTCGATTGTGCCCGTCATGCCGTCTTTCTGGATTTCGACGGCACATTGGTCGAGATTGCCCCGCGCCCCGATGCCATTCTTGTGCCCACGGATTTGCCCGCCCGTCTGGCCGCATTGAGTGACGCCTGCGCAGGGGCGCTGGCGGTGGTGTCGGGCCGGTCGCTGCCGGAACTGGCAGGCTATCTGCCCGGGTTTGCCGGGCTCATGGTCGGCAGTCACGGCGCCGAGGCGCGCGGCATGGCCCCGCCGCTGGGCGACTCCCCCTCCGGGCTGGCGATGCTGCAAAACGACCTTGCCGCCTTTGCCGCAAGCAAGGGCCTGCTTTACGAAGAAAAGACCCATGGCGGCGCGCTGCATTACCGTCAGCGCCCCGAAGCGGCGGACGAGGTTGCGGCTTTTGCGGCCGATCTTGCCGCGCAAACCCCGGGCTTTGCGGTGCAGCCCGCTAAGATGGCGATGGAACTGCGCCCCGCCGGCGTGTCGAAAGACCGCGCGCTGAGCGCCCTTTGGGCCCTGCCTGTCTTTGCCGGGCGCATTCCGGTGTTTCTGGGCGACGACACCACCGACGAACCCGCACTGGACTGGGCCGGAACACAGGGCGGCTTTGGCATCAAGATCGGCACGGGGGACAGCTGCGCGGGCTATCGCCTGCCCGATCCCGAAGCCGTGCGCGACTGGCTTGCCGCGGCGCAGGGGGTATCATGGGGCGTCTGATCTGTCTGTCGAACCGGATTCCGATGGGGCCGAACCCGTCCGGCGGGCTTGTGGTGGCCTTGGGCGATGCCCTGGCCGAACGCGGCGGCATCTGGATCGGCACCTCGGGCGAGACGGTCGAGACCCCCGCCCCCCAGTTGCGCAGCGTGGACGGCGGGGCATTTGCCCGGATGTGCTTTGACCTGAGCCCCGAGGAGCAGGCCAATTACTATGACGGCTACGCCAATTCGGTGCTGTGGCCGCTGTTTCACGGCCGCACGGATCTGCTGGATATTCACGGCGAATTCCTGTCCGCCTACAAGAATGTCAACCGCCGGCTGGCGCGGATGCTGATGCAGATCCTGCAACCCGAAGACCGGATCTGGGTGCATGATTTTCATCTGATCCCGATGGCCTACGAGTTGCACAATCTGGGCGCACAAAACCGGATGGGGTTTTTCCTGCACACCCCGTTTCCGACGCCGCTGGCGATGCAGGCGCTGCCCAACGGGCCCGAGCTTTGCGAATGGCTGTCGCATTTCGATCTGATCGGACTGCAGGCCGAACGCGACGCGCGCAATTGCATGGCCGCGATGGTCGAGATCGGCGGCGCGACCGAACTGTCGGGCGGCTTCATCCATCTGGCGCCGCGGCAGGCCCGGATCGGTGCCTTTCCGATCGCCATCGACGCGCGCGAATTCGCCAGGCTGGCCGAGGACGAAATGGCCAAACTGCCGCCCGGCATCGTCAAGCCCGACCGGCGGCTGATGATCGGCGTCGACCGGCTGGATTATTCCAAGGGCGTGCCGCAGCGGTTCCGGGCCTTCGGCGAATTTCTGGCACGGCATGAAGACTGGCACCGGCATGTGTCGCTGCTGCAGATCTCGCCGCCGACGCGCGAAGGCGTGCAGGCCTATGACGACATTCGCCAGGAAACCGAACATCTGTCGGGGCAGATCAACGGCACCTATGCCGA
The DNA here is from genome assembly GCA_002452815.1 of Rhodobacteraceae bacterium UBA6796. Lineage (GTDB taxonomy): Bacteria > Pseudomonadota > Alphaproteobacteria > Rhodobacterales > Rhodobacteraceae > Rhodobacter. The sequence goes on from DKFM01000005.1 coordinate 210,302, forward strand.
CATCACCTGGGTTCCGATCCGCTTCATCAACCGCCCCGTCGCGCGCGAGACGCTGGCGGGGCTGTACCGTGCGGCGGATGTGGCGCTGGTGACGCCGTTGATGGACGGGATGAACCTGGTCGCAAAGGAATATGTCGCGGCACAGGACCCGGCCAGCCCCGGCGTGCTGATCCTGAGCCAGTTCGCCGGGGCGGCCGAGCAGATGACCGAGGCGCTGATCGTCAACCCGCACGACCCCGAACAGATGGCCACCGCGATGATGACCGCACTGGCGATGCCGCTGAACGAACGCAAACGCCGCCATGCCGCGCTGATGCGGGTGCTGCTGAAGCAGGACGTGCACTGGTGGTCGCGCGGGTTCCTGACCGCACTGGGTTAACTTTCCGGCGTATCCTTTTGCGGCAGTGCGCATGTGTTCAGCGCATCCGCCAGCCGCTGGATGGCCGAGCCGGGGCGCAGCGGTTTTTGCTGGCTTTCATGCGGCTTCCAGCCGGTCAGCCAGACCATGTCGAAACTGGCCCGCACCCGTCCGTCAGGGTCAGAAAACGCCTGGACATACCGGTTGAGCGCCTCGGCCAGAACGGCACGACGCATGAAATGACGCGGGCGTTGCGTCAGCGCGTTGGCCTCGCCCATCGCGCGCAGATCGGCCAAAAGGCGCAGCGGGTCGGCATAGCTGACCTTGCGCAGCACACTGTCGGCCACGGGCAGCGCCAGCCCCGCGCGCTGCAACAGCCCGCCCAGATCGCGGATCTCGCCCATCGGCAACACACGCGGGCTCAGCCCACCGGTCACGGCGGCCTCGGCCTCGGCCAGCGCGGCGCGCAACTCGGCCAGCGTCTGCCCGCCGAACATCACCGCCAGGAACAGCCCGTCAGGGCGCAGCGCGCGGGCGCATTGCACCAGCTGCCCGACCGGGTCGTTCGACCAGTGCAGGCACATCGCATGCACCACCAGATCATGCGCGCCCGGCGCCAGATCCAGCACCTCGTCGTCGGCCACCACCTTGGCGTCAGGCAGGACTTCGCGCCACGGCCCCGGGAAATTCGTCACCAGGGCCGGGTTCGTAAACCTTCTGTTAACCTCGTTGAGCCTTTCCTCAAGCTCAGCGGCCGCATCCTCGTGCAAAAACAGCGCGGGGCCTGCAGCGGCGGCACGGTGGCGGTTGCGCATCAGCGCGGCTCGGTCGGTCAGAGGGGGCGGTGTGGTCATGATGGGGCCGGACCTTAAGACGGTTCGCACGGGGATGCTAGCGGGGATCAGACAGGTCGCGCAGGGCGCGCTGCATATCGTCTTCCCGCCGCGCTGCATCGCCTGCAACGGGGCGGTCAGCACCGATTTCGGCCTGTGCGGGCCGTGCTGGCGCGACACACCCTTCATCACCGGGCTGGCCTGCGACGGCTGCGGCGCGCCCCTGCCCGGCGACGACACCGGGCCGGTGCTGTGTGACGACTGTCTGGCGCAGGGCCGACCCTGGGGGCGCGGGCGCGCGGCGCTGGCCTACCGCGACAACGGGCGCAAACTGGTGCTGGCGCTGAAACATGGAGACCGGCTGGATCTGGTGCGCCCGATGGGCGCCTGGCTGCACCGCGCCGCGGCGCCACTGCTGGAGCCCGGCATGCTCGTCGCGCCGATCCCGCTGCACCGGCTGCGGTTGCTGAAACGGCGCTACAACCAATCGGCCCTGCTGTCGCGCGAACTCGCGCGTTTGGCCGGGTTCGATCATTGCGCCGATCTGTTCGAACGACCCCGCGCAACCCCCAGTCAGGACGGCAAGACCCGCGACGAACGCTTCGAAAACCTGCGCGGCGCCGTGCAGGTCACACCCCGGCGGCGCGCATCTGTGGCGGGGCGGCATGTGCTGATCGTGGACGATGTGATGACCTCGGGCGCGACGCTTTCGGCGGCAAGTCAGGCCGCGTTGGCGGCAGGCGCGGCAAAGGTCTCGGTTCTGGCACTGGCGCGCGTTGCGAAGGACGCCTAAATCCCTATAGTCACCCGCGACCCAAGGGATACCTGAAATGAAACGCGTCGAAATCTATACCACCCGCACCTGCCCCTATTGCATCGCCGCCAAGGCCCTGCTGTCGCGCAAGGGCGTGCCCTTCGAGGAAACCGATGTCGCCGACCCGGCCCTGCGCCAGGCGATGATGCAACGCGCGGGCGGACGCCGCACCGTGCCGCAGATCTTCATCGACGGGCAGCTGGTGGGCGGCTGCGATGACATTCACGCACTGGACGCGGCGGGCAAGCTCGACCCGCTGCTGGCCGATTGATGCGCGCGGGTCTGGTCCAGCTGTCGGTCAGCGACGATCCGGCGGCCAACCTGCCGGTCACGCGCGATTTCATCCGACAGGCGGCAGCGGGTGGCGCGGGGTTCGTGCTGACGCCCGAATGCACCAATCTGCTCAGTTCGGACCGCGCCCATCAACGCGCCGTGCTGCATCACGAAGATGACGACCCGACCCTGGCCGCGCTACGCGCCGAGGCTGCCGATCTGGGGATCTGGCTGCTGATCGGCTCGCTCGGGCTGAAGACCCATGATGCCGACGGCCGCTTTGCCAACCGCTCGTTCCTGATCGCACCGGACGGCGGGATCGTGGCGCGCTATGACAAGATCCACATGTTCGACGTCGATGTGTCGGAAACCGAGAAATACCGCGAATCCGAAGGCTATCGCCCGGGCACCCGGGCGGTTCTGGCCGATGCGGGCTGGGCCAAGATCGGCATGGCGATCTGTTACGATCTGCGTTTCCCGCAACTGTTCCGCCGCCTGACCCAAGGGGGCGCGCAGATCCTGACGGTGCCCGCGGCCTTCAACGACACCACGGGTGCGGCGCATTGGGAAAGCCTGCTGCGCGCCCGCGCGATCGAGAACACCGCCTTCGTGCTGGCGCCTGCGCAATGCGGCACCCATGCGGCCCATGGCGGCAAGCCGCGGCGCACCCATGGCCACAGCCTGGCCATCGCCCCCTGGGGCGAGGTGCTGGCCGATGGCGGCACCGACCCCGGCGTGACGCTGGTCGATCTGGATCTGAACCGCGTGACCGAGGCCCGCGCCCGCGTGCCCTCGATCACCCACGACCGTGCATTCGAGGGACCATGAACGACGGCTCCGATCCGCTGGCCGCAGCCCTGTTTGCCGAGGTGTTCATGGCCGATCAGCTGGCGCGCAACGTGGTCAGCCGCGCGCTGCCCAAGGGCATGGAAATCTCGCATTTCTCGGTGCTCAATCACCTTGCGCATATCGGCGAGGAACGCACGCCCGCACAACTGGCCGCGACCTTTCACGTCACCCGTGGCGCGATGACCAACACCTTGTCGAAACTGGTGTGGGCCGGGCATATCCATATCCGCCCCGACTGGGACGACGCGCGGCGCAAGTTCGTGGCGATCAGCCCGGCGGGGCGGCAGGCGCGCGATGCGGCGCTGGCCGCCTTCATGCCGGTGATCGCCGACATCGTGCGCGACATCGGCCCCGAAAAGATCCGCGCGACGCTGCCCGTGCTGCGCGAATTGCGCGCCCGTCTGGAAGACAGTTGAACGCCGCCGGGGGGCCGTCTGCCCCCCGCACCCCCCGAGAGTATTTGTGCCAAGAAGAAGCACCCGGTTTCTTCTTGGCACAAATACTCCCGCCAGAGGCGGAATGGCAAAAGACCCCGCCGAGCGAACGGCGGGGCAAGGCTGCACCTGCGGGCGGACCACAGGCGCTGGCGGTAACTGAATGACAGTCAGGTAAGCCGGGGGCCCGATCAGTTCGGGCGCCCCTCCATCTCGGCGCGGATCTGCTGGCGCAGCAGGTCGATGGGCACCAGTTTGCCATCGCGCTTGAAGTGCCAGTAGGTCCAGCCGTTGCAGCTGGGCGCGCCTTCGAGATGCGCGCCGACCTGATGGATAGAGCCTTTCACGTCATTTCCGACGAGCGTGCCATCGACACGGACTTTCGCCTTGAAGCGATTGCCGATGGAGAAAAGCTCTTCGCCCGGGCGCAGCATGCCGCGCTCCACCAGCTGGCCGAAGGGAACGCGCGGTTCTGCGCGCTTCGAGCCGGTCATTTCCAGGGCCTCTTTGTCGAACTTGCGGATCTTGGCGATCCGCTTTTCGGCGACCTTGCGATAGGATTCCTCACGTTCGATCCCGATGAAATCGCGCCCCAGCATCTTGGCCACGGCGCCGGTGGTGCCGGTGCCGAAGAACGGGTCCAGGATCACGTCGCCCGGGTTGGTGGTGGCCAGAATCACGCGGTGCAGCAGGCTTTCGGGTTTCTGCGTCGGATGCGCCTTGTCGCCGGCGTCATCCTTCAGCCGTTCGTGCCCGGTGCAGATCGGCAGCACCCAGTCCGAGCGCATCTGCACACCTTCGTTCAGCGCCTTCAGCGCCTCGTAATTGAAGGTGTATTTCGCGCCTTCCGATTTGGACGCCCAGATCAGCGTTTCATGCGCGTTGGTCAGGCGTTTGCCGCGGAAGTTCGGCATCGGGTTCGATTTGCGCCAGACCACGTCGTTCAGGATCCAGAACCCCTGGTTCTGCAGCTCTGCCCCCATGCGGAACACGTTGTGGTAGCTGCCGATCACCCAGATAGCGCCGTTGGGTTTCAGGATGCGGCGCGCGGCGGCCAGCCAGTCGCGGGTGAAATTGTCATAGGAGGCGAAGGACGAAAACTGATCCCAGTGATCGTCCACCGCATCGACCTTGGAATTGTCGGGGCGATGCAGATCGCCGCGCAGTTGCAGGTTATAGGGCGGATCGGCGAAAATCAGATCCACGCTCGCCTCGGGCAAGCTGTTCATCGCGTCGATGCAATCGCCCGCCAAAATCTGATTGAGCGGCAACGCCGCCGGCGCCACCTGCGTTTTTACCTTGGTCATCTGTGCCTCATTCTGCCCGATTTGGGTATGCCGACTTGTGCCGGTCTATGTCCCCAAACATGAGTCAAAGGCGATTCGCCGTCAAATTCTTTTTTGAATCAACTACTTACAGATTTGTCTTGGCACAAGATATTGTGCACGGGTTTGAACGAACGCCTATGCACGGGGGTCACACCAAGATTTAGGAGCGCCTCCAGATGGTCTTTGGTCGGGTAACCGGCGTTCTTCTCCCAGCCGTAGCCGGGATATTGTTGCGCCAAATCCACCATCAGCGCATCGCGTGCCTCTTTCGCCAAAATCGAGGCGGCAGAAATCGACACCGATCGCGCATCGCCCTTCACCAGCGCCTCGGCCGACAGGCCCAGATCGCGCGGCAGGCGGTTGCCGTCGACCAGCACATGATCGGGCCGGGTGCGCAGCCCTGCCACCGCACGGCACATCGCAAGATGGCTGGCCTGCAGGATATTGAGCGCGTCGATTTCCGCGACGCTGGCATGGGCCACGCAGAAATCGGCGACCTGCATGATTTCGGCGGCCAGTTCGGCACGCCGTTTCGCGCTGAGCTTCTTGCTGTCGTTCAGGCCGGCGGGGATGCGCGCGGGGTCCAGCACCACGGCGGCGGCGGTCACGGGCCCGCACAGGGGGCCGCGCCCGACCTCGTCCACGCCGACGATGCGCAGAAGGCCACGCGCCTGCGCGGCCTGTTCAAAGGAATAATCGGGGTTCTGTCTCATGCCGTTCGGGATGCCCGCTGGGCGCCGCCCGTGCAATGAAAAAGCGCGGAGGGTTGCCCCTCCGCGCGCTGTGCGATGCCGGTTTCCTCAGCGGCGGCTGATACGGTAGCCGTGGCTTTCCAGGCAGTTGCGCCCGAACACTTCTTCCCGGCGGTTGTGGTCGGTGCGGATGTCGAAGGCGCAGGCCTGCGGCAGGTTCACCCGGCTCGCGTTGCGCTCCATGCAGCGCCCCGAGATCACCTCGCGGGTGCGGCCCCGGGTTTCGACGCGGGTTACGCATCGTGCGGGCACCGTATAGCGTGCATCCCGGCGCGCTTCGCGGCGGTCATCGTCCCAGCGGTCCTGGTAACGGTCCTGATAGCGTTCTTCGTAGCGCTCGGTCCGGCGCACCTGTTTCTTGTCTTTCTCGATGCCGTCGATGATCAGCGCCATCGTGCCGATTCCCAGCACGATCCCCAGCGCGTTGCGGTCTTTCTCGCTCAGAGCGGCGGCGGGGGTGGCGGTCAGGCTGGTCAGCGCAATCGTCGCGGCGGCGGCAACGGTGGTCAGCGACTTGAACGAAAAGCGGGTCATGGCAGTGTCCTGTGTGAAAGCGGGTCGCCCCGCGGTTTCGATGCCTGGACCCTGGCCCCGACCGCAACCGCCACGCAATAACAGCCCCCTGTTATCCGATAGCAAGCCCTGTAACCCCCTTTGGCTATTGCATAACAACGTCACTGCGCGCAGCGTTGGGACATGATGAAACATGCGCTCCTGATCCTTGCCCTTCTGGCCGCAGCCCCCGCGCAGGCCGACTGCTATGCCGATTACAAGGCCAAGCAGGACAACCCGCTGCGGCTGCATTACGGGGTGGCCAAGCTGCCCGACAATGCCTGCGGGTCAGCCGGGGCCGCCGCCAAGGCCCTTGCCCCGCGTCTTGCCCGTCAGGGCTGGACGCTGCTCAACATCCTGTCCATTTTCGGCCCCGAGGGGTTGGATCAAAGGAAAGCCAGTGCCGGACAATATTTCCTCCGTTACTGACAGTCTGCGCGCGGGCAACCGGGCCGTGGTCTGGGGTATTGCGGCGATCGCCACGATTCTGGCCGTCGCGGCGGGACTGCTGTTTTTCGCGCTGCCCGACGCCAATGCCTTCAACGCGCGGGTCGAGCGGATCTTCGTGCAGAACGACGCGCTGACCGGCGCGGGCGAAATCCGCCTGCTGGAGGTTCTGGCGCAATCGGGCACCGCCTTTGGCGAGGTGCTGTCGTCTTACCGCGTCATCATCTTCATCCTGCTGGTCTTTGCCACCGCCCTGCTGATCGCCGCGCTGGTGTTCTTGCTGCTGATCGTCGGGCTGAACCGGCGGATGAGCGAGATCCAGCGCGCCGGGATCGAGGTGCAGCGGCTGCGCATCCTGCGCAGCGAAAACGCGGTGATGCTGAACGACATGGCCTTCACCCTGACGCCCGCGGCGATCGAGACGCTGGCCGTGCTGGCCGAGGCGCGGATGGATGACGACATCCTGACCGGCGCACAAATCGAGGCGACGATTTCCGGCCGTCCCGAACCCGATTGCGACGAGGCCGCGGGCGCCACCCGGATCAAGCGGCTGCGCGATGCCCTGGGCAATCAGCTGGTGGCCGAGCTGCTGGTGCGCAACATTTCACGCAAGGGTTACACTTTGGCCGTAGCCAAGGACGCAATCCGCGTGGACTGAGTTTCCCTTGCGAAGGGGGGGCATGGGCCCTATATCGCGGCTTCACTTTGCCGCCTCGGGGGGGAGCCCATGATTCCGACACCCTTTTACCTGATCGACGAAGCGCGGCTTTTGCAGAATATGCAAAAGATTGCCCGCCTGCGCGAATTGTCCGGTGCCAAGGCGCTGCTGGCGCTGAAGTGTTTCGCCACCTGGGGCGTCTTTCCGTCGATGCGGCCCTATATGGACGGCAGCACGTCCAGCAGCCTGTTCGAGCTGCGTCTGGGGCGCGAGAAATTTGGCGGCGAGACCCACGCCTATTCCGTCGCCTGGTCGGATTCCGAGATCGACGAGGCGATCGGCTATGCCGACAAGATCATCTTCAATTCGCTGTCGCAGCTGGACCGCTTCGCCGACAAGGCCGCGCATATCGAATGCGGGCTGCGGCTGAATCCGCGGTTTTCGACCAGCGGCTTCGATCTGGCCGATCCGGCGCGTCCGTTCTCGCGGCTGGGCGAATGGGACATGACCAAGCTGATGGCCGCCCTGCCCCGTATTTCGGGCGTGATGATCCATTACAACTGCGAAAACCGCGATTTCGACCTGTTCGACCAGCAACTGACCCGGATCGAGAGTGAATTCGGCGAATTCCTGAGCCAACTGAAATGGGTCAGCCTGGGCGGCGGCATCCACTTCACCGGCGAAGGGTACCCGCTGGAGGCGCTGGCCGCGCGGCTGCGCGCCTTTGCCGAGAAATTCGGCATTCAGGTCTATCTGGAACCGGGCGAGGCCTCGATCACCGGGGCGGCAAGCCTTGAGGTCTCGGTTCTGGACATCATCGACAACGGCAAGCAGGTGGCTATCGTCGACAGCAGCATCGAGGCGCATATGCTCGATCTGCTGATCTATCGCGAAACCGCGAAACTGCCGCAGACCGGCGATCACGCCTATCAGATCGCGGGCAAGACCTGTCTGGCGGGCGATATTTTCGGCGATGCGAAATTCCCCGCGCCGCTGGCGGTGGGCGACCGGATCAGCATTGCCGATGCGGCGGGCTACACCATGGTCAAGAAGAACTGGTTCAACGGGGTCAACATGCCTGCCATCGCCGTGCGGCGTGCCGATGGCAATGGCACGATCGAGCTGATCCGTGAATTCACCTACGAAGACTATCAGTCTTCGCTTTCGTGAGGGCATCCGCCCTTGATCCGGGCCGCGCAGGCCCCCTTCCCCTGTCCTGAAGAAAAGGAGACAGCAGAAGTGAAACGTAACGTGCTCATCATCGGTGCCGGGGGCGTGGCGCAGGTCGTCGCCCATAAATGCGCGCAGAACAATGACGTTCTGGGCGACCTGCACATCGCCTCGCGCACGAAGGCGAAATGCGACGCAATCATTGCCAGCGTTCTAGAAAAGAACGCGATGAAGGTGCCGGGCACGTTCGACAGCCACGCGGTGGACGCGATGGACAGCGCCGCCGTGGCCGCGCTGATCCGCCAGACCGGGGCACAGATCGTCATCAACGTGGGGTCCGCCTTCGTGAACATGACGGTGATGGATGCCTGCATCGAAACGGGCGCGGCCTATATCGATACGGCAATTCACGAAGACCCGGCCAAGGTCTGCGAAACGCCGCCGTGGTATGGCAATTACGAATGGAAGAAGCGCGATCTGTGCGCGCAAAAGGGTGTGACCGCGATTCTGGGCGCGGGCTTCGACCCCGGCGTGGTGAATGCCTTCGCGCGGTTCGCCGCTGACGAATACATGGACGAGGTCAAATCCATCGACATCGTCGACATCAACGCGGGCAGCCACGGGCGCTATTTCGCGACCAACTTCGACCCCGAGATCAATTTCCGCGAATTCACCGGCACGGTGTTTTCGTGGCAGGGCGGCAAGTGGGTCGAGAACAGCATGTTCGAGGTCGGCCGCGACTGGGACCTGCCCGTGGTCGGCACCTGCCGCGCCTATCTGTCGGGCCATGACGAAGTGCATTCGCTCAGCGCGAATTACCCGCAGGCCGATGTGCGGTTCTGGATGGGCTTTGGCGATCACTACATCAACGTCTTCACCGTGCTGAAGAACCTGGGCCTGCTCTCGGAACATCCGGTAAAAACCGCCGAGGGTCAGGAGGTCGTGCCGCTGAAAGTGGTCAAGGCCGTGCTGCCCGATCCGTCCAGCCTGGCACCCGATTACACCGGCAAGACCTGCATCGGCGATCTGGTGAAGGGCACCAAGGACGGCAAGGACGTCGAGGTGTTCGTCTATAACGTCGCCGATCATAAAGAGGCCTATCTTGAGGTCGGCAGCCAGGGCATTTCCTACACCGCGGGCGTGCCGCCGGTTGCCGCGGCGATGCTGGTGGCCACCGGCGAGTGGGACGTGGGCACGATGAAAAACGTCGAGGAACTGGACCCGAAACCGTTCTTCACCCTGCTCGACCGGATCGGCCTGCCGACCCGCGTGCAGATCAATGGCGAAGACAAGGCCTGGAACGACTGATCCGACCCGACATCTGAACAAAAGGCCCGCGCCCATCGCGGGCCTTTTTCATCAGGCCCGGCACGATGCAAAATCCATGCAGCGCTGCCTTTGCGGCAGCCGACGCTATGACCGCATGCGTTATGGAGGCCAGTCTTCCGCAACCCCGGCTCGCCCCTTGGTTGCGGCAATAGACCGCAATTTCAGCTGCCCCAGCGCCCGGCGCCCAAGAATGTGACAAAGCTTCCGTCCCCTTGCGCAGCGCATCATTATTGCGCATCAAAGATTGACAGAGGCCGGGCAGGTTTGCGACTCTCCTCAGGGGTGAATTGCACGCAGATGCAGCTATGCGCCTGATTTGTAAGTTAGACACTTAGGGCGATCATGACGGCTCATCTCGCGACCTCCGAGACAGAAGCAGGCTGCACAACCTGCAAGTCGCGCAAAAATGGTTTGTGCGGGCGGCTGTCCGATCAGGTCCGCGAACGGGTCGCGGCGCGCGCCCAGATCGTCAGCTATCCGGCGAATCGCCGCATCTGTGGCGGAGAGGGCGACAGCTCGGACGTGGTCATCCTGCGCAGCGGCTATGTCAGGACACAGCACCACACCCTGTCCGGGCGACGCCAGATCATGGCGATCGCACGCCCGGGCCAGACCGTCGGTCAGGAAAACGAAGAACGCAACGAACATGAAATCGAGGCGATCACCCCGGTGTCGGTGTGCCGGCTTGAGCGGCTGGAATTCGAGCAGCTGCTCAGTCGCGAGCCGGGCCTGTGCCGGGCGCTGTGCAACCAGATGGTCACCCGTCTGGACGAGACAAGGCGGCTGACCTGGATTCTGGGTGCGCTTGAATCAAATCAGCGGCTGCGCGCGTTCCTGCTGCTGTCGCGCAACTGGATGGACTGGGCCCCGCAGCCCGATGGCACCGGGGTCCTGACGATGATTTTGCCCCGGCGTGATATCGCCGATCTGCTGGCCACAACCCCCGAAACGATCAGCCGGCTGCTGCGCCAGTTGCATGCACAGGGGCTGATCGAGATTCTCAGCCCCCGCCAATTCCGGCTTTGCGACATTCCCGGCCTTGCCGATGGGCTGGATATGGTCATTCCGCTCTGACCTCGCCGCGGCGCGGGTCAGATCCGCTCCAGCAACAGAGAGTTGCCCGCAACTTCCGTCAGCTTCGCCAGATCGAGCACGTCGATATCATAGGGCGTGTTGATCCGTATGATCTTGTCACCTTCGAGCTGATGAAACGAACGGCTGAGCGATTCCGGCGAGGTGCCGAGGTAATGGGCAATATCCTGGCGCTTGAGCTGGATGTGCAGGTTGAGCGGCTGCCCTGCGGCAAAGGTCGGCTTGCCGCACGCCCCGTTGAACTTGTGACGGCTGAGAATCAGCAGAAGTGACGCGAGACGCTGCACCACCTTTGCGCCGCCAAGGGCGATGACCCATTCCCGTGCCGCATCGAGTTCGTCCAGAAGGTTTCTCAGAAACAGCTGTTCGGCCTCGATCGAGCGGGCGATCAGATGTTCGAACTGCACCCGATTGCAGGTCAGCACCTGCGTATCTGTCAGCGCCTCGATACGATAGCCCGACGCACCATTGAACGCCCGCCCGAACATGTCATAGGGCGTCAGCAAGCCGATGATGTGACGGCGGCCATCGGAAAGCTCCTTGACCATCACAAGGATGCCATCGAGCACATAGCCGATACGCTCTGCCTCCTGCCCGTCCTCGATCACCACGGCACCGGCGCTCAGGGTGCGGTATTCCCACATCCCTTCCATCTCGAGACGCAGATCTGGCGGCAATGCATCAAGCAATCTCTGCAATTTGCCATTGGCCAGCTTACCGTACGGCAACGCCCTGTGGGCGCCCGGTTGATGTTGCGTCATGTGATCTTCCCATTCACAGCCCCATCGACGACGGACATGACAGCCCGACGGCACAGACAGAGCGTTTCCCTTCGCGATAGTAACAGACTGATACAAATACAGAAGCAGATACAGAGGCAAATTCGGCCCGCGCCTTTTCACGGCGACCCGGGCGTGACCTGATTTCCAAAACAGAAGTGCTGCACCGCAGCACAACAAATATTCTCGCTGATTTCAAATGATTGATGGAAATCAATGAAATGCATTCGATAGCTGATAGTCTGCACGAAACTAGAGGAGGTTTACATGAAAAATGCACTTGTGATCGTTGCGATGGGGCTTGCCTTGGCCGGCTGCGATCTGATGACGCAGCAGACGGAGGGTACCATGCAGCCGACCGATGCCGTCGTTGCCCCGACCGATACCACGAGCGGGACTCATACCAATGAGCGCGATCAGGATCAGTCGCAAGATCAAGCGTCGCGCTGATATCGGACGGTTTCATCCCCGGGTTCGGCATGGTCGCCGGACCCGGGGTGATTTTGTGCTGTGGGGCTGAATTGATCTTGTCGGGACGCGTCTGAGTGGCATTGCTGGCGGGAAAGCGCGGCTGGCGGGCATTGCTTGGTCGGCAGGCATGGTCGCACATCGCGTTTCGCGCGATGTTGCGTCTGTCATGTGCCGTGTTGGCCTTTTCGCTTTGCGCTGCCCCGATGCAGGCACAGGATTTGTCGGTCCCGAACGATGCTGGCCGCCAGTTGGTTCGTCTTGCGGCAAATCACGACTGGGCCAAGGCCGAAGCGCTGGCGCGCGAAATCCTGGCAGTCCGCCCCGGCGACGTTTCTGCCTTGGTCGTGTTGGCACGCGCGCGTCGCGCAATGGGCGATGCCGCCGGAGCACGAGAGGCGGCCTTGCGGGCCGACGCCAATGCGCGAACCGACGAAGAGCACTATGTCGCCGCGATCGAGATCGCGGCCGCGAGTTACGATCTGGAAAAACCGATGATCGCGCAGTTCTGGCTGCGCCGCGCGGCCCAGATGGCCCCGTCGGACGCGCTGCGCGCCCGCACCCTGCGCAACCTGCAAAGCGTCGCAGCAGCGACGCCGTGGAGCCTAGAGGGGCAGTTCAGCATCGCCCCCTCGTCGAACGTGAACCATGGCAGCCTGGCTGACACCATCGACATCGGCGGCCTGCCCTTCACGCTCAACCCCGACGCCAAAGCTTTGGCGGGGGTCGAAATCAATCTCGGCCTGCGCGCACGCTATCGGTTCCGCGGCCTGAACGATCTGCCGGCCGAGGCCAGCTTTGCCGCCTTCACGCAGCAAATCGCGCTGTCCGCCTCGGCCCAGAACAAGGCCCCCGATGCGAAGGGCAGCGATTATGCCTATGACATCGTGGAACTCGCCCTGGGTCAGGCGCTGACCGATGCCTCGGCGCCAGTGCGCTACCGCGTTGACGGTGCCGTCGGCAAGGCCTGGTATGGCGGCGCGGAATTGAGTCAATACGCCCGGGTGGCGGCGCATGCGCAATGGGGCGATGCACGGCGCGCAGTGAACACCGTGACGCTGCAAGCCGAGCGGCAGGCGCGTCAGGACGATCCCCACCGATCTGCAACGATCCTCAATCTGGGGCTGCGCCGCGACTGGCGGTTTGCCTCGGGCGATGCGCTGGCCATGGCGCTGCGGGCGCAACATACGCAATCGAACTCTGTGGAAATCGACAATGACGCACTGATCGGCAGTCTTTCCTATGATTTCGGCACGGTTCTGGGCGGTCGGCTCAGCCTTGGCAGCGCAGTGGAAATCGAGCACCGCAGATATGATGCCTCAATCTACAGCAACGACACGCGCCGCGATTGGCGACATCGACTTGCGCTGACGATGGGCTTTCCGAAAAGCGGTTATTACGGGTTTTCACCCCATGTGCAGGTCCAGATCGAGAAGGTGGATTCCACCGTCGATTTCTATGACCAATCGGACGCAACGCTGCTTTTCGGCCTGAGATCAGTGTTTTAAACCGGCACCCCCACGCCGGGCCCAATGTCAATACGGAACTTCCGTTAACAAATTCATATTTCCGCATGCCTCGTTGACGGGGATCAATGCGAATCAGTCGGCATCACAAGATGGTTACCCTCAGGGAGAGAATCTGGATGTCGTAATGGCCATGCATTCCTGCGCTACAGGAGGCGTGGCGGTGGGCTTGAGACGAGGCCCGGGGAAGTATGCGCAAACCTCGTTTCGGAAAACGGATTCTCGCTGCACCGCATTCTTTGAAGGGGACATGACATGGCGAAAAAAATTGATCCGAGCGCAGTCCAGGACTGGGACGAGCCGCTGAATACGGACCCCGTATTCCGGTCGTCCCATGTGTTCAGCACGGCCGACATTACGGTCACATTCGACGGCATGACCGTCGGCAACGCGGAAGATCCGCAATCGGTCTTTGACACGATCGACGATCCCAATGACGACAGCGACACCAAGATCACCAAAGATGGTGTGACGCTTTATCCGATCGACAGCGAATTCGGCTACTATGTCTCGGATTTCGAAAATGCCGCACAGAAAGAACTCGACGGTGACTATGCCGAAGGCTGGGCGGGCGACCTGAAGGATGCCGAAGGCAATCAGCTGGGTCTGGTGATCTCGGATTCGCCGACCGATACGTTCAAGACGCCCGCGGTTCTGGGCACTTGGCTTGCGGGTCTGGGCGGCAATACCGTCAAGGCCTCGACCGAGCATTACGTCGTGATGCAGAATATCCTGTCGGACCAGAAATATCCCGGCGATGAGAACGCGCTCTATCCGCTCGACGATGAGCTGTATGTGATCGGCGGCGCGAATGACGGGCGTCTGGTGTCGGATGTCATCGCCGAGCTGCGCGGCCTGGCCGACAATGCTGGCGACATCAACGGCGACGGCGTCATCGACATCAAGGATGTGCTGGAGCCGAACGAAACCGAAATCGACTCGAACATCGCGGCCAGCTCCGATTATTCGGTGACGCTGAAGGACGATGGCAAACTGCTTTATCGTTGGGGCAACACGATCAAGAAACCCAATGACGTGCGGCTTGAGGCGACGCTCGACCTGCCCGACGAGTGGAGCGAATACAACCCCTACACCTCGCTGCGCACGCTTTATCATGTGACCGAGGCGGAACTGGTGGTTCATCACACGATCACCAACAACCCCAACGATCAGGTGCGCCCCGAGGACTTCGAAAACGAAGCCGCGATCGGCACGCTGCCCACCTATGAGATCATCACCGATTACAACCTCGACGGACAGGGTGTGCGCGAGGTCTGGGTGACGACGGACGACTACTATTCCGGCGACGGCACCCTGTATCCGGCGGGCACGATCCTGCGCGACGATCTGCTGGCGCAGCAATGGGCCGACAGCGGGCTGGCGGCAATCGGGGCCACCGACGGCGCCGAGGGCTTCACCAATGCCTGGTATACCACCATGGATCGCGAACCCTTCGAGCCGGTGCTGAACGAAGACGGCACGGAATACGAAGGCAGCGGCCCGCGCTGGCGCCTGCAGCCCGATAAATACGGCCAGGATCTGCCCTCGGTGGAGATCCCGACCGATCCCTCCGATCAGCCGCCTCCCACCAATGATGAAAAGAAATACGAGGTTGGCGCGGAAACGCAGACCGTGCTGAACCTGCTTGACTGGGGCACGCCGGCCAAGCCGCTGTCGATCAGCGCGGGCTGGCAGGACAAGCCCGGCGAGGTCTCGGTCAACGGGATGAACTACACCGACGATTTCGATGTGGCGGTTTACATCAAGGGCGACATCAAGCCCGCGACCATCTACAGCGCCGAACTGGTGATGAGCTATGAAGAGGTCACCCCCTACGCTGCGGGCTCCACGATTGTGGGCACCGCCGGTGATGACTTCCTGGTCGGCATCGGGTCCAACATCTTCACCGGCGGCGAGGGCGGCGACCTGTTCGTGCTCAGCTACGGCTCGTCGATCGAGGGCGTGGCGCTGACGGCAAGCACGATCACCGACTTCACCGTCGGCGAAGATGCGCTTGGCCTGATTGATCTGGGTGTCGACGATACCAACTTCGACACCAAGGTGTCGCAAGAGGTCGTGGGTGGAAATCTTGAAGTCTCGCTCGACGGAACGCTGATCGCGACGCTGATCGGTGTCGAGGAATTGCTCGAGATGGAAGAAGACTTCCTGATGGCCAACCCCGGGCCGGGCACTGAGCCGGGCAGCGAAGAGCCCAACGAGATCATCGGGACGAGCGCGGCAGACCGGCTGATCGGCACCATGGACGACGACTTCATCAGCGGCCTTGCGGGCAACGACACCCTTTACGGGCTGTCGGGCGCGGATACGCTGGATGGCGGTGCGGGTCTTGACCTGCTTTATGGCGGCATGGGCGAAGATGCCTTCGTCTTCGCGGAAGGCACCGGCCTTGATATCGTCTATGACTTCGAGGACGGTACCGACATGATCCAGCTTTCGGGGATGGCCTATGCCGATGTCACGGTCAGCGCGTTCAGCACGATGGGCACGCAGATCGCGTTTGGTGCAGACCGCATGATCCTGCTTGACGTGGACAGCACCTCGATCACCGAGGCGGACTTCCTGCCCGACAACACCCTGAGCATGGCCTGAGCCGAACCCGCCAAAGACTTTCAAGGATGGATATTATGAACAACAAGACCAAGTATATCGCGCTGGCCGCAACGGTTTCGCTTCTGGCGGGGTGCGGCGGCGGCGGTGGGGACGATGCCCCCACCGCGCCGACCTACGCCGAAATGGAAGCTGCGGCGACGACGGCCGCCGCCGGGATCGTTGATCTGGATACCGGTGAGGTGCTTGCAACCGAACGTCAGTCCCTGCCCACGACCGGCACGGCCACCTATACGGGTTATGTTGGGGGCGATGTCGCTGGCGACACCCTCATCGGCGAGCTGTCTCTGACGGCCAACTTCACCGGGGGCGGCACGGTCGAGGGGACTGCCACCAACTTCCAGCACGAGGTGGACGGCGCCTATACAGGCACGCTGACCATGCCGGCCACCAACATCGTGGCCAATGGCTCGGGCGATCAGGAATTCGCCAGCACGCTCAGCGGAACCTTGGCCAATGGCGGTGCGGATTACACGACCGACATTGCCCTGACGGGGAACTTCGTGGGCGGCACCGACAACACGACGGTGGTGCCGACCGCCGTTGCAGGCAGCGCGATCGGCACCGTCGGCAGCGATTTTCTGCAGGGCGCGTTCATCGCGACGCAATAAGATCTGCGCGACACATCACTACAAAGGCCCGGCAGGAAACCTGCCGGGCCTTTTGCATATCTTCGGGATGTTCCGGTGGTTTATTCGCCCCGGAACGCCCGGTTGAAATACACCGTCAACGGATGCGTCAGGTAGGACAGCGGCGTGCGCGCCTCGGTCATCAGGAAGGCCTCGACCGGCATGCCGGGCAGCAATTTCACATCCGGCAGCGCATCAAAGGCATCGGGTGCGGGGGCCACGACCACCTCGTAATAGGATTCGCGCGTCGCCTCGTCGGTTTGCACATCGGGCGACACGCGCACCACCTCGGCGGGGATGGCCGGGGTCGTGCGACGGTTGAACGTTGAAAATTGCAACGAAACGGTCTGGCCCACATAGACCTGGTCGATGTTGGTCGGGTCGACACGCACCGCGACGTAAAGCGGCTGATCGCTGGGCACGAGGAACATCATCGGCTCGGCGGGTTGCACCACCGATTTCAGCGCGAATATGCGCGAGCCGAACACCACACCGTCGACCGGCGCGCGCACATCCAGACGCAGCAGTTGCTCGCTCAGGCTGTTTTCCCGCTCGATCAGCGAAATCTGCGTGTATTGCAGGTCGCGCAGCTGGGTGATGGCATCCTCGCGCTGTTCTTCGGTCAGTCGCAGGATCTCGATCTCGATGGCCGAAATCTTCACCCGCGCTTCTGCGATGGACGCGTTCAGCTGGCCAATCTCGCCCGTCAGCCGCGCATGTTCACGCTGAACCTGCAGCACGCGCGATGCCTCCATCAGGTGCCGGTCGAGCAGGCTTTGCTTGTCTTCCAGCTCCTGAGAGATCAGGTCAAGCTGACGGTGCAACGAGGCCAGCTGGGCCTCTACCCCCTCGACCTGCTTGTGGATCTGTTGTTGTTGTTCGCGCAGCTGGCTGGTCTTTTGCGCCAGCGACGCGCGCCGCGCCTCGAACAGCGCCTGCTGCCCGGCCAGTTGTTCGTCGATCTGTTTGGGATCGAGATGGGCATAGACCGGCCGTTCGGAAAAATCGAGCGTTTCGCGACCGTCGCGTTCCGCTTCAAGCCGCGCCTTGCGCGCCGCGATTTCCATCAGCTGGCTTTGCACGATCGACAGTTCCGATTTCAGGAACGTATCGTCGAAGCGCACCAGAATGTCGCCCGCATGCACCCGGTCACCGTTATAGGCAAGGATCTTGCCGACGACCCCGCCATCGGGATGCTGGATGACCTGCCGTTCACTTTCCACCTTCACCGTGCCCCGCGCGACCACGGCGCCGGAAATATTGGTGGCGACGCTCCACACCCCGATGCCGCCCACCAGCAGGGCGATGGCGCCGAAACCGATTGCCAGCAAAAGCCGGGCGTTGGCTGGTTTGTTTTCCTGGGTCATTTCTCGGCCTTCCCCGCCACGACGCGGTTCACGTCCTGCGCGTTCTTGATCATGGAGCGGATGACATCGTCGCGCGGCCCCTTCGCGGTGATCTGGCCACTGTCGAGCACGATCAACCGGGTGCATGCCTTGATCGCATTCGGGCGGTGCGTCATCAGGACAACCGCCTTGCGTTCTTGTGTCATCGCGCTGACCACCGCCCCGAGCGCCTCGGAGCCTTCGGCATCAAGGGCCGAATTTGGCTCGTCCAGGATCAGCAGAACCGGGTCGTTATACAATGCGCGCGCCAATCCCAGACGCTGACGCTGCCCGCCCGACAGGATGGCGTCATCGGCCGTGATCCGGGTGTCATAGCCGGCCGGCAGTTTCAGGATGATCTCGTGAATGCTGGCCTTGCGCGCGGCCGCGACGACCCGTTCGGGGTCGGGCGTTTCCGCCATCTGGGCGATGTTTTCGGCAATCGTCCCATCGAAGGTTCTGACAACCTGCGGCAGGTAGCCGATGAACTGCCCGCGCCGCTCGGGGCTGTATTGATCGAGCGTGGCACCAGCCAGCCGAACCTCGCCTGCGGTCGGGTTCACCAGACCGACCAGCGCCCGCGCGAGGGTCGTCTTGCCTGATCCGCTTTTGCCGATCACGCCGACCGCCTCGCCCGGCGCGACCTCGAAGCTGATGTTGTAAAGGATCGGACGTTCGCCGCGCCGGATCGCGAGCGAAAGCCCCCGCACCGACAGCTCTGCCTTCGGCGCGGGCAATTCAGTCGGGGTCCGGGCCGCAGGCACATCGTCCAGAAAAGCCGACAGCGACTGCCAGCCCGATCGCGCACGATGCAGGACGCTCCACTGACCGAGCACCTGTTCGACCGGGGCAAGCGCGCGCCCCAACAGGACAGAGCCCGCGATGATCGCACCGGCCGTCATCTCGTGGCGCAAGACCAGCCAGGCCCCGACGGCCAGCACCGCCGATTGCAGCAACATCCGAAATCCCTTGGAAAAGGCGCCGAAAACGCCCGTCCAATCGGCGGCGGTCAACCCCTTGCCCTGCCCGTCGCGCTGCAGGCGGCTCCAGCGCGCCCGCATGATCGGCGCCATGCCCTGCGCCCAAAGATATTCCGCGCCTTCTTCGACCTGGCGCGCCAGCTGCGTCCCCGCAAAGGACACGCGCTGCGCCTCGGTCAGGCGGCGTTTGGTCAGCACATGGTTGGCCAGCGACATCGCAACCAGCACCGCGCCCCCCGCCAGCGCCAGCCAGCCCAGAAGCGGGTGAAAGACGAAGATCGCTGCGGCAAAGACCGGCGTCCAGGGAATGTCCATCAGCGACAGCAGGACCGGAGCCCCGAAGACCGCCTTCACGGATTCCAGGTCTTGCAGCGCGCCCGCCCCCCGCGAGGTCTTGCGCAGGGCCGCGCGTTCGACCATGGCGTCGAAAACACGCTCGCTCAGACTTTCCTGAATACGCGCACCGACGCGGGCCATCACCCGGCCGCGCACGAACTCAAGCAACGTGTAGAAAAAATACAAGAACGCGACCAGGGCGAACAAGGCAACCAGCGTCTCTTCGGAACGCGAACCGATCACGCGATCATAGACCTGCAGCATGAACAGCGGCCCGGTCAGCAGCAGCAGGTTGGTGAAAAAACTGAACAGAAACGCAGATCCGATCAAACCCCGCACCCCGGCGAGGCTTCGTTTCATTTCCGCCCCGGACAATCCTGCCTTCATCGAGTTTTCCTATTCTGCCGTCTTGCGGATGTGCACCCGTCGAATGCTGGCAAACCGACGGTGTTACACAATCCGCCGCGCTGTGGCACCCGCCCCATTCAACCACGGGTTTTAGCCCCTCAATCCAAAGTTTCATAGGGAAAACAACGCTGCGCCTTGGATAATGGGGGTGCGGTCGGCACTATCCGGGCCCAAAGGAATAGCCCCTTTTCGTCGACGACAGAATGCAGCGCACGCGTTGACCCAACCCTTCGCCTGACAACCGGGGGAGAATGACGAAAACGCGCAACTTCGGCGTGTGTCTGCACCCCGAAACCCGCCGCAGGCCTTTCAGCCCTGCGCCAATGCAGCGATCAGCGGCTGCAGCTCGTCCGCGTATTTTTCCCAGGCATGCATCGAGCTTTTATAGATCGGCTGCCGCACCTGATGCAGCGAAATGGTTTTCACCATTCGCGTGCTGCGGTGGAAATTCAGGCAGCCATCCTCCCATTCCAGCCCTGCGGCCGCCACCAGTCGGCGCGACTGCTCCTCGGGGTTCCGGATCAGGTCTTCATAGTGGACTTCGATAAACGCATCGGGCGTTTTTTCGCGCCAGAAATCGACGATCTTGCGAAAGCTCTTGTATTGATAGGCCATGCTGTCGAAGTCATAGGCGTAGGGATGATCCCCTTCCCGGAAGATGTTCTTGTAAATCGACAGCAGGTTGTCGCGCGGGTCGCGATGCACCACGATGATACGGGCATTCGGCATGATGTGCCGGATCAGCCCGATAAACAGATAGCTGGTCAGTGTCTTGTCGGTAGCGTACCGGTCGAAAGCCACCTGCCCGCGCAGAACACTGCGATAGAAGGTGCGGACCGCCTCCATCTCTTCGCGCGGGATGTCGGCCAAAGCCCGCAACCCATCCCCCTGTTTGGCGTGAACGAGCTTTCGCAGCGCCCCCGTCAGCATCAGGATCTCGCCCGCACCAGTGACCTGCGAATGGCTTGCGAGGATCTGCTCGACAAGGGTTGTGCCGGACCGGGGCATGCCGGTGACGAAGATCGGGGCGAAACTGTCGTCCGGCTCAAGGCCCGGCGTCCCGAAATCCGCATCCCGGAAAGCCTCGATCAACCCCTCGACTTCCTTGCGACGCTCCGCAATCGGGTCTAGCGTGGCAGGCATCAATGCGCGCATTTCGGCATTCGCCTCGTTCAGGAAACGGAACACCCGGTCGGTCTGGCCGCTGTCCTCCATCGCCTTGGCCAGCGCGAAACACAGGTGGGCATGCTGGCGTGGCGGCAGGTCATGGGCCTTGTAGATCCGGAGCATCTCCGAGATCAGCGGGTCGCCCTTGCGCAGCTTCTTGCTCGACAGCATCGCAAGATAAAGCGTGCCATTGTGGGGCACCCGCCTGATCGCACGACGAAACTCCCTTTCCGCGGCCTCGAAGTCTCCGGCACGCTGCAGCAACTGACCCAAAGCCAGCCGCGCGGCCATGTCGTTCGGCTGCAATCGGATCAGTTCCCTGAACTTGTCGACAGCCTTCTCGATCGAGCCTGCATCCCGCAGCGCTTCGGCATAAGTCGTCAGGATGATCGGGTCCTCGGGACGCAACCGCTGCGCCTTGGCCAGGACCCGCGCCGCGCCGCGATAATCGCGCGCCGCAATGCCGATCTTGCCGATCTGATACAGGGCCTCGACGGTGTCTGGCCGGATCGCAAGGATCGCCTTGTAAAGCTCATGCGCGTCGCCAAGCCGCCCCGCCATCTGCAAAGCCCGCGCCTTCTGCAGAGCCGCCGGAATATCCCTGGGACTTGGGCCAAACATGATCGAATGCTTTCTTCTGGAACAATGCGGGCTGAAAGGCGCGAGAAATCATACGCATGGCCCAGAAAAAGAATGACCATTTCCGACCAATGGATGCAACCGCAGCATGCACTGATCGAAGAAACGTGATCGGTCAGCCGCCACAGTTTCCCCAGGCTCGGTTCTTCAGAAACGAGGCGCCGGAGGCATGCATAGGCCCGGGACAGCGGCGGGAATACATCGGACACGTCAGGTCGACAATTTCCCGGGCATCGCGCCACACCGATCTTCCCCCGCTCAAAAGCACGCCTAAAAAGTAAGGTATTTCAATATTTTGAGGGGAGGCTGGTGACCCCGACAGGATTTGAACCTGTAACCTGCCCCTTAGGAGGGGGCTGCTCTATCCAGTTGAGCCACGGGGCCACAGGCCCTTAATGGGGGCAATTCGTGATTTGCGCAAGCCACAGGGAGAGGAAGGGCAGACAGGAACAGGGGGAACGGTTGGCCGACCGTTCCCCCCTTGATGTTCCGGACCCGTGATCGGATTCTACACACGCGTCGGATCTGTCGGGCACCGGATTTTCGGAGTCTTCTCCAGTGCCGTTATCGCTAACATAGCGCTTGCCAGACGCTTGCGCAACAGAAATATATGAGTCTAACAAGGACAATCCCAACGAAAGGCTCGTCGATTGACCCGTCCCCCTACCGACCCCCGCCGACCGCTGACCCTGCGTGACGTCTCCGAAGCCTCGGGGGTTTCGGAAATGACGGTCAGCCGGGTGCTGCGCAATCGCGGCGATGTGTCCGACAGCACGCGCGAAAAGGTGCTGGGGGCGGCCAAGGCACTGGGTTATGTGCCCAACAAGATCGCGGGGGCACTGGCATCGCAGCGCGTAAATCTTGTAGGGGTCATCATCCCTTCGCTGTCGAACCTGGTGTTTCCCGAGGTGCTGTCCGGGATTTCGGCAGAGTTGGAGGATACCGGGCTGCAGCCGGTGGTCGGCGTGACCAACTATTCGCCGCAGAAAGAAGAGGCGGTGCTCTACGAAATGCTGTCCTGGCGCCCCTCGGGGGTGATTATCGCGGGGCTGGAGCACACCGACTCGGCGCGTGCCATGCTGGAAAACGCCGGCATCCCGATTGTCGAGATCATGGATGTCGACGGTTCCGGCGTCGATTCGGTCGTTGGGATCTCGCATCGCCGGGCAGGGTTGCACATGGCCGAGGCCATCGTCGCGGCAGGCTATCGTCATATCGGCTTTCTGGGCACGAAAATGCCCGAAGACCACCGCGCCCGGAAACGGCTGGAAGGCTTCAAAGAGGGGCTGGCCGCCGCCGGGCTGCAACTGGAAGACGAGGAATTCTATTCCGGCGGTTCCGCGCTGTTGAAGGGGCGCGAGATGACAGAGGCGATCCTGAAACGCTCTCCCAACCTTGATTTCCTGTATTACTCCAACGACATGATCGGCGCCGGCGGGTTGCTGTGGTGTCTGGACAACGGCATTGACGTGCCCGGACGCGTTGGCCTGGCCGGGTTCAACGGGGTCGACCTGCTGGACGGGTTGCCGCGGCGCTTGGCGACGATGGATGCCTGCCGCCGCGAAATCGGTCGCAAGGCGGCCGAAATCATCGCCGGGCGTCCGCATTCGGGGCTGATCGGCGGCGAGGTGATCGAACTGGAACCGACATTGCAGCGCGGCGACACGATCCGCAGCGCCTGACCTGCCGGGACGCGCAGGCGCCTAGCGCCGCGCGCTCCAGCTGATAGAGGCGTATTGCCGGGTGTAGAATTCACCCATCAGCCCGATCATCAGGAAGGCCAGACCGACATACAGCGGATACTGCCAGTTCGAGAAATGCGGGTTGTAATTGATGAAGGTGAAGCCCCGCGCCTGGTCAATCGTGTGAAACAGCGGGTTCCAGTTGAACAGAACCAGCATCTTGTGCGGCAGGGTATTGGCCAGGAACATCTTTCCCGATGCGATCATGTTCGCGCGGGAATAGACCTGCTGGATCACACCGACGACATCGGGCGCCCAGGGCTTGGCCGCCAGAAACACCATCCCCAGCGCAACTCCCGTGAACCACGACAGGAACACCATCCCCATGGCGCCGACCCAGTTGTAGATCTCGATCGGTTTGAACGCCGCGTGATACAGATACATCACCACCAGCATTGAAAGCAGCTGGATGTAAAGCGCGCCCAGCGCCGCCGCCGAAATCGAGACCGCCGTCGTCATCGGCGCGTGCTTCATCATCTGCGAGGTCGAGCTTTCGGCCCCGAAGACCGCGCCCATCGCCTTGGTATGGGTCATGAACAGGAAGATCCCGCTCATCACATACAGCAGGAAATCGCCCCGCACGCTGTTACCGCGCATCCCCAGAACACCGAACATGATGTAGAAGGTGAATACGAGCAGCATGGTCTGAAACATGTTCATGATCAGACCGATGATGGCATTGCCGTGGCTGCGGCGGATCGAGCGCACCGTCGCATGATAGATCAGCTCCAGCAGGCTGAAGGTCGATCCAAGCGTGGAATTGCTGCGTGCTGCTCTGAACATGACCCTGCCGCGCTGGCTGTTGGCGTGATTATGCCGTGGAAAACTTGCCGTTCCCTTGACGGACTATCATAAGGTTAGACAAACAGCATAGCAATCGGGCCAAATTCGGGCCGGAATGGAGTGAAAATGGATTTTGAACGCCTTGTTGTGGTGATGCGCCGTCTTGCACTGGAGGCAGGCGACAAGATCATGGAAATCTACAACTCTCCCGAATTCGAGGTGAAATCGAAATCCGACGCCTCGCCGGTGACAGAGGCCGACGAGGCCGCAGATGCGCTGATTTCGGCCGGGCTGGCCGAGGCATTTCCCGGAATGCCGCTGGTCACCGAAGAACAAGCCGCCAGCCACAGCCAGAATGTCAGCACCTTCCTGATCGTCGATCCCCTTGATGGCACGAAGGAATTCATCAAGCGGCGCGGCGATTTCACGGTCAATATCGCCTATGTCGAAAACGGTGTGCCGCTGCGCGGTGTGGTCTATGCCCCGGCCCGCGAGCGGCTGTTCTATACGCTGGCGGACGGGCGCGCGGTCGAGGAAACAGGGCCGTTCGACAAGGACACTATCGGTGCGCAAGTGCCGATCACTGTCTCGGTCCCCGACAATCGCGGGCTGATGGTCGTGGCCTCGAAGTCGCATCGCGATCAGGCCACCGACGATTACATCAATCAATATGCCGTGAAAGACATGACCTCGGCCGGGTCTTCGCTGAAATTCTGTCTGGTGGCAACGGGCGAGGCCGATCTTTACCCGCGGCTTGGGCGCACGATGGAATGGGACACGGCCGCGGGCGACGCGGTGCTGCGCGGCGCGGGCGGCGAGATGGTGCGCTTCGATGACCACAGCCCCTTCACCTATGGCAAGCCCGGCTTCGAAAACCCGTTCTTCATCGCCTTCGCCCCCGGCGTTCTGCTGGTGAAATGATGTCTGTTCTGATCGTCATTCCCGCCCGCTACGCCTCGACCCGCTATCCCGGCAAGCCGCTGGTCGCACTGACCGGGGTTTCCGGCCAATCGAAAACCCTGATCCGGCGCAGCTGGGAAGCGGCGATGGCGGTGCAGGGCGCCGACCGCGTCGTCGTGGCCACCGATGATCCGCGCATTCAGGCCGAGGCGGAGGGCTTCGGCGCCGAGGTGGTGATGACTTCGGAGGCCTGCCAGAACGGCACCGAACGCTGTGCCGAGGCGCTGGCCAATCTGGGCGGCGGCTATGACATCGTGGTCAACCTGCAGGGCGATGCACCGCTGACCCCCGCCTGGTTCATCGAGGATCTGGTGGCCGGTCTGCGTGCCAACCCCTGGGCGGAACTGGCAACCCCCGTGCTGCGCTGCGAAGGCGCGATGCTGGAGGCGTTGAAGGAAGACCGCCGCAACGACCGCGTGGGCGGAACGACGGCGGTGTTCGGGGCGGGAAATCGCGGGCTTTATTTCTCGAAAGAGGTGATCCCCTTCACCGCCGCCCGCTATGCGCCCGAAGACCCGACGCCGGTGTTTCACCATGTCGGCGTCTATGCCTACCGTCCCGAAACACTGGCGGAATATCCGACCTGGCCGGTCGGTCCGCTGGAAACGCTGGAAGGACTGGAGCAGCTGCGCTTTCTGGAAAACGGGCGCGCGGTGCTGTGCACCGAAGTGGCCGCCCGCGGGCGCCAGTTCTGGGAGCTGAACAACCCCTCGGACGTGCCGCGGATCGAGGCGATGATGGCCGAGATGGGGCTGGAATGAGCGACACGGCGGTGGTGCGGACGAGCGTGATCGTCGTTTCGCGCCACCGCGCCGCCGCCCTGACCCGCTGCCTGACCGGGCTGGCGCAACTCGACCACACCGACTTCGAGGTGATCGTCGTGGCCGACCCCGAGGGGCTTGCCGCGACCGAGGATCTGGCCGTGAAGCGGGTGGCCTTCGATGCGCCCAATATCTCTGCTGCACGCAATGCCGGGCTGAGGCAGGCGGCCGCCCCGGTGGTGGCCTTCATCGACGATGACGCCGTGCCCGAACCGACCTGGCTGTGCCGCCTGACCGCCCCCTTCGCCGATCTGCGTGTGGCCGCGGCCGGCGGGTTCGTGCGCGGCCGCAACGGGATTTCGTTTCAATGGCAGGCCAGCAGCTGCGACCGGATGGGGCAGACCAGCCCCTTGATGGTTGACGAAACCGCCCCCAGCCTGCACGCCCCGACCGCCGGACAGGCGATCCGCACCGAAGGCACCAACTGCGCCTTTCGTCGCGACACGATCCTGCAACTCGGCGGCTTCGATCCAAGCTTTCAGTTCTATCTGGACGAGACAGACCTGAACATGCGGCTGGCTGCAGAGGGGCATCTGACCGCAATCGTCCCGGGCGCGCAGGTGCATCACGGCTTTGCCGCCTCGGCCCGGCGTGCAGTTGACCGCGCGCCGACCGATCTGCATCAGATCGGCGCTTCCATGGCGGTGTTCTGGCGCAAATACGCCCCCGCGCGCGCCGATCTGGAGGCAGCCAGCGCCACGCTGATCGCGCGCCAACGCAACCGGCTTTTACGCTACATGATCGACGGCGCGCTGGAGCCACAGGACGTGGCGCCGATCCTGGCCACGCTCCAAGCGGGGCTGAGGGAAGGCCGCGCCCGCCCCCTGCCCGATCTGGCGCCGCTGATGTCCGACACCACAGCTTTCCTGCCGTTCCCGGCCGGCCCGCGCCCACGCCGCATCATTGCCGGGCGGGTCTGGCAAGCCTGGCGCAAGCGTCGCGCTGCGGCACGCGCCGCCGCCCGTGGCGATCTGGTCACGCTGCTGCTGTTCGGCCCCTCGATCCGTCGCCACCGGCACTGGTTTCACCCGCAAGGGTATTGGGAACAAAACGGCGGGCTTTGGGGCCGCGCCGGGCGTCAGGACCCGTTTTTCCGACCTTTTGGTTTCCGCGCCAGAGTGCGCCACGAGGCCAGCCGGATCGCAGATCTGCGCAATCCCTGACCGGACATGCAGCAAATGTCGCGAACAGATGCACTTGCAGCATTCATCGGCAACAGCCCGCCTTTACTTTCGCCGTCGCGTGCGGCGGAACTTGTTCCAATCCCGTTTCGAGCCTAAAATGACCGCATAAAAAGGACGCGTTTGTCCGGAATTATAGGTGTGCATATGAAACGCAAGGTCACGAAAGCGATCTTTCCTGTCGCAGGTCTCGGGACCCGATTCCTTCCCGCCACCAAGGCGATCCCGAAAGAAATTTTGACATTGGTGGACCGTCCGTTGATCCAGTACGCGATCGACGAGGCCCGTGCCGCCGGAATCAAGGAATTTATCTTTGTGACTTCGCGCGGGAAATCCGCGCTTGAAGATTATTTCGACGATGCCCCCGAGCTGGAAAACTCGCTGCGCAAAGCCAACAAGACCGCACTTCTGGAAACCCTGAAAGCCACCAACATGGATTCGGGCGCGATTGCCTATGTGCGCCAGAACCGTCCGCTGGGCCTGGGCCATGCCGTGTGGTGCGCGCGCCGTCTGGTCGGCAACGAGCCCTTCGCGGTCATTCTGACCGATGACGTGATCGCCGCCGACAAGCCGTGCCTTGCGCAGATGGTCGAAGCCTATAACGAGACCGGCGGTAATATCGTGGCCGCGATGGAAGTCCCGCATGAGCGGACCTCGTCCTATGGCGTGCTCGACGTCGCCGAGGACATGGGCTCGATGGTCAAGGTCAAGGGCATGGTCGAGAAGCCCAAGCCCGAGGATGCGCCCTCGAACCTGGCGGTGATCGGGCGCTACATCCTGACCCCGAATGTGATGACCAACCTGAACAAGAAGAAAGAGGGCGCCGGGGGCGAGATCCAGTTGACCGATGCCATCGCCGAGGAAATCGACGCGGGTAGCCCGGTCTATGGTTTCCGTTTCCGTGGCCAGCGCTACGACTGCGGCACCAAGGCGGGCTTCCTGCAGGCGACGGTGGCCTTCGGTCTGGCCCGCGAGGATCTGCGCGACGAGTTCTCGGACTATCTGAGCGAAGTGATGGCGATGCGCACGGCGGCCGAATAACCGATGGCCAAGCATGTTCTGGTAACCGGCGGCGCCGGATATATCGGTTCGCATGCCTGCAAGGCGTTGCGTAACGCGGGTTATGTGCCGGTCACCTATGACAGCTTTGTCACCGGCTGGCGCGACGCGGTCAAGTTCGGCCCCCTCGAAGAGGGCGATCTTGCCGACCGCGCCCGTCTGGATGAGGTGTTCGCGAAATGGCAGCCGGTCGCGGTCATGCATTTCGCGGCCCTCAGCCTGGTCGGCGAGTCGATGAAAGACCCCGGCAAATACTGGCGCGGCAATGTGCTTTCCAGCCTGACATTGATCGAGGCGGCCGTCGCCGCGGGTTGCCTCGATTTCGTCTTTTCCTCGACCTGCGCAACCTACGGCGATCAGGACGGGGTGGTGCTGGATGAATCCACCCGGCAGGCGCCGATCAACGCCTATGGCGGCTCGAAACGCGCTATCGAGGACATGCTGCGTGACTTCGGCAACAGCCACGGTCTGAATTCGGTGATCTTCCGCTATTTCAACGTGGCGGGCTGCGACCCCGAGGCCGAGGTGGGCGAATTCCACCAGCCCGAGACACATCTGATCCCGCTGATGCTGGATGCGATCGCGGGCAAGCGCCCGGCGCTGACGGTCTTCGGATCGGATTACCCCACCGCCGATGGCACCTGCATTCGCGACTATGTGCATGTCTCGGATCTGGTCGACGCCCATGTTCTGGGGCTGAAATGGCTTGAGGCGGGCAAGGGCTCCGAGGTGTTCTGTCTGGGCACCGGCAGCGGCTTTTCGGTGCGCGATGTCATTGCCCAGTCGCGCAGCGTGACCAATCGCGAGGTGCCGATCATCGAGGGCGCGCGCCGCCCCGGCGATGCGGCGGTACTGGTTTCGGGCTCGACCAAGGCAATGTCGGAACTGGGCTGGGCACCCAAGCGCGCCGATCTGAAGACCATGATCGCCGATGCCTGGCGCTGGCATCAGACCGGCCACTATGAGACCTGAGCCGGCGGCACGTCTGCTGGATGTCACGCGGCTGGTGTCGCGGGTTGGGCTGGGGCCGTTGACCGGAGTCGACCGGGTCGAAGCCGCCTATCTGGACCATTTGCGCCACGAGCCGGTTCCGCTCTACCTGCTGTGCCGCACCGGCTATGGCTATCTGCTGCTGCGCGGGGCCGAGGCCGAATTCCTGTTCGCCGCCCTCAGCGCGCCCGAAACGCTGCCATGTGCCGGATGGCTCGACCGGTTGCGCGGACGGCGCGGGCTGCGCACACGGCTTGAAGCGGGCCTGCGGGCGCGGGCCATCGCACGCGCGGGTCATCGCGCGCTGACCCGCCTGATCGCGCGGCATCTACCCACACCCGCCCGCTACATCAACGTCGGCCAGACCACGCTGCGCCCCGAGACCCTGCGGCGCCTGAAGCGCGTGCCCGGTTTGCGCATCACCGCGATGCTGCATGACACGATCCCGCTCGACTTTCCGCAATTCGCGCGCGAGGGCGAGCCCGAACGGTTTGCGGCCAGCTTTGCCGCCACGCTGGGTAGTGCGGATCTGATCCTTGCCAATTCCGCCGCAACCGCCGCCGATCTGGCGCGCCATGCCGCGCGGCTGGGCCTGCCCTTGCCGCAGGTTCTGGTGGCGCATCTGGGGATCACCGCCGCGCCGCCCGATCCCGCACAGATCCCCGGCGATCTGGATTTGCTGCCCGGCTATTTCGTGACGCTGGGCACGATAGAGCCGCGCAAGAACCATGCGCTGCTGCTGGATGTCTGGGACAGGATGTCGGCCGAAATGCCCGAAGACCAGATCCCGCGACTGCTGGTTTTAGGGCGGCGCGGCTGGCGCAACGAGGCGGTCTTCGCCCGGCTGGATCAGGCTGCCGCGCAGGGCTGTGTGGTGCAGGAACGCGCCGATCTGCCCGATGCCGCAGTTTCCGCCCTGCTGGCGCGGGCACAGGCGCTGCTGATGCCGTCCTTTGCCGAAGGCTTCGGCCTGCCTGTTCTGGAAGCGGCCGCACTGGGAACGCCCATTGTCGCCAGCCCCCTGCCTGCCACGCAGGAATTGCTTGGCAACAGCGCCATTTACGCAAACCCCGACGCCCCCTATGATTGGCTGCAGATCATAAAAAAACTGACGGGGGGCACTGCGGCGACGGATGAAGCAATCCGCACGGAATACACGAAAATTATCATTCCGACGTGGACAGAGCATTTCAATATCGTCTTAAAGAAGACGTGAGAGAAACAATCCACACCGCAGGAACATGACCGCCGGGAAAGGGCCGGGTTGAGCATCTGGAGCACATACCGCCTGCGCCTTGAGCGCAAGCGCCGTCTCTATCGCGCATTCCGCAAGAGGCGGGACTTGCGCATGCTCAACGACCAGACGGGCAAGATCGGCCGCGGCGACATCCTGGCCTTCGTCACCCTGCGCAACGAACGCATCCGCCTGCCCTATTTCCTGCGCTATTATCGCGATATGGGGGTTCACCACTTCCTGATCGTCGACAACGCCTCGGATGACGGCTCCACCGCCTACCTCAAGGCGCAGCCCGATGTTTCGCTGTGGCGAACCGAAGCGAGTTACAAACGCGCGCGTTTCGGCGTCGACTGGATGAACTGGCTGCTGCGCAAATACGGCACCGGACACTGGACGCTGACGGTCGACCCGGACGAATTCTTTGTCTACCCGTTTTGCGACACCCGCCCGATCACCGCGCTGACCGACTGGCTTGACACTTACGACATCCGCTCTTTCCCGGCGATGTTGCTGGACATGTATCCCAAGGGACCGATCGACGCCGTGCCCTACAAAGAGGGCCAGGACCCGTTCGAGATCGCCTGCTGGTTCGACAGCGGCAATTACACGATTTCCAAGAATCCCCAGCTTCATAACCTCTGGATTCAGGGCGGGCCGCGGGCGCGCATGTTCTTCGCGCACAAACCGCAGGCGGCACCGTCACTCAACAAGATCCCGCTGGTGAAATGGGAACGATCCTTCGCCTTCACATCCTCGACGCATATGCTGCTGCCGCGCGGGCTGAATACGGTCTATGACGAATGGGGGGGCGAAAAGGCGTCGGGCTGTCTGCTGCATGCCAAATTCCTGTCGCCGATGGCCGATAAGGTCACCGAAGAGCTGGAACGGCGCGAACATTTCGCCGGATCACGCGAATACAAGGCCTATGCCAGAATGCTCAGCGAAGAGCCCGAGCTGTGGTGCAAATGGTCCGAGAAATACATCAACTGGCGTCAGCTCGAAATCCTCGGGCTGATTTCCAAGGGCAACTGGGCATGAGGGCGCGGGGGTGAGCATCGGTTTCATCATGATGTGCCACACGGCGCTGGACCGCGCCGCGCAGGTTGCGCGGTTCTGGGCCACGAATGGCGCGCCGGTGGTCATTCATGTGGATAAACGCGTGCCCGATCGCGAATTCAACGGGCTGCGGGCCGCTGTGGCCGATTTCGACACCATCTCGTTTTCGCGGCGCTACAAATGCGACTGGGGCACCTGGTCGCTCGTCGCCGCCGCGCAGGCCGCCTCCGAGCAAATGCTGGCACGTCATGCCGAGGTGCGCCATGTCTTCCTTGCCTCGGGCGCCTGCCTGCCGCTGCGCCCGGTGCAAGAGCTGGTCGATTACCTTGATGCGCGGCCTTACACCGATTTCATCGAAAGCGTCACCACCGCCGAAGTCGACTGGACGGTCGGCGGCATCGACATGGAACGCTTCACCCTGCGTTTTCCGTTTTCCTGGAAAAAGCAACGCCGCCTGTTCGACCGCTATGTGCATCTGCAGCGTCGCCTGGGGCTGAAACGCAAGATCCCCGCAGGGCTGGTGCCGCATCTGGGCAGCCAGTGGTGGTGCCTGACGCGCCAGACCCTGAGCGCGATCCTGCAAGATCCCGAACGCCCGACCTACGACCGTTATTTCAAAAAGGTCTGGATCCCGGACGAGAGCTATTTCCAGACGCTCGCGCGGCTTTATGCAACCTCGATCGAAAGCCGCTCTCTGACGCTGTCGAAATTCGATTTCCAGGGCAAGCCGCATATCTTCTACGACGACCACCTGCAGCTGTTGCGCCGCTCGGATTGCTTTGTCGCGCGCAAGATATGGCCCCGTGCCGAACGGCTCTATGCCACGTTCCTGTCGGCCCGACAGGAAGCGGAAAGCACTGCCGAACCGAATCCGGCCAAGATCGACCGACTGTTTGCCAAGGCGGTCGAGCGACGCACCAAAGGCCGCCCCGGGCTTTACATGCAAAGCCGCTTTCCGCTGCTCGACCGCGAAAATGGCAAGACCTCGGCGCCCTATTCGATCTTTCAGGGGTTTTCCGACCTGTTCGAGAATTTCGACGGATGGCTGTCGAAATATGTTGGCGCGCGGGTCCACGGCCACCTGTTCGCCCCCGGGCGCGCGGAATTCGCCGGCGGCGAGACGATGTTCAACGGCTGCCTGAGCGATTCGGCCAAATTGCGCGATTACAACCCCCGCGCCTTCCTGACCAATGTCATCTGGAACTCGCGCGGCGAACGGCAGTGCTTCATGTTCAGCCCCCGGGACACGCAGGACATCAACTGGTTCACCGCCACCGATCCGAACGCGCAGATTTCGGTCATCAGCGGCGCGTGGGCCGTGCCGCTGTTCCGCTCGAACGAGAATTTCGCAACGATCCGGGCCGAGGCCGCGCGGTTGCAGCAACTTGAACTCAACCACCTGTCGATCCTGCGCTCGATGTATGTGAAGGCGCGGGTGCGGATCTGGAACATGGCCGATTTCGTCGAAAACCCGATGGAGCCGCTGCAGACCATCATCGACGAGATCAGCCCCCGCGCGACCCGCCGCCTGACCGAGGCGCCGCAGATGGTGGACCTGACCGGTTTCGGCCAGTTCCTGCAGAACCTGAAAAATCAGGGGATGCAGCCACGGCTGATGGGGGATTTTCCTGTCGGCGGCGATCCGCGGCCCAATGCCTCGCGTCGTGGGCGCCCCTATCTGGTGAAATGATTTCATGCCCAAATTCGACAGCTTCGTGATCTTCGCCGAAATGCGCACCGGCTCGAATCTGCTGGAAGCCGCGCTCAACGCCTTGCCCGGCGTGACCTGTCACGGCGAGGCCTTCAATCCCGCGCTGATCGGTTATCCGAAACGCACCGAGTTGCTGGGCGTCACCCAGGCCGCGCGCGATGCCGAACCGATGCATCTGTGGCGCAAGATCGTGGCGGCGCCCGGGCTGAACGGCTGCCGCTATTTCCACGACCACGACCCGCGCGTGCTGGAGGCGATGCTGGCCGACCCGACCTGCGCCAAGATCGTGCTGACCCGCAATCCGATTGACAGCTACGTCAGCCTGAAAATCGCCCGCGCGACCGGACAGTGGAAACTGGGCGACGCGAAACATCGCAAGGCCGCGCAGGCCGATTTCGATGCCGCCGAGTTCGAGGACCATCTGGCGCAGTTGCAGGGCTTTCAGATCGTGCTGATGCATGCGCTGCAAACCAGCGGGCAAAGCGCGTTCTATATAGACTACGAAGATGCGCAGGATCTGGACGTTCTGAACGGACTGGCGGCCTGGCTTGGGGTTGAGGCACGGCTGGCTGCGCTACCCGACAGTCTGGTGCCGCAAAATCCCGAACCGCTGGAAGCCAAGGTGACCGATTTCGCCGGGATGGAGGCGTCGCTGGCCCGGATGGACAGGTTCAACCTGTCGCGCACACCGAATTTCGAACCGCGTCGCGGCCCGAACGTGCCGGGCTTCGTCGGCTGCGCCGAGGCCGGGTTGCTTTATATGCCGCTGCGTCCGGCGCTGGATGCACAAATCCGTGGCTGGATGGCGCATATTGGGCCGCTAGAGGATAAATTCTCGCAAAAGACCCTGCGGCAGTGGAAGCGCAAGCATCCCGGCCATCGCAGCTTCACGGTGTTGCGCCATCCGCTGATGCGCGCACATCTGGCCTTTGCCGCGGTGCTGCACTGGCCGGCCTTTGCCGAAACCCGCGACATTCTGCGAAACGCCTACAAGCTGCCACTGCCCGCCGAGGGGAAAAGCATCGGGCCGGCCGATTACGCCCAGGCTCTGCTGGAGTTCATCCGCTGGCTGAAGGCCAATCTGAACGCGCAAACCAGCCTGCCGGTGCATGCGCTCTGGGCCAGCCAGTCGGCCGCATTGCAGGGATTCGCGCAATTTGCGCTGCCCGATCTGCTGGCCCGGGAGGAGCGTCTGGCGCAGGATCTGGCCTATCTGACCCAGGCCTCGGGCATTGCCGCGCCGCCCCTGGACCTTGGCGAAACCGATACCGCGCCCTTCAAACTGGCCGAGATCTGGAGCCCCGAACTGGAAGCCGCCGCGCGCGACACTTACATGCGCGACTTCATGCAATTCGGATTTGGGGCGTGGAACGCGGCCTGATCAGGCCGCCTGCACACCCTGCGCGGCGGTCAGCACCGCATGCAGCGCCGACGGGTCGGTGTTGGCGCGCAGCTTCGCACAGGTTTCAGCGCTGCGCATCGTGCGCGACACCAAGGCCAGCGCCTTGAGATGATCGACGCCCGAATCCTTGGGCGCGAACAGCGCAAAGACCAGATCGACCGGCAGCCGGTCCACCGCATCGAAATCGAGCGGGCGTTCGAGGCGCAGGAATACACCCACGACAGACTTCAGCCCGTGCAGACGCGCATGCGGCAGCGCCACCCCATGACCCACGCCGGTGGGCCCGAGGCTTTCACGCTCTTGCAGCGCATCGACGGTTTGGGCCGCATCCAGCCCGTAGGCTGAATGCGCGATATCCCCGAGATCCTGAAACAGGCGCTTCTTGCTCGTTACATTGACCAAGGCCTTGACGGCGCCCGGCTTGAGCAGGTTGGAAAGATCCATTTGTCCATTTTCCGCGCCTGCCATGTCAGGCGCTCACTTGCTGTTGCGCGGGTCGATCCAGCCCACATTGCCGTCATCGCGGCGATGCACGACGTTGACCCCACCGTGTTTCTCGTTGCGGAACACGAGCAGCGGCGCGCCAGCCAGCTCCATCTGCATCACTGCCTCGCCGACCGACAGGGTGGGAACCTTGGTTTCCATCTCGGCCACGATCACAGGTGCGAGGCTGCTGCCGTCGGCCTCCGACTCCTCATCATCCGCGGCGAGGACATACAGGCCCGCTTGGTCAAATTCAACCGGCTCGACGCGTTCCTTGTGGTGGTCTTTCAGGCGGCGCTTGTGACGGCGCAGCTGTTTGTCCATCTTTTCGCGGCACGCTTCAAAAGCGGCGTAGATCTCGGTCGCATGGCCGGTCGCCGCAGCGGTCAGCCCGGTCGACAGGTGAACCGTGGCTTCGCACAGGAATTCATACGCATTGCGCGAGAAAACCACGGTGGCATCGGTCGGGCGCTGAGAATATTTTTCCACCGTTTCGCCCAGCTCGGACTTCACATGGCTTTGCAGCGCTTCACCCACGTCGAGCTGTTTGCCGCTGATCTGGTAACGCATGGCTTCTCCTTCACGTCAAAGGTCTGGTCCCGGAATTTCATATTCGGGTTGCAGACCGGTTAATATCGGAAAACGGGGCGTGGTCCACCGACAAGACGCAGAACGCACAATTTTCGGCCTGCCGAAATCTTGCGGCGTAGTCACACAGGAAGTGAGGCGGTGTTCACGCATTTGTCTCATTTGGGAACGGATCGCCGGAGGTGTCAACGGGTGACCTACGCCGCAGTGCAGCACCCTACTGGATGCGGAAATTCTGCCCCAGATAGACACGGCGCACATTTTCGTCGCGCACCACATCTTCGGTGCGCCCCGACATCAGAACCTTGCCGTCGTGCAGGATATAAGCCCGATCGACGATCTCGAGGGTCTCGTGCACGTTGTGGTCGGTAATCAGCACGCCGATGCCCCGCTCCTTCAGGTGCGACACCAGAGCGCGGATCTCGCTGACCGCGATCGGGTCGACCCCCGCGAAGGGTTCGTCCAGCAACAGATATTTCGGATCGGCCGCAAGACAGCGCGCGATTTCGACGCGCCGACGTTCCCCGCCCGACAGCGCCAGCGCGGGCGCCTGCCGCAGATGCCCGATCGAGAAATCGCCCAACAGTTCCTCCAGCCGTTCGCGCCGCTTGTGCGGCTCTGACACGGCGATTTCCAGCACGGCCATGATGTTCTGCTCGACGCTCAGGCCGCGAAAGATCGAAGCCTCCTGCGGCAGATAGCCGATGCCCAGGCGGGCCCGGCGATACATCGGCAGGGTGGTCACATCGGTGCCGTCGATCGTCACCTGCCCGGAATCGGGGGTAATCAGCCCGGCGATATTGTAAAAACAGGTGGTCTTGCCCGAGCCGTTGGGCCCCAGCAGCGCAACGACCTCACCGCGGTTGAGATGCATCGACACATCGCGGATCACCAGACGGCGGCGATAGCTCTTGCGCAGGTTGACCACGCGCAGGCCGCCCGCACCATCTTCGGCCACCAGATCGGCGGCATTGGAACTGCCGGTCAGGGCCATCAATTGCCCCCCGGTTGCAGGATCGTGCGCACCCGCCCGTCCATCTGGCCGGTGCCGGTTTTCAGATCGACCGACAGTTTCTGCCCGGCCATGACATTGCCGCCCTGGGTCAACAGCACATCGCCGGTCATCACGATCTGGCCAGTGGCGACCTCATAGACCGCATCGCGCGCCTCGGCCGAGTCGCTGGCAGAGACCAGGGTCACCCCACCGGAGGCATGCAGCTGTTTGATCTGGCTGTGATCGTCGCCGTATTCGACGCGCACATTGGCCGCCTGCAGGCGCATGTCCTGCTGCACGATCAGGACATTGCCGCTGAAAACGGCGGTGCCATCCTCCTGATTGACCGCAAGGCTGTCGGCGGTGATCTCGACCGGCGCAGACGTGTCGGCACGGAGCCCACCGAAGGCCACCTGCTGCGCTAGCGCCGCCCCGGGGGCCAACATCAGCACAAGCGCGAAAACACGGAGCAACATGACCTAACCCTCATTCCTTCGGCTGATATACCAGCTTCACATGGCCATTGAAAACCAGATCGTGCGGGCCATCCGCAGAGGCCGCAGTCAGCGCCATCGAATCGGCCGAGATGGTGCCGAAGGGAGCTTCGCCCTGCACCGGGCCCGGGGCGATCACGCTGGTGTGGTCGGTGGCGATCTCGATGCGGTCCGTCGCCAGACGATAGCCCGCCGAGGTTTGCACACCCACACCGTCGCTCAGCAGAATCTGGCCTTGTGCAGGGTCCAGCCGCCCGGTTTTCGACGTCAGCTCCGTCACCAGTCCCCCGGTGCTTTCAAGCTTGGCCGCCAGGCGCTCGGCGGTGGCCCCGCCTCCGTTCGGATCGGGCATCGCCGTCTGCGCGGTGACCGTCAGCGCGGCGCCTTCCTGCGTCATGCCGGCGAACTGCGGGGCGGTCATACGCGGTTCGCGCGCCAGCGCGTCGACATCGACCTCGGCATAAAGCCGGGCAGCGCTGGGATCGACCTTGCCGGAAAACAGAAACATCGTGGACAACAACCCAAGCGCGGCCAGCGGCAGAGCGATCTTCGCCCAGACCACCAGAGCCGAATGCCGGTTGTCGTAATGCATCACGCCACCCCGGCCCGCAGGCAGTCGTGGATGTGCAAGATGCCCTGCGGTTGCCCATCGGCCACGACAAACAGACAGGTGATCTTGCGCTCGTTCATCACGGCGACAGCGGCCTCCGCCAGGGCATCGGGGGCGATGGTGCGCGGGTTTTGGGTCATCACCTCGGCAGCCGTGTGATCGAGCAGCCCCTGCATATGGCGCCGCAGGTCACCATCTGTGATGATGCCGACCAGATGCCCCCCGGCGTCGGTCACGCCCACCACGCCAAAGCCTTTCTGGCTGATTTCCAGAAGCGCCTCGGACATCGGTGTCTGTTCGGGCACCAGCGGCATGTCGCGGTGCATCAGATCCGCCACTTTCGACAGTTTCGCGCCCAGCTTGCCCCCCGGGTGGAAGGTGCGGAAATGTTCGGGCGTGAACTGCCGGTGCTCCATCAGCGCGACGGCCAGCGCGTCGCCCAGCGCCAGCGTCATCGTGGTCGAGGTCGTGGGCACAACGCCGGTGCCGCAGGCCTCGGGCGCCTGTGGCAGCACGATCGCCACATCCGACTGCCGCAGCAGGGTCGATTCGGGGCGGCTGGCCACCCCGATCAGCGGGATCGAGAACCGGCGGGTATGCGCGATCAGATCGGCCAGTTCCGGCGTTTCGCCCGAATTGGACAGCACCAGCGCCACATCTTCGCGCGTGACCATGCCCAGATCGCCATGGCTCGCCTCGGCGGGATGGACGAATTGCGCGGGCGTGCCGGTCGAGGCCAGCGTCGCCGCGATCTTGCGCGCGATATGGCCCGATTTGCCCATGCCCGAAACGATCACCCGGCCGCGCGCACCCAGGATCAGTTCGACGGCCCGGGTGAAGTTGCCATCCAGACTGTCCGAGAGTTGGCGCAACCCCTCCAGCTCGATCGCGATCACGCGGCGCGCGGTATCCAGATAGTCAGTGGTTGAAGATGTCATTGGCGTCCCCCCACCCCAGCAGATCCAGCTGCGCCCGCGCGGGCAGGAAATCGAAGCAGGCCTGCGCCAGATCGGTGCGCCCCTCGCGCGCCAGACGGCGGACCAGTTCGTCCTTGAGCCGGTGCAGATACAGAACGTCCGACGCCGCATATTCCAGCTGCGCCTGCGTCAGCTGCGCCGCCCCCCAGTCCGAGGTTTGCTGCTGTTTCGAAATATCGACTCCGACCAGTTCCTGCAGAAGGAACTTCAGACCGTGCCGGTCGGTGAAGGTGCGGATCATCCGCGAGGCGATCTTGGTGCAGAACACCGGCGCTGTGACCACACCGAAGGCATTATACAGCGCGGCGATGTCGAATCGGGCGAAGTGAAACAGTTTTTCCACGCCCGGATCGGCCAGCATCGCGCACAGCCGCGGGGCTTCGGTCTGTCCTCTGGCAATTTGCACCATATGCGCGCTGCCATCGCCCGCCGACAGCTGCACCAGGCACAGCCGGTCGCGGCGCGGATCGAGCCCCATGGTTTCGGTGTCGACAGCCACGACCGGGCCAAGGTCGAGCCCTTCGGGCAGGTCGTTTTGATGCAGATGCAGAGCCACGGGCAATTCTTTCACTGTGCTTTGGCGCCATATAAGCGCTTTCGCCAGACATTGCCAACGCGGCCCGGCCCTACTGCGCAAACCACGGCCCAAAAACGAAAAACCCCCGCTTTCGCGGGGGTCTTGCGACCGGTGCAGGTTCACCGGAAAGACTTGGTGCCCAGGAGAGGACTCGAACCTCCACGCCTTGCGGCACACGGACCTGAACCGTGCGCGTCTACCAATTCCGCCACCTGGGCAGGTGTCGTGGGGGGCGATGTAACGGGAGCCGCGGGGGGTGTCAACGGGGATCTGAAAGATTTTTTCGGCTTTTTCTGCGCCGCAGCCTTTGGCCTTGTTTGGCAAGGGGCTTGGCGGTAATCAGGGTGCGACTTTTTGTAATATATGAGGCCTAAGCCGATGTCGAAGCTGGTCACGATCTATGGCGGTTCGGGGTTTGTCGGGCGGTATGTCGCACGGCGCATGGCAAAAGAGGGCTGGCGCGTGCGCGTCGCAGTGCGCCGCCCCAACGAAGCACTGTTCGTGAAGCCCTACGGCGCCGTCGGCCAGGTCGAACCCGTGCTGTGCAACATTCGCGACCATATCAGCGTGCGCGAAGCGATGAAGGGCGCAGATGCGGTGGTGAACTGCGTCGGCCTGCTGGTCAACGAAGGCCCGAACAAATTCAACGCGGTGCAGGCCGAAGGCGCGGCGCTGGTCGCGCGAATCGCAGCCAAGGAAGGGGTGAAGACACTCGTGCACCTGTCGGCCCTGGGCGCCGATGCCGCCAGCGAGAGCGATTACGCCCGCACCAAGGCCGAAGGCGAGGCTGCCGTGCTGAAACATTTCCCCACGGCAATGATTCTGCGCCCCTCGATCATCTTCGGCAGCGAGGATCGCTTCTTCAACAAATTCGCCGCGATGACCCGCTTCGGGCCGGTGCTGCCGATTTTCGGCGGCAACACCCGCTTCCAGCCGGTCTATGTGGATGATGTCGCGCAGGCTGCCGTGAAGGGCGTTCTGGGTCAGGCCACGGGCACCTACGAACTGGGCGGCCCCGATGTCGACACGTTCAAGGGCCTGATGGGCCGCATGCTGGCGGTGATCCACCGCCGCCGTCTGGTGCTGGACCTGCCGCGCTTCGTTGCAAAGGCGATCGCGCTGGCCGGTGATACGGTGCAGACCCTGACGCTGGGCCTGGTGACGAACCGCGTGCTGACGCTGGATCAGGTCGCCAATCTGCAAAACGACAATGTCGTGGCGGAAGGCGCCAAGGGCTTTGCCGATCTGGGCATCAAGCCGACGCCGATGGGCGCCGTCCTGCCCGACTATCTGTGGCGCTTCCGCCCGCATGGGCAGTATGACGCGATTCAGGCCTCGGCGAAAAACCTGCGCAAGTCGCTGTGATGAACGACACGCTCGTTGCCGCGCTTCTGGGTCTTCTGGAAGGGCTGACCGAGTTCATCCCCGTGTCGTCTACGGGCCATGTTCTGCTGGCCGGGCATTTCCTGGGCTTCGAAAGCACCGGGAAAGCCTTTGAGGTGGTGATCCAGCTGGGTGCCATCCTGGCGATTCTGGGCGTCTATGCAAAACGCCTGATCGGCGTTTTCGCCGCCGCGCCGCATGATCCCGCCGCACGGCGGTTCATCGGCTCGGTCCTGCTGGCGTTTCTGCCTGCGGTCGTGATCGGTGTGATGGCACATGATTTCATCAAGACCGTGCTGTTCGAGACTCCGCTACTGATCGCGGTGATGCTGCTGGTCGGCGGCCTGATCCTTCTGATCGTCGACCGGATGAACCTGCCGGTGACCCATGATGACGCCATGAGCCTGCCGCTGGGGATGGCCTTCAAGATTGGCGTGATCCAATGTCTGGCGATGGTGCCCGGTGTGTCACGCTCTGGCGCGACGATCGTTGGCGCAATGGCCCTGGGCGCCAGCAAGCGCGCCGCAGCCGAATTCAGCTTCTTCCTGTCGATGCCGACGATGGCGGGGGCTTTTGCCTATGACCTGTACAAGAATCGCGACGTTCTGAGCGCGGCCGACCTCAATCTGATTGCCGTCGGCTTCGTGATGGCCTTCATCTCGGCGATTTTCGTGGTCCGCGGGCTGTTGGCCTTTGTCAGCAAGCATGGGTACGCCCCCTTCGGCTGGTGGCGAATCATCGTCGGCGGTGCGGTTTTGATCGCGATCGCGTTGGGTTACTGAGGGTTAGGTTAGCAAGACTGACCTAAAATCACCCCAAATCGGCACGACCTGCGTCAATCGACCGCAAATTTCGAGTATATAGGTCATAACTGCTGACTTTTAATTTTTTCTCAGCCAGTGTAATCAGGCGCACCCGAACCACACCCGCAGGGAGGCGCAGCCATGGCTCAGCAACGCATGCTCAAATTCGTCACCAAGGCGAAGGAGATGCCCGAGAAGCGTGACGCAAGTGTGCGTTCCCACGACTTCAACGAGATTTACCGCGAATTCGCGGATGCCAAGGCCACCGAACAGGCCAGCCGCTGCAGCCAGTGCGGCGTGCCTTATTGCCAGGCGCATTGCCCCCTGCACAACAATATCCCCGACTGGCTGCGCCTGACCGCCGAAGGCCGCCTGCAAGAGGCCTATGAAATCAGCCAGGCCACCAACAGCTTCCCGGAAATCTGCGGCCGGATCTGCCCGCAGGACCGCCTGTGCGAAGGCAACTGCGTGATCGAGCAGTCAGGCCACGGCACCGTCACCATCGGCGCGATCGAGAAATACGTCACCGACACCGCCTGGGACATGGGCTGGGTCAAGCCGATCAAACCGGCGGTCGAGCGCGCGGAATCGGTGGGCATCATCGGCGCGGGCCCCGGCGGGCTGGCGGCGGCGGATGTGCTGCGCCGTGCGGGCGTGCAGGTCACGGTCTATGATCGCTATGACCGCGCGGGCGGCCTGCTGACCTACGGCATCCCGGGCTTCAAGCTGGAAAAAGACATCGTCATGCAGCGCGTGAAGCAGCTGGAAGATGGCGGCGTCGATTTCGTGATGAATTGCAACGTCGGCGAGGACATCAGCTTCGACGCAATCCGCGGCAAGCATGACGCCGTGCTGATCGCGACGGGCGTTTACAATACGCGCGATCTGCGTGATCCGGGCGCCGATGCGGCGGGGATCGTGCGCGCGATCGACTATCTGACCGTGTCCAACAAGCTCAGCTTCGGCGACGATGTGCCCGAATTCGAAGACGGCACCTTCAACGCCGCGGGCAAGCGGGTGGTCGTGATCGGCGGCGGCGACACCGCGATGGACTGCGTGCGCACCGCGATCCGCCAGGGCGCGACCTCGGTCAAATGCCTGTACCGCCGCGACCGCGCCAACATGCCCGGGTCGCAGCGCGAAGTGCAGAACGCCGAGGAAGAAGGCGTGGAATTCGTCTGGATGGCCGCGCCGTGCGGCTTTGCCGGCAACCCGGTGTCGAAGATGTCGATCCAGAAGATGCGTCTGGGCCAGCCCGACGCCTCGGGGCGCCAGTCGCCCGAGCCGATCGAGGGCGGCATCTATGAAGAAGAGGTCGATCTGGTGATCAAGGCGCTCGGGTTCGAGCCCGAAGACCTGCCCAAGCTCTGGGGGGTCGAGGCGCTGGAAACCACGCGTTGGGGCACGGTGAAAGCGACGTTCAACACCCACGCCACGAGCCTGCCGGGCGTCTATGCCGTGGGCGACATCGTGCGCGGGGCCTCGCTGGTGGTCTGGGCGATCCGCGACGGCCGCGAAGCCGGGGCCGAGATCGTCAAGTTCCTGGATGGCGCCGCGCAGGTGGCCGCCGAATAAACCGTCTGTCGAAGGGATCAATCTGGTGCGTGCAGCAATGGCATGTCTGGCAAGTGTCGGGGGGCTTTTCGCCGCCCTGCCCGGCCATGCCGGCGTGTTTGCGCCGCCGCCCGGGTGCGAGCTGGAAATGACGGTGCAACTGCA
Organism: Rhodobacteraceae bacterium UBA6796; assembly: GCA_002452815.1. Taxonomy (GTDB): domain Bacteria; phylum Pseudomonadota; class Alphaproteobacteria; order Rhodobacterales; family Rhodobacteraceae; genus Rhodobacter. Next base: position 253,706 of record DKFM01000005.1, read on the forward strand.
CCAGTGCCAGGTTGCCAACCACTATCGCTGTGCGGGCGATCCGGCCGGCTATCGCAATGTGGCCTATGCCGATGGCAGCGGCGTGTTCTTCATCAGCCAGATTGATGACGAAACCCGCTGGATCGAGAGCTTCAGCCCCGAGACCGGCGAGATCGACCAGCTCGACATCGCCGGGTCGACAGACAACGCCTCGTTCAGCGCGCTGCTGGCCGAGGGGCGGGACGATTACGATTTCGTCACCCGCAACAATTTCGGCGAGGTGCGCCGCAACATCGGCCACGATCAGCTGACCGGCGAAAGCGTGACCATCGACGGCGTTGCGCTGGAACGCTGCACCTTCGATCTGCGGATCGAGGATGGCGCGGGCAACTTCATCGCGCGGCGCACCGGCCAGCAATATATCAGCCGCAAGATGCGCATCTTCTTCTCGGATATCGAGGAGTTCGAGAACGCACAGGGCGACAAGGTCCAGAGCATGGACGGCCCCGTGACCTTCGCCTTCCCCGGCGACGAGGGCTTCGCCGCGGCGGAACCGCAATTCGACTGCGACATGTTGATGACCGGATTGGTCGATCAGGCGGGCCGGTCATGATCAACCTGCGTGACATCCCCTGTGAAGCGCCCCTGCAGCTGAGCTTCACGCCCGGCCGGTCGAAACGACTGGTGGTGTCGCTGGCCGGCGTAGGCAACAACCGCCGCCAGATGCCCCCTGCGGAATTTGCGCGCACAGCACACTGGAACGGCGAGAACAACGTCCTGTTTGTCTCGGATCTGAGTCGCAGCTGGCTCAATGGTCCGGGTATGGCCCAGTTCGTCGCCGACGCGGTGAAGGCCGTGGCGGCGGAAATTGATGCCGATGCGATCTGCGCCGTGGGCAATTCGATGGGCGGGACCTCGGCACTGATCCTGGCCTCGCTGATGCATATCGATCATGTCGTCGCGATCACGCCGCAGTTTTCGGCCAAGCCCGGCGTCGTGCCCGAGGAAACCCGCTGGATGTATTTCCGCGAGCGTGTCGCCGACTGGCCCTTTCCCGAGGTGCCGGACCTGCGCCACACCGACAGCGAAATCACGATCCTGCATGGTGGCAGCCCGGACGAACTGGCCCATGCGCTGCGTTTTCCGGCGGACGCGGGCTATTGGCATTATATCTTTCCGAACCAAGGTCACTTGCTGGCGCGCAATCTGCATCAGGAAGATCTGCTTGCGCCGATCGTCACCCTTTCCCTTCTGGGTCGCACCCTGCGTGCCCGCCGCGCCGTCCGCCTGGCCGGCGGCATGAGCCGGCATCGGTTCGACCATCTGCACCTATCATCCCACTCTCCGAGGAGGCACTGACATGACGAACTACGATGAAGCCTGGGTTGCCGCCGAGGAAGCCAAGCGCCAGTGGATGGATGAGCATTCGCTCTATAAATCGGATGACGAGAAGGCCTCTTGCGGGGTTGGTCTGGTCGTGGCGCTGGACGGCAAGGCCAGCCGCCGGGTCGTGGAAAACGGCATCGACGCGCTCAAGGCGATCTGGCACCGCGGCGCGGTGGATGCCGATGGCAAGACCGGCGACGGCGCGGGCATCCATGTGCAGATCCCGGCCCCGTTCTTCTATGACCAGATCCGCCGCACCGGGCACGAACCCGACATGGAGAAAATGGTCGCCGTCGGTCAGGTCTTCCTGCCACGCACCGATTTCGGCGCGCAAGAGCGCTGCCGCACGATCGTGGAAACCGAAGTGCTGCGGATGGGCCATTACATCTATGGCTGGCGCCACGTTCCGGTGAACACCGAAGTGCTGGGCGAAAAAGCCAACGCGACGCGCCCGGAAATCGAGCAGATCCTGATCCGCAACGAGAAGGACATCGACGACGAGCAGTTCGAGCGCGAGCTGTACATCATCCGCCGTCGGATCGAGAAAGCCGCCATCGCGGCGCAGATCAACGGGCTTTATATCTGTTCGCTGTCGTGCCGTTCGATCATCTACAAGGGCATGATGCTGGCCGAGCAGGTGGCCGAGTTCTACCCGGACCTGAAGGACGAGCGCTTTGAATCGGCCTTCGCGATCTATCACCAGCGCTATTCGACCAACACCTTCCCGCAGTGGTGGCTGGCGCAGCCGTTCCGCATGCTGGCCCACAACGGCGAGATCAACACGATCAAGGGCAACATCAACTGGATGAAAAGCCACGAGATCCGCATGGCCTCGCACACGTTCGGCGATGCGGCCGAGGACATCAAGCCGATCATCCCGGCCGGTGCGTCGGATTCGGGCGCGCTGGACGCGGTGTTCGAAGTGATGGTGCGGTCGGGCCGTTCGGCCCCGATGACCAAGACGATGCTGGTGCCCGAGGCCTGGTCGAAATCGACCACCGACATGCCGAAGGCCTGGCAGGACATGTATGCCTATTGCAACGCCGTGATGGAGCCGTGGGACGGCCCCGCCGCGCTGGCAATGACCGATGGCCGCTGGGTCTGCGGCGGGCTGGACCGCAACGGCCTGCGTCCGATGCGCTATGTCGTGACCGGCGAAGGCATGCTGATCGCAGGCTCCGAGGTCGGCATGGTGCCGATCAACGAAACCACGGTGATCGAGAAAGGCGCGCTTGGGCCGGGGCAGATGATCGCCGTCGACATGCGCGAAGGCAAACTCTATCACGACGCCGACATCAAGAACCGTCTGGCCAACAGCCAGCCTTTCGGCGACTGGATCGAGAAGGTCGTGGATCTGAACGCGTTGATGCGGGACGTGCCCGAAAAGGCGCTGTTCACCGGCGCCGAGCTGCGCAAGCGGCAGATCGCTGCGGGCTATTCGGTCGAGGAACTGGAACAGATCCTGGCGCCGATGGCCGAAGACGGCAAGGAAGCCATCGCCTCGATGGGCGATGACACGCCGCCTGCGGTTCTGTCCAAGCAGTATCGCCCGCTGAGCCACTTCTTCCGGCAGAACTTCAGCCAGGTGACCAACCCGCCGATCGACAGCCTGCGCGAAAGCCGCGTGATGTCGCTCAAAACGCGGTTCGGCAACCTGAAGAACGTGCTGGACGAAGACAGCAGCCAGACCGAAATCCTGATCCTCGAAAGCCCGTTCATCGCGAACGCGGAATACGAGCAGATGCTGAAGCAATTCGGCAGCGCCGTGACGGTGATCGACTGCACCTTCCCCGAAGGCTGCGGTCAGGAAGCGCTGCGCGACGGGTTGGAACGCATTCGCGCCGAAGCCGAAGATGCCGTGCGTTCGGGTTCGGCGCATATCGTGCTGACCGATGAAAAACAAAGCGCCGAGCGTGTCGGGATGCCGATGATCCTGGCCACCAGCGCGGTGCATTCGTGGCTGACCAAGAAGGGCCTGCGCACGTTCACCTCGATCAACGTGCGCGCAGCGGAATGCATCGACCCGCATTATTTCGCGGTGCTGATCGGGTCGGGCGCGACCACGGTGAACGCCTATCTGGCGCAGGATTCGATTGCCGACCGGATCGAGCGGGGCCTGCTGGAAGGCAGCCTGGTCGACGCCGTGCGCCGCTATCGCGATGCCATCGACGCCGGCCTTCTGAAGATCATGTCGAAGATGGGGATCTCGGTGATTTCCTCGTATCGCGGCGGTCTGAACTTCGAGGCCGTGGGCCTGAGCCGCGCGATGGTGGCCGAATATTTCCCGGGCATGCACTCGCGCATCTCGGGGATCGGCCTGCACGGCATCCAGCACAAGATCGAAGAAGTCCACGACAAGGGCTGGAAAGGCGGGCAGGACGTTCTGCCGATCGGCGGCTTCTACAAGGCGCGCCGCACCGGCGAGAAACACGCCTGGGAAGCGCAGACGATGCACATGCTGCAATCGGCCTGCGACCGCGCCAGCTATGACCTGTGGAAGCAGTATTCTGCGATGATGCGGGCAAACCCGCCGATCCACATCCGCGATCTGCTGGACATCAAAACGCTGGGCAAGCCGGTGCCGATCGAGGAAGTCGAATCGATCACCTCGATCCGTAAACGCTTCGTCACGCCCGGCATGTCGCTCGGCGCGCTGTCGCCCGAGGCGCACAAGCTGCTGAACGTCGCGATGAACCGGATCGGCGCCAAGTCGGATTCGGGTGAGGGCGGCGAAGATCCGGCGCATTTCGTGCCCGAACCGAACGGCGACAACCCGTCGGCCAAGATCAAGCAGGTGGCGTCGGGCCGTTTCGGCGTGACTGCCGAATACCTGAACCACTGCGAAGAGTTGGAAATCAAGGTTGCGCAGGGTGCGAAACCGGGCGAGGGCGGCCAGCTGCCGGGCATGAAGGTCACCGACCTGATCGCGCGTCTGCGGCACTCGACCAAAGGCGTGACGCTCATCTCGCCGCCGCCGCACCACGACATCTATTCGATCGAGGATCTGGCGCAGCTGATCTACGACCTGAAACAGATCAACCCGCGCTGCAAGGTCACCGTGAAACTGGTGGCGTCTTCGGGCGTTGGCACGATCGCGGCGGGTGTGGCCAAGGCGAAGGCCGATATTATCCTGATCTCGGGGCACAACGGCGGCACCGGGGCGAGCCCGGCGACCAGTATCAAATATGCGGGTCTGCCGTGGGAGATGGGCCTGACCGAGGCGCACCAGGTTCTGGCGATGAACAAGCTGCGCGACCGCGTCACGCTGCGCACCGACGGCGGTCTGCGGACCGGCCGCGACATCGTCATGGCCGCGATGATGGGCGCCGAGGAATACGGCATCGGCACCGCCGCGCTGATCGCGATGGGCTGCATCATGGTGCGTCAGTGTCAGTCGAACACCTGCCCGGTGGGCGTGTGCACGCAAGACCCCGCGCTGCGCGCCAAGTTCACCGGCACGGCGGACAAGGTGGTCAACCTGATCACCTTCTACGCCCAGGAAGTGCGCGAGATCCTGGCCTCGATCGGGGCACGTTCGATGGATGAGATCATCGGTCGGGCCGACCTGCTGACCCAGGTCAGCCGTGGCTCGGCGCATCTGGACGATCTGGATCTGAACCCGCTGCTGATCACCGTCGATGGCTGGGACAAGATCGTCTACGACCGCAGCAAGCCGCGCAACTATGTGCCCGATACGCTGGATGCCGAGATCATCAAGGACGGTCACCGCTTCTTCGAGGACGGCGAGAAGATGCAGCTCAGCTATGCCGTGCGCAATACCCTGCGCACCATCGGCACGCGCGCGTCGAGCCATATCGTCAAGAACTTCGGGATGCGCAACGCGCTGCAACCCGATCACCTGACGGTGCGGTTGACCGGGTCTTGCGGGCAGTCGCTGGGGGCCTTCGCGGCACCGGGGCTGAAGATCGAAGTGTCGGGCGACGCGAACGACTATGTCGGCAAGGGCCTGTCGGGTGGCACCATCGTTGTGCGTCCGCCGATGGCCAGCCCGCTGGTCGCGAGCGAGAACACGATCATCGGCAACACCGTGCTTTACGGGGCGACCGACGGCTACCTGTTTGCCGCCGGACGTGCGGGTGAACGCTTCGCGGTGCGCAACTCGGGCGCGAAGGTCGTGGTCGAAGGCTGCGGCACCAACGGGTGTGAATACATGACCGGCGGTGTGGCGGTGATCCTGGGCACGATTGGCGCGAACTTCGGCGCCGGCATGACCGGGGGCATGGCTTACCTCTATGACCCGCAAGGCACGACCGAGGAGTACATCAACCTCGAAAGCCTGGTGACCTGCGCCGTGACGCATCCGCATTGGGAAGCCCAACTGAAAGGGCTGATCGAGCGGCACGCCAAAGAGACCGGCTCGCGCAAGGCGAATGACATCCTCCAGAACTGGGAGGCCGAACGCGCCAACTTCCTGCAGGTCTGCCCGAAGGAGATGCTGGTGCATCTGCCCTTCCCGCTGGCCGAAGAGATCAAGGCGATGCCCGCCGAATAAGCGCGGCCCGATACGATACCGCTGCGGGCGGGGCCAATGGCCCTGCCCGTTTCGCTTTCTGCCGCATGCCCCCCGTCATACGCGGCTCGTGACTTGACCGCCCCGGCCTTGCCGTGGCTTATGGCCCCCATGGCGCGCAAGAGCAGATCCAGCACCCGAAAAACCCGCAAAACCGCGCCTGTGACGCAGGCCGCGCAGCTGCCGCTGATCTGGGCCTGGCGTTGGGCGACCCGGCTGGCGTTAGGGGTGATGGCCGGCTATCTAGCGCTGATCGTCCTTTATACCTTCGTGAACCCGCCAACGACGCTGACGATCTGGTCCGAGGCACGGCGCCTGGGGGCGGTAGATCGGCAATGGACCCCGATTGAAGACATTGCCCCGGTGATGGCGCGCTCGGTGGTGGCGGCGGAAGACGCGAATTTCTGCACCCATTGGGGGTTTGACATGCGCGCGATCCGGCAGGCCATCGACGAGGGGTCGGGGCGCGGCGCCTCGACGCTGAGCCAGCAAGTGGTGAAGAACGTCTTCCTGTGGCAGGGGCGCAGCTGGCCGCGCAAAGCGCTGGAGGCGATGCTGACCCCCGTGGTCGAGGCGGTCTGGACCAAGCGGCGGATTCTGGAAGTCTATCTGAACGTTGCCGAATTCGACGAAGGTGTGTTCGGGGTCGATTCGGCGGCGTTTCGTTACTTCCGCACAACGCCGGGCAAGTTGACGGCGCGCCAGGCGGCCCTGCTGGCCGCGGTCCTGCCCGACCCGAAAGACCGCTCGGCCGCGAAGCCCTCGGCTTTCGTGTCGCGCCGCGCGCAGGCGATCGAAGATGGCGCCGCGACGATCCGAAACGACGGGCGCGCGGCCTGTTTCGAATAACCCGGTCAATTGCGCGGTTAGAGGCCGTCGCAATTAAGGGTTTGTTTCCCCATCCACGCTAGACATTCGGAAAGACCGCTCAACCGGACCCACGGCACCCGCCGCAGGGCCCGACGCAAGCCAGGTGCCCCGAAATGATCTCGCCCCACGTTCCTGTCAAACTCCGTTTCCAGACCGCGCGGGTGATCTTCGCGCTGATGATGCGCGAGATGAGCACGACGCACGGGCGGTCACCGGGTGGCTATCTGTGGGCCATTCTGGAACCCACACTGACGGTGCTTTTCCTGACCTTCATCTTCACGATTTTCACGCGTCATCCGCCCTTGGGCACAAACTTTCCGCTGTTCTACGCGACGGGTTTTCTGCCCTTCCATCTGTATGGCGAACTGAGCGGCAAGACCGCGCAGGCGATCCGGTTTTCCCGCCCGCTGCTGGCGTATCCGCGCGTGACGTTCGTCGATGCGGTGATTGCCCGTGCACTGATGGCACTGATCACCAATGTGATCGTCTGGTATATTCTGCTGATCGGGATCGTGATGCTGTATGATCTGTCGCCCAGCATCCGGTTTCAAAGCATCGCGGGCGCCCTGCTGCTCTCGGCCTTTCTGGGCTTCGCTGTCGGGGCGATCAACAGCCTGCTTTTCGCCTTCTTCCCGATATGGGAGCGGCTTTGGGCCATCGTGAGCCGCCCTTTGCTGATCGTGTCGTGCATCTTTTACCTGTACGAAAGCCTTCCCGAGAATTTCCAGAGCCTCCTCTGGTTCAACCCCATCGCCCATCTCGTCGGCATGATGCGCGCGGGCTTCTATGCCGAATATCAGCCCACCTACATTTCAGTGCCGTATCTGCTGCTGTGGTGCACCTCGCTCTCGACGCTCGGGGTGTTTTTCCTGCGGTTTTACCACCGCAAGATCATGAACGAGGTGTAACGCCATGTGCCGCACGCAGATCCACCGCAAAGGAGTGTCCGGATGACAGACGATGCACCGCAAGGTCCGGGCCCGGCCGCCGGCCGACGCAAACGCGCAACGCCGCTGCAAGTCGTCGATGCACCGCAAAGCGCCCCGCCGCGCCTTGTAAAACCCGCCAGGGCCAAACGGCGTCACAGCCTTGCGTTGGCAAGTTTCCTTTTGCTTGTCGCAGGGCCGATCACCGCTGTTTTCGTCTACCTCTATGCCTTTGCAGCCGATCAATATGCGTCTTACGCGGCGTTTTCCGTGCGCAAGCAGGACTTCAACACGGCAATGTCCGTGTTCGGCGCGTTGCCGACCCTGAGCAGCGGCACCGCCGACATAGAGGTGATCCACGAATTCATCCAGTCACGGGATCTGGTCGCCAAGCTTGACGCGGAACTCGACCTGCGCAAGCGGTTCAGTCTGCGGCGGGATACCGACCCGGTTTTCGGACTGAAACCGGATGCCGCAATCGAAGATCTGGTGACCTACTGGAACAGGATGGTGGTGCCGCAGCTGAACTCCTCGAACGGCATCCTGACGCTGGAAACCCACGCCTTCACGCCGCAAGACGCACAAGAGATCAATGCCGCGGTCTTGCGGGAAAGCAGCGACCTGGTCGAGCGGCTGAGCCAGATAGCGCAGGAAGATGCGATCCGGCAGGCCCGGGACGAATTGGGCCTCGCAACGGCGCGGCTGAAAACGGCGCGAATCGCGCTGGCCACCTTCCGCAAACAGGAACGCATCATCGACCCGAACGCAGATTACCAATCCCAGATGGGGTTGATGGCGCAGCTTGAACAGAAGCTGGCCGAAGTTCTGATCGAACGGGATTTGCTGGAAGGTGCCCCCGACAAGGACCCGCGCAAGGCCAATGCAGACCGCAAGATCGCGGCGATCCGAAACCGGATCGAGGCCGAACGAAAGCAGGTCGCCTCTGATGGAAATTCCGACCGGACCAAACAGCTCTATGCGACCTTCGGAACTTACGAGGGGCTTCTGGTCGATCAGGAATTTGCCGAGAAAACTTACACCTCTGCGCTTTCAGCGCTGGACGAGGCGCAGGCCGAGGCAAAGCACAAATCGCGTTATCTGGCCGCGCATATCCTGCCCAGCCTGGCACAGACACCCGAATATCCGCGCCGGATCATCCTGGGCACGATGTTCTCGGTGCTGGCCTTCTTCACCTGGGTCTTGGTGATTCTCATCGCCTATTCGCTGCGAGACCGCCGATGACCGCCCCCGTCATCGAACTGCGCAACGTGACGAAATCCTTCCGCACCCCGGGCGGCGGCCGCAAGCATGTTCTGCGCAATGCCTGTTTTGCCATTCCTCCGCGCAAGATCGTCGGCGTTCTGGGGCGCAACGGCGCCGGAAAGTCGACGACACTGCGCGTCATTGCCGGAACGCAAGATTACGACAGCGGAGAGATCATCCGGCGCGGCTCTGTCTCCTGGCCGGTGGGTTTTGCCGGATCGTTTCATGGCGAACTGTCCGGCGCTCAGAACACCCGCTTCATAGCGCGGGTCTACGGCGTCGACACCGACGATCTGTTGGAATTCGTGCGCGAGTTTTCCGAACTGGGTCCCTACCTCGACATGCCGTGCAAGACCTATTCGTCAGGCATGCGCGCACGCCTGGCCTTCGGCATCTCGATGGGGGTGCCCTTCGACATCTACCTGATGGACGAAGTGACTTCGGTCGGCGACGCCTCCTTCCGGCAAAAGTGCAGCGAGATGCTGACACATCGCCTGTCAATGTCGGGGGCCTTGTTCGTATCGCATTCGCACAAGGCCATTTCGGAGATTTGCGACAGTGCGATCGTGCTGGAAAACGGGGTCGGTCAATTTTTCGACAATGTCGAAGAGGCCCTTTGTCGGCACGAAGAAAATATGCGTGCGCCGCGGCATAAAACGGCCGGTTGGGTGGAGTGAAGAAGGCCTCTGGTAACCGTTGATTAAGGTAAACGCCCTAAGCTGAGTCCAGACGATCCGATCTGCAAAGGGCATGACACGAATGAGACAAATGAACTCTGCGCCGGTCCGGGTCCAGAATGCGGTTGTCGTCGGTGGGGTCACACATGGCATCGATGCGCATGGGGTTTATGACGCCGACGGACGCTTCGTCGAGAACAGCGCAATCTATCAGGGCGATCGTTGTCGCAGTGGCGCGGCACCTTCATCGCTTCTGCACAGCGACATGCCCAAGCTAAACGGCAGCTATGTCTACGGTGGCTATGCCGCAGGGCATTTCGGGCACATTCTGGTCGAAAGCTTCGCGCGGATGCATCTGTTCCTGGATCAGCCCGCACCGATTGTCTTCGCGGAAATAAATTATCGGAAGAGCGCGCTGTTTCGGCAGATCATCACGACGCTTGGCCTGCCGCAAGATCGGGTGATAATTCTGGATCGCCCAACCCGGATCGAGGAACTGCAGGTCTTCGCGCCGGATCTGTCGATCCGAAATTATGCCCTGCCGCGCTATGCCCAAGCCTTGGAAGCCGTAGGCAACACCTTCTGCACCGCCCGGGGCATCACGCAAAATTCCGATCCGCGCCCTCTCTATATTTCACGGTCCCGCACGAACCAGAAGGGACGGTATTATTTCGGCGAGGCGACGCTGGAAAGGTTTCTGGAAGCAGCCGGTTACAAGATTGCCTACCCCGAAACCCTGCCGCTCGATGCACAGTTCCGGCTGCTGCTTGAACATCGGAACATCGCCGGGTTCTATGGTTCGGCGCTGCATCCGCTGGTTTTCTGTCGGGCACCCAAAACCATTTCTTATCTCGCCTGCGAACCGATCAATGCCACCTTCAGCCTGATCGAAAGCGTGAAGCACAACGACTGGTCCGTCGTTCACGTCGATGCGCGGGCAAGCGGCAAAGCAAACCAGCCAAAGCTGTTGAGCCGTGAGGGGATCGCGCAGATCTGTGATGCGCTCAAACTGCCTTGCCATTGGTCCGCCGAGATCAGGCAACATCATGACGCCGCGTCCCGCGCATTCGAGGAAACCCTGAGCAGCCTCGATATGGCGAGTTGAACCCCTCGAGGCGCCGGAACAGCACAGCCATCCGCGGCCCCTTTCCCGCATTCCCGCTGCAATCCATCAGAGACCACCATGTTTTCCACCTCCCTTCCCCTGTTCGTCCCGTCGCAGCCCCCCGCGCAACGCACAATCATCTGCCTGGGCACACCCCGGGGCGGCACGAGTATGGTCGCAGGGGCGATTGCGGGGCTGGGTGTCTTCATGGGCGAAGACCTGCCGGTGAACATCGAAGACAGGATGTTCAATCCCGACCTTGCCGGGGGCGATGGGCCTGCGTTCATTGATCAGGTCAAATGCACAATCGCCCGGCGCAGTGCGGCTCACGCCGTCTGGGGATGGAAATACCCGCGCGCGGCCCGCTATCTGGAGCGAGTATATGAGTGCATCCCCAACCCGCATTTCGTCGCCGTGTTTCGGGACCCCATCCCTGCGGCCCTGCGCAGCGCCCGGCGGCCGGATGTTGCGCAGGGCTCGATCAGCGCGGCCACACATAAGACAATCCAGTCGCGGTTGCGCATGGAGATGGAGAACCTCGCCCTCGTCTACCGGTTGCAAAAGCCAACCCTGATGGTGTCGTTCGAAAAGGCGCAGGCCAACCCCGAAACCTTTTTGGAAGAACTGGCGGAATTCGTCGGACTTCCGGTGCCGCGCGACATGTCCGCGCTTCTGCGCTTCATGGAGCCCGGCACATACAAAGACATCTCCATGCTGCTTTGAGCCAAGGGCAGCCCCCGCGCGCGCAGTGCGAGCACAGACTGGCGAAGGAATTCGAACATGAGCGATCACAAGATCTTCGGGAAGCTGTTTCTCAGCATCGGCGCGATGAAGGCAGGCACGACCTGGCTTTATGCCGTACTTGAACGCCACCCCGAACTGCATTTCACTCCTGAAAAGGAACTCCATTATTTTTATCACAAATATGTCGATCGGAATCTCCTGTCCGAAAAGCGGCGGCTGCGCGAAGCGCATGACCGCTATCTGCCGCGCTTCGATCCGGAACGGGCCAATATCGACAAGGTACGCTTCAACATCCGCTGGCTGAACGCTTACCTGGACCGGACGGTGGATGACCTGTGGTACCGCAGCCTGTTCCTGATGAACGAACGGCAGACCTATGCCTGCGACTTTTCGAACCTGCATGCCCATCTGCCGACCGAGGCCTGGGGGCATATTCTGCAGAACAGCGAAAAGCTGCGCGTGCTTTATACCATGCGCGACCCGGTCAAACGGCTGTGGAGCCACACGAAATTTCACCTGCAGATGACGAACGAGCTGCACAAGCTGGAAAACTGGGGCCCCGGTGATTTCCTCGGGTTCGTCAAGAAGCGGCATATCTGGGAAAATGCCGAATACGGCCGGGTGCTGCGCACGCTGAAGGTGGCGTTGCCGCGCGAAAACTGGAAAGCGATCTTCTACGAAGACATCCACAGCGATCAGCGCGGCATGATGCGCCAGATCGAAGACTTTCTCGGGATCGCCCCTTTCGACTATCCCGAAGGGATATTGTCGCGGCGGTTCACGGAAAGCGTGAAATACGAAATGCCCGCATTTTTCCCTGAAATTGTGGCGGAGGACGTTGCGCGGATCAAGCAGGAGGTGCGCGACGAAGGCTTCGAACTCCCCGCGAAATGGGGCTGACGGAGCGTCGGTTCAGAACAGGAAATCCGACGCATCGAGATCCACCAATTGAACGGACAGCAGCGTCAACGAGCTATCGTCACCGGTGTCGATGATAAGGTCGTCGCCCGAAACCGTGGTGGCAGCCAAGACATCAGCCAGATCGGAAAAGGCTCCGAGGGCGCGGAAATCGAGTTTCTCGGCCGCATTGGTTGCGTCGAAATCGGTGATGACATCATGGCCATGACCATCGGCGAAAACAAAGATGTCGCCGTTGAAATTGCCGGTCAGGATATCGTCCCCCGCCCCGCCGATCAGCGTGTCGAACCCGGCCTGTCCCTGCAGCGTGTCATCGCCTGCCCCGCCCAGCAAAGAGTCGTTGCCGCTGCCACCTTTCAGCCGGTCATTCCCCTCGCCGCCGTCAAGCATGTCATCGCCATCCTCCGCCAGAAGCACATCGTTATCGGCATCACCGAACAAGACGTCGTCGCCGCTGCCACCGTAGATCACGTCCTTGCCGACGCCCCCCAGGATCGTGTCGTGGCCCGCGCGGCCAAACAGCTTGTCCGCTTGGGTTCCGCCATCAAGGTAATCATCACCTTCGCCCCCATCGAGCATGTCGTAACCGCCCCGCCCCATCAGCGTGTCATTACCTGCCCCGCCAAAAAGCCGTTCGATCGCGACTTCCCCATTGCCGCCGCCATCAAGGTAATCGTCGCCATCCCCGCCATCCAGGAAATCCGACCAGGTGCCCGAGGTCAGCGTGTCATTGCCCGCCCCGCCAAAAAGCTGATCGACACCATCGCCCCCCAACAACCGGTCATTTCCGTCATCGCCATAGATCACGTCGGAATAGCCAAGCCCGACCAGCACATCGTTGCCAAGGCCGCCGTAAATCGTATCGAGCCCATCGTCGCCATAGATCAGATCGTTGCCGTCGTCGCCAAAGATCAGATCGGCCTGATTGCCGCCATAGATCGTGTCGTTGCCATCCCCGCCGTGAAGCGTGTCAAAGCCATTCCCCCCGGCCAGGTAATCCGCCCCGAGATCGCCACTCAGCGAATCGTTGCCGCCTTCGCCATGGATCACGTCATCCCCGATGTCGCCCCAGGCAACGTCATCCCCGGCCCCGCACAGGATCGAATCGTTGCCCTCCAGTCCCAGGAAGGCTTCGTTGTCCGACGCCCCCTGCAAGGTATCGTCCAGTGCCGTACCGAACAGGGTGCGGGTGTAAGCCTGCGCCGTGGTGCCGTCATAAAGCACCCGGTCGAGCCCGACGAAGACATCGGCGGTCATCGCACTGGTGCGCAGCGTCACACCACCCGCCGGGCGCAGCTCCAGGATGTCACTGCCGATCCGCAATTCGAGCCCCCAATCGCGGGTGAACATGAAAAACGCGCTCGACAGCACCTGATGGCCATAGGCCGTCAGATCGAGGCGGTCTTCTGCCGGGTTGAAATCGAGGATCACGTCGCGGCCATTGTCCGGCGTCATCATGAAAACATCGGCCCCCGCCCCGCCCGACAGGGTGTCGCTGCCGGCGCCGTCGACCAGCAGATCGGCCCCCGCCCCGCCGCTCAGGCTGTCATTTCCGGCCTTGCCGATCAGATTGTCGTCACCGGTGCCGCCCTGCAATGTGCCGCCAGAGGCAGCCGCGCTCAGTTGCACCCCGGGGTTGCTCAGATCGACCCGATATTCCGACAGATAAGGCGAGGCTTGCATCGATAGCCACAGCCGGATCGCCCCGTCATCGGCTATGGCCGCAATATCGGTGATGCCCCGCAGCGGCATTTCCGAACTGGTCGCAATGGAGCCGACCAGGTGCAATTGACCGTTGGGCAGCAGTTCGAGAACTGAAAACCCGGCATCCGCCCCGGCTGCGATCAGATAACTGTGCCCGTTCAGTTCGACCAGTTCCAGAATCGAAACCTTGGCGAAGAATGTGCGCGTGTCGTCCAGAACATGATCTGTCAGCCGCAAGGTGCCATCGTCCTGAAGCGCAAACACACTCAGCGACCCGGTACCGCTGGCTGCCAGAACGAGATAGCCCTGACCACCGATCTCGGTGAGCGCAATATCCGAGGGGGTCGCGAACCAGCCCTCGGCTGCCGATCCGAAATAATTTGTCTGATCCAGAACATGGCCGACACCATCCGTGCGGATCACGCAGATCGCATTCTGTGCGCCGAACGCCGTAACCGTGACCTGGCTTGCGCCAATCCACCGGGTCTCAATCGCGGTCGGGCTGGCAGCGGCAAGGGCCGGGATCATCGGCAGGTTCGTCAGCGTCAACTGGTTCTTCACACTGGCATCGGCCAGCATCAGCCCACCCGAGCGCAATGCGGCGATCCCGTAAGCGCCCGTATCGAACAGCACCAGATCGGCCAGATCGGCGGGCGCGGCGCCATTCACGGTAATCAGCCGCCGCGAGCCCAGATAGGTGTCATCCATCATCCCGGATGTGGTAACCGACAGCAGGCTCGCCGCCTCCAGCCCCGGCATCAGGATGAAACTGCCCCAGCTGGCGGACAAAAATTCGATGTTGGGCTGTTCAATCCCGATCTGGTCGAGCGATATGGTGAAAGATTCAAGCAGCGTTGCCGGACCGGCCTGCGCGATGTCATAAGCGCTCAGCGCCCCTCCACCGCGCGTGATCGTCACCAGCGCTGCCTGCCCGTCCCGCGCTATAATCTCCAAGTCGGTTATGCCCGCCAGCGCAGAGAGTTCTGCCCCGACAAGGTGACCGACGCCCGCAATCTGCGCCCGTGCCATCTTTCACCCGATCGTCCCACACCAAGGACAGCTTACGCAGCCGGGCCGTCACAATTGCCGGTGGGATTGGGGCAAAACAGCGGCCCTCGCCGACAGTTTTACGAAAACCCCGCAGACCCGGCGTTGCGCCGCAGCAGGGGGCAGCGTTCGGTCGCCATGCATTTTCTTGAGGGATTGCGGGCAGGGTGGCGGCCAGATCAGCACGCAGATGTCAGAAAGAGGTCGATGATGACGGATATCACCCCGCGTTTGTCCCTGCCCTATATCCAGCCCGCGCAGGCGCAAAAACACGTCACTCATAACGAGGCGCTCAAGGTGCTGGATGCGGTGACCCAACTGGCCGTGCAAAGCAGCACCCTGACCGCGGCTCCGGCCACCCCGGCCGCGGGCGATTGTCATCTGGTCGGCGCGGGCGCGGGCGGGATCTGGGCCGGGCTGGACGGTCAGATCGCGGTCTTTGACGGGCTGAGCTGGAGCTATGTGATCCCGCGTCAGGGATGGCGGGCCGATGTTGCCGCCGACGGGCGCGCGCTGCGCTTCAACGGCTCGGCCTGGGTGGATGCGGTGGTGCTGCAAAACCTCGACAGTCTGGGCATCGCCACCACGGCGGATTCGACCAACAGGCTGGCTGTGGCATCGGATGCGGTGCTGTTGACCCACCAGGGCGCGGGTCATCAACTCAAGATCAACAAGTTCAGCCCGGGCGATACCGCAAGCCTGTTGTTTCAGACCAACTGGTCGGGGCGCGCGGAATTCGGGACCACCGGCAGCGATGATTTCGCGATCAAGGTCAGTGCAGACGGCAACACCTATCACGAGGCGATCCGGGTCGAAGGCGGCAGCGGCGCGGTGCGGGTTCCCTCCGGGCAGCAGTACTTCAAGGAAGCGCAGATCGCCAATGACGGGGTGCATTCCTTCGATGTTCCCTGGTCAGATCCCGCGCGGATTCTGCTGTGGTTGTCGGCGGATGTCGGCGGGCATTTTGCGCTGCTGTCGATCACCGGCACGCTGAGCGGTGCAGGCAACTTCACCACGCTTTTTGCGCAGCCATCGGCCATGGTGGGCTATTACACCGGCCCCCTCAGCGGCACGACCGGCGCGACCGGCGGGATCAACCTGTCCATCGATACCGCTTCGGGGACACCGCGGCTTTACATCGAAAACCGGCTCGGGGCGGGTCACCTCTTTACCTTGTCGACGATCGGCAGATAATCGCGGCATCCGTCACCATTGTCTTGGATTTTAATGAAAAATCAGAGGCATATGACCAGGCACGGGCAATCCTTTCAGTGACAATCCAGGATTGAGCTGGTAACCATGCTCAAGGGTTTTTGCGGAGGTTTGACCGTGCAAGTCACAAAAACCGATCTGGACGGGGTTCTCCTGCTGGAGCCGGCACGTTTTGGCGATGACCGGGGCTTTTTCTCCGAAAGCTGGAGCCGCAAGACGCTGGCCGATCACGGGATCACGATAGATTTCGTGCAGGACAATCATTCCCTGTCTCGCGCCGCAGGCACGGTGCGCGGATTGCATTTTCAGGCCCCGCCCCACGCGCAGGCGAAACTGGTGCGCTGTGGGCGCGGGCGGCTGTTCGATGTGGCGGTCGACATCCGCAAGGGCAGCCCGACATTCGGACGATGGGTCGGCTTCGAGTTGAGCTTCGAAAACGGGCGACAACTGCTGATCCCGGCCGGGTTCCTGCATGGTTTCGTCACGCTCGAGCCCGACACCGAAGTCGTCTACAAATGCTCGGACTATTATGCGCCGGACTGCGACGGTGCGGTGCGATGGGATAGTTGCGGCATCGACTGGCCGGATTTCGGCGCAGCACCGGTGCTGTCGCTGAAAGACGCCGCCGCCCCGACACTCGCCGAATTCAACAGCCCGTTCACCTACGAGGGCGCGGGATGAAGATTTTGGTCACTGGCGGCGCGGGATTCATCGGATCTGCCGTGGTGCGGCTGGCCGTGGCGCGCGGGCATGATGTCGTCAATCTGGACGCGCTGACCTATGCCGGATCGCTGAGCAATGTCGCCTCCGTGGCCGACAACCCGCTCTATCGTTTCGAACACGCCGATATCCGCGACCGCGCCGCGCTGGACCGGATTTTCGCCACCCACCACCCCGATATGGTGATGCATCTGGCCGCCGAAAGCCATGTCGATCGGTCGATCGACGGGCCCGGCGATTTCATCGAAACCAACATCACCGGCACCTACAACATGCTGGAAGCCGCACGCACCTATTGGGTGCAGCAGGGCAAGCCCGCCGGGTTTCGGTTCCACCACATCTCGACTGACGAGGTGTTCGGATCGCTGCCCGATGACCCTACGGTGAAGTTCACCGAGGACACGCCCTATGATCCGCGCAGTCCCTATTCCGCGTCGAAGGCCAGTTCCGATCATCTGGTGCGCGCCTGGTTCGAGACTTACGGCCTGCCTGTGGTTCTGAGCAATTGTTCCAACAATTACGGCCCCTATCACTTCCCCGAAAAACTGATCCCGGTGGTCATTCTGAACGCGCTGGCTGGCAGGCCGTTGCCGATCTATGGCACCGGCGCGAACATCCGGGACTGGCTGTTTGTCGAGGACCACGCCGATGCGCTGCTGTTGGTGGCCCAAAAGGGGGCGCTCGGGCGGAGCTACAATATCGGCGGCGAAAACGAACGCAGCAATCTGGATCTGGTGCGCACGCTGTGCACCATTCTGGATGAAAAACGCCCCAAACTGCACGGTAGCTATGCCGATCAGATCACCTTCGTCGCTGACCGTCCCGGCCACGATGCACGCTATGCCATTGATCCGACACGCATTCGCACAGAACTCGGCTGGCGACCGAGTGTAACCGTCGAGGAAGGCCTGGCAAGAACCGTGCAATGGTATCTGGATAACGAAGACTGGTGGCGCGCGCTGCAATCGCGGCAGGGCGTGGGGCAACGGCTGGGCACCCGGGCATGACACTTCTCGTTTTCGGCAAAACCGGGCAGGTCGCCCGAGAACTGCAATCCCTCGCCCCCGATGCGATCTATCTGGGCCGGGCAGAGGCAGATCTGAGCGACCCGCAAGCCTGTGCCGCGGCGATTCGGGCGCATCGGCCGGCGGCCATCATCAACGCAGCCGCCTATACTGCCGTCGACACGGCCGAAAGCGACGAAGCTTTGGCCACGGCGATCAATGGCGCCGCCCCCGGCGCGATGGCCCGGGCCGCTGCCACGCTCGGCGTGCCGCTTGTCCAGATTTCGACCGATTATGTCTTTGCCGGAACCGGCATCGCGCCCTGGCGCCCCGACGATCCGGTGGCGCCGCCCAATGCTTATGGCCGCTCGAAACTGGCGGGGGAAAAGGCGGTTCGGGCCGCAGGCGGGGTGCATGCAATCTTGCGCACCAGCTGGGTGTTCTCGGCGCATGGCACCAATTTCGTCAAGACGATGCTACGCCTGTCCGAAACCCGCGACACCCTGTCGGTCGTCGAAGATCAGATCGGCGGCCCGACCCCTGCACGCGCGATCGCTGCAGCCTGCCTGGAGATTTCGTCGCAGCTTTGCAGTGCCCCGGAAAAATCGGGCACCTATCACTTCTCGGGTACGCCCGACACAAGCTGGAAAAGCTTCGCCGAGGCGATCTTTGCGCAATCCGGGCGGCAGATGACGGTGACCGGCATTCCCGGCAGCGCCTATCCCACGCCCGCGACCCGCCCCCTGAATTCCCGGATGGACTGCACCAGTCTGGCGCAAACCTTCGGTATCATGCGGCCGGATTGGGCGGCGGGATTGCACGACGTACTGCGCGATCTTGGCGCGGCGCCCTGACCCCCACCACACAGGAGCAAGACGACGATGCAACGCAAAGGGATCATTCTTGCAGGGGGTTCGGGCACGCGGCTTTTTCCGGTGACGATGGGGATCTCGAAGCAGCTGCTGCCGCTTTATGACAAGCCGATGATCTACTATCCGATCTCGGTGCTGATGCTGGCGAATATCCGCGAGATTGCCGTCATCACCACCCCGCAGGATCAGGAACAGTTCGTCCGCCTTCTGGGTGACGGCAGCCAATGGGGCATTTCGCTGACCTACATCCCCCAGCCCTCGCCCGACGGGCTGGCCCAGGCCTATCTGCTGGCCGAAGACTTTCTGGCGGGCGCCCCCTCGGCGATGGTGCTGGGCGACAACATCTTTTTCGGTCACGGCCTGCCCGAGTTGCTGCTGGCCGCCGATGCCCAGCCCAGCGGCGGCACGGTCTTTGGCTATCACGTCGCCGATCCGCAACGCTATGGGGTGGTCGCCTTCGACGCCGAGGGGCGCGCGGTGTCGATCATTGAAAAACCCGCCGTGCCACCCTCGAACTATGCCGTCACGGGGCTCTATTTTCTGGATGGCAGCGCTCCTGCGCGCGCGCGCGAAGTGACGCCTTCGGCCCGAGGAGAGCTGGAAATTACCTCGCTTCTGGAAATGTATCTGAACGATGGAGCGCTGTCGGTGCAATTGATGGGGCGCGGCTACGCCTGGCTCGACACGGGAACCCACGCCAGCCTGCTTGATGCCGGGAATTTCGTGCGTACCCTGACCGAACGTCAGGGCCTGCAGACCGGGTGTCTGGACGAGATCGCCTTTCGCAAAAACTGGATCAGTGCCGAAGACCTGCGCCGCCGCGCGCAGATCTTCGCCAAGAACGACTATGGCAATTACCTGCTTGGGCTGCTGCGCTGAGGCTCAGCGCGCCTCAGCCAGAACCTCCTCGACCAAGGCCGCAAAAGCCCCCGCCTGATCGGCAAAGCTGGTCACAGGTAGCG
The DNA here is from genome assembly GCA_002452815.1 of Rhodobacteraceae bacterium UBA6796. Lineage (GTDB taxonomy): Bacteria > Pseudomonadota > Alphaproteobacteria > Rhodobacterales > Rhodobacteraceae > Rhodobacter. The sequence continues at coordinate 273,626 of DKFM01000005.1, forward strand.
GCGACTGGATGGCGCCTTCGCCCACCAGTGCGCCACGCAGCCGCGTTTCCAGCACCGAAGGTGGGGCCCCGATCGGGATTGCCTGGCCAGACGAACTCCCCTGGTGTTCCACAGTGCCGCCGCTGTCGGTCTGAATGATATGGATGCCGCGCGCCAACGCTTCGCGAATCGCAAGGCCGAAGGTTTCCTTCCACTGCGACATGAACAGAAGGACATCAATTTCCTTGTAGAATTCATCCATTCCCTGCTGGTCGAACCGCGGATGGATACGCACATCACCCGGCAGCCCGGACAGATCCACATCGCGCCACCAACTGCCATCGGGGCTGCCATCGACCAGCAAAAGCCGAAAATCATCCGTATCGAGCGCACCGAAAGCCTTGCGGATAGCCGGCCAGCCCTTGATCTGCGAGGGGCCGCCAACAAAGCCGAAACTGACCCGCGCGTCGCGGGCGCGGCGCGCGGCCTGCGCCTCGAAAAATTCCGGTCCGGGCAGGCGCACACCATTGGCCCAGACCACGCCGCGCCCGGCAGCGAACCCCGAGGCCTCGCTCAGGTCCAACGCAAACCGGCTTGGATAGGTCACGCGCACCGGGATCTGCGCCAGACGCGCCAGACGCCCGAGGCGGGTTCTGGCGCGGCTGAAATCATCCACGCACCCGCGGCACGCGTCGATCCTGACCGGGTTCTGGCCGCAATATTTCTGATTGGGCCGGATCATGAACTGCCGGTCGCAAAGCCACCAGAAATCATGCACGCTCAGGATCACCGGAATTTTCCGGTCCTGCGCCGCCTCGAACATCCCCGCGCCCAGATCCTGCACACAATGCGCATGCAGAAGATCGGGCTTCAGCGCATCCATCAGCCCCGCGATGATCTCGGTCACGCGCGGGTTGTCATACAGATCTGCGTATTGGCGCCCGGCCGGCAGGTTGATGACGTAATTCGCGATGTCATCGACCTCGGACCGGGTGAGCGTATAGGGCGCAAGATCACTTCGGCTCATCACCGAAACCGCGCTGATCCGCCACCCGGTCTGCGCGCGCAATTCCCGCGCGACCTGCTCGGCGACGATCGTCGCGCCGCCGTAAGTGAACGGGGCGAAAAACACGTTGGCCAGAAGAATGTGATACCCGCTCATCTGTGCACCCAGTCCAGAACCTCGGGCGAGATGATATGCGCCCCGTCATTGGCGCCCCAGTGCGTTTCCAGATCCTGCCGCGCCGCCTTTCCCATCTGATGACGCAGACTGCGGTCACGGGCCAACGCCTCCATCGCGTCGCGCCAGCCGCTGGCTGGCCGGGCCACGAAACCTGTCTGGCCGGGCACCACGACATTGTGCAGATCGCCCACCGTGCCGACGATCGAGGGCACCTGAACCGCAGCCGCATCAATCACCCGCACCGCACTTTTGCAGCGATTGAAGATGTCATCGGTCAAGGGCATCAGCGCGCAATCCGCCTGCGCCAGCGTCGCCAGATAGGCGCCATAGGTTGAAAATCCGTGCCGCTCGATCCGGTCATGCAGCGCCTTGGGCAGCAAGGTTTCGTCGAAATGGCCCAGGATCATCAGCCGCCGGGTCTTGTCGGCATCCAGAAAACCGATCACTGCGTCCTGAATCAGCGCGAAATCTACCTCGTGCCCACGCGAACCGCTGGCGAAAACGGCGCGGAACAGCCCGTCCTCTTGGCGCCTTGCCAGCGCGTCGCGCCCCTGTTCCAGCGTCTCGGCATCGGCGAAGTTGCGCCGCAAATGCACCGGCCGGCGGGTATAGAGGCGCGTATGCTCCACCATGCCCGGGGTCGAGACCGTCAGCATATCGGCACCATTCATCGCCTCGAGGTATTTCGGCGCCTCCGACAGGAAATGCGCCTTCAGCGCAGGTTCGACCGCCTGCATGTTTTCATAGGTTTCATAGGCTGAAACCGAAAACAGCGGATCATCCAGATCGTAAAGAACGGGCAGCCGCAGCCGCCGCGCCTCGTAACGATACATCGTCACCACGGGAAAATTCTGCAGCCGGTATTCGAACAGATGGGTCGCATCCTGCAGCGCATTCACGCATCGCGGCACGTCCTGATAATGCGCGAAGGTGACATCGACTCCGCGCCCTTGCCAGAATCCGGCCAGCTGCTCGATCCGGTATTTCCGACACTGCGGCAGGTTCAGATCGCCGATCAGCGCGATCTTGCGCCGCCGGGCCAGCACCGCAGGAGGCTGTGAAACGTGGAAGCCATGACCGCGCGCCAGATCCTGCCAGATGCCGTTGAGATACAGGTGATCGGTGCTGGGGGCTCGACCTGCCGCCATGACCGAGCTGCGCCCGCCCCCGCGCCAGATCATGCCCAGATAGACCCTCACCTTGCGCAAGGCCTGCCTTGGCCCCTCTTCCCGCAACGCAGTGAAGAACCGTTTGATCAGAACCGGATCAAGGAGTTTGGAGATCATGCGAAAAGTCCTTCGATCTAACGTGGCGGGGGCGAAAAGGGGCGTGAAAACCAAGCGAGACTGGGGGCATATCTTCGTCCCTACAGTCGCCGGAAACCTGCCGCGACCCAGAGCGCGAGTGTGCTGAAGCCGGATTGCCGATAAAGCCGCGCACGCCAAAGCGCGGCAAAGCGCGCGCCCAGCCCGCCGCGCCGCGCCGCAGCAAATAACGCCAGTGTCGCCCGGTGTTCCGGTGTCAGACGATGGGCCGAACGTGTCAGAGCCTGCAGATTTATGTCGTTCCAGGCACGAAACGTCCCGGCATAAACCATCGACACGCGCCTCAGCCTGGCACGCAGACCGTCATTCGCGCCGACCTCGTTCCTGCCATGCTGGCGATAGAACAGAACCGGGCGATCGTCCTGAAGTGCGGTGCCGCCCGCCCCGGTGACGATCAGATAGCTCCACCAATCATGCATCACGACGCAGTCCGGCTCGGCCGCAGCGGAACAGATCAATGCGCTTGCCCCGGCATTCAGAAGAATCGTGTTGCCGGCCGCGATGTTCTGCACCAACGCATTGCGAAACCCGGGCTTGCGCGGCCGTGGCGCCGAAGGTCGCGGATTTTGCAGGGCTTCGTCGGTTATCAGGGTCTTGTGAAAGACCATCGCCGGATGATCGGCGGCGATCCCCTGCAATCTTTCTATCCCGAAACGCAGCCGCGACGGAAACCAGACGTCGTCCTGATCGCAGGTCGCGATGAAGCTGCCTGGTGTCAGGAACGGGGCCGCGCGCCGGAACAGCGACATGAAGTTTTCGGCAGGCCCCAGACAGGGCCCCTCAAGAACCGTGACATCGTGGCCGCAGCGGGCAAAATCTGTCAGGATCTGCAGGCTTTCATCGTCTGATCCGTCGTCACTGACCAGCAGACTCCAGCGCCGATGCTCTTGTGCTGCGATGCTGTCGAGCTGCGCAGCAAGATGCCGCGCGCCGTTGCGGACGGCCAGCAAGATCAGAACGTGCGGCTCCGGCACCTCGGAAGATACGATCTGCGGCAGTCGCGCGGGGGGGCGCATCGTCGCCCTGTTTCGGATCGGAGCTGTCATTGTCGCCTTCGGCCAGTCTGGTCTTGCGACCACCGCATTCAGACGCCGTTGCGTTCACAGATTCGAAACACCCGCCGTCACCCCCGAGGCTGACGCAATAAGGTTAATAAAATTTACTCTGTCCTGCCGAAACTAAACCGGCGCCCCGGATTTTGGGGCGCCGGTTTGCAACGGCACCTGCCTGAACGCATACCGCCCTGCCGCGGGCCGAAACCCTTTCCGGCTTCGGCGTTCAATCTGCCCCGAAAAGGTCGCGGGTAAAGACCTTGTCGGCGACATCGGCCAGTTCGTCAGAGCGCCGGTTCGCCAGGATGACATCGGCTTCGGCCTTGAACGCGGCCAGATCGCGCACCACGCGCGAACCGAAGAACTGATCCTCGGCCAGCGCGGGTTCGTACACCACGACTTCGATACCCTTGGCCTTGATCCGCTTCATGATCCCCTGGATAGAGCTGTGCCGGAAGTTGTCGGACCCCGCCTTCATCACCAGCCGATAGACGCCAACCACCCTGGGTTTGCGCGCGATCACCTGATCGGCCAGAAAATCCTTGCGGGTGTGGTTGGTCTCGACAATCGCAGCGATCAGGTTCTGCGGCACTTCCGAATAGTTCGCCAGCAGCTGCTTGGTGTCCTTCGGCAGGCAATATCCGCCATAGCCGAAGGATGGGTTGTTGTAATGGTTGCCGATCCGCGGATCGAGGCTGACGCCCTCGATGATCTGGCGCGTGTCCATCCCGCGCGACAGCGCATAGCTGTCCAGCTCGTTGAAGAACGCCACGCGCATCGCCAGATAAGTGTTGGCAAACAGCTTGATCGCCTCGGCCTCGGACGGATCGGTCAGCAGCACCGGCACGTCCTTCTTGATCGCCCCCTCCAGCAGCAGGTCGGCAAAAGCCCGCGCCCGGTCGCTGCGTTCACCCACGATGATGCGCGACGGATACAGATTGTCATAGAGCGCGCGGCCTTCGCGCAGGAACTCCGGGCTGAAGATCACCTGATCGGTTCCCAGCTCTTCGCGCAGCCGCGTGACATACCCCACCGGGATGGTCGACTTGATCACCACCGTCGCCGTGGGGTTGATCGCGATCACGTCGCGCACCACCGCCTCGACGCTGGAGGTGTCGAAGTAGTTGGTATGCGTGTCGTAATTCGTGGGCGTGGCGACGATGACGAATTGCGCCCCCTCATAGGCTTCTTGCGGCACGGTCGTGGCCCGCAGGTCCAGATCGCCGCTCGCCAGATATCGCTCCAGTTCGGCGTCCACGATCGGACACCGCCCCGCATTCACCAGCGCCACACGTTCGGCCGTGATATCCACGGCGACGACGTTGTTCTTTTGCGCGAGGAGTGCTGCGTTGGAGAGGCCGACATATCCGAGCCCTGCAACTGCTATTTTCATCCTTTGGCTCCCTGCCCGCGGGCATAGACATCTTCGTAGCGAATGATGTCGTCTTCGCCCAGATAACTTCCGGTCTGCACCTCGATCAGAACCA
>DKFM01000016.1 GCA_002452815.1 Rhodobacteraceae bacterium UBA6796
GGCGACCACGCTTGCCGGTGGGCGTGGCATCCCAGGTCATGGCGGGATCAAACCAGATCGTCAGCGAACCACGGCGCTTGAGCGCTTCGTTATAGGTCGGCCAGTTCCTGGTCTTGTAGGCGGGGGGGGGGATGGGTCTGCTCATGCCCTCCAGCTACCACACTGGATTCACAAGATGAATCCCCCTCGGGTTTTGTGCAACAGAGCCTTGCGACGGAGTAGAGGGGGCTAACTTCTCATAAACCGCCGTCTTGACTCTACGGCGGTGTTGTAGCGTTGCTGCAGGTCAGCGATCAGGGCCATTGCAACGCGTTTGGCATCATCGCCCTCTGCTTCACTTTAGCTTTGCTTCGCTGCCTCCAGCAGCTTCTTGATTTTGAACTCTTCGGGCAGTGTGCCCGCTTCGGCCATTATGCGGACCGCCACTGCTGTCGCCATATCGGTAAACGCTTCGCCCGAACGGTCGGGCAGTGATTTTCCCTCGCCTTCAACGCCGTATAATTTGCCCTCTGCGAGGGCTTTCAGGATTTGCCGCTCCAAAAGCCGGTTAAGAGATTGGGTCAAGTCGTATTCCTGCCTTCTTCCTTATGCCGCCGAAGTAACTATAGCGCAGAAACACAGCCGACTTTGGAAGTTCTGCGCCGAACGGCGGAATAGTCCGCATAGTAGCCCTACCCTCACCCCGTCACCACCCCATCCCCCACAACGATCTGTCGGCGACACAGCCCCGCTATTTTCTCGTCATGGGTGGAGATCAGGAAGGTCGTGCCTTCCTCACAGTTGATTTCCGCGATCAGGTCCATCACCTGCATGGCCGAGTCGCGGTCAAGGTTGCCGGTGGGTTCGTCTGCCAGCACCAGTTCGGGCCGGTTCATCAGCGCGCGCGCCACGGCGACGCGTTGTTTTTGGCCACCGGAGAGGTTTGCCGAAGGGAAATCGACCCGCGCTTCTAGGCCCATGCGCACAAGCAGGTCGCGCCCCCGTGCTCTGGCCTGCGCCGTCTCGCGCCCCTCGCGCACGGCGGTGGGGAAAACCACGTTTTCCAGCGCCGTGAAATCGGGCAACAGATTGTGGAACTGGAATACGAACCCGATATGGCGGTTGCGAAATTCTGTCAGTGCGCAGTCATCGGCTGCCACCAGATCCTGCCCCAGCATGGTATAGCGGCCCGATGTCGGCTTCATCAATGTGCCCAGAATGGTCAGAAGCGTGCTTTTTCCCGACCCGGACGGGCCCAGCAGGGCGGCCATCTAGCCCGCTGCAAGGGCTAGGGACAGACCGCGCAGAACGCGGGTTTCCGCCTCGCCCGACCCGAAGGTCTTGATCAGGTCCGAAACCGCCAGCAACGCGGTCATTGCCCGATCGCCGTGACAGGATCAACCCGCGCTGCCGACCGCGCGGGCAGGATAGACGCAAGGACCGCCCCGATCACCGTCAGTGTAATGGCGAGCCCGTAAGAGCCTTGGGTGATGTCCATCGGCAACGTGCCCGCCTCGAAAGCATCGCGCGAGGGGAAGGGTAGCAGCGCAAGATAACCCAGCGCCGCACCCGACAGGCCGCCCAGCAGTCCGACCAACGCCCCTTGAGTGACAAAGACAAAGATCACAAAGCCCCGTCCCGCCCCCATCGCCCGCATGATCCCGATCTCCGGGCGGCGGCGATAGGTGGACAGAAGCAATGCCGAAGCGACGCCGATCACGATGGTGATAAGCGCGAAGGTCTTGAGGAAATACCCGGTCTGCGCCTGCGCATTCAGCGCCTCCATCAACTGCTCAGCACCTTCGGTCCAAGGCACCGCGTCAAGCCCGGTAAGGGCCGCAATCCGCCGGGCCGTGGCGTCGGCCGCGTTCAGGTCCGACAGCTTGATCTCGATCCGTGTGACACCTTGCGGCAGAGCGAACAACGTGCGCGCGGTCGGCAGGCTGACATAGACGCTGCTGGCGTCGATCATCCCGTTTCCGGTGCTGTAAATGCCGCCCACCGCCAGTACAGCCGACGCCCCGATCGAGGATTGAAGGCGCAACGTTTGGCCCAGCTTCAGCGACAGATCATCGGCAAGCGTCTCGCCCAGCACGACAACGCCCGAACCTAGCCGCTCAGAGCCTTCCACAATGTAGCCGCGCAAATTCAGGATTGCCGATTCGCGCCCCGGTTCCAGCCCTGTGACGCTGACTTGCGCCACCTGTGCGCCGCGTGCGAGGAACCCAGCCCCGCCGATCTGAGGCGACACCGCGACGACGCCTGGCACCTTCTCTATCAGGGGCAGATAGGTCGCAGCATCGGGCAGGGTCGCGGTTCGGGTGCGGCCGCGTTCGATAACTGCCAGAACATGACCGTCGCGTTGGATCAGCACTGGCGGATCCGGATCATCGGCTTCGATCGTGATATGGCGTATATCGCCAACGGTGCGTGACAGGATGAACTCTGCCAGCCCGCCGATGAGCGCCGACATGAAGACAAAGATGAACACTCCCACAGCCACACCCAGCACCAGAAGCGCCGTCTGCGCCTTGCTGGCGGTCAAGTAGCGAGTCGCGATCTTGAGCCCGTAAAGCATCAGGGCACCAGAACCCTGACCGCCTGCCCGTCTGTCACACCGGCGGCATCTAGAACCAGAACATCTCCCGGTTCCAGCCCATCGGTCACGATCAGCCGCGCGGCGGGCCAGTCGATCACGCTCACGGGGCGACGGATGGCAATGCCATCGGTCACGGCTCTGTTGCACAAAACCCGAGGGGGATTCATCTTGTGAATCCAGTGTGGTAGCTGGAGGGCATGAGCAGACCCATCCCCCCCCGCCTACAAGACCAGGAACTGGCCGACCTATAACGAAGCGCTCAAGCGCCGTGGTTCGCTGACGATCTGGTTTGATCCCGCCATGACCTGGGAGGCTACGCCCACCGGCAAGCGTGGTCGCC
>DKFM01000009.1 GCA_002452815.1 Rhodobacteraceae bacterium UBA6796
ACGCTTATCACGCCGCCAAAAACGGCCAGTGAGACCAAAGCCCCCCGGCATGCCGGGGGGCGTTTTCCTGCGCGGTGCTGTCTGCGCGCTGTTTCCTTTTGCGCGCTGCGGCGTCACAATCGGGCGTAGTATCGTGACAGGAAATTTCAGATGCCCAAAGCCGCCAAGCCCCGTTCGCCCGCCGCCGACCCCTCGCCCGAGCGCCGCACGGAACAGGCGCATCTGCCGATCGACCAGCGCATCGGGGCCGCGATCCGGCGCAAGCGTCTGGCGCTAATGCTGACACTGGCGGATCTGGCCTCGGGGTCGGACATGTCGGCGGCGATGCTGAGCCGGATCGAGAACGGCCAGGCCAGTGCCAGCCTTGATGTGCTGGAGCGGATCTGCACCGCGCTTGGGGTGTCGATCTCGATGCTGCTGAGCGAGGTCGAGAACCGGAAGGGCGAGGCGCAGCTGATCAAGGCCGAGGATCAGCTGGAGGTGGTGCGCACCGGCACCAAGCATGGCCATACCTACCGGCTGCTGTCCTATCACCGCGGGCCGCAGAAACTGTTCGAGCCGTTCCTGATCGAGATGGACAAGGAAAGCGAAAGCTACCCCCGGTTCCAGCACCCCGGAACCGAGTTCATCTATATGCTGGAAGGCGAGATGGATTATCAGTTCGGCGAGAAGCGGTTCACCCTGACGCCGGGCGATGCGCTCACCTTCTCGGGCGAGGTCGAGCATGGCCCGGCCGAATTGCGCAGCGAGAAGGTGAAGTTCATCTCGACGATCATCTACGCCGAATAGCCGCCGCGCTGCGCGGTCAGTTCGATCTCGACCTTCTGCCAGGGCCGCATCATCGAGACCACCTGCACCAGCGTGGATGCCGGGCGCACCGTGCCAAACACCTCGGCATGGGCGCGCGCGACCTCTTCGGCATCGTTGATGTCGCGCAGGAAAACGGTCGTGCGCACGGTATCGGCAAAGCTGGCCCCCACGCCCTCCAGCGCGCGCCCGATGATGTCGAGCGCGGCCTTGGCCTGGGTGTAGCAATCGCTTTTCTCGTGCCCGGCGGGGGCGCAGGTGCCCGACACATGCACCCACTCGCCCTGGGCCACGGCGCGGGAATAGCCATAGACGGCTTCGAAGGCACCACCCGAAGAAATCAGCTGGCGGGGGGATTGGTCGGTCATGGGACTCTCCTGTTTAGGGGGGAAGGATCAGAAAGCGAAACGGTCGCGCAGGCGATACCACTGCTCGACAAAGGGGACGGCCGCCGGGGCCAGTGCGGCGAAGGGATGGCTGGGGAAGCGCAGGTCGCTGAATTCCGAGGCGCCCTCGGCCGCGCCCATCAGCTGCTGCGCGATCTTGCGCCCGAACCAGGTCGCGCGCGACACGCCGGTGCCGCAATAGCCCATCGCGTAATGCACGCCCGCCGGGGTGCGGCCCAGATGCGGGAATTCGTCGAAAGTGTAGCCGATGCGCCCTGACCAGGCGTGACTGACCGGGGCGTCGGCCATCTGCGGAAAGGTCGCCAGCAAATCGCGCGCCAGATGGGCATAGGCGCGCGGATCGGTCTGCGCCGCGTTATGGCCGATCCGCCCGCCCCAGATCAGGCGGGGCGCATCGGGGGCGGCGCGAAAATAGGAAAACACGCGCGCGCTGTTGCCATACATCCGCCCGCCGGGCGTCAGCGCCGCGATCCGCGCAGGTGGCAGCGCGCCGGTGGCGATCAGCGCCGATCCGACCGGCACGATCCGGCGGCGGGTGTAGCTGTCGAAATGCTGGGTGTAGCCATTGGTGGCGACGATCACATCGCGGGCCTGCACGCGGCCCCGCGGGGTGACGAGGGTGAAGCCCCGCGCCTCGGGGCGCAGCGCCACGACCTCGGCCTGGCCCGCAACGATGCCGCCTGCCGCCTGCACCCGGTCCAGCAGACCCGCGTGATAAAGCCCCGGATGCAGGCTGGCGTCATCAGGCAGGACCGAACCGCCGTGAAACAGATCCGAGGCGATTTCGGCGTGCTGCGCGGCGCGGGGCACCATGAACGACGCCACCCCGGCATGGCGGCGCAGATCCTCCATGTCGCGGGCCATCGCCTCGTAATGCGCGGGCCGCATCGCGCCCCGAAACCGCCCGCAGCGGGTGAAATGGCAGGCGATGCCCTCGTCGCGGATCAGCGCCTCGATATGGTCGAGCATCGCCACGCCTTCGCGCAGCAGCGCCTCGGCCTTGGTCTGGCCCATCATCGCGATCAGGGTTTTCACGCGGAATTTCTGGTTGCCCGAACCGATCTGCCCGCCGTTGCGGGTCGAGGCGCCAAAGCCCGGGCGCCCGGCCTCGAGCACCGTGACCGAGCGGCCCGCGCGCAGCAGCGTCAGCGCCGCGACAAGCCCGGTGAACCCCGATCCGACGATCGCCACATCGACCGGCGCGCCCGGCAGCGCGGCGGGCGGCGCGTCGTCCAGCGGCTCCCACCACCAAGGCGCCATCGTCAGACCGGAGCGGACCCGGCCCCGGGCCAGATCGGCCAGGGTCGGAAGGAAAACGGGGGGGACGGGATCGGCGATCACGGGTCTCTCCTGCGGGGGTTTGGGCGCGACACCCCTACGGGCCGCGCCATGTGCTTTTGCGTTTAATACAAACTTATTGCATATAACGCAATCCTGAATTATGCCTGTCCGCCATGCGATCCGGTCGAGATCGCGCAAAGAACCAGTTCAACAAGGAGAGAATCATGTCGGCTGTTGCCGCAACGAAGGAGGCGCCCGAACCCGGTGCGCTGGCCACGCCGAAGGGGCTGACGCCCGAAACGGCGCAGGCCTGGCTGAAACAGAACGGCGTGCGTCAGGTGCTGGCGCAATTCGTCGACATCCACGGTGTGGCCAAGGCCAAGGCGGTGCCGCTGCCGCATCTGAGCGCGATCCTGAAGGATGGGGCGGGCTTTGCGGGCGCGGGCTTCTGGGGATCGGGGATGAAGCCGCATCATTCGGAATACATGATGCGCGCCGATCTGGGCACGCTGCGGCTGACGCCCTGGATTCCGGGCTATGCCTCGCTGTTCGGCACCGGGCTGGTCGATGACGCCGAACATGTCTTCGACACGCGCAACGTTCTGGCGGCGCAGGTGGCACGGCTGGCCGAAAAGGGGCTGACGCTGAACACCGGGCTGGAGCCCGAATTCATGCTGCTGCGCCGCGACGAGACCGGCGCGATCCGCCCCTTCGACGCCACCGACACGCTGGAAAAGGCCGCCTATGACTATCGCGGGCTGATGCGGGCGCGCGATGTGCTGAACGATCTGGTCGAAAGCCTGGAGGCGGTGGGCATCGACGTCTACCAGATCGACCACGAGGACGCGAACGGCCAGTACGAGATCAACTTCCGCTATGCCGACGCGATGACGACCGCCGATCAGGTCACCTATTTCAAGATGGCCGCAAGCGAGATCGCCCGCGCGGCCGGCGCGATCTGTTCGTTCATGCCCAAACCTTTTGCCCGGGCGACCGGCAACGGCATGCACATCCATTTCTCGATCGCCGATGCCAGCGGGCGCAACCTGTTCGAGGATACCTCCGATCCTTCGGGGCTGGAGCTGAGCGAGATGGCCTATCACTTCCTGGGCGGCGTTCTGGCCCATGCGCCCGCGCTGACCGCGCTGCTGTGCCCCACGGTCAACAGCTACAAGCGGCTGGTGGTGGGCAACGATGCCTCGGGCACAAACTGGGCGCCGGTCTTCGTGACCTATGGCGACAACAACCGCACGGCGATGGTGCGGGTGCCGGGCGGGCGGCTGGAACTGCGGGTCGGCGACAGCGCGATGAACCCCTATCTGGCCAGCGCCGCGCTGATTGCCGCCGGTCTTGACGGGATCGAGCGCAAGCTGGACCCCGGCGCACCGCACAACGTCAATTTCTATGAACTGAGCCCGGCCGAGGTGGCCGAGATGGGCATCGACGTGCTGCCGCAATCGCTGGCTGCCGCGTTGCGGGCGCTGCGCGAGGACCGGCTGTTTGCCGAGACCCTGGGCGCCGGGCTGATCGACGAATTCACCGCGCTCAAGCAGGCCGAATGGGATGGCTATCACCGCCATGTCTCGGACTGGGAACTGAACCGCTATCTGAGCTTCTTCTGAAAGGATTTCCGAAACATGTGTGGAATTGCAGGACTGTTCATCAAGGACAAGGCGCTGGAGCCGCAGCTGGGCGCGCTGCTGGCGCAGATGACCTCGACGCTGTGCGGGCGCGGGCCGGATTCGGCGGGGTTTGCGATCTATGGCGCCGAACGCCCCGGCACGATCAAGATCACCGTGCAGGGCACCGACGCCACGGATTTCGCCGCGCTCGCCGCCGATCTGGGCCGTGCCATCGGCGCCGAGGTGACGTTTGCGCCCCACTGGACCCATGCCGTGCTGTTCGTGCCGCGCGAAAAGACCGAGATCGCCGAAAGCTGGATCGACACCCGTGCCGACATCGCGCTTGTGTCAAAGGGCGCGCGGCTCGAAATCTTCAAGGAAGTCGGCTATCCCGACGATGTGGCGGCCAAATTCGGCATCCCGGCGATGGCGGGCAGCCATGGCATCGCGCATACCCGGATGGCCACGGAAAGCGCGGTCACGACCGACGGTGCGCATCCGTTCTCGACCGGCGCAGATCAATGTCTGGTGCATAACGGCTCGCTCTCGAACCACGCGTCCTTGCGGCGTGAATTGCTGGCCGACGGCATCCGCATCCGCACGCAAAACGACAGCGAAGTCGCCGCGGGCTACATCAGCCGCGAATTGCGCGCGGGCAAGACGCTGGGTCAGGCGCTGGAACACAGCCTGGGCGATCTGGACGGCTTCTTCACCTTCGTGATCGGCACCGAGGATGGCTTTGGCGTGCTGCGCGACCCGATTGCCTGCAAGCCCGCCATGATGGCCGAGACCGACCAATATGTCGCCTTCGCCTCGGAATACAAAAGCCTGACGGGACTGCCCGGGATCAAGACCGCCCGGGTGTGGGAACCCAAACCCGCCCAATCCTATTTCTGGGAGCATGCCTGATGACCACCTTCGACCTTGAAACCAAAACCGTGCGCGATCTGAACGCCGCCCTGCACCGCCTGCCGCTGACCGGCAGCGCCGCGCCGTTCCAGATCCTCAACCCCAACGGCGAACATTCCATCGCCGTCGGCGTCGATGCCGATGTCGAGATCGCGATTGACGGGCCGGTGGGCTATTTCTGCGGCGGCATGTGCCGGCAGGCACGCATCACCATCGACGGCAACGCCGGTCAGGGCGTGGGCGAGAACATGGAATCGGGCCTGATCCATGTGAAGGGCGATGCCAGCCAGTCTGCGGGCGCGACCGGCCGCGGCGGGCTGTTGCTGATCGAGGGCAATGCCTCGGCGCGTTGCGGGATCTCGATGAAGGGCGTCGATATTGTCGTGAAAGGCGATATCGGCCATTTGTCCGGCTTCATGGCGCAGACCGGGCGGATGGTGGTCTTCGGCGAGGCGGGCGAAAGCCTGGGCGACAGCCTTTATGAGGCGCGGCTTTATGTCCGCGGCCCGGTCGCAAGCCTGGGCGCCGACTGCATCGCCAAAGAGATGCGCGACACCCACCGCGCCGAACTTTACGACCTGCTCACCGCGGCAGGCGAGGCCGGCCGCGTCGATGTGGGAGAATTCACCCGCTACGGCTCTGCCCGCCAGCTTTACACCTTCCACGTCGACAACGCCGGAGCTTACTGATGACCGCCCCCTCCCCTTTCCACACGCTGCCGCGCAAATCGGCGACCTTCGACGATTACACCCTGTCCGAAATCCGCCGTGCCGCTGCGACCGGGATCTATGACATCCGCGGCGGCGGCACCAAGCGCAAGCTGCCGCATTTCGACGACCTGCTGTTTCTGGGCGCCTCGATGAGCCGCTACCCGCTGGAAGGCTATCGCGAGAAATGCGCGACCAACGTCACGCTGGGCACGCGCTTCGCCAAGAAACCGATCGAGCTGAAGATCCCGGTGACCATCGCCGGCATGTCCTTCGGCGCGCTGTCGGCGCAGGCGAAAGAGGCACTTGGCCGCGGTGCCTCGATTGCGGGCACCTCGACCACCACGGGCGACGGCGGCATGACGCCAGAGGAACGCGGCCAGTCGCAGACCTTGGTCTATCAATACCTGCCCTCGCGCTATGGCATGAACCTGCGCGATCTGAAAAAGGCCGATGCGATTGAAATCGTCGTGGGTCAGGGCGCGAAGCCGGGTGGCGGCGGGATGCTGCTGGGGCAGAAGATTTCCGACCGCGTGGCCGAGATGCGATCGCTGCCCAAGGGGATCGACCAGCGCTCGGCCTGCCGCCACCCGGACTGGACCGGCGCCGACGATCTGGAGCTGAAGATCCTGGAGCTGCGCGAGATCACCGACTGGGAAAAGCCGATCTATCTGAAGATCGGCGCGAGCCGGCCCTATTACGACACGGCGCTGGCGGTGAAGACCGGGGCGGATGTGATCGTGCTGGACGGGATGCAGGGCGGCACCGCCGCGTCGCAGGATGTGTTCATCGAACATGTCGGCATCCCGATCCTGTCAGCCATACGCCCGGCGGTGCAGGCGCTGCAGGATCTGGGGATGCATCGCAAGGTGCAGCTGATCGTGTCGGGCGGCATCCGCAACGGGGCCGATGTGGCCAAGGCACTGGCGCTTGGGGCCGATGCGGTCTCGATCGGGTCGGCGGCGATGGTGGCCTTGGGCGACAACGACCCGCGATGGGAGGCAGAGTATCAGGCGCTCGGCTCGACCGCGGGGGCCTATGACGACTGGCACGAAGGGCTCGACCCGGCAGGGATCACCACGCAGGACCCCGCGCTTGCCGCGCGGCTTGATCCGGTGGCGGCGGGGCGGCGGCTGGCCAATTACCTGTCGGTGATGACGCTGGAGGCGCAGACCATCGCGCGCGCCTGCGGCAAAAGCCACCTGCACAACCTTGAACCCGAGGACCTGTGCGCGCTGACGCTGGAAGCCGCCGCGATGGCGCAGGTGCCGCTGGCGGGCACCGGCTGGGTTCCGGGCCGCAACGGGTTCTGAGCCGCAGGTACCGAAAGAGGCGCCGATGGCGCCTCTTTTTTCAGGGTCGAACGGGTTGCGCGCGGGATCAGACGGTGACCACGCGCACCGCCCCACCCGCCGCAGTCAGGGCGATTTCGCCATGCGCCAGACGCAGCGCATCGCGGCCGAAGACCTCGTGCCGCCAGCCGGTCAGCGCCGCCACGTCGCGCTTGCCCGCCGCGATCCGGTCCAGATCCGAGGCCGAGGCGATCAGCTTGGCCGCCACACCCTCGGCTTCGGATTTCGCCTTGAGCAGCACGCGCAGCAGATCGGCCAGCGCGGTGTTGACCTGCAGCTGCGCGGATTCTTCGGGCAGGCGCGGGAAATCCTCGGGCTTGACCTCCATCCCGGCCTTCACGGCGGTGATGATCCCCTCGGCAATATCGCCGCGCCGCGCCTCGCGCAGCAGCAGGCGCGATTTGTTCAGCTCGTCAAAGCTGGTGGGCTTGGTCGAGGCCAATTCCAGCAGCGCGTCATCCTTGAAGATGCGCGACCGCGGGATGTTCTTGTTCTGGGCATAGCCTTCGCGGAACCGCGCCAGTTCGCGCACCACCGCCAGAAACCGCCCCGAGGTGGTGCGCGTCTTGACCCGCATCCACGCCTCTTCCGGCCGGGTGATATAGGTTTCCGGGTTCAGAAGGATCGCTTCCTCTTCCTCGACCCAGGGCTCGCGGCCCGATTTCTTCAGCTCGCGCGCGAGGAATTCATAGATCACCCGCAGATGGGTCACGTCGGCCACCGCATATTTCAGCTGCGCATCGGTCAGCGGGCGGCGCGACCAGTCGGTGAAGCGCGAGGTCTTGTCGAGCGATTGCCGCGCGATCTTTTTCACCAGCGTCTCATAGCCGACCTGCTCGCCAAAGCCGCAGACCATGGCCGCAACCTGGGTGTCGAACAGCGGGATCGGAAAGACCTGCGCTTCGGTGAAGAAGATTTCCAGATCCTGCCGCGCGGCGTGGAACACCTTGACCGTGCCGGGGTGCCGGAACAGGTCATACATCGGTTCGAGCGAAATCCCTTCGGCCAGCGGATCGACCAGAACGGCCGCGCCTTCCTCTTTGCCGTGATTGGGCAGCGCCATCTGCACCAGACAGAGCTTCGACCAATAGGTCCGTTCCCGCAGGAATTCGGTATCGACGGTGACGTAGGGTTCGGTTTTGGCCTTGGCGCAGAACTCTGCCAGGGCTTCGGTCGTGGTAATGGTCTGCATCGCGCGCTTTCTCGTGGTGCGGGGTCATCCCGCCGATCATTTCCCTTTAGGCGAGCGGGGCGTGAAAGAAAAGTGCGCAGGCTTTCGCGATGCGCGAAATATCCACAGGCTGGTCGTCTTGCACCGGCGGAGCCTCCGGCGGGAGTATTTCAGCCAAGAAGAAGCGGCATGCGCTCGCCAGCGACGAAGCGTTTCAGCACCGCAGGGTAAAGCCGGTGTTCCTGCACCAGCACCCGCGCAGCCAGGGTTTCGGCGGTATCGCCCGGGGTGATCGCAACGCGCGCCTGCCCCAGGATCGGTCCATCGTCCAGCACCGGGGTGACCTCGTGCACGGTGCAGCCCGCCTCGGCATCGCCCGCATCAAGTGCGCGCTGATGGGTATGCAGCCCGGGGTATTTCGGCAGCAGAGAGGGATGGATGTTGAGCATCCGCCCCGCGAACCGGCCCACGAAATCGGGGGTCAGCACCCGCATGAAGCCGGCCAGGCACAGCACGTCGGGTTCCGCCGCAAGGATCGGTTTCAGCAACTCTGCCTCAAACGCCGCGCGATCGCGCCCGAAGGGGCGGTGGTCGATGGCGGCGGTGGGCACGCCCAGTTGCGCGGCCTTGCTCAGCCCGCTGGCCGCCGGATCGTTGCTGGCCACCAGAACCGGCGTCGCGAAACCGTCGGCCTGCATCGCCTCGACCAGACGGACCATGTTAGAGCCGCCCCCCGAGATCAGGATCGCGACGCGTTTGCTCACAGCAGTTGGCCCGTGTAGGCGACGCCCTGCCCTTCGGTCACCGTGCCGATCCGGGTGACGGTTTCACCGGCATCGCGCAGCAGTGCCGCCAGTTCCTCGGCGCGGTCGGCGGCGACGACACAGATCATGCCGATGCCGCAGTTGAAGGTTTTCAGCAGCTCGGGTTCGGCCATGTTCGCGGTCTCTGCCAGCCAGCGGAACACGCCCGGCAGTTCCCAGCTGTCCAGGTCGATCGTGGCACCCAGACCTTCGGGCAACACGCGCGGCAGGTTTTCGGTCAGCCCGCCGCCGGTGATATGGGCCAGCGCATGTACGCCGCCCGCGCGCACCGCCGCCAGCGCCTGCGTGACATAAAGCCGGGTCGGCGCCAGCAGGGCCGCGCCAAGGCTGCCCTCGGCGAAGGGGCAATCGGCATCCCAGCCCAGCCCCGACAGCTCGACCACCTTGCGCACGAAGCTGTAGCCGTTCGAATGCACACCGTTGGAGCCGAGCCCCAGCAGCACATCGCCCGCCACCACGCCCGCGGGCAGATCCGCGCCACGCTCCATCGCGCCCACCGCGAAACCGGCAAGGTCGAAATCGCCCTTGTGGTACATGCCCGGCATTTCCGCCGTCTCGCCCCCGATCAGCGCACAGCCCGACTGCGCGCAGCCCTCGGCGATGCCTTCGATGATGCGGGTCGCCTGATCGAGTTCCAGCTTGCCGGTCGCAAAATAATCCAAGAAGAACAGCGGCTCGGCGCCCTGACACACCAGATCGTTGACGCACATCGCCACCAGGTCGATGCCGATCGTGTCCACGTTGCCGGTATCGATCGCGATGCGCAGCTTGGTGCCCACACCATCGGTGGCGGCCACCAGAACCGGGTCGGTGTAGCCCGCGGCCTTCAGGTCGAAGAGCGCGCCGAACCCGCCCAGCCCCGACATCGTGCCGGACCGCGCCGTGCGCTTGGCCGCCGGTTTGATCCGCTCGACCAGCGCATTGCCCGCGTCGATATCGACGCCTGCATCGGCATAGGTCAGCCCGTTCTTGCCCTCGTTCGCGCCCGTGCTCATTGCCCGCATCTCCACCAGTGGACCCCGTTGGCGCGCGGCTTAGCGCAAAGGGCGCGGCGGGGCAACGGATATGGCGGTGGCACCGGGCATATTCTTGACCCGCCGGGGCGGAATGCGTAAGCCATGAGGCAGACCTTGGGGGCCTGTAGCTCAATGGTCAGAGCAGGGCGCTCATAACGCCTTGGTTGGGGGTTCAAGTCCCTCCGGGCCTACCAAAATTTGCAGAAAACACGGGCAACCAGCGGACACGGGGACCAAGCGGCGATTTTTCGACGCCCTTGTTTTCAATGTGTTACGGGCAACACGGACCATGAGACCCGTCCCCAACTGCCACCAAGGGGCCGTGGTGCACAAATCAGTTGGTGGCCGTAGTTCCCCCTGTCCCCGGAGACACTTATCATGCGACGAGCAGGACCGGGATGCCGAGGGCCGAGAAGCGGTCGCGGACCGCCGCGCGGATCTGGGCCTCGGAAACCTGGCGGTCGAAGTCCCGTGTTATCAGCCGCCGGGGCGGGCACCCGAGCCGCGCATACCCCACCCAGCCCATAAAACGCCGGGACTGATCGCTAGGTTTGATCTGCTGAAGCGATCACTTTCCTCAGTCGATCCGCATAAAGCTTCTTCCATCCGCTTTGCGGCGTTTGCATGAACCAGCTCTTCTGAAGATCCCATGAGGTGTTCACCCCCTCTGCCGGATCACGGCCGACAATCGGTATCATGCCCGCCAAATTATAGATCGTCAGCTCACTAAACCAAAGGCTGTGCCCGTCGGTAAGAATATCCACGCGCATATGATCGAAATGATCCCCAATCTGGCGCGCGACATCCAGAGCCTGTTGTGTAGTTTCCGGCATTGGTCGATTGGCGTTTCTGGTAATTTCCGGGGATCCTTCAAAAAGAGTCCAGCCCCCCTGGCCGTCGGGCAACCACACGTCCGCCGAAATCCCCTCCTCGCTGAAGCGGCCGTAAATAATCTGCAATCGCTCGACACGTTCCCCGAATGTAAATATCTTAAATTCAGCCACCATATTCGGAATGATTTTTTCGACAAACAGCTTTCTGGAAACCCCAAAGTAGCCCCATTCGAGTTTCTTTCGACCATGCGGCTTTCGCAGATATTTCCGCAATTTTCGATTGACCACCGAACGGTTGGGTGGGGCTTCTTGCAAGAATAAATTCGTTCTGCTGCCATGATTTGCCTTCACGACAACGCCGCCGGACAATAAATGGCCCGGAATATCAGCCGGGTCCGTTCCTGACCAAAGAACTGGTGGCCCCTCGATGTTGATCGAGTTTCTTTTCAGCCAGTCGCGTACAAGCAACTTATCACTTATCTCAGTGAATTCAGGGCGCCGATCAAATATCTTTCTCCAAAAAAACTTGTCATTTGCCGTTTGCGGATTGGCCGGGTTCGGAATTCTCTTGTAGTGACCAACTTTCCAGTACCAATAGGACAGGCGGGGGTAGCGCAGCAGAATCGCCCATCGGATCAGAGACAATACTTTGTCGGACATATGCAATTTTCCTAAAAGCCCTATTGCAGATGGGCGAGGTCACGTTTAGTCCCAGAGCAGTAGCGTGGGGATGGTGCGTGTGCAATGACCAAGAGCCTGAATGTCGTTTGTGCCAAATGGGGGAGCGCTTACGGTGCGGACTACGTTAACCGCCTGCATCGGGGGGTTCTGAGAAACTCCACGCGACACGTTAACTTTTTTTGTGTGACTGATGACCCCAGGGGGATTGACAGTGACATCACCTGCATTGAGCTGAAAGAATTCGCGTTCCAGAGTGATCTGATTCGTGCGCAGAAATGCGCCGCCAAAAAGAACGGCGCCTATAGAAAAATCGCGATGTTCGAGCCCGGACTTCTTCCGGTTACTGGCGCGGTTCTTGCCTTTGATCTGGACGTGATCATTTCTGGTCCGATTGATGATCTGGCAAATTTCGCGCCGGGCCATATTGCCATGCCACCGCCGTTTGCTGTCAGTTCCAAAAGGCCAACCTTTGGGGAAGGATCGGTGATCAAGTTTGAACCCGAGCATCACGGATTTCTTTTTTCTGACATTGCAACATCAACTGCTTTAATGGTTCAGGAATCTTTCGGGTCCGAGCAAAGCTACACGTCGGGGCGTGCCAAGGCATACGGTCTATTTTCGCCCTTTCCAAAAGAGTGGGTCGTAAGCTTCAAACATCACTGCCGTCCAGCGCAGCCGTTGAACGCATTCATGCCTCCTAAAAAACCTCAAACCGCAAGGGTCATTTGCTTTCACGGAAGGCCAAGCATTCAGGAAGCAATTGATGGATTCAAATCAGACTTGCTTCACAAAACCAAACCGGCATCGTGGATCGCTCATCACTGGAAATAACCGCAATAAGACGAACGGTTTTCGAAGGGGGGAAATTTTATGCATTTCAGCAATGCGACGCCCTGTAACGACCCATCCAATGAATGACCATCCTCAGAAGTGCCTGGCAATAAGCACAGCTATCCATACCAGACATCGCGCATGATCCGAAACAGGATCGGCACCGACTTCACTGTGTAGGATCTTCGCGGCCACCTCGGCCTCGCTAAGCCCCCTGGTCGCGATCTTGCCGAAGTCGTCATCGAACCCTTCGGCAAAACCCTCCTCGATCGCCACGCCCGCCGCCCTGCGAACGCATTCACGAAACACCATATTTCGGTCGCATCCTCCGGCAAGCTCTCGCATAGTGGGCGCGACTGCGCAGCGACAGGGAGCTTCGGGATGACGACAGCGGGTAGATTTATCCGGCGGGTGGCGATGGTTGGGCTGCCGGCGTTGCTGGGCGTCGCGGCGATCTGGGCTGCGGGCGGCCTGCGGCAGCTGCCTGCACCCACCGAGACCACGCGCCAGCCGACGCCGGTGCGGGTGATCACGCTGACCCCCGTTGATCTGGTGCCGCGCGTCAGCGGCTATGGCACGGTCGCGCCGGTGCGCGAATGGCGTGCGGTCGCGCGGGTCGAGGGCGAGGTGACCCACATCGCGCAGCCACTGGCGCCGGGCGATCTGGTCGCGGCGGGCAGCGTTCTGTTCCGGATCGACGACAGCGACCTGAAGCTGGATCTGGCGGGGGTCGATGCGCAACTGGCCGCCTCCGAGCTGAAAGACGAGACGCTGCGCGCGAGCCTTGCGCTGGCACGCTCGGATCTGGACCTGATGAACGAAGACCTGAACCGGCAGGAGCAGTTGGCCACGCAGGGCGTCGTCACCCAGGCCGCGCTGGAGGCCACGCGCCGCCAGCAGCTGACC
The DNA here is from genome assembly GCA_002452815.1 of Rhodobacteraceae bacterium UBA6796. Taxonomy (GTDB): domain Bacteria; phylum Pseudomonadota; class Alphaproteobacteria; order Rhodobacterales; family Rhodobacteraceae; genus Rhodobacter. The sequence goes on from DKFM01000009.1 coordinate 13,348, forward strand.
GCGCGCAGCAAGGTGACCGAACTGGACAGCGCACTGAAACTGAACGCGGCCGAGCGCGAGGTGCTGACCACGCAACGTGCCTCGCTGGAGCGGGCGATCGGCTTTGCCGAAATCCGCGCGCCCTATGATCTGCGCGTCACCGAGCTGTCCGCCGATCTGGGCCAATATGTCAGCCGGGGGCAGACGCTGCTGGCGGCCGAGGGCACCGAGGCGGTGGATATCGCCGCGCAATTCGCCATCGGCCGGATCGGGCCGCTGCTGCGCCAGGCAGGCGGCGGGACCACCGTGCAGGACCTGACGGCAAAGGTGCGGCTGCCTGCGGCGGATCATGACGTGGTCTGGCCTGCAACCGTGGTGCGGATGGGCGACGCGATCGACGCCGCCACCCAAAGCGCGCCGGTGATCGTGCGGGTCGACGACCCGCAGGGGCAAAGCGTGGCTGGCCAGCGCCCGCCCCTGCGCCGCAACATGTTTGTCGCAGTCGAACTGTCGGCGCCGCAGCGGCAGGCGCTGGTGGTGCCGCTGGAAGCCGTGCGCGACGGCAGCGCCCTGGTGGTCTCTGCCGAGGGTATGCTGGAGAAACGCGCGGTCGAGACCGGGTTTGTGCTGGACGACATCGCGGTGGTCAGCAAGGGCCTGGCGCCGGGTGACAAGCTGGTGGTGACCGATCCGACGATCGCCGTGCCCGGCATGGCGGCGAAGCCGGTCGAAGACACCGTGCGCAAGGCCGAGATCGCGGCGGCGGCGCTCGGGCGCGCCCCGGATCAGGCGGCGGGCGCCACGCCAAAACCGGGCAGCGGCGCGGGCGGCGGCACCGGCGCGGGCAAGGCTAAAGAGGCCGGGCAATGATCGCCCTGTTTTCGCGCCACCCGACGGCGGCCAATATCCTGATGCTGGCGATTGCCGGGCTGGGGCTGCTGGCGCTGCCCCGGATGCAGCGCGACACATTTCCGCTGACGCCGCCGTCCGAGGTCTCGATCCGCGTCACCTACCCCGGCGCCGCCCCCGCCGAGGTCGAGCGGGGCATCTGCACGGTGGCCGAGGTGCCGCTGATGAAGGTGGAAAACCTGGTCGAGCTGACCTGTCTGGCGCGCGAAAACGCCGCCCAGATCACCGCCGAAATGATCGAGGGCGCGGATATGACGCGCTTTTACAACGATCTGAAGGATGCGGTGGATGCGATCACCAGCTTCCCCGCCAAGGCCGACGACCCGGTGACGCAGATTGTCGAGCGTGTGGCCTCGGTCGCATCGGTGGCGATCACCGGGCCGGACGACCCGGCCGTGCTGTTCGCCTATGCCCAGCATCTGGCGGATCGGCTGCGCGCGGACCCGGCGATTTCGCAGGTCGAGATCAGCGGCTTCTCCGACCGGGAAATCGCGGTCTCGGTCGATCAGGCGACGCTGGAGCGCTTCGGTCTGGACATGACCGCCATCGGCGCGGCGCTGGCGCGCGACAGCATCGACATCCCCGCGGGAACCCTTGAAGGCCGGGCGGGCGATGCCGCGATCCGCTTTCTGGGAGAGAAACGCAGCCCCGAAGATCTGGCGCAGATCCCGATCGCCCACAGTGCCAACGGCGCCGAACTGCGGCTGGGCGACGTGGCCACGATCCGCGCGGGCTTCGACGACCCCGCGCAGGCAACTTATTTCGGCCAGCACCGCGCGGCCATCGTGGCGGTGTCGAAAACCGCCTCGCAGGACGCGCTGAAGGTCAAGGCCGCGCTCGACCGGCAACTGGCGATGGCCCAGGCCGAGGCCCCGGGCGACATCCGGCTGGTGATCTCGCAGGATTCGACCTCGAACATCCGCGACCGGCTGCGGATCATCGGGGTGAACGGGGTGCAGGGGCTGGCGCTGGTGCTCGTCACGATGTGGCTGTTCTTCGGGCTGCGGCTGTCGTTCTGGGTGGCGATGGGATTGCCGGTGTCGTTTCTGGGCGCGATCTTCGTGATGCAGATGATGGGCTACACGATCAACATGATGACGATGGTCGCCTTGCTGGTGGCAACCGGGCTGCTGATGGACGATGCCATCGTGATTTCGGAAAACATCGTGCGGCGCAGGCAGGCGGGCGAAAGCGCGCGCGCGGCTGCGCTGAATGGCGTGTTGCAGGTCGGGCCCGGGGTGCTGGCCTCGTTCCTGACCACGGCGATGATCATCGGCCCGCTGGCCTTCATGACCGGCTCCATCGGTGCGATCCTGAAATACATCCCGATCGTTCTGCTGATGACCCTGACCGTCAGCCTGATCGAGGCGTTCCTGATCCTGCCCGCGCATATGCGCCATTCGCTGGACGGCGACTTGCGCCCCGGCCCCGTCGCCCGCAGGGTCAATGGCGCGTTCGACCGGCTGCGCGACCGGGTGATCGTGCCGCTCGCCGGGCTGGCGATCCGCTGGCGCTATCTGACGCTGGGGCTTGCGATTTTCCTCGTGGCCCTGTCGGTCGCCCCTTACACCGGGGGCTTCCTGAAATACCAAAGCTTCCCGACGCTCGAAAGCGACACGGTCGAGGCGCGGTTGCTGCTGGCCGAGGGCGCGCCGCTGGCCCGCACCGAAGCGCGGGTCGCCAAGGTGGTGCAGGCGCTGGAGCAAATGAACGCGGAATGGAGCCCGGATCAGCCGGACGGTCAGCCGCTGGTGCAAAGCTATACGATCACCTATTCCAGCAATGCCGACGCCGCCAGCACCGGGCCGAACATGGCCACGGTCAGCGCCGCCCTGCTGCCCGCGGGGGTGCGCACGACCGAGGTCACCGACATCGTCGATCGCTGGAAGAAACTGACCGGACCGATGCCCGACATGGCGGCGATGCGGTTCACCGACAAGGAACGCGGCGCGGGCGGCAAGCCCATCGACCTGCGGTTGCTGGGCGACGATCTGGACGATCTGGCCACCACCGCGCGCGAATTGCGCAAGTTCTTTCGCGGTTTCGACGGGGTGCGCGATGTCACCTTCGATCTGCAACCGGGCAAGCCCGAGATCGAGGTGCGGATGCGCCCGGGCGCGGCCAATCTGCTGGGTGTAACGCCGCAGGCACTGGGGAACGAGCTGCGCGCGGCCTTCCGCGGCGATGCGGCGGTCAGCTTTGCCGATGCCTGGGGGCAGGTCGATGTCGTGGCCCGGCTGAGCACCACCGACCGGCGCACGCTGGGCGATATTCTGGCGCTGCAGGTGCCCGGGGCCAATGGCACGCTGGTGCCCCTGTCGGCGGTGGCCGATGTCACCGAGACCCGCGGCTACAACACGATCACCCATGTCAACGGGCAGCGCGCGGTCTCGGTGCAGGGTGCGATCAACCCCGCGCTGGCGAATGCGCGTGAACTGATGGCGGCGATGCGGGCCGATTACCTGCCCGGGCTGGCCGAAAAACGCCCCGGCGTGCAGGTCGTCGTGCTGGGCGAGGCAGAGGACACCGCAACCACGGGCGCCTCGCTGGGGCGCAACATGCTGGCCGGGGGCATCGGCGTCTATCTGCTTCTGGCCTTCTACATGGGCAGCTTCATCCGCCCCGTCGCTGTGCTGGCGGCCGTCCCGCTGAGTTTGGTGGGCGTGGTCTGGGGGCACATGGCGCTCGGGCTGCAGATCTCGCTGCCAAGCCTCGTGGGCCTTGCAACGCTGGCCGGGGTGGTGGTGAACGACTCGATCCTGCTTGATGCCTTCATCGGCGAGCGCCGCGCGGCGGGGGCCGATATGCTCAGCGCCGGGCGCGAGGCGGTGCGCGACAGGTTCCGCGCGATCTTCCTGACCTCGCTGACCACGGTCGTGGGGCTTGGGCCGCTGCTGTTCGAGCAAAGCACACAGGCGCAGTTCCTGCGACCGATCGTGGCGAGCCTGGCCTTCGGGCTGAGCGCGGCGACGCTGCTGGCGCTGTTCGTGACCCCTGCACTGCTGGCGGTGCTGGACGATCTGGGGGTGAAGATCGGCGATCGGGCCCCCGATCAGCCTGCCGCCGATCCGCCACCGACGGCGTAATCGGGGCGAACCGGGCTGCGCGTCACGAGGCCGCCAAGGCCTCGGCCACGGCACGTTCGGCCATCTGCAAGATCGCCTCGCGGCTGTCGGCCACCGCGATGAAACGCCCGTTGTGACAGAATTTCGCGCCCTTCACACCGCAGGCCGCCTCCAGTGCCGCATCCGTCAGCCCCGCCCAGGCGGCGGGCAGATCGGCGCGGCTGTCGAACGTATCCTCGCCCAGCCGGATCGTGGTCAGCACCCACTCGGCGCGGCGCGGATGCACCACGAACAACAGATGCTCGGCCCCGGCCGCGTGGATCGCCGCGTGGAAGGGCATGCCCATCGGCAGTTCCAGCACCCGCCCGGCCCCGGCCGCCTCGATCGCCGCCATCACCAGCGCCGTCGCGCGGTATTTCGCCGCCTTGCGCCGGATCTGCGCCTCGACAAGGGCCGCCGCGATCGGCAAGGCCGCCGCGAAGGCGCGATCATCGGCGCCCTCCTCGATATCATCGAAAACCGGCTTGAGCGTTTCAAGCAGCACCGGCAGGGTCAGCCCGGCAAACAACGGCCCCGCCTCGGACGCACTCACCGCGCCGGTATCGAGCATGTCGACCGGCAGCACGAAGCGGCGGTCGAAAGCCGCGTGGATCACCTCCAGATCCTGTTCGGGCACCGCCAGCGCGCGCAGATAGTCGCGCCCGTACTGCGCCCAGATCAGGCCGAACGAGCTGAACGGGTGGCCGTCCGGGCGCAGGGGGTTGGGCCGCTGGTGATGATCGAAGATCTGCAGGGCCGCATCGAACTGCCCGCCCACGTCATAGATGATCCGGTCCGCCGCCGGCGTGATCCAGGCCGCATCGCGACTGCGCACCAGCTGTGCCTGCGGATAAAGCCGCGTCAGGATCACCGATGACAACAGCTCGTCCGCATGAAACCCGCCGGAATGGGTGACAAGATGGGTGATGGTCATGGACAGGCCTCAAATGAAAGAGGCGACCATCCGGTCGCCTTTGTGTCATCGGATCGCAAGGCGGCTGCGCGACCGGTCCCCGGCCCTGTGCGCAACGACCAGAACAGGCGCAGCCGCGCGCCGCGGATCAATGCGTCCAGTTCGCCCGGCGACCCGAGGCGAAGTTCTCGCCATAGCCGCCTGCGCGAACGTTGGGGGCGCGCTTGTGCGGCTCGGTCACGGTGTATTCCAGGCCCTTGTCCTTGGCGAAGGCTTCGGCGGCCTCGCGGCTTTCGAATTTCAGACGCACCTGGCTTTGGGTGTCGCTGGAGCTGGTCCAGCCCATCAGCGGGTCGATCTCGCGGGCGTCGCTGGGCGCATAATCCAGATACCAGATCTTGGTTTTCGCCTGACCGGACTGCATGGCGTTGCGGGCCGGTTGATAGATACGCGCGCGCATGGGCTGACCTCCTCGGATGCTTGGCCTTTTCTTAGTCGATCACGCCGAAAGCGCAAGCCCTTTGGGCGGCAAACCGCCGCAGCGCCCTGCACCGGAGCCCCCCATGGAACCGGGGCCCACCACGGCCGCGCAAGGCGTAAACGGCTACCGGCCAGGCATGGGGAGCGAGGGGTGGGGTGGTGCTCCGGCCGGTAGCCTCTGCGCTACTTGCCGGAACAATATGCGAACAGGTGCATGGAAAAGCAACGGAAATACACGTATCGCATTGATTTGTTTTGTAAAATTTTATAGACGCATTAACCCCTGATTTACACATCCCACATCCCCTTGAAAGAGAACGAAAACAGATCAAATCTAGGGCAACGCGAAAGGCCACCGGATGCCCCACAACACCACCAATCTGCCCACCGAACGCCCTGATGTGCTGACCCGCCCCAAGCTGGAAGGCGGCAAGCGCTTCGTGATGCAAACCGAATTCGCCCCCGCTGGCGATCAGCCCACGGCGATTGCCGAACTGGCGGGCGGCATTCTGGCGGGAGAACACGATCAGGTGCTGCTGGGCGCGACCGGCACCGGCAAGACCTTCACCATGGCCAAGGTCATCGAACAGACGCAGCGACCGGCGATCATCCTTGCGCCGAACAAGACGCTGGCGGCGCAATTATACGGCGAATTCAAGGGCTTCTTCCCCGATAACGCGGTGGAATATTTCGTTTCCTACTACGATTACTATCAACCCGAGGCCTATGTCGCGCGGTCGGACACCTATATCGAGAAGGAAAGCCAGATCAACGAACAGATCGACCGGATGCGCCACTCGGCCACCCGGGCTCTGCTGGAGCGCGACGATGTAATCATCGTGGCCTCGGTCAGCTGCATCTATGGCATCGGCTCGGTCGAGACCTATTCGGCGATGACGCAGGACATGATGGTCGGCGGGATCTACGATCAACGCAAGTTTCTGGCCGATCTGGTGGCGCAGCAATACAAACGCCTTGATGCCGCCTTCCAGCGCGGCACCTTCCGCGTCAAGGGCGACACGATCGACGTCTGGCCCGCGCACCTGGAAGACCGCGCCTGGCGCTTTAGCTTCTTTGGCGAAGAGCTTGAAGGTATTACGGAATTTGATCCGCTGACCGGAACGAAGACGAACACGTTCGAACAGATCCGCATCTATGCGAACAGCCACTATGTGACCCCGCGCCCGACGCTGCAGCAGGCCACGAAACAGATCCGCATCGAACTGGCGCAGCAACTGAAGAAATTCACCGAAGAGGGCAAGCTGCTGGAGGCGCAGCGGCTGGAACAGCGCACGAATTTCGACCTCGAGATGCTGGAGGCGACCGGCGTGTGCAACGGGATCGAGAACTATTCGCGCTATCTGACCGGGCGCGCCCCGGGTGAGCCGCCGCCTACGCTGTTCGAATTCATCCCCGACAATGCCATTGTTTTTGCAGACGAATCCCACGTCACCGTGCCGCAGATCGGCGGCATGTATCGGGGCGACTACCGGCGTAAGTTCACCCTGGCAGAGCACGGCTTCCGCCTGCCGAGCTGCATGGACAACCGCCCGCTGAAATTCGAGGAATGGGACGCGATGCGGCCCCAGTCGATTTTCGTTTCGGCCACCCCCGCCGCCTGGGAAATGGAACAGGCCGGCGGCGTGTTCGCCGAGCAGGTGATCCGCCCCACCGGCCTGTTGGACCCGGTGATCGAAATTCGGCCCGTCGAAACCCAGGTCGACGATGTGCTGGACGAAATCCGCGCGGTTGCGGCGCGCGGGATGCGCACGCTGGTCACCACGCTGACCAAGCGTATGGCCGAGGATCTTACAGAATATCTGCATGAACAGGGGGTGCGTGTGCGCTATATGCACTCCGATATTGACACAATCGAACGTATCGAGATTTTGCGCGATCTGCGGCTCGGGGCGTTCGACGTGCTGGTCGGCATCAACCTTCTGCGCGAGGGTCTGGATATTCCCGAATGCGGGCTGGTCGCGATTCTGGACGCCGACAAGGAAGGGTTCCTGCGCTCGGAAACCTCGCTGATCCAGACCATCGGGCGGGCCGCACGCAACGCCGACGGCCGGGTCATCATGTATGCCGACCGGATCACCGGCAGCATGGAACGCGCAATCGGCGAAACCAACCGGCGCCGGGAAAAACAGATCGCCTATAACGAGGCCCATGGCATCACGCCGACGACCGTGAAGAAGAACGTCGAGGACGTGCTGGCAGGTCTGTGGCAGGGCGACACAGACATGAGCCGCGTCACCGCGACCCTCGACGCGCCGATGGTCGGCGCCAATCTGGCCGCACATCTGGACAGCCTGCGCGCGGCGATGCGCAAGGCCGCCGAAAACTTGGAGTTCGAAGAAGCCGCCCGGCTGCGCGACGAGGTCAAGCGGCTGGAAGCGGTGGAACTGGCCGTCCACGACGACCCGCTGGCGCGGCAATCGGCCGTGGAAGAGGCCGCCGAAGCGGCGGTCAGCGCGCGCGGGCGGTCAACGGCGGGGCGGCCGGGGCAACGGGGTGGCGTGAAACGGCGGAAGGGGCGGTAACCCCCCTTCCGGCCTGTGGCCTCAGTTCTGCGACGGCTCGACCACCGTCAGCCCCAGCATCCGCCAGGCCTGCATGCCGCCGCGGTAGTAATAGATCTTTTCGGCCGGGAAGCCTGCCTCGATCATCCGGCGGGCGGCGGTGGGGGATTGGCCGCACCACGGGCCGTTGCAATACAGGGCGGCGGATTTGACGCCATCACCGGAACAGTCGAAGCCTTCGAAATCGGGTTCGCAGCCCAATTCGCCCAGCCGGTCGGCGGCCTCGGTATAGGGCACGTTGATCGCGCCGGGGATCGCGCCGCCCAGAAAATCGGGACGCACGCGGCCGTCGATCACCACCACTTCGGGGTCTTGCAGGAAGTCCATCAGCTCCAGCTCGCCGATCGGGGTGACGCCCGGGGCGGGCACCATCGGCTGGATGCAGAAATTCGGGCAGGGCCGCGAGGTACGCGCCCATTCGCCGCTCAGCTCATGGGCCTCGTCCTGGATGCGGGCGATCTCGACCGGCCCTGCGTCGGTCTGCACGGTGACGCTGGCCACATCGGGGCGGATGTTGACGGTTTGCGCCTGCGCAGTGGCGACCCCAAGCGTGGCGGCGCAAGCAATCAGGCCCGGCACGGCCAGGCGACGGATGAAATACGACATGATGGTCCTCCCTTTTACAACAGGATAGCGCAGGGACGGACCATCGCAAGCCCGGCGTGCGCTCAGCCCGCCGCCACCTCGTCCATCAGGGCGGTCACCTCGGCATGCGCAGGCCCCTTGCGCGCAGTTTCCAGCACGCCCAGCCCCTGCCCCAGCGTCTCGGCATAGGTCACGCGATGCGCAAGCGTCGCCGCCAGCAGGTCGGCCTCCAGCTCGGCGGCGGCGGCGGCGACCTGATCGCCCAGACGCGTGCCGGATTTGGTGCGGTTCAGAACGACCTTCGGACGCTTGCCCTCGCGCCGTGCCAGATCCAGCACGCCTTCGGTGGCCCACAGATCGACATGGCTGGCCGCGACCGGCACCAGGATCACATCGGCCTCGCGTAGCGCGGGGCGCAGATCGCTGTCGACCTTGGGCGGCGTGTCGATGATCACCACATCGACGAGTTTCTTGAGCTTTTCGCATTCATAGCTGACGCCCCAGGCCGAAGAGGTGGAAAATTCCAGCCCCGCCTCGCCCAGCGTTTCGCGCCGCGTCATGAACCAGCGCCCAAGCGAGCCCTGCGGGTCGGTATCAAGAAGCGCGACCGAACGCCCCTGCCGCATGAACGCCACCGCAAGGTTGACCGCCAGTGTCGTTTTCCCCGCCCCGCCCTTTTGCTGGGCCACCGTAATCACCAAGCCTGACATCTCGCCCCCTCACATGCTGCATCGCAGAATAGGCTGAGTCGCAGGCAATTGCACGCGAATTGGGGGGAATTGCGCAAACTGCCCGCACTGGCCGCGCAGGAACTTAGCATGGCCATCGGCAAGGCGGCGCGGTATCTGTTTCCCGGCGCCACCCTGCCCGACCCGTTCTAGGCGTGCGCCCGGGGCACGCGCTCAGAAATCGGCCTGCACGTCATACATCACCGGCTCGAAGCTGCGGCACAGCGTGGCGATGTGGCGGTTGCGCTTGATCATCTCGGGACTGCGCAGCATCGCCTGATAATCGCCGCGCTTTTCCCATTTCGAGTAATTCGCGATCCGCGTCTGCGCATCGTTCATGTGCAGACCGGCCCCCAGAAAGCCCGGCTGATGGCGGATGCAATGCTGATAGGCATCGCGCAACGCCTCCATCAACTCGGCTGCGGTGGCCGGGGTCATCTCGAAGGTGCAGATAACGGTCTGCCCGTTGAATTCCTTGGTGATTTCGGTCATGGCGGTCCTCCTTGCGCCCATGCTGACACAGCGGCGCGGGAAAATCACGCGGATTACGCAGGGTTACAGCCAGATCGTCGCGAGTCCCGGCAGCGCAAAGATCAGAACGACGCGGATCAGGTCAGAAGCCACGAACCACACCACCGCGCCCCAGGTCGATGACAGCGGCGTCTGCCGGTCCAGCGCATTGATGACGAACAGGTTCATCCCCACCGGCGGAGTGATCAGCCCGACCTCGACCACGATCAGCACCAGAATGCCGAACCAGACCGCCAGCGCCTCGGGCGGCATACCGAAATCCATGCCCGCGATGATCGGCCAGAAGGTCGGGATCGTCAGCAGGATCATCGACAGGCTGTCCATGAAACAGCCCAGCACCAGATACAGAACCAGCATCAGCGCCAGCACCGCCAAAGGGGTCAGCCCCAGATCGCTCACCAGCGCCGCCAGATCCTGCGGCACCCGGGTCATCCCCAGAAAGCCGTTATAGACCGCCGCCCCCAACAGGATGAAGAAGATCATGCCCGTGGTTTCGGCCGTGCCCAGCAGCGCATGGCGCAAGCCGCGCAGGCCCAGCCCGCCACTGGCGAAGGCTGCGATCCCGGTCGCCGCCGCGCCGACCGCCGCGCCCTCGGTCGGGGAAAACAGCCCGCCATAGATGCCGCCCACCACAACGGCAAAGATCGCCACCACCGGCCAGACCCCCGCCAGCGCCGCCAGCCGCGCGCGCCAGGGCGCCGCAGCGCGGCTGCCCGCCGCCTGCGGGTGTCGCCTCAGATAGAGCGCAACCACCGCCATATAGCCCAGCATCGCCAACAGCCCCGGCACGATGGCGGCGGCAAACAGCCGGGCGATGTTCTGCTCGGTCTGGATTGCGAAGATCACAAGCACCACAGAGGGCGGGATCAGGATGCCCAGCGTCCCCCCCGCCGCCAGCGCCGCCGTGGACAAGCCCCCGGCATAACCCGCCGCCCGCATCTCGGGCAGGGCCACACGCCCCATCGTGGCCGCGGTGGCCAGCGACGATCCGCAGATCGCGCCGAACCCCGCGCAGGCGCCGATTGCCGCCATCGCCAGACCGCCCTTGCGGTGCCCGATCAGCGCGTCGGCGGCGCGAAACAGCGCCCGGCTCATCCCGCCCTGCGTGGCGAACTGTCCCATCAACAGAAAGAAGGGCACGACGGACAGGTCATAATTGGCGAAGGTCGAAAACGCTTCGTTCTTCATCTTGGCCAGCCACATGTTCGGACTGCCCGTCACCAGCCACAAGCCGCCCGCCCCCAGCGCCAGCATCGCCAGACCGATCGGCGCCCGCAGCGCGATCAGCAGCAACAGCAGGGGAAAGGACGCAAGCCCCAGGGCAAAATCGCTCATGCCAGACCCTCGCGGCGGACGAAAGCTGCCTGCCCCGCCTGCCACAGCGCCACCGCCGCGGCCAGCCACGCCCCCGGCAGGCAGGCAGCGTAGAACCACCACAGCGGCCAGCCCAGCAGAAAGGTGGTGGTGCCCGACCGCATCTTGGCCCCCATCCCCAGCCCCAGCCGCCAGGCGATCACCGCCATCAGCGCAGCCGCCAACAGCGCCCAGATCACCGCCAGCGCCCGGCGCAACACAGGCGGAAACCGATCCGCCAGCAGATCGACGCGGGCATGGGCGTTTTGCAATTGCACCCAGGGCAGGAAGGCAAAGACGATCATCGGCAGGCTGGCCTCGATCAATTCGTAGCTGGCCTTCAGGGGGGCCGTCGCCAGGCCGAGCCTGTGCCCGGCCGCGCCCAGGGCGCTGATCCCCACCATCGCCACCAGCGCCAGCAGGGCCAGACCGCCCGCCAGCGCCAGCGTGCGCGCGGCAAAGGTCACCACCGCCTGCATGGCCACCCCCTCGCCTGACCTACTGCGCCTGCGCGGCGATCCCGGCGCGCGCCGCGTCAAGCAGCGCCTGACCGTCGATGCCCTGCGCGCCCATCTCGGCCACCCAATCGGCCACGACCGGCGCCGTCGCCTCGGCCCAGACGGCGGTCTCCGCCTCGGGGATCGTCACGATGGCATTGCCCAGACCGGCGGCAAAGGCACGCGAGGGGATATCCTCAGCCTGCTGCACCTTTCCGGCATGGGCTGAAAAATCGCGCCCCGACACGCTGTCGATCGCCGCTTTCAGATCGTCGGGCAGCGCGGCATAGGCGTCCTTGTTCATCGCCAGAATGAAGGTCGCGGTATAGATCGAGGGACCGGCGAATTCGGTGTGGTTATGCACCAGTTCCCCCACCTTGAGCGAAGCCGACACCTCCCACGGCAGAAGCGCGCCGTCGATCGTGCCTTTCGACAGCGCCTCAGGCACCGCAGGCACCGGCATGCCGACCGCGGTCGCCCCCAGCGCCTCCAGCGCCTTGGTCGTCACCCGCGACGGGCCGCGCAGCTTCAGCCCGGCGATATCGGACGGACTGTGGATCGCCTTGTTCGAATGGATCACGCCCGGCCCGTGCATCCAGGTGCCCAGCAGGTGCAGATCGGCGAAATCGGTGTCGACCATCTCTGCCTGCGCCAGATCCCAGAACGCGGCCGACCCGGCCTCGGCATCGGCCACCATGAAGGGCAGCTCGAACACCTCGGTGCGCGGGAACCGGCCCGGGGTGTAGCCCGGCAGCGTCCAGATGATGTCGACCACCCCGTCGACCGCCTGATCGACCAGATCGCCGGGCTTGCCGCCCAGCTGCATCGAGGGGTAATGCTCGATCGCGATGCGGCCGTCCGAGGCCTCTTGGACCGCCGCGATCCAGGGGGTCAGGATCTGCGCGGGCACGAAGCTGTTTTCGGGCAGGAACTGGTGCAGCCGCAGCGTCACCTCCTGCGCGGTGGCCGGCAGGCCCAACCCCAGGGTCAGCACCGTCGCGGCAATAATTCGTTTCATGGGATCACTCCTCTCCTGTCGCGCGGCATTTATCGGAGGGCGCGGGGGCGCTGTCCAGCACAGAGATCAGAACGGGGTGACGTCAGGACATCGCCGCAACAGGGGGCGCTGCCCCCTCTTGGCTGCGCCAATTCACCCCCGGGATATTTTGACCAGAAAGAAAGCAAAGGACATTCTTTCTGGCTGAAATATCCCGGGGGGAGTCCGGCACGGACGGGGGGCAGCGCCCCCCTTGCCCGGGCCGCCCCGGGGCGCGCGGCTCATTTCCGCCCCCGGAAGAACCGCGCGCGGGCATAGAGATCCTCGAGCCGTTTCATCCGTGCAGCTGTATCTTCCCAGGTCAGCGACTGCACAGCCGCCATCAGGGTTTCGGCCAGCACCTGTAGCGCGACGGTCGAATCCCACGCGCTCGGCACCTCGATCTGTGCCGAGAAACGATAGCGGGCATGCGCGGCGGCAGGGCTGACCCAGGGGTCGGTGACCAGCACCACCTCGGCGCCCTGTTCCGAAGCCATTTCAACCAGTTGCAGCACGTTGTTCTCGTAGCGGCGAATGTCGAAGGCCAGCAGCACATCGCCCGGGCGCATCTCGATCAGGGCGGGCGGCCAGGCGTTTGACACAGGCAGCAACAGTTCGACATCGGGACGGATCACCTTCATGTGGGTGACGAAATATTCCGCCATCGCCAGTGTGATGCGCCCGCCGGTGGCAAAGATCTTGCGCGCCGGATCGGCCATCAGACGCGCCACCGCGTCGAATTCGGCGTGGTCGATCTGTGCCAGCGTGGCCTGCAGGTTGCCCAGCACCGCATCGGCAAAACGGTTGAGGATATGCGCCTCGGGCGCTGCCGCGGCCCAGCGGTCGTGTTTGGCCAGCGGGCTGATCAGCCGCGCCTCCAGCTCGTCGCGCACCGCCGATTGCAGCCCCGGATAGCCGCCAAAGCCCATCTTCTGGGCCAGCCGCACCACGGTGGGCGAGCTGACCTCGGCGGCGCGGGCCAGTTGCGTGACCGACCCCAGCAGCGCGACCGGGTAATGCCGCAGGATATGGCTGGCCAATTGGCGTTCGGCGCGGGTCATCGTGTCGATGGCGGCGCGGATCTGGTCTTCGATGGTCTGCGTCGCTGCCGCCAAATCGGGCACTCCTTCTGTCCAGCGCCTGATTCGGCCCAAGAACAGATTGTAACAGAATTGCAGGTTTTGAAATAATGTTGACAGAATGGGATCCGCGGGGGAGCCTGACCGAAAGATAAAATCAGAATCGCCACCACGACCGAACGGGGACAGATGACCGATCAGGCTGCAGATCATGCCGTGACTGTCGAAGGCGCCGAGGCGCCCGGCCGGTTCGTGCTGGTGTGCGAGCATGCGTCGAACCACTTCCCGGCGCAGTGGGGCGATCTGGGGTTGGATGAGGCCGCGCGCGCGGCGCATATCGCCTGGGACCCGGGTGCCCTGGGGTTGGCACGGGGGCTGGCCGCGCGGCTGCAAGCGGTGCTGGTGTGGGGGACCGCCTCGCGGCTGATCTATGATCTGAACCGCCCGCCCCATGCGCCGGGCGCGATGCCCGCGCGGTCGGAAATCCATGACATCCCGGGCAACCGCACCCTGCCCATGGCCGAGCGGCGGGCCCGGACCGAGGCGCTGTATCTGCCGTTTCACGCGGCACTCGATGCGCAGATCGCGCGGCGGCTGGCACAGGGGATCGCGCCGGTGCTGGTGACGGTGCACAGCTTCACCCCGGTGTTTCACGGGGTGCCGCGCGCGGTGGAGCTGGGGCTGATCCACGATGCCGACCCGCGCTATGCCACGGCGCTGGCCGCCGAGGCGCGGGCACAGACCGGGCTGAATGTGCAACTCAACGCGCCCTATTCGGCGGCGGACGGGGTGACGCATACGCTGGCGCGCCATGCCACACCGATCGGCCTGCCGCATGTCATGCTGGAGCTGCGCAACGACCTGATCGCCACACCCACCGCGCAAGAGGCGATGGCCGCGCAGCTGGCGACCCTGTTGCATGCCGCCCTGCCCCGGATCGAGGAGACGCCCTGATGCCCGCCTGGACCCGCGCCTATGTCCGTTTCGTCGAGGCTATGAATTACCGCGTCGGGCGCATCGCGATGTATCTGCTTTATGTGATGATGGCGATCCTGCTGTGGTCTTCGGTCACCAAGATCATGCATGTGCCCGCGCTCTGGACGCTGGAAATGGCGCAGTTCACGCTGGTGGCCTATTTCATGCTGGGTGCGCCCTATTCGCTGCAGCTGGATACCAATGTGCGGATGGACCTGATCTATGCGCGCTTCACCACCAAGGGCCAGGCGGTCTGGGACGTGTTCACCGTCTTTTGCCTGATGTTCTATCTGGGCGTGATGCTGTGGGGCGCGTTCGATGCCACCGCCTATTCCTTTGCGGTGAACGAGCGTAACCCGACCGCCTGGCGCCCGCCGCTCTGGCCGATCAAGTCGGTCATAACCTTCGCGTTTGCCCTGATGCTGCTGCAAGCCAGCGCCCATCTGATCCGCGACATCGCCACGATCCGCGGGGAGAAGATCTGATGGATTACAACACCATCGCTTTGCTGATGTTTTCGACGATGCTGCTGATGATGCTGACCGGGCAGCGGGTGTTCGGCGCCATCGGCTTTGTCGCGGTGGTGGCCGCGCTGGCGCTTTGGGGACCGGGCGGCACCGACATGGGCTTTTCGGCGGTGATGAAGCTGATGAAATGGACGCCGCTGCTGACGCTGCCGATGTTCGTTTTCATGGGCTATGTGATGAGCGAAAGCCGTCTGGCCGAAGATCTGTATCGGATGTTTCACGTCTGGTTCGGGCCGGTGCCCGGGGGGCTGGCGATCGGCACGATCCTGTTGATGGTGATGATCTCGGTGATGAACGGGCTGTCGGTCGCGGGCATGGCGATCGGCGCCACCATCGCGCTGCCCGAACTGATGCGGCGCGGCTATGACAAGCTGATGATCTCGGGCGTGATTCAGGCCGGGTCGAGCCTGGGCATCCTGATCCCGCCCTCGGTCGTGCTGGTGCTGTTTTCGCTGATCGCGCGCCAGCCGGTGTCGCAGCTGTGGCTGGCGGGCGCGGTGCCGGGGCTTTTGATGGCGGTGCTGTTCATCGCCTATATCCTGATCCGCACCTGGCTGAACCCCGCCCTTGCCCCGCCGATGAGCGCCGAGGAGCTGGCCTCGGTGACCCGGGCCGAAAAATTCCGCCTGCTGCGCGCGGGCCTGCTGCCGGTGTTCATCTTCGTCGCGATGATGGTGCCTTTCCTGAACGGCTGGGCCAGCCTGACCGAGGCCTCGGTGATCGGCGCGCTGGCGGCGGTGGCAGCGGCGCTGATCAAGGGCCGCTTCACCCGCGCGGTGTTCGAAACCGCCACCCGTCAGACCATGGCGATCACCGTGATGTTCATGCTGATCATCACCGCTGCGCTGTCCTTCGGGGCGGTGTTCGATGGCTTGGGCGCGGGCCGCGCGATCCAGAATTTCTTTGTCGACAGTCTGGGCCTCAGCCCCTGGCAAGTGCTGGTGCTGATGCAGCTGAGCTTTCTGGTGATGGGCACCTTCCTGGACGACACCGCGATGCTGGTGATCGTGGCGCCGGTCTATGTGAGCCTGGCCAAGGTGCTGGGCTTCGATCTGGTGTGGTATGGTGTGCTCTATACCATCACCTGCCAGATCGCCTATCTGACGCCGCCCTTCGGCTATAACCTGTTCCTGATGAAGGCGATGGCGCCCCCGGAATTCACCCTGCCGGTGATCTACCGTTCGGTGTTTCCCTTCGTTCTGGTGATGATCCTGACGCTGGTTCTGGTGATGATCTTCCCCGAACTGGCGCTGTGGCTGCCGCGCGAGGTGCTGGGCCGCTGATCCGATAACGACCCCAAAGGGGGCACACCCCACATGAACGACCCCGAAAAAAGGGGCGCCAACCCAACAAGGAGAGAGACATGACCACGACAAGACGGAAGTTTCTGACCACCGGCGCATTGGGGGCCGCAGCCGCGGGCCTTGCCGCCCCCGCCCGTGCCGAAGGCACGATCAAGTGGCGCTTGCAGACCTATGCGGGCCCGGCGCTGGCCGAACAGGTCGTCAAACCCGCGATCGACGCTTTCAACGCCATCGCCAATGGCCAGATGGAGATCGAGCTTTACACCTCGGACCAGCTGGTCCCCACGTCGGAACTGTTCCGCGCGATGCAGAACGGCACCATCGATGCGGTGCAATCGGATGACGACAGCATGGCCAGCCCGACCGAAGTCACGGTCTTCGGCGGCTATTTCCCCTTCGCGCTGCGCTATTCGCTGGATGTACCGGCGCTCTTCAACGAATGGGGCCTCGATCAGATCTGGAAGGAAGAATACGCCAAGGTCGGCATCCAGCACATCTCGGCCGGGTCGTGGGACCCGTGCAACTTCAACATGAAAGAGCCGGTCAACAGCCTGGCCGACCTGAAGGGCAAGCGCGTCTTCACCTTCCCGACCGCCGGGCGGTTCCTGGCGCAGTTCGGCGTGGTGCCCGTCACCCTGCCGTGGGAGGATGTCGAGGTCGCGCTGCAAACGGGCGAGCTGGACGGTCTGGCCTGGTCGGGCATCACCGAGGATTACACCTCGGGCTGGTCCAAGGTCGCGCCCTATTTCCTGACCAACAACATCTCGGGCGCGTGGATCGGGCATTTCTTCGCCAATATGGACCGCTGGAACGAGGTGCCGCCGCATCTGCAGCAACTGCTCAAGACCTGTTTCGACCAGTCGCATTACCACCGCCAGTGGTGGTATTGGGCGGGCGAGGCCAAGCTGCGCGTCGAGGGCGCGGACATGACGCTGACTTCGTTGCCCGACGAGGATTACGCCCAGATCGAGGCCGCCGCGCACAAGTTCTGGGACGAGGTCGCGGCCGAAAGCCCGCTGAAAGCCAAGGTCGTGGACATCATTCGTAAATACAATGAGACCATGGTGAAAGCCGGGCAGCCCTATCGCTACGGCTGAGGCTGGCCTTGATGACAGTGGCCCCGCGCGCCCTTCGCGCGGGGCCTTTCCCGGAGGAGGACCGAATGCCCGCGAACCTGAGTTTTGCCGCCCTGAAGACCGCCGTCAAAGCCGGCGAGATCGACACCGTGATCGCCTGCATCTGCGACATGCAGGGCCGGTTGCAGGGCAAGCGCTTTCACGCGCAGCATTTCATCGACTCGGCCCATGAGGAAACGCATTGCTGCAACTACCTGCTGGCCACCGACATGGAGATGGTCACGGTTCCCGGCTATGATGCCTCGTCCTGGACGCGCGGCTATGGCGATTATGTGATGAAGCCCGACATGGCCACGCTGCGCACCATTCCCTGGGTGCCGGGCACCGCGCTGGTGATGTGCGATGTGCTGGATCATCACACGCACGAACCCGTGCCGCATGCCCCGCGCTCGGTCCTGATGCGGCAGATCGCGCGGGCCCGCGCGATGGGCTTCGATGTGATGATGGCGACCGAGCTGGAATTTTTCCTGTTCGAGGAAAGCTTCCCCGAGCTGTTCGACGCGGGCTACCCCACGCCCACGCCGATGGCGCGCTACAACGTCGATTATGCGCTGTTCGGCACGGCACGCGACGAGCCGATCATGCGCGACATCCGCAATCACCTTTATGCCGCAGGCATCCCGATCGAATGTTCCAAGGGCGAGGCCGAGGCCGGGCAGGAAGAGGTGAACGCGAAATATTCCGACGCGCTCGATACTGCCGACATGCATGTGCTGATCAAGCAGGGCGTCAAGGAAATCGCGCAACAGCACGGCGCCAGCGTCACCTTCATGGCGAAATACGATCATACCAAGGCGGGCAGTTCCAGCCATGTCCACCAGTCGCTGTGGAAGGACGGCGCCAATGCCTTCTACGACCCCGCAGCGCCCCATGGCATGTCCGAGGTGATGCGGCACTTCCTGGCCGGGCAGCTCGCCTTCTCTCGCGAAATCACCTATTTCCTGGCGCCCTATATCAACAGCTACAAACGCTTCTGCGAAGGCATGTTCGCGCCCACCCGCGCGGTCTGGTCGCTGGACAACCGCACCGCGGGGTACCGGATCTGCGGCGAGGGCACGAAATCGGTGCGCGTCGAATGCCGGATCGGCGGCGCCGATCTGAACCCCTATCTGGCCTGCGCGGCGTTGCTGGCGGCGGGGTTGGAGGGGATCGAGCAGATGCTTGATCCGGGCGATCCGGTCTCGGGCGATCTGTATCAGGCGGCCACCGCCCCGCATGTGCCCCGATCGCTGGGCGAGGCGGGCGAAGCAATGCGCGACAGCGAATTTCTGGAACGCGCCTTCGGGGCCGATGTGGTCGCGCATTACTACCGCGCCGCCCGCTGGGAGGTCGAGGAACACCTGCGCGTGGTGACCGATTGGGAACGCATGCGCGGTTTTGAACGGGCCTGAGACGGCCCGGCAGCAATGGCAGCGCCCGGCCCCTCGGGCGTGACGGGAAGCGCCCGGAGCGGCGCGAAGGAAGGTCGATATGACGAAGATGATCCAATGCATCTCGCCCGTGGACGGGCAGATCTATGCCGAGCGGCCCGCGCTGAGCCTGAGCGAGGCACAGGCGATGGCCGCCCGCGCGCGCGCTGCTCAGCCCGCCTGGGCCGCGCGCCCGCTGGCCGAGCGCATCGCACTGGTCAAGGCGGGTGTCGCGAAGCTCAACGAGATGAAGGACCAGGTGGTCGAGGAACTGGCCTGGCAGATGGGCCGCCCGACCCGCTTTGGCGGTGAATTCGGCGGGGTGAACGACCGAACCGATTACATGGCCGAGATCGCCGCCGAGGCGCTGGCCCCGATGGTGGTCGAGGACAGCGACCGCTTCACCCGCCAGATCGCGCGCGAGCCGGTCGGCGTGGTGTTCATCATCGCGCCCTGGAACTATCCCTATCTGACCACGATCAACACCCTCGCGCCCGCGCTGATCGCGGGCAATACGGTGGTTCTGAAACACGCCAGCCAGACTCTGCTTGTGGGCGAGCGTCTGGCCGAGGCCTTCCATGCCGCGGGCGTGCCCGAGGATGTGTTCCAGAATGTCGTGCTGAGCCATGACGTGACCGAGACGCTGATCGGCGCGCGGGCGTTCAACTTCGTCAACTTCACCGGATCGGTCACCGGCGGTCAGGCGATTGAACGCGCGGCGGCGGGCACTTTCACCGGGCTCGGGCTGGAACTGGGTGGCAAGGACCCGGGCTATGTGATGGACGACGCCGATCTGGATGCCGCTGTCGACAGCCTGATGGATGGCGCGATGTTCAACGCAGGGCAGTGCTGCTGCGGGATCGAGCGGATCTATGTGCATGAAAGCCTGTATGACGCTTTCGTCGAAAAGGCGGTGGCCTGGGTCAAGGCGCTCAAGCTCGGCAATCCATTCGACGCCGACAGCACGCTTGGCCCGATGGCCAACAAGCGCTTCGCCCATATCGTGCGCGAACAGATCGCCGAGGCCATCGCCGATGGCGCAACCGCGCTGATCGACCCGGCGCTGTTCCCCGAAGATGATGGCGGCGCCTATCTGGCCCCGCAAATCCTGGTCAACGTGAACCACGAAATGCGGGTGATGCGCGAGGAAAGCTTTGGCCCCGTTGTCGGCATCATGCCGGTGAAAGACGACGCCGAGGCGATCGCGGTGATGAACGACAGCCCCTACGGGCTGACCTGTTCGCTGTGGACATCGGACCCCGAACGCGCCGCCGCGGTGGGTGCGCAGGTCGAAACCGGCACCGTCTTCATGAACCGCTGCGATTATCTGGACCCGGCGCTGTGCTGGACCGGCTGCAAGGACACCGGGCGGGGCGGCTCGCTGTCGGTTCTGGGCTTTTATTCGGTCACCCGGCCGAAATCCTACCATCTGAAAAAGGTGACGAAATGAACGTGCCGAACATGAACTGGTCCTATCCCACGGCGATCAAATTCGGCGTGGGCCGGGTGGCGGAACTGGCCGACCACTGCCGCGCGGTGGGGATGACAAAACCGCTGCTGGTCACCGACAAGGCGCTGGTCGCCCTGCCGATCACCGCGCAAGCGCTTGATATCCTTGATGCGGCAGGCTTAGGCCGCGCGGTCTTTTCGCAGGTGGACCCGAACCCGAACGAAACCAACCTGGCCGATGGCATCGCCCTTTACAAGGCGGGCGGGCATGACGGGGTGGTCTGTTTCGGTGGCGGCTCGGCGCTGGATCTGGGCAAGCTGATCGCGCTGATGGCCGATCAACCCGCTGCACTCAGCATCTGGGATCTGGAGGACATCGGCGATTGGTGGACGCGCGCGGATGCCAGCAAGATCGCGCCGATCATCGCGGTGCCGACCACGGCGGGCACCGGGTCAGAGGTCGGGCGCGCGGGCGTTCTGACCAATTCGGTGACGCATAAGAAGAAGATCATCTTCCACCCGAAGCTTCTGCCCTCGGTCACGATCTGCGACCCGGCGCTGACGGTCGGCATGCCGGCCTTCATCACCGCAGGCACCGGAATGGATGCGCTGGCCCATTGCCTCGAGGCCTATTGCAGCCCGTTCTACCACCCGATGAGCCAGGGCATCGCGCTGGAAGGAATGCGGCTGGTGTTCGAAAACCTGCCCAAGGTCTATGCCGACCCCACTGACCTGCAGGCGCGCGCGCATATGATGTCGGCCGCCGCGATGGGGGCGGTCGCGTTCCAGAAGGGACTGGGCGCGATCCATTCGCTCAGCCATCCGGTCGGCGCGGTTTACGGCACGCACCATGGCACGACGAATGCCTGCGTGATGCCGATGGTGCTGGATTACAACCGCGCCGCGATCGAAGGGCTGATCGACCGCGCCGCCGCCTATCTGGGCATCGCGGGCGGGTTCGAGGGCTTCCGCGCGGCGGTGATGGAGCTGCGCGCGACGCTGAACATCCCGGCCAATCTGACCGCGATGGGCGTCAAGCGCGACGATCTGGACATGCTGACCGAAATGGCGCTGGAAGACCCGTCTTGCGGGGGCAACCCCATTGAAATGACCGCAGAAAACACCCGCGCGCTGTTCGAGGCCTGCCTGTAATTTCGCCCGGACCGGGGGCGCGGGGACGCACGTCCCCCGGTCCGGGCAGCGGCCGTGGCACCGGCCGCATCGCTTAGCCGGTCACCCGGCGATAGGCATCTGGCAGCGGACTTTCCTGCGCGGCCACCTTGGCGCCGCCCGCGACGAAGCGCGACACCTGCGCCCCATGCGCCTGGATCAGCAGCACGACGTTCGGATCGTCCGAAGACTCGACCACCCGCACACCGTCCGGCAGGATTTCAACCTGCATCCGCACCTTGTCCTTCTGCGCGAAGATCTCGGCAAAGGCCGGGTCCCAGTGGCGCAGGCCAAAGCCTTCGGTCATCCGGCGGTGCATTTCGTGGGCGTGATCGTGCAGCAGTGCGACGACCTCGGGGCTGTCCGAGGTGGTCAGCGTGTCGATCCCTTGCGCGGTTTGCGTAACTTTCCGGCGGATTTCGGTATGGCGGGCCAGAAGGGTGTGAAACACCGACTGGTCGTGGCGGTGGCGGTCGGCGCGGGCCGGATCGCCGCCGTGCCCCCTGCCCCTGTGCCCGCCCCGATGAGAGGGATGATCTGACTCCATGGTCATTCCTGCATTTAAAATACATGTTAGGTTATCTGATAACAGATTCATCGCCCTTCGCAGCGGGACGCATTGCCGCAGCCCCCACCGCCCGCAAAATGCTGCGTCGAACCTGCCACGGCGCGCAAAATTCGGGGCATTGCCCCTCGCGTTGTGGGCAAAAGCCGGGTTATAGAGGGGCAAAGGTGGAGGGTCCGATGGCGCGCATGTTCACGAAAATCGGTAAGGTCAGCACGCTGGCGCTGATCGCAGGGCTGGTGCCTGCGGGCTTTGCCGCCCGGGCCGAGACCACCTCGACGCTGGGCTGGAGCCTCGGTCGCTTCGGCACCCCCGGCCTGATCGACATGCCCACCGCCGAGGCGATGCAGGACGGCGAGATCGCGACCTCGGTCGGCAAGGCCGCAGGCGCGCTGCGCGGCAATTTCGCCTTCCAGATCACCCCGCGCGTCACCGGCACGCTGCGCTTCACCCATCAGGACGGGTTGGGCGCCGGCGGCGACACGCTGAAAGAAAAGACCCTCGATCTGCACTGGCAGGTGCTGGACGAACAGGGCTGGCGCCCGGCGGTGGCCGTCGGCCTGCGCGACATGTTCGGCACCGGTGTGAATGCCGCCGAATATGTGGTGGCCACGAAAACCCTGACCCCTCAGTTGCGCGCCACGGCCGGCATCGGCTGGGGCCGTCTGGGCACCGAAGGCAGCTTTGGCGGTGGCACGCGCCCGGCGGCCGATCCGGTGGGCGGGCTGAATGCCGACACCTGGTTCCGTGGCCCCGCGGCAGCCTTTGCCGGCGTGGCCTGGCAGGCCAATGACAAGCTGGTTCTGAAGGCCGAGGTCAGCTCGGACGATTATGCCGCCGAAGTTGCGGCCAACGACTTCGACCGCAAGACCTCTGTCAACTTCGGCGCCGATTACAAGATCAACAACATGGCCTCGGTTTCGGCCTATTATCTGGCTGGCTCCGAGGTCGGGTTCCAGTTCAACATCGTGCTGGACCCGCATCAGCCGCCCGCGCCGTCGGGGCTGGAAAAGGCGCCGCTGCCGGTGCGCCCGCGCCCGGCCCCGAGCGCCGACCCGGATGGCTGGTCTGGCGCCTGGACCGCCGATCCGACCGCCGCGCCGGCAATTCAGAAAGCTGTCGCAGACAGCCTGAAGAAGGACGGCCAAATCCTTGATTCGATGCAACTTTCGGCAACCCGCGCCGAAGTGCGCCTGCGCAATGAGACCTACAATTCGACACCGCAGGCCCTGGGCCATACCGCGCGCATCCTGACCCGGGCGCTGCCGCCTTCGGTCGAGACCATCGTGATTACCCCCGTGGTGAACGGGCTGCCCACGGCTTCGGTCAGCTTCAAGCGCAGCGATCTGGAGCGTCTGGAAAACACCCAGTCGGGCGAAATCCTGGCGCGCACGGTGATTGGCGAGGCCGCGCTGGACGGCGCCTTCACCGCCACCCCCGGGATCTATCCGCGTTATCGCTTCGGCCTCTCGCCCTATGTCGAGTTTTCGAGCTTCGATCCGGGGCAGGATCTGCATGCCGACATGGGCATCGCGCTGAACGGCAGCCTTGATCTGGCGCCCGGGCTGATCCTGTCGGGCACCCTGCGCCAGAAGGTGTTCGGCAATCTCGACGATCAGACGCGCGTTTCCACCTCGCCCGTGCAGCATGTGCGGTCGGACGTGGCCGAATACCAGAAGAACAGCGACCTGACGCTGGAGCGGCTGACGCTGGCCTGGTATGGCCGCCCGGCCGAGGCGATCTATAGCCGCGTTACGGTGGGCTATCTGGAACGGATGTATGGCGGTGTCTCGGGCGAGGTGCTGTGGAAACCCGTCGACAGCCGCCTCGCACTTGGCGCCGAACTGGATTACGTCAAGCAGCGCGCCTTCGATGACGCCTTTGATTTCCAGGATTACGACACGCTCGGCGGCCACCTGTCGGCCTATTACGATTTCGGCGCGGGCGTGACCGGGCAGCTGGATGTCGGGCGCTATCTGGCCGAGGACTGGGGCGCGACGATTTCGGTCGATCGCCAGCTGGCCAATGGCTGGAGCGTCGGCGCCTTCGCGACGCTGACCGACATGTCCTCGTCCGATTTCGGGCCCGGCTCTTTCGACAAAGGCGTGCGCCTGACGATCCCGCTCAGCTGGGCGCTCGGCAAACCGACGCTGGCGACCTTCCATCCGACGATCCGGCCCTATACCGGCGATGGCGGCGCGCGGGTCGATGTGGACGGGCGCCTTTACGAAACGGTGCGCGACAACCACATGGGCGCAATCTACGAGGATTGGGGGAGATTCTGGCGATGAGCCATCTCTCGGTGCGGGGCACGGCGGCCCTGCTGATCGCCGCGCTGGCACTTGCAGGCTGTTCGCGCGACTCTGCCGGGCTGGAACGGGGCGCAGGCGGTGCGGCACTGGTCAAGAACGGGCTGGGCGCGGTATTGCCTGGCAAACGCGCCAGTACGGCATCGGCCCAGGCGCCCGATCCCGCGCAACTGGCACAGGCCGCGCTGGCCTCGGTCAAGGGGCCCGTGCTGCTGGCCACCTTCGAGTCCGTGGGCGCGCCCACCGTGCTGGGCATGGTCGGCGAGAACGGCACGATGCGCAGCTATCAGACCCCCGATCAGCGCGGTGTGATGCTGCGCAGCGGCCTTCTGGCGGGCACACGCGGCTATGGCCGTGATCTGATGTCCGCCGACACGGATGCCGTCGCCCGGCTGATCCGCACGCGCCAGGCGGGCAGCGCGCCGCGGGTGCAGCGCTATCTGGATGGCAACGGGGTCGAACGTCCGGTGCCGATGACCTGCACCGTCACCCCCGGCGCCAGCATGACGCAGGACATTGCGGGCATAACCTACACAGGTCAGCAGGTGGCAGAGCATTGCGAAGGCTCTGGCGCGGTGGTCGACAATGGCTATCTGGTTGCTGCGGACGGGCGCGTGCTGGTGTCCCGACAGTGGGTCGGGCCCGGGCTGGGCTATCTGGTTTTGCAAAGCCTGCGCGACTGAGGCACTACCCAGCCCCGTCACATGACAAAAGCGCCCCACGGGGCGCTTTTTCCTTTCGGGCCATGCTGAACCGCGGGCCCCAATACAAAAAGCCGGAAAGCGATGCTTTCCGGCTTTTGATTTTAGCCGAAGCTAAAATTAGTTCGACGAGGCAGCCGCGATGCCTGCGATCAGCAGGACCGGGATCAGCCAAGCAGCGTTCGACGACGAAGCGCCTTCGACGACGACCGGCTCAGCGTCGACGACGGGAGCGGTGTAGCCGCCAGCAAAAGCGGTCGAAGCGGTCAGGCCCAGGGCCAGAGCGATGGTAGCGATTTTTTTCATAGTAATCTCCGTCATTACTGTAGACAGCCGCCAACGCCGGCAGCATCGAAGCGAGATTCGCATAACCACGATTAAATGCAAAGGAGAATCGCGGCTATTTACCTCTGGGCCCTATCGACTGTTGCAGTTTAGCACAGATCGGAACCCCCAAAGCCGGGATTGCCGTGCAAAAGCGTCGCAACTGCGACTTTTTCGCCGTTTTTTGCCCACAGGATGATTCCGGGCCAAATTTTTTTTATGATTCCGGGAACTTGTGGCGCGGTTGTGAATTGGCGCGTCCCGGCGCCCCGATCAGGCGCGGCGCGGAAAGATCAGCGACGCCGTGAACAGCGCCGCCGCCATCGCCACGATCGAGGGGCCCGCGGGCGTGTCGAACCGCATCGAGGCCCAAAGCCCCAGCACGACAGAAACCGCCCCCGTCGCCGTCGCCCCCAGTGCCATGGTTTCGGGCGTGCGCGCAAATTGCCGCGCGGTGGCGGCGGGCACGATCAGAAGCGCGGCGATCAGCAGCGCGCCGACGATCTTGATCGACACCGCCACCGTCAGCGCCAGCGCCAGCACCAGCACCAGCCGTTCGGTCCGCGGATTGAGCCCCGAGGCCTGCGCCAGCTCCTCGTTCACGGTCGCGGCTAAAAGCCCCTGCCAGCGCCAGACCAGCGCCGCCAGCACCAGCAGCGCACCGCCCCAGACGATGCCCAGATCCGCGCGGCTGACCGCCAGAATATCGCCAAACAGCCAGGCGCTCAGATCCACCCGCAGCCCCGAAATCAGCGAGGCCGCGATCAGGCCGAAGGCCAGCGCGGAATGCGCCAGAACACCCAGCACCGTATCCATTGCATGGCCTCGCCCCGACAGCTGCGCCACAGTCAGCGCCATGCCAAGGGCCACCGCCAGCGTGCCGGCATAGACCGAAATGCCGAAGCCGAAGCTCAGCGCGACGCCCAGAATCGCCGCATGCGCCGTGGCATCGCCGAAATAGGCCATCCGCCGCCATACCACGAACGATCCCAGCGGCCCGGTGGCCAGCGTCAGCCCGGCGCCCGCCAGCGCCGCACGGGTCAGAAAATCATCCAGCATGATCATGCTCGCAGTCGTGGGTGTGGGAATGGTCGTGGCCGTGGGCCTGCGGATGCGCGTGATGCGGATGTGCCGGATCGTGGCCGTGGCCTTCGTCATGGTCGTGATCGTGGTCATGCACATGCTGATACAGCGCGAAGGCCCCGCCGGTGCCCATCCCGAACAGCGCGCGATATTCCGGCGCGTTCGACACCACCCGGGGCGTACCTGCACAGCAGACATGCCCGTTCAGGCAAATCACCCGGTCCGAGGCCGACATCACCACATGCAGATCGTGGCTGACCATCAGCACGGCCGCGCCGGTTTCGTGGCGGACCTCTTCGATCAGCTTGTAGAAAGCCGCGGTGCCGGGCTGGTCCAGCCCCTGCGTCGGTTCATCCAGAATCAGGATCTGCGGCCGCGCCAGCAGTGCGCGCGCCAGCAGAACGCGCTGAAACTGCCCGCCCGACAGCCGCGTGATCTGCCGCCCTTCCAGCCCCGGCACCCCGGTGCGCACGAGCGCCGCAGCGGCATCGGCATCGCGCACGCGTTTGGGCAAAGACAGGAACCGGCCCACCGTCATCGGCAGGCTGGCGTCCAGATGCAGCTTTTGCGGGACATAGCCGATCACCAGGCCGGGCTGGCGGGTGACCTGCCCGGTCGCCGCGGGCTCCAGCCCGATCAGCGCACGGATCAGCGTCGATTTGCCCGATCCATTGGGCCCGACCACGGTCACGATCTCGCCCGGGGCGATGGTGAAATCCACGCCCGACAAGACCGGCGCACCGCCATGGGTGACGCTGAGGTTCGTGGCCGAAATCAGGGCCTCAGACGGTTGCGTCATCTGCGCCTCCGGCACAGGCGGGGCACAGGCCCAGCGCTTCGATATTGGCGCGTTCCACCGCGAACCCCAAATCGGCCGCCGCCTGATCCAATGCCGCACGCACGGCGGCCCCCGGCGCCTCGGCCACCGCATCGCACACCCGGCAGATCAGGAACACCGGCGCGTGATCCTCGCCCGGGTGCATGCAGGCGGCAAAGGCGTTCAGCCGCCGCACGCGATGCGCCAGCCCGTTCTCGACCAGAAATTCCAGCGCCCGATACGCCACCGGCGGCTGATTGCCGAACCCGTCGGCCGCCAGCCGGTCCAGCACCTCATAGGCGCCCATCGCCCGATGCGCCTCGAGCAGGATTTCCAGCGTGCGCTTGCGCACCGGGGTCAGCCGGGCGCCGCGCCGCGCAGCCTCGGCCTCGGCGCGCGCCAGCGTATCGCAGGCGCAATGCGCATGGTCATGGCGCGCGAAAGCCAGGGTCGCGTCGGGGTCAGTCTCTGGGCTAGACATGTTACTCTATCACATTTCTCTTGACCTGTTATGATATCACATAGATAAACAGCTCCCAATTCACAAGCCCAAGGAGCCCGCCAATGCGTCCGATAACCCTGAGTGTGCCGTTTTTTCTGCTGACCGCGCCGGCGATGGCCGCCGTGCCGCAGGTGGTGACCGATATTCCCGCGGTCGGTTCGCTGGTGGCCCAGGTGATGGGCGATCTGGGCGCGCCCGAGGTTTTGCTCGACCAGGGGGCCAATGCGCACAACTACCAACTGCGCCCCTCGCAGGCGCGGGCGCTGCAATCGGCCGATCTGGTGTTCTGGATCGGGCCGGAGATGACCCCCTGGCTTGACCGGGCCCTGCAGGGCGTGGCGGGCGGCACGGCGATCGAACTGCTTGAAGCCGCCGGCACGCACAAACGCGCGTTCGACGCCCCGCATGACCATGAGGCCGAAGACGAGCATGCGGATCACGCCGATGAACATGGCGCGGAAGAGCATGGCGAAGAAGAAGCCCATGCGCACAGTCACGAAGGGCTTGACCCGCACGCCTGGCTCGACCCCGGCAACGCGCAGGTCTGGCTGACCGCGATCGGCGATCAACTGGCTGCGGCCGACCCCGAGAATGCCGCGACCTATGCCGCCAACGCCGAGGCCGCCCGTGCCCGCATCGCGCAGATGGATAGCGAGATTTCCGCGCAACTCCAGCCGGTTCATGACAAACCCTTCGTGGTGGCCCATGCCGCCTATGGCTATTTCGCCGACCATTACGCGCTGCATGTGGCGGGCGCAGTGGCGCTTGGCGATGCCGCCGCACCGGGTGCGGCCCATCTGGCCGATCTGCGCGCCGATCTGCAGGCCGATGGTGTGGTCTGCGCCTTCCCCGAGGCCCAGCACGACCCCAAGCAGATGGCCCTGCTGATCGAGGGCACCAATGTGCGGCTGGGCGCGGCGCTTGATCCCTCGGGCTCGTCGCTGGCCTATGGCCCGGGGCTTTACGAGGCCCTGATGCGCGATCTGGGCACTGCAATCAGCACCTGCCTGAGCGCAGAGTGACCCCGGCCCCTTGAACCGCGCGCCCACGCATGGTTTCTGGGGGAAATCGGGGGCTTGCCCATGGGTCCCGGGCAAACTGGGGATCGAATGGCCGCGATTGCGTGGATTGCACTGAGCGAAGACCCGGGCCTGTTTCAGGCCCGGGCCTTTGACATGTCCGGCGCACTGATCGAGCAGCGCACGGCACCGCAGGGCAGCGCTGCGCTTTGTGCGGGCTGGCAGGCGCCCGTGGTGGCCGCCCGTCTGCATCCCGATGTCGCGCCACGCCCCCTGCCCTGCGCGCCGCTGCCCGATGCGGGCAACCCCGATCTGCCTGCGCTGCGACAAGCTACCCCGCCCGAAATCGTCCACCCCGCCGAAGTCGCGCGGATCGCGGGGCTTCTGGCCGCGCAACCGCAATTCGACGGCGTGGTGTGGCTGTGCGGCGCCACCAGCCTGTGGGCGCATCTGAGCGCGGGCGAAGTCGTCAGCGTGACCCGCACGGCCAGCGCCGCACTGCTGCCCCCGGCCGCGCGCTGCGACGGCCCGGGCTTTGCCGGGGCGCTGGCGGACTGCCTGTCGCGCCCCGAACGCCTGTTGCGTCACCTTGCGCCGGTGACCGAAACCCGTGCCTTGCCCGAGGCCGCGACAGGTGCCGCTGCGGGTGCGGTCCTGGGCGCCGATCTGGCCGCCGCCAAACCGTGGTGGCTGGGCCAGCAGGTGCTGGCGCTGGACTGTGCCACCGCGCCCGGCTGGGCAGCCCTCGGCGCACAGGCGCTGAGCGCGCAGGGGGTGCAGGTGACGCAGGGCGATGGCGAGGCGGCGCTGGTCGCAGGTCTTGCCACCTTCGGGGGCCGGACATGACCGCGCGTCCTTTCGGAACGATGCCCGACGGGCGCGTGGTGCAGGTGGCAACGCTGCGCGCAGGCGAATTGACCGCGCGGGTGCTGACCCTGGGTGCGACCTTGCAGGATCTGCGGCTGGCAGGCACGCCCTGGCCGCTGATTTTAGGGTCGGACATGGCGGGTGCCTATGACGGTGCGCTGCTCTGGGCGGGGGCTGTCGTCGGGCCGGTTGCCAACCGGATCGGTGGCGCACAGGTCACCCTGGCGGGGCGGCGCTACGCCCTGCCCGCCAATGACGGCGCCAACAGCCTGCATTCGGGGCCGCAGGGCCTTTCGGCGCGGATCTGGCAAATCGAGGCCGCCAGCGACAGCGCGCTCTGCATGATCTGCACGCTGGCACCGGGCGACTGCGGCCTGCCGGGGCATCGGATCGTGCGTGCGCGCTATCGCATCGTGCCCCCTGCCACGCTGGAACTGGTGCTGGAAGCCGAGACCGACACCCCCACGCTGATGAACCCCGCGCATCACGTCTATTGGAACCTTGACGGCAGCGTCACGACGGGGGCGCACCGGCTGCAGATCGACGCCGACCGCTATCTGCCCTGCGATGCGCAGGGGCTGCCCGGCGCGCCGCTGCCGGTGGCGGGAACGGGGTTCGACCTGCGCACGCCGCGCCCCGTGAACGATCTGCCGCCGCTCGATCACAACTTCTGCCTGGGCGACACCCCTGCCGCGGCCCCCCGGCCGGTGGCGCAGCTGCGGGGCGCACGCGGGGTGCAGATGGTGCTGGAAACCGACGCGCCCGGATTGCAGGCCTATGACGGGCGCGCCCTGAACAGCACGCCCTATCCCGGGCTGATGGGTCAGCCCTACGTCCCCCATGCCGGGCTGGCGCTGGAACCGCAGTTCTGGCCCAATGCCCCGCACCATCCCGATTTCCCACAGATCACCCTGACGCCCGGCATGCCCTGGCGCCAGACCACCCGCTATCACATTGCCCGGACCGAAGACCTTCCCACCACGCCGCAGCGCCCGCCCAGCTAAGTCAGGAAACCGCCCATGACCCACGCCACACCTGCCCCCGACCTGCCGCAACTCTTTGCCGAAATCGCCCCGCGCTTCGGCATTTCGCGCCCCGCCGGGCAGTGTTTCGCGGCAATCTGGCGGGCCGCGCAGGCCCCTGCGGCCGAAGATCTGGTGCGGATACTGGGGATTTCCCGCTCGAATGTCTCGACCGCGCTGAAGGAATTGCGCGGCCTCGGACTGGTGCAGATTGCGCGCAGCCCCGGATCGCGGCGCGACTTCTATGTCGCCCCCGCCGACCCCTGGGCCCTGCTGCGCCAATTGCTGGCCGAACGTCAGCGCCGCGATCTGGCGCCGCTGGCCGCCCGGCTGCACGATTTGCAGGCCGCCAGTGGCGATGCCCGGCTGGCCGATCTGGCGCAAGTGCTTGATGCCACCTCGGGCTGGCTGGCACAGCTGGCGGCCCATAGCCCCGAAGAACTGGCCGCCATGATGCACCCGGTCGAGCACGGCAAGAAAAAGAAGAAAAAGCGCGCCCGGGACTGACCCCGCGCCGCTCAGGCGGTGTCGGCCACCGGCTCGGGGGTGCCCGGCAGGCTGACCAGTGGCCCGCTGTCCATCAGATCCTCGATGAACAGGCTCAGCAAGGGGCCGCGCCCGCTGACGCCCGCCTTCCGATATATCGCGGCGGTCTGCGCCTTGACCGTGCCTTCAGAAGTCGAACGCAGCGCCGCAATTTCGGCGGTGCTGAGCCCCTTGATCGCAAACAGGGCCACATCCCGCTCGGCCGGGGTCAGGCCCCATTCGGTGAAGCGTGCTTCCAGCAGATCGCCAAAGGCGCTGGCGGCGCGGTGCAGACGTGCGCGCGTGCGCGCGGTTTCGCGCAACGCCCCGGCCAGTGCCGCAGCCCCCAGCCCAAGCCCCAGGATCAGCCCGAGCGCCGCGCCGATTTCCAGAATCTCGCGATTTTGCCAGCTGATCGGCGCCGCATAGAGCCCGAAGACCGACAACAGGATGTCGGACACGAAGAACAGCGCACAAACCGCCTGCAGCGTGAACAAGGCCACCAGCAGCAGGCCACGCCTCTTGCCCGACCTCACCGGATCGGCTCAATCATCGTCATTGCCGCCTTCGCCCCCTCCGCCGTCATCGCTGCCTCCGCCCTCATCATCATCGTGGTCGTCATCGTCATCGCTGTCGTCATTCGCGGCCCCGGAACTGCCGCTGTCGCGCCTGTCGGCCCCGCTGTCCGACGGGCTGCGCAATAGCGGCGCCCCCGAGGTGCTCAGATCGCGCAACAGTTCCCCGGTGCGTGGATCAAGCACGATTTCGCGCTGCACCTTGCCGCGCTGCGCCGTGATCCGCAGCCGCCCCAGCCAGGTGCGCTGAACCTGGATCTGGCTGTAGCCCTGCGCCTTGAGCTGGCGCATGACGCTGTCTTCGGCCCCGCCCGCAAAGGCCGGCGCCGCGCCCGCCCCGATCAGGGCGAGCATCGCCCCTGCGCACAGAAATCCGCGCCTGTCCATCATTCCCCTCCGGGCCCGCCAAGGGCCGCACTATGCCCGGCTTCCCCCCGAAGGCGCAAGCCGGGACGCGAAGACCGGGGGCAGATCGCCCCCGGCCGCAAGACGTGCTCAGTCGTCGTCGCCGTTGTCGTCGCCGCTGTCGTTGTCATCGCCGTCGTCATTGTCGTCGCCGTCATCATTGTCATCCGACTCGTGATCGTCGTCGTGACCGCCCATGCCGTGATCGTCATCCCCTTCGTCATCGGACATGTCGTCGTCGTTCACGTCGTCGTCCATATCGTCGTCGTCAAGGAAGTTTTCCGCACGGGTCCGCATGGCCACGCCCTGCGCCAGCACCTCGCCGGTCCGCACGCGCGCCCGGGTCTGTTCCTGCTTGAGGATCTCACCGGTTTCACGATCATAGACCACTTCGATCTTGGTGGTGCCATTGCGGGCTTCGACCTTGACCTGCGCGGGCGCGGTCTCGATTTCAATGCCCGAGAACCCCTGACCGCTCAGATCGTCGATGATCGACTGGGTCGAAACTTCGGCGAAAGCAGCCTGCCCCAGCGTCAGCGAAGCGGCGAAAATGGCAATGGTGGTTTTCATGTGTCTACTCCCAAACAGCAGCCGCACCATGCGGCGAACTGCGGCCAAACTGACCGGCCGCGACATCTCCCGCTATTGGCCGCAGGGGGTAAATCGCGCCTCTACACCCTGCGACCCACGGGCATAAACCTGGGTTTAGGCAGCAAAAAGCCCCGCCGGACACGCCGGCGGGGCCTGAAAACCTGGGCTCGGGTCGATCAGACCGCCATCTTCACGCCCAGATGCTTGGCCACGGTGAAGATGTCCTTGTCGCCCCGCCCCGATAGGTTGACCACCATGATATGATCTTTTGGCAGGGTCGGCGCCAGCTTGGTCACATGCGCCAGCGCGTGGCTGGGTTCCAGCGCGGGGATGATCCCCTCCAGCTTGCACAGCAACTGGAACGCCTCCAGCGCCTCGGTATCGGTGACCGAGACATATTCGGCGCGCCCGGTCTCGTGCAGCCAGGAATGCTCGGGGCCGATCCCCGGATAATCCAGACCCGCGGAAATCGAATGGCCTTCCAGGATCTGGCCATCTTCATCCTGCAACAGATAGGTGCGGTTGCCATGCAGAACGCCCGGGCGCCCGCCCGTCAGGCTCGCGCAATGCTCCATCCGTTCGTCGACACCATGCCCACCCGCTTCGACACCGATGATGCGCACCGACGGATCGTCGAGGAACGGATAGAACAGCCCCATCGCGTTCGACCCGCCGCCGATCGCGGCGATCACCGAATCGGGCAGACGGCCCTCGCCCTCCTGCTCGGCCAGTTGCCAGCGGGTTTCCTTGCCGATGATCGCCTGGAAATCGCGCACCATCGCCGGATAGGGGTGCGGCCCCGCCACCGTGCCGATGCAATAGAAGGTGTCGCGCACATTGGTCACCCAATCGCGCAGCGCGTCGTTCATCGCATCCTTCAGCGTTCCGCGGCCGCTGGTCACCGGCACCACCTCTGCCCCCAGCAGACGCATGCGGAACACGTTCGGCGCCTGCCGTTCGACATCGGTCGCGCCCATGTAGACCACGCATTGCAGGCCGAACCGTGCGCAGACCGTCGCGGTCGCCACGCCATGCTGGCCCGCGCCGGTTTCCGCGATGATCCGCTTCTTGCCCATCCGCCGTGCCAGCAGGATCTGGCCCAGCACGTTGTTGATTTTGTGGCTGCCGGTGTGGTTCAGTTCTTCGCGCTTGAGATAGATCTTCGCCCCGCCCAGATGCTCGGTCAGGCGCGGCGCGAAATACAGCGGGCTCGGGCGGCCCACATAGTATTTCCACAGCTCCTCCATCTCGGCCCAGAAATTCGGGTCGGTCTTGGCAAATTCATACTGCGCCTCCAGTTCGAGGATCAGCGGCATCAGCGTTTCCGACACGAAACGGCCGCCGAAAATCCCGAACCGCCCGTTTTCATCGGGCCCGGTCATATAGCTGTTGGGAAGGTCTTCGGGCATCGTCTCACCTCGCGCTGTTACCCTTCGGCACTTAGCGCGATTGGCCTTGCGGGTAAAGCACAAGGGCCCTTCTTCTTGGCTGAAATACTCCGGGGTCCGGGGCGCGCGGCGCCCCGGTCGCTCAGGCCCCTTGCGCGGCCCGAATGAACGCGCGGATCAGGCCTGCGTCCTTCACCCCCGGCGCGCTTTCCACGCCCGAGCTGACATCGACCTGCCGCGCGCCGGTCAGACGCACCGCCTCGGCCACGTTTTCGGGCGTCAGGCCGCCCGCCAGCATCCAGGGTTTCTGCCACCCCCGCCCCGCGATCAGACGCCAGTCGAAGGCCAACCCGTTACCCCCGGGCAGCGCCGCGCCTTTCGGCGCCTTGGCGTCGATCAGGATCTGATCGGCCACTGCCTCATACTCCGCGATCGCCGCCAGATCGGCCGGTTCGGCCACCCCCACCGCCTTCATCACCGGCAGGCCGAAGCGCGCGCGGATCTCGGCCACGCGTTCGGGGGTTTCGCGGCCGTGCAACTGCAACATGTCCAGCGGCACCTGCGCGCAGATCGCCTCCAGCTCGGCATCGCTGGCATTGACCACCAGCGCCACTTTCGCCACGCCCACCGGCACCTCGATCGCCAGATCGCGGGCCTGCACGATCCCGACGTTGCGCGGTGATTTCGGGAAGAAGACAAAACCCAGATAGGCCGCGCCTGCCTCGCAGGCCGCAGCGACATGTTCCGCGGTGCTCAGCCCACAGATCTTGACCCGCACCCCACCGGGGCGGCCACGGTTGACGGCAATTGTCACCATTTCAGCGCGACGGCGCCTCCAGCAGCGCCAGAACCTCGTCTTTCGGCCCCTCGGCCTTGGTTTTCAGCCGGTCGACCTCGCGTTCCAGATGCGCGGCCTTGCGACTGACCTTGACAGCATGCGAACGGATCTTGTGTTCGCGCAGCCATTCCCAGACGAAGCCGATCAGCAAGCCCAGCAAGATCCCCGCAAATATCACAAGAAACAGCGGCAGTTGCAGCGACCAGCTGAAGCCCAGAAACTCGCCGGCCTCGGGCGGCAGCGCGCGCAGCGTTACCAGATCACGGTTGGCCAGCGCCAGGGCAATCAGCACCAGCGCCAGAAGGCCCAGGAACGCCAGCCGCAACAGCTTCATCATGGTTCAGTCCTCATCCCCGTTCAGCCGGTCGCGCAGCAGCTTGCCGGTCTTGAAGAAGGGCACATGTTTTTCGTCCACCTCGACGGCGGTGCCGGTGCGCGGGTTGCGCCCGGTGCGCGCGTCGCGCTTCTTGACCGAAAACGCGCCGAAACCGCGCAACTCGACCCGATCGCCCCGCGCCATGGCCTCGATGATCTCTTCAAAGATCGTGTTCACGATCTTCTCGACATCGCGCTGGAACAGATGCGGATTTTCTTCGGAAATCTTGGCGATCAACTCAGACCGGATCATTTATAGTTCCCCCCAAGGGTTTCCGGGTGGCAGACCCGGACATTCTTTGTGTGCCCGACTATACGGATAAATTTTCGAGGCTCAAACAGCAAAGGCTTGGAAAGGCGGCCAATTTGGCGGCTCTGAGCACGACGGAAGCACGCTTGCACGATGTGCATGCGCAGAAACATGCCAATGACGCCCCCGCGTGGGCCCAGAGCGCGAATCGCAGGCATGAAAACGGCCCCGCCCGGGTAGGGCGAGGCCGCAGATCCGGTCAGACCGGATGGATCAGTTGTTGCCCTTGAGCGCCGCGCCCAGGATGTCGCCCAGCGACGCACCCGAGTCCGACGAGCCGTACTGTTCCACGGCTTCTTTCTCTTCGGCGATCTCACGCGCCTTGATCGAGACGCCCAGACGGCGGGTCTTGCTGTCGACGTTGGTCACGCGCACATCGACGTGGTCACCGACCTGGAAGCGCTCGGGGCGCTGGTCGGCACGATCACGGGCCAGGTCCGAACGGCGGATGAAGGATTTCATGCCGTTGTAATCCACCTCGATGCCGCCGTCTTCGATGGCGGTGACTTCGACGGTGATGACCGAACCGCGTTTCACGCCGTCAACCGCATCCGAGAAGGTGTCGGCGTCGAGCGCTTTGATCGAGAGCGAGATACGCTCTTTTTCCACGTCCACTTCGGTGACAGCGGCCTTGACCATGTCGCCTTTGCGGTAGTTCTGGATCGCGTCTTCGCCGCGCTGTTCCCACGACAGGTCCGACAGGTGAACCATGCCGTCGATGTCGTTGTCGAGGCCGATGAACAGACCGAATTCGGTGATGTTCTTGACTTCGCCTTCGATGACGGTGCCGACCGGGTGGGTTTCGGCGAACACTTCCCACGGGTTGCGCATGGTTTGTTTCAGGCCAAGCGACACGCGACGTTTCGCGGTGTCGATTTCCAGAACCATGACGTCAACCTCTTGCGAGGTCGAAACGATCTTGCCGGGGTGCACGTTCTTCTTGGTCCACGACATTTCCGAAACGTGAACCAGACCTTCGACACCGGCTTCCAACTCCACGAAGGCGCCGTAATCGGTGATGTTGGTCACGCGGCCCTTGTGGACCGAACCCAGCGGGAATTTCTGCTCAACCGAATCCCACGGATCGTTCTGCAGCTGTTTCATGCCGAGCGAGATACGGTGGGTTTCCTTGTTGATCTTGACGACCTGAACCTTGACGGTTTCGCCGATCGACAGGATTTCCGACGGGTGGTTCACACGGCGCCAGGCCATGTCGGTGACGTGCAGCAGGCCATCAACGCCGCCCAGATCAACGAACGCACCGTATTCGGTGATGTTCTTGACCACGCCGTCGACCACTTGACCTTCGGTCAGGTTGCCGATGACTTCGGCGCGCTGTTCGGCGCGGCTTTCTTCCAGGATGGCGCGACGCGACACAACGATGTTGCCACGACGACGGTCCATTTTCAGGATCTGGAACGGCTGTTTCAGACCCATCAGCGGGCCGGCGTCGCGCACCGGGCGCACGTCAACTTGGCTGCCGGGCAGGAACGCCACAGCGCCGCCCAGATCGACGGTGAAGCCGCCTTTGACACGGCCGAAGATGGCGCCATCGACGCGCTCTTCTTTGGCATAAGCCTGTTCCAGACGATCCCAGGCTTCTTCGCGACGCGCTTTCTCGCGCGAGATCGAAGCTTCGCCGCGGGCGTTTTCAACGCGGTCGAGATACACTTCCACTTCGTCGCCAACGGCGATCGAGGGGGCCTCGCCCGGGTTTGCGAATTCTTTCAGATCAACGCGGCCTTCCATCTTGTAGCCGACGTCGATGATGGCCTGGCCCGCCTCGATGGCGATGACCTTGCCTTTGACAACCGAACCTTCGTTCGGGGTGTCGATCTCGAGGCTCTCGTTCAAGAGGGCTTCGAATTCTTCCATGGTTGCTTTAGCGCACATGCGTCTGAGTTTCCTTTACATGGGTTTTCTGGCCATGCGGTTGGCTCCGCCGGTCTTTCGTTGGATATGCCCAAAGGGGGCAGACCTGTGCCTGCCCCCTTTCGACGGGGCTGCTATAAGCCCAAATCGCCTGTGGGGCAAGCCTTCTGTGGCGGCTAGTCGCAGACCCGCGCCCGCAGCGTATAGCGCGGCACCGCGAAACGCTCGCGTTCGGGCGGGGGCAGCAGGTCGGTCGGATGCGCCCGCGCCCAGGACCCGGCCAGACTGTCGGGGTCGAGCATAAAGCGCTGGCACAGCCCGAAGCCGCGCACCGTTACCTGATCGCCGCGCAGATCCAGAAGTGCCCCGGATTTGCGCGCCACACCCTGCGCGCCGAAAACCAGCGGCGGCTCCAGCGTGACCTGCACGGTCTGCGGGCCGAAAAGCGCATCCTCATCCTGCCAGTCCCGCCCCGAGGCGATTTCCAGAACGTAACGCCCCGGCGGCACCAGCACCCGGAAGATCTCGCCACCGCGCACATAGGCGGCCAGCACGGCCTGCCCCGCCGCCGGATCGACAAGACGCAGATAATGATCGGCCCCCGCATCGCTTTTGACCTGCAGGGGCAAGGTCAGCGGCAGGCTCGAACGGTTCCACATCAACCCTTCGGGCCGCGACGCGGCGGCAACCGGGGCGGCAAGCATGACAAGCAGGAACAGAGCGGCACGCAGCATCCTGTCGATATGGGCTTGCGGCCCCGCCCTGTCCAGATCAGCGCATCCGTTTCGCGATTTCGTCGCAGGCTGCGGCCACGGCCGCCTCGATGCTCATCGTCGAGGTGTCGATCACCACCGCATCCGCTGCCGGCTTCAAAGGCGCTTCGGCGCGGTTCATGTCGCGCGCATCGCGTGCGACCACCTCGGCCAGCACCGCCGCCGCGTCGCCGCCGACCTCCAGCCAGCGCCGGTGCGCGCGCACCTCGGCACTGGCGGTGACGAACAGCTTCACCTCGGCCTCGGGACAGATCACCGTGCCGATGTCGCGCCCGTCCAGCACCGCCCCCCCGTCACGCCGCGCAAACTCGCGCTGGAACTCCAGCAATGCCTGGCGCACTTCCGGGATCACCCCCACCTTCGACGCCGCCTGCCCGGCCGCCAGCGTGCGCAAATCCTCGCGCGCCAGATCCGCAGGGGTCAACCCGCGTGCCGCCGCCACCGGATCGCCGCCCTCGCCCTCGGCCTTGACACCGACCGCCCGATACAGCGCGCCGGTGTCCAGATGCGCGAAGCCGAACCGCGCCGCCACCGCGCGCGAGATCGTGCCCTTGCCCGCCGCCGCAGGCCCGTCGATGGCGACCGTGAATTTCATGGCGTTTCTCCTGTTCTGACCCGGGACGCTCCGCGGGGGATATTTTTGCCAAGATGAAAGCCCCTTCACCTTGGCCCAAATATCCCCGCCGGAGGCAAGCCCTGCCTTATGCGCCGCGCGTGATCTGCGCGCCCAGCCCTGCCATCAGCCCTTCGAAAGCCGGGAAAGAGGTGGCGATGGGCGAGCCGTCATCGACCGAGATCGGCTGCTGGCTGGCCAGCCCGAGCACAAGGAAGCTCATCGCGATGCGGTGGTCGATATGGGTGGCGCAGGTGGCGCCGCCGGGCACATTGCCCGCGCCCAGCCCGTGGACGATCAGCGTGTCTTCGTCTTCCTCGATCGCCACGCCGCAGGCCTCTAGCCCGCGCGCCATCGCGTCGATCCGGTCGCTTTCCTTGACCCGCAATTCCTTGACCCCGCGCATCACCGTGGTGCCGGTGGCGCAGGCCGCAACGACCGAAAGCACCGGGTACTCGTCGATCATCGAGGCCGCGCGTTCGGGCGGCACTGCGATACCGTGCAGTGCGCTGGAACGCA
This sequence comes from Rhodobacteraceae bacterium UBA6796, assembly GCA_002452815.1. Lineage (GTDB taxonomy): Bacteria > Pseudomonadota > Alphaproteobacteria > Rhodobacterales > Rhodobacteraceae > Rhodobacter. The sequence continues at coordinate 53,087 of DKFM01000009.1, forward strand.
CGCGCAGGTCGGCCACCGGCTCGCCGCCTTCTTCGCGCGGGTTTTCAAAGGTGATGTCGGCGCCCATTTCGACCAGCGTGGTGAACAGCCCATTGCGCGTCGGGTTCTGGCTGACGCCCGGCACCAGAATATCCGAGCCCGGCACGATCAGCGCGGCACAGACCGGAAACGCGGCCGAGGACGGGTCGCGCGGCACGGCGACTTTCTGGCCCGTCAGTTCGGGCTGGCCCTGCAGGGTGATGACCCGGCCTTCGGCGGTCTCTTCAACGCTGATGTCCGCGCCAAAGCCGCGCAGCATGCGTTCGGTGTGATCGCGCGTCGCCTCGCGCTCGGTCACCACGGTCTGCCCGGGCGCGTTCAGCCCCGCCAGCAGCACCGCCGATTTCACCTGCGCCGAGGGCATCGGCGTGGTGTAACGGACCGGCACCGGATCGGCGGCACCGACGATGGTCATCGGCAGACGGCCACCCGCGCGCCCCACTGCCCGCGCACCGAACAGCGCGATCGGGTCGGTCACCCGCCCCATCGGGCGCTTGCGCAGGCTCGCATCGCCGGTGAAGGTCGCGGTGATCGGGCTTGTTGCCATGCAGCCCATGATCAGCCGCACCCCGGTGCCCGAATTGCCGCAATCGATCACATCCTCGGGCTCGGCGAAGCCACCCACACCCACGCCCTCGACGGTCCAGTCGCCGGGCCCATGCCGGGTGACCGTGGCGCCGAAGGCCTGCATCGCCTTGGCGGTGTCCAGCACGTCCTGGCCTTCCAGCAGCCCGGTGATCTCGGTGCGGCCGACCGACAGCGCGCCCAGGATCAGCGCGCGGTGGCTGATCGACTTGTCGCCCGGCACCTCGGCCACACCTTTCAGCGCAGCGCCCTTGCGGGCAGTCATCAAAATCGGATCGCCGTGGCCGGACATATGGAGCCTCCCTGAACAGTCGGACCCTGTTAGCCCAAGCCGGGGGCCTCGGGAAAGCCCCAGCCCCTCAAGAAAGCGAAAATATCCCCGCCAGAGGCGCGCTCAGATCTTGCGGAAGGTGGCGTAGTCGGGCACGCGGCCCTCGCGCAGCGCCTTTTGCTCATAGCGGGTCGAGATCCAGTCGTCCCACGGCGTGCCCGAATGCGCGACCAGTGCGAACCCCGCCTGCGGCACCTCTTCCAGCGTCTGGCGCATGTAATCGGGAATGTCGGTGGCCACGCGGAACTCGGCGCCCTTCTGCAGCACCCGCGCCAGCGGCACCAGATGCTCTTGCGTGACGAAGCGGCGGCGGTGGTGGCGGCGCTTCGGCCAGGGGTCGGGGTAGTTCAGGAAAGCCTTGGCGATGCAGCCCTCGGGCAGCACATCCATCAGATCGCGCGCATCGCCGGGATGCACGGCCAGATTGCTGACCCCGGCGGCCCGGATCTTGCCCAGCAGCATGGCGACGCCGTTGATATAGGGCTCGCAGCCGATGATGTTGATGCCCGGATAGGTCGCGGCCATATGCACCAGATGCTCGCCACCGCCGAAGCCGACCTCCAGCCAAACGGGCGCGTCATTGCCAAAGATGCTGGCCGGATCGACCGTCTCGCGGCCCGGGTTTTCCTCGGGCGAGATGCCGCGCGGGCGCAGCGTGTCCAGATCCTCGGACAGATAGGTCTTCTGGCTCGACCGCATGGTCTTGCCGGCGCGGCGGCCATAGAAGTTGCGCCACTCGGGGCGCGCCTCGGCGCCCGTCTCTTCGGGATCAATGTCATCGCTCATGGCCGCGCCTCTAGCGTCCTGCGGCGGCGGGGGCAAGCCCCCGCTGCCCCATCAGCCGCGCTGGATCAGGAAAAGACCCAGCCCCATGAAGCCGATCCCCGCCCCGCGCAGCACGGTGATCGGCCGGACCATCGCACCGAACAGACCGAACTGGTCGATCGCCGCGGCCGAGATCATCTGCCCCATCAGCACGAAGAACACCGCATTGCCGACGCCGAATTTCGGCGCGACGAAGGTCACCGACAGCACATAGAAACACACCAGAAGCCCGCCGATGAACAGATGCCGCGGCTGGGCGGGCACATGGGCCAGCGCGCTCGGCCCATGGCTGAGCGCCATCACCACGACCGCCCCTGACAGCGCCACGCAAAACAGCACGACCGCCGCCACCACGGGCGATCCGATCCGCGTACCCAATTGCGCATTCAACGCGGCCAGAACCGGAATCCCGATCCCCGCCGCCAGCATCACCAGCGCATAGCGCAGCCCGTCGCCCATCGCATCCTCCCTCTCTCCCGGGGCGGACGGTGCCGCATCGCGACGGGGCCGACAAGCCCTTTCATCTTGGCTAAACTATCCCGGGGGGCCCGGAACGGGCGGGGGCAGCGCCCCCTCTGCCCCCGGCCCCGGGGCGCGCGGCCCCATCGGCGGCCAGCCCCGCCCGCAAGGCATTCCCCCGCGCCAAAACGAAAACGGGGGGGCCGAAGCCCCCCCGATCCGTTGTTGTCCCGCCCGCCTCACAGCGCCTTTTTCAGCGCCTCGATCAGATCGGTCTTTTCCCAGCTGAAGCCGCCGTCGGCCTCGGGCGGGCGGCCAAAATGGCCATAGGCGGCGGTGCGGGCATAGATCGGGCGGCACAGGTCCAGATGGGTGCGGATGCCTTTCGGCGTCAGATCCATGCATTGCGCCACGACGCGTTCGATTTCCGCATCGGGCACGGTGCCGGTGCCGAAGGTATCGACATAGATCGACAGCGGTTTCGCCACGCCGATCGCATAGCTGACCTGGATCACGCAGCGTTTCGCCAGACCGGCGGCGACCACGTTCTTGGCCAGGTAACGCGCGGCATAGGCGGCCGAGCGGTCGACCTTGGTCGGGTCCTTGCCCGAAAACGCGCCGCCGCCGTGCGGGGCCGCACCACCGTAAGTGTCGACGATGATCTTGCGCCCGGTCAGGCCCGCGTCGCCATCGGGGCCGCCGATGACGAAGGTGCCGGTCGGGTTGACCCACCATTCGGTTTCGGCGGTGATCCAGCCCTCGGGCAGGACCTCGCGGATATAGGGTTCGACGATGGCGCGGATATCGGCGCTGGTCTGTTTCTTGTGCGCATGCTGGGTCGAGAGCACGATCGAGCTGACCCCCACCGGCACGCCGTTTTCATAGCGCACCGACAGCTGCGATTTCGCGTCCGGGCGCAGCTCGGGCTCGGCGCCGGATTTGCGCACCTCGGCCAGACGCCGCAGGATCGCATGGGCATACTGGATCGGCGCGGGCATCAGCGCCTCGGTTTCATCCGTGGCATAGCCGAACATGATGCCCTGATCGCCCGCCCCGTCCTTGTCGACGCCCTGCGCGATATGGGCCGATTGCTTGTGCAGATAGTTGTGAACCTTGAGCGTTTCCCAATGGAATTTCTTCTGCTCGTAGCCGATGTCCTTCACGCAGTCGCGCACGATCCCGTCCACACGCTCCATGAAGAGGTCGAGCTTGTCAGGATCGCTCAGCCCGACCTCGCCGCCAACCACGACGCGATTGGTAGTGGCGAAGGTTTCGCAGGCGACGCGGGCGTTCGGCTCCTCGGTCAGGAAGGCGTCGAGTATCGCATCGGAAATGCGGTCGCAGACCTTGTCGGGGTGCCCTTCCGAGACCGACTCGGAAGTGAAGATGAAATTCTGTCGTGCCATGGGGAAGTGCTCCATTCATAATCCCCGTCACGCCAGGAAGCCGTTGTGACGGTTCGATGCGCTTGCCTAGACCCGCCGTGCGCGGCGGTCAACGGCGATTCTACCAAAGCCATAGAGGCAAAGGATTAATGCGACAATAATACCCAAGATCGGGGCATCGCCCCAGCGCGCATAGATCGTGGGGGGCAGCGCCGCGGGCAAATCCGTATCAAGCGCGCCCTGCACCCCGACCCCCAACGCCGCAGTCACTCGCCCCTTGGCATCGACCATGGCCGAAACGCCGGTATTGGCCGCCCGCGCCAGCGGCAGACCCAGCTCGATCGCCCGCAGCCGGGCTTGGGCGAAATGCTGCCACGGCCCCGACAGCGTGCCGAACCAGGCATCGTTGGTGACCTGCATCAGCCAGTCGGGCCGCGCAGGCACCCGGCGCAGATCCTGCGGGAACACCGCCTCGTAGCAGATCAACGGCTGCGCGTGGCCCAGCGGGCCAAGATCGAGCACCGTTTCGGTATTGCCGGCGGAATAGCCATTGCCCGCCTGTGCCGCGAAAGCCGCGATCCCGAAGCGCGCGGCCAGATCGCCCAGCGGGATATATTCGCCAAACGGCACCAGATGCACCTTGTCATAGACCGCCGAAATGCTGGCATCGGGCGCGATCACCGCAAGACTGTTGAAATAGCGCACGCCCTCCATCCGCTGGATACCCAGCGCGACGGGCACGCCGCCCGCAGCCTCGGCCACCATCCGCAAGCCATCGCCCGGGCGATCAAGCAAGAAGGGCACGGCTGTTTCCGGCCAGATGACCAGATCGGGCCGGGGTTGGCCCGGGGCCGGGTCCTGCGCGGTCAGATCGAGGTGACGGAAGAAAAAATCCATCCGGTATTCGGGCAGCCATTTCAGCGCCTGCGGCGCGTTGGGCTGCACCAGACGCAGGTGAATGGGGCTGGCGCGCACCGGGTCCGGCGCATCGAGCCGCGCCTGCCCGGCCAGCCAGACCCCGGCCAGGGCGGCCATCGCGGCGCCGGTCAGGGCCACCCCGCGCAGGCCGCGCGCCGCGGCGGGCATCGCCGCGATCAACGCGGTCAGCAGGCTCAGCCCCAGCGGGCCGATCACGGCCACCGCCTGCGCCACCGGCGTGCCGATCCAGACATGGCCCAGCAACACCCAGGGAAAGCCGGTCAGGATATAACTGCGCAGCGCATCCGAGACAGCAAATCCCAGCGCCACACCCAGCGCGCGCGTGCCGGGCCCGCGCCCCAGCCGCGCGCCAATCCAGCCCGCCAGCGCCCAGAACACCCCCATCCCCGCCGCCATGAAGACCAGCGCGAAGGGGGCCATCCAGCCATACACCTCGGGTTCGACGAAGAACGGCTCGACGATCCAGAACATCGCCGCCAGCGCATAGCCAAAGCCCGCAGCAAAGGCGAGCCAGCCCGCTTGCGCTGGCGTTTTACGATTGGCAATCAGATAGATAACCCCCGCCAAAGCCGGCAGGGCCACGAACCACCAGCCCAGCGGCGCGTGCCCTGCCGCGACGCCCGCGCCCAGACCCAGCGCTGCCAGAAGCAGCCGCCAGCCGGGGCGCCGGGGCGCGCGCAACAGGGAGGGAATACGCATCTATTCCGCCGGGGCCACGCCGGGCAGGCGCACCCGCAACCGCTTGATCCGGCGCGGGTCGGCATCGACGACCTCGTATTCGACGCCGTTTTCGGCCACGATCACCTCGCCACGCGCGGGCACGCGGCCGATCTGCATGAAGACCAGGCCGCCCATCGAGTCGATCTCGCCCTCTTCCTCGGCCTCGGCCAGGCTCATGCCGATCTCGGCCTCGAACTCGCGCAGCGGCGCGCGGGCCTGCACCAGCCACTGGCCGGGTTTTTCCTCTTTCCAGAACCCGTCCTCGGCCTCGTCATGTTCATCCTCGATCTCGCCGATGACCTGCTCGATCAGGTCTTCAAGCGTGACCAGACCGTCGACCCCGCCGTATTCGTCGATCACCAGCGCCATGTGGATGCGCTGCACCTGCATCTTCTGCAGCAGCACACCGATCGGCATCGAGGGCGGCACATACAGCAACGGCCGCAGCATCTTGCGCAGCGAGAAGCGCCCCGGCGAGGCACCAAAACCATATTCCATCGCCAGATCCTTGAGGTGGATCAGCCCCAACGGCGTATCGAGCGTGTCCTTGAACACCGGCAGGCGCGAATAGCCCTGTTCGCGAAAGACCGTGACCAGTTCGTCGCGCGAGATGGTCACGGGCACAGCAACAATTTCAACCTTGGGAATCGCGATGTCGCCCACCCGGATACGCCGCAGATTGCCCATGCCCGGCAAGACGACGGGCAGCGGCACGGCAGAGGCGGCAGGCGCCTCCGGCTCCGCCTCGGACCCGGTGAAAACTTCGAAGATGCGGCCCAGAAACCCGCGCGAAGCGGGCTCGGATATACTCTCGCCCGCGTCGGCGTCCGACGCCGGGGCAGAGACGGAGGAAGCTCCGTCAGCGACTTGTCCCATCGTTCCTTTCCAAATCACACAGGGCTACGGCCTGCATCATTCCTCATATGGGTTAAGAATCCCCATTCGTGCAAGAACACGCACCTCAATTTCTTCCATCAAAGCGGCATCGCCGTCGCGAATGTGATCGAAACCCAGCAGATGCAGCACCCCATGCACCAGTAGATGCAGGCTGTGATCGCGCAGGCTCTTGCCCTGTTCGCCCGCTTCGCGCACGCAGGTCTCATAGGCGATGGCAATATCGCCCAGACCTTCGGGCATACCGGGGGCGAAGGGTTCGGGCGGATCGGGCAGACCGCCGTCTTCCTCGGCCGCGCGCTCTTCGGAAGGCCAGCTGAGCACATTGGTCGGGCGCGGTTTGCCGCGGAAATCGGCATTCAACTGCGCGATGCGGTCATCGTTGCAGCCCAGCAGGCTGATTTCGAAATCCGCGGGGTCGAGCCCCTGATCGGCCAGCACAGCCGCCGCGGCACGTTCGGCCAGCGCCGGAAGGTCGATTTCCTCCCAGCGCGGCTCTTCGATTACAAAATCAACCAGCATCCCCGACATCGGCGCGGTCATAAGCCTCGATGATGCGCGCCACAAGGGGGTGACGCACCACGTCGGCCGCGCTGAAGTAGTTGAATGCGACGCCGCGCACGCCGTCGAGCACCCGTTCGGCATCATGCAGACCCGAGGCGGTGCCGCGCGGCAGGTCGATCTGGCTGCGATCGCCGGTGATGACCATGCGCGAGCCCTGCCCCAGACGGGTCAGGAACATCTTCATCTGCATCGTCGTGGCGTTCTGCGCCTCGTCCAGCACCACGAAGGCGTTGCTGAGCGTGCGCCCGCGCATGAAGGCCAGCGGCGCGATCTCGATGCGCTTTTCCTCCATCAGCTTTTGCATCTGCTTGGCCGGCAGGAAGTCGTTCAGCGCGTCGTAAAGCGGCTGCATGTAGGGGTCGACCTTGTCCTTCATGTCGCCGGGCAGGAAGCCCAGACGCTCGCCCGCTTCCACCGCCGGGCGGCTGAGGATGATCTTGTCGACATGACCACCGATCAGCATGGTCACACCGACGGCGACGGCCAGATAGGTCTTGCCGGTGCCGGCCGGACCGATGCCGAAGGCCAGCTCGTTTTCAAACAGCGCGCGCACATAGGCTTTCTGCGCCTCGGTCCGCGGCTCGACCTGTTTCTTGCGGGTGCGGATCTCGTATTTGCCGGCAGCGAACATTTCCAGCTGCTCGTCCACCGTCATGCCCGCATTGCCCAGATCCGCCATGCGGATGGCGGCATCGACTTCGCCCGCGTCGATCGGCTTGCCGGTTTCCAGACGCTGATAGAGGTGATGCAGAATGCCTGCGGCCTGCGCCTGGGTTTCGGGCGTTCCCAGCACGGCAAGCTGATTGCCGCGACGCAGGATATGCACCGAAAGCTTGTGCTCGATCTGGGCCAGATTGCGGTCAAATTCTCCGCAAAGGTCGATCAACAGCCGGTTGTCGGGGAACTCCAGAAGCGTTTCATGTGCATCCGGGGTGCGAGGCGGGGGGGTGATCGCGCTAAAGCCCAAAAACGTCTCCCTGGCTAAGGTTGATACAGATATGGTGGCGCGATCCCCGCTCACACGCAAGCATTGGTTTCACCTCGGCACGGTATGATTGAAAATTTCACAAAATGGCCATGAAACAGGCCGCGCGGGATGCCGCGCGGCCTGTTTGCACAACTTTTATGCAGTCACTGCCTGAAATCAGAGCGGGTCGGCGATCGGGGTGCCCTTCTTGAACGGGCCGACCGCCGTGTTGGCCGGTCCCGCGCCCGAACAGATCGGCTTGCCGTAATCGTCCACGCGCGCGGACATATAGCCCTCGACCCCGTCGTCGATGATCCAGTGGTCACAGCCCTCGGGGTCGATCCAGACGCCCGCTTTCAGCGTGCTCAGGTGGTGTGCGTTGATGCCACGGTCGAGCGTCTTGTCGGGGCCGATCTCGCCCACCCCTTCGCCGCCCTCGCAAGCGGCCAGCAGACCAGCCGCGGCGACCATCGCCAGAATATGTTTCACAGCCATCGCCCTACCCCTTATTTCACGCAAATGATTTCGACGCGGCGATTCTGCGCCATGCCGGCCGCGGTTGCATTGGTGGCGCGCGGCTGCCGTTCGCCATACCAGTTCACCGCCAGAACCGGCGCACCGACCGATTGCGCCACCTTGGCGACGGCGACCGCGCGGCGTTCGGACAGTTTCATGTTGTATTCATCCGAAGCGCGGCTGTCGGTGTGCCCGGTGATGATGAAGCTGCGCGCCTTGGCCGTGCGGAAGAAGTTTTCCAGATAAGCGCGCCCCGAGGTGCTGATCGCCGACTTGTCGGTGGCGAACAACTGGTCGGTCGGGATCACGCCACAGACATTGCGGTGGCAGACAGGGCGGCCATCGCGCGTTTTGCGGGCATCCATATAGCCCTCGGCGCCGTCATCCATCACCCAATGTTCGCAACCATCCGGGTCGATCCAGATCGTCGGCACATATTCTTCGGAATAGACCGTGCCGCCCGCCGTGATCGGCGCGGCGGACTTGCGGTTGATCGACTGTTGCACGCCGCTTTGCGCAATGACTGCGCCAAAGCCGACATTCGTTTCGGCACGCGCCGCGACCGGAGCCAGCATCGCCCCCGCAGCCAGCGCCGCAACCGCCAGCGCCCCGGCCATCGGTTTCAGAGCCTTGGAAAAACTGTTCATTGCCGCTTCCGCCTCCTGGTAACTTTGGCGCGCCCCCCGGTGCACCATCACATTAAATTCAATGCGCGCAACACTAGCAAAACTGAGCGGTATTGGAAGCGAATTAACCCATATATTGTGGCACAAAAGGCGACAAACCGCACTGCAGACGGGGCGCGGGCATAATTGTGGAAACGATCATGGCCTCGCCACGTCGTCGCGACTTGGCCCCCAGCAAGGCACCAAACGCCCCGCCGCGGCGGGGCTCAGGCAGAAATGCGCTCTCCTGCCAGCGAATTGGGGGCTGAGGCCGTGATTCTGACCCGCGCCAGAACGCCCTGCCCCAAGCCTTCGCCGGTGGCATGCACGGCATGCAGATAGTCGGACTTTCCGACCCACTGCCCCGGCAGGCGGCCGGGTTTCTCGAACAGCACGCCGACCTCGCGACCGACCATGCCTTCCTGCGCCGCGCGTTGCTGACGGGTAATCAGCGCCTGCAACTCCTGCAACCGGGCATCGGCCACGGCGGCATCGACCGGGGCACGGTCGGCGGCGGGGGTGCCCGGACGGGGCGAATATTTGAACGAATAGGCCATGCCGTAGCCCACCGCCGCGATCAGATCGAGCGTGGCCTGATGGTCGGCATCGGTTTCGCCCGGGAAGCCCGCGATGAAATCGCCCGACAGCATCATGTCGGGGCGCGCGGCGCGGATGCGTTCGATCAGGCGCAGATAGTCCTCGGCGGTATGCTTGCGGTTCATCGCCTTCAAAATCCGGTCCGAGCCCGACTGCACCGGCAGATGCAGATAGGGCATCAGCTTGGCTTCTTCGCCATGCGCGGCGATCAACTCGTCGTCCATGTCATTGGGGTGGCTGGTGGTGTAGCGGATCCGCTCCAGCCCGTCGATCCGGGCCAAAGCCCGCACCAACTGCGCCAGACCCCAGTCGCCGCCGCCCAGCGCATCGGGCCCCTGCCCGTGATAGCCGTTGACGTTCTGCCCCAGCAGGGTGATCTCGCGCACGCCCTTCTCGACCAGCTTGCGTGCCTCGGTCAGAATTCGTGCGGCGGGGCGGCTGACCTCGGCGCCGCGTGTATAGGGCACCACGCAGAAGGCGCAGAACTTGTCGCAGCCTTCCTGCACGGTCAGAAACGCGGTGGGGCGACCGCTGGCGGGGCGTTCGGGCAGATGCTCGAACTTGTCCTCGACCGGGAATTCGGTATCGACCGGATGCGCACCGCTGGCCGTCGCGCGCACCATGTCGGGCAGACGGTGGTAGTTCTGGCTGCCCACCACCAGATCGACCAGCGGCATCCGGCGCATGATCTCTTCGCCCTCGGCCTGCGCGACACAGCCCGCCACGCCGATCTTCAGATCGGGGTTCGCCTCTTTGAACGGACGCAACCGGCCCAGATCGGAATAGACCTTCTCGGCGGCCTTCTCGCGGATGTGGCAGGTATTGAGCAGCACCATGTCGGCCTGCGCCGGATCGTCGGTCAACTCATAGCCCTCAGTGCCCATGTTCGCCCGCGACAGTGCCTCGGCCATCCGCTCGCTGTCGTAGACGTTCATCTGACAGCCATAGGTCTTGATATGCAGCTTCTTCGGCGCGTCCGACATGGGGCCTCCGGGGGGATTGGGCGAGGGGCAGGATCAGATGCGCCTGATACGGGATTGCGCGCAGGGCTGCAAGTTTGGGCTGGACACCCCGAAAAACGAAAGGGGGCGCAGAACTACGCCCCTCTTGCCACGACCCCGGCGGGCCGCTGTGCGATTGCCCGGACGGATCAATTGAACTCCTGCGGCGGCGGCTCCACAATCGCCGGAGCAGCCGGGTTCTGGGTATCCACCCCGCCGACACCGACGCCGAAATCGACGCCGCCGCCGTTCATGTCGAACCCCATGTCGACGCCAAAGTACGCGCCGTCACCCAAATAGGCCACACCGACGGTCGGGCGCAGACGGCGCTGCTGGAACATGTAGTCGACGCCAGCGCTCAGCGCGCCCTTGTCTTCCTCATCATTGGAAAACACCCGCGCACCAATCCCGGCACCGCCGCCGAAGACGAACGTCAGGCCCACACCCACGGCAGCATCTGCGCTGGCGGGCGTCGCCAAACCGACCGCTGCAACAAAGGCCGCAGGAACGAACAGAAAGCGAGAGATAGTCATGGCATTACCCTCCTCACAAGCTTTAAATCCTGTTGCAATGCTCTGCCTCTTGCGCAGATGTGTCAACGATCTGAATCAAATACGCCCTGAATTTACAGTATTTCCACGGCATTTCCGGCGCGGCGCCAACTGGCGGGAGTGCGAAACCGCGCAGCACCCTGGCCGCGCTCGCACCCGCCCCTTTCGGCCGCAGCTCTTGCATTCCAGCCCCCCATCACCGATCCTGCCGCCAAAGCAGAAAGTGCCCGGCACCCCGGGCCGGAACGCACGGAAACAGGCATGGATTACCCCTCGCTCGCGGTATTTCTGGAACAGGGCAAGGATGTGCTGGCCAATGGGCCGGTGGCCTTGATCCTTGTCGAGGATCTGGTCGAAGTCGAAAGCACGATCCGCCATCACCTGAATGCGGGGTTCCGCGCCGTCGTGCTGTTTGCGCCGACCGCGTTGCAACTGCCCGCAGATCTGTCCGCGGCGGTGCATCGCATTCCCTACGCCATGCACGCCCCCGACGCGCTGATCAACGCCGTCAATCCGGTGATCGCCGCCTGCCCGCCCACCACCTGGCTCTATTACTGCTACAACGCCGAATACCTGTTCTTCCCCTTTTGCGAGACCCGCAGCGTGGGCGAGCTGCTGGCCTTCCACGCCGAAGAGCGGCGCAGCGCGATGCTGTGCTATGCGATCGACCTTTATGCCCCCGATCTGGGCCGCTGCCCCAATGCCGTCAGCCTGGACGAGGCAATGCTCGACCGTTCGGGCTATTACGCGCTGGTGCGCCCCGATGCCGAGGGCAAACCGCGCGAGCGTCAGTATGATTTCTATGGCGGGCTGCGCTGGCGGTTCGAGGAACATGTGCAGACCAACCGCCGCAAGATCGACCGCATCGCGCTGTTCCGGCCGCAGCCCGGGTTGAAGCTGCAGGCCAACCACACGTTCAACATCGAGGAATACAACACCTTCGCCTGTCCGTGGCACCACAACCTGACGGCGGCGATTGTGTCGTTCCGGGTTGCCAAGGCGTTGAAATTCAACCCCGGCTCGACCTTCGACATCCATAATTTCCGCTGGCACAATTCGGTCCCCTTCGAATGGCACAGCCAACAGCTGATGGATCTGGGACTGATGGAACCCGGGCAATGGTTCTGAGGCGGGGCGCATGACAGCGGGCGCCTTCAGCCTGCGGTCATGCCACCACTCGCAGGGCGCCCGATTGCCGCAGGGGGGCGCTTTGCGCTTGCCTCCCGGGCCCGGTCGCTTACCTCGGGGCCAGATCCGAAGCCCGATGACCAGAGCCCGATGACCCGTCCCCGGACCGAAACCCCGACCGCCCGTCTGGCCCAACTGGCCGCGCCCGTGGCCCCCGCACTGCGGCGCGCTTCGGCGCTGTCGGTGCTGGCCGCCCTGATCTGGCCGCTGCAGGCCGCGCTGGTGGCCGCGGCACTGGGCGGGCTGGTGGCTCCGACCGGGCTGTCACTGCCGCCACTCTGGGCGGCGTTCGGGTTTCTGGCGCTGGCCGGGCTGCGCGCCGCACTCGACACCCTGGCGCAGGCGGCCGCACAGCGGGCGGCCCGCGATCTGGTCGTCCAGACCCGCGACCGGCTTCTGGCCGCGGCCTGCCTGCAGCGCGCGGGCGGCGCGGCCCTTTCCCCGGCAGAGCTTGCCGCACTGGTGGCGGAAAAGGCCGCGACGCTGGGCCCCTGGGCCAGCCGCTATGCCCCCGCGATGGCGCGCACACGCTGGGTGCCGCTGGTCCTGCTGGGGCTGGCGGCCACGCAAAGCTGGGCGGCCGCGCTGATCCTGCTGATCGCCGGGCCGCTCATTCCACTGTTCATGGCGCTGGTCGGCATGGCCGCCGAGGCCGCCTCGCGCGATCAGATGGCCGAGATCGGCGCGCTCAACCGGCTGGCGATCGACCGGATCGCCGCAATCACCGACCTGCGGCTGCTGGGCGCGGGCGCGCGGGCGCAGGACGATCTGGCGCGCGCCTCGGACGATCTGCGCAGCCGGACGATGGCGGTGCTGCGCATCGCGTTCCTGTCGTCGACGGTGCTTGAACTGTTTTCGGCGCTTGGTGTCGCGCTGGTCGCGGTGTTCGTGGGATTTTCGCTGCTGGGCGAAATCGGTTTCGGCACCTGGGGCGGGCAGATGACGCCGGTGCAGGGTGTATTCCTGCTGATGATCGCGCCCGAGTTCTTTCAGCCGCTGCGCGATCTGGCCGCAGCCTGGCATGACCGCGCGGCTGCGCTGGCCGTGGCCTCCGAACTGACCGGGGCCGAGGCCGCGATGGCCGAAGCCGGGCAGATTCTGGGTCATGGGGCGCCCGCCCGCCCGTTGCCCGCAGCACCGCTGCACTGGCACGGCCTGCGTCTGACCCCGGGGCCCGGCGCCCCCGCCCGCGCCTTTCCCGACGGCCACATAGCCCCCGGCGAGGCAGTGGCGCTGACCGGGCCTTCGGGCGTCGGCAAGACCACGCTGCTGACCGCGCTGGCCGGTCTGGCCCGTCCCGCCGCCGGGCAGATCTGCTGGGGCGATACGGTGCTTGACGACGACAGCGCCGAAGCGATCCGCGCAGGTCTGGCTTGGGTGCCGCAAAGCCCGCGCTTCCCCGACACACCGCTGGCCGAGGCGATCGCCCTGGGCCGCCCGGGCGATCTGGGCGCGGCGCTGGCCGCAGCGCGGGCAGAGGGTATCGTCGCGGCCCTGCCTGACGGGTTGCAAACCCGGCTCGGCGATCTGGGCGGCGGGGTTTCGGGCGGCGAGGCGCGCAGGCTTGCCGTGGCGCGCGCCCATCTGCGGCACCCGCATCTGGTGCTGGCCGACGAACCCACCGCCGATCTGGATGCCGTGACCGCGCAGGCGGTGACCGAGGGCTTGCTGGCGCTGCGGGCGCAGGGCGCGGCGCTGTTGATCGCCACCCATGACCCGGCGCTGATCGCGGCGCTCGACCGCGAAATCGCCTTGCCTGCGGAGGTCGCACGATGAATCCGCTTTGGCGTCTTGCCCTGCGGCTGACCCGGGCCGAACCGCGTGCCTTCCGGCGCGGACTTGCGCTGTCGGCACTGGTGCTGATGATGGGCGCGGCACTTCTGGGCCTGTCGGGCTGGTTCGTCACGGCCGCCGCGGCCGCGGGGGTGGCGGGTATCGGCGTGGGGTTCGATTTCTTCCGCCCTTCAGCCGGGGTGCGGTTCCTGGCACTGGGCCGCTCGGCCGCGCGCTATGGCGAGCGGCTTCTGACCCATGACGCGACGCTGCGCGCGCTTGCAAGTCTGCGCACCGCCCTGCTGGGCGGCATCGCACGCCTGCCACATGAGGCGCAGGCCCGGCTGCGGGGCGCACGCGCGCTGAACCGGCTGACGTCGGATGTCGATGCGCTGGACGGCCTGATGCTGCGGCTGGTGCTGCCCGCGCTGGCGGCACTGGCCACGCATCTTGCTGCCTTCGTCGCCCTGTGGTGGCTGGTCGCGCCAGGCGTCGCAGGGGCGGTTCTGGCGATCTATGCCCTGGGCGGGGGCGCGGTGTTGCTGGTCACGGCGCGGGTGGCCCATGCCCCCGCCGAGGCCGCCGAGACCGCGCTGCAGACATTGCGCGCGCAAAGTCTGGACATGCTGCGCACGCGCGCCGATCTGACGCTGGCCGGCGCACTGCAGGCCGCGCGCGCCAGAACCATGGATCAGGCCGAGGCAGACCGCACCTCTCGCGTCACCCTTGACCGGATCGAACGCGCCGGCGCGAGTGCCAGCGCCCTGACCACCAGCCTTGCGGCCGCGGCAGCCCTGGGCCTGGGCGGGCAGCTGGCGGCGGCGGGCACGATTACCCCGGCGCAGGCCGCAATCGGCTTTTTCACCGCCCTGGCCCTGGGCGAGACACTTGGCCTGCTGCGCCGCGGGCTGGGCGAATTGGGCCGGATGCAGGCCGCCAGTGCGCGCGTGCTGGCACTGGCCGACACCCCCGCACCGGCCGCCCCTGCCGCCGCGCCCCTGCCCCGGCCCGGTGCGCTGCTGCAGGTGACCGGGCTGCGCTTCCGTCGCCCGGGTGCGGCACGCGCGGTCTTCGGGCCGCTTGATCTGGAGTTGAACCCGGGCGAGACAGTGTTGCTGTCGGGGCCGTCCGGCGCGGGGAAATCCACCGCACTGGCCTGCATCGCCGGTCTTTTGCCGCCGAGCGCCGGGCAGATCCTTCTGCGCGGCCAGCCCCTGACCGACTGGCCCGAGGCCGATCTGCGCGCGGCGTTGACGCTGGTGCCGCAGCGCCCCGCCCTGATCGGCGGCACGGTCGCGCAGAACCTGGCACTGGCACTTCCCGAAGGCGTGGCACTGGACGAGGCGGCGGCCTGGAGCGCGCTGCGCGCCGTCGATCTGGAACCGACGATCCGCGCCCGTGGCGGCCTGACGATGGCCCTGGGCGAAGGCGGCAGCGGGTTGTCGGGCGGCCAATCCAAACGGCTTGCTCTGGCGCGCGCGGTGCTGCGCCACCCCGCAGTGCTGATCCTGGACGAACCGACCGAGGGGCTGGACCCCGCCACTGCGGCCGGCACGCTGGCCGGAATTCGGGCCGCCTTGCCCGACTCGGGACTGCTGATCGTATCGCACCGCGCCGCAGATCTACCCTTTGCACATCGCCATCTGACGCTGCAAACTGAGACATAGTGTCCCGATTCCCGGCCAAAGCCGCCCCAAATCCGGGCTGCGACCAAGTGCCTCTTTGATCTGAATCAGGGAAGGCGGGAAGCAACGGGCTAAGATGCATCCGCGTGAAATATTTTACCTGAATGCACCTTTTGCGCGGACCTCCCCTCCGCATTCGATCAAGGAAAGGAAGAGACGGATGGAGCTTGATATCGTCGAGCTGTCGCGGCTGCAGTTCGCCATGACAGCGATGTATCATTTCCTCTTCGTGCCGCTGACGCTGGGTTTGTCGATCCTCGTGGCGATCATGGAGACGGTCTATGTGATGACCGGGCGGCCGATCTGGCGGCAGATGACCAAATTCTGGGGCACGCTGTTCGGCATCAACTTCGTGCTGGGCGTGGCCACCGGCATCACGATGGAATTCCAGTTCGGCATGAACTGGAGCTACTACAGCCATTACGTCGGCGACATCTTCGGTGCGCCGCTGGCAATCGAAGGGTTGATGGCCTTCTTCATGGAGGCGACCTTCGTCGGCCTGTTCTTCTTTGGCTGGGAAAAACTCAGCCGCACGGCGCACCTGGTCGTGACCTGGCTGGTCGCGATCGGCTCCAACTTCTCGGCGCTGTGGATCCTGATCGCCAACGGCTGGATGCAAAACCCGGTGGGGGCTGAATTCAATCCGCTGTCGATGCGCATGGAAATGACCAGCTTCTTCGAGGTGATGTTCAACGAGGTCGCACAGGCGAAATTCGTGCATACCGTCTCGGCGGGCTATGTCACGGCGTCGGTCTTCGTGCTGGGCGTTTCGGCGTGGTACATGCTGCGCGGTCAGCATTTCGAACTGGCCCGCCGTTCGATCGCTGTTGCGGCGGCCTTCGGTCTGGCCTCGGCCTTTTCGGTCGTCATTCTGGGCGACGAGTCGGGCTATAACGCGACGCACAGCCAGAAGATGAAACTCGCCGCGATCGAGGGCATGTGGGAAACGCAACCCGCCCCGGCCGAGTTCACCCTGCTGGGCCTGCCCGATCAGGAAGCCCGCGAAACCAAATATGCGGTGCATGTGCCCTATGTGATGGGTCTGATCGGCACCCGTTCGCTGACCACCGAAATTCCGGGGATCGACGATCTGGTGGCGCAAGCGGAAACCCGGGTGCGTTCGGGCATCGTTGCCTATGACGCGCTGATGCAGATCCGCGAAGCCAAGGGCAACGTCTCCGACGAGGTCAAGGCCACCTTCGAGGATCACTCCAAGGATCTGGGCTTTGCCTTCCTGCTCAAACGCTATGTCGACGATCCGCGGCTGGCGACCGAAGAGCAGATCGTCAAGGCGTCGAACGATACCGTGCCGACGGTCTGGCCGCTGTTCTGGTCGTTCCGTCTGATGGTGACCCTGGGCTTCAGCTTCATCGTGGTGTTGGGCTATTTCTTCGTCGTCGCGAACTGGAAGGGCATGCAATTCCCCCGCTGGGCGCTGCGTCTGGGCGTGGCGATCATCCCCGCGCCGTGGATTGCCGCCGAGCTGGGCTGGTTCACCGCCGAATTCGGGCGTCAACCCTGGACGGTGGATGGTGTCCTGCCGACCGCGATGTCGGTCAGTCATCTGTCGGTGGCCGATCTGGCGATCACGCTGGCGGGCTTCGTGGCCTTCTACACGGTGCTCTTCATCATCGAGATGGGCCTGATGATCAAATACATCAAGAAAGGCCCCTATATGGACGTGACGGAATCCCAGGAATGGCAGCGCAAGCACGAATTGCGGCTGCAATCCTCGGGCGACACGGCCCCCATTCCGGCGGAGTAACGCACCATGATCCTGCATGAACTTTTGAGCTTCGAACTCCTGCGTGTCATCTGGTGGCTGCTGCTGGGGGTCCTGTTGATCGGCTTTGCGCTGACTGACGGGTTCGATCTGGGCGTGGGGGCGCTTTTGCCCTTCGTCGGCAAGACCGACGCCGAACGGCGCGTGGCGATCAACACCGTGGGCCCGGTCTGGGAAGGCAACCAGGTCTGGTTCATTCTGGGCGGCGGTGCGATCTTCGCCGCCTGGCCGCCGCTTTATGCGGTCAGCTTCTCGGGGTTCTACCTCGCGATGTTCGCGGTTCTGGCCGCGCTGATCCTGCGGCCGGTGGGCTTCAAATACCGCTCCAAACGCGACAGCGCTGCCTGGCGCAATGGCTGGGACTGGGCGCTGTTCGTGGGCGGTGCCGTGCCTGCGCTGATCTTCGGCGTGGCGGTGGGCAATGTGCTGCAAGGTGTGCCCTTCCACCTGACCGACGACCTGATGCCGATGTATGACGGGGCGTTCTGGTGGAAATTCATCACGCTGCTGAACCCCTTCGCACTGCTGGCCGGGGTGGTGTCGCTGGCGATGCTGGTGATGCATGGCGCGGCCTGGCTGACGCTGAAGACCGAAGGCCCGGTGCAGATGCGCGCACGGCGCTATGGCTCCGTCGCGGGCGTGGTGGCGCTGGTGACCTATGCGCTGGCCGGGGTCTGGCTGGCCGTGGGCATCCCGGGCTATGCGATCGTGGGCACGGCGGTGACCGACGGCCCGTCCAACCCGCTGATGTCCGAGGTGGTGCGCACCGGATCGTGGATGTCGGCCTATGCCGCGCGTCCCTGGATCGTCGTGGCGCCGGTGCTGGGCTTTGCGGGCATCGCCCTGGCCACGCTGGGGCTGCGCGCGGGGCGTGAAGTCTCGACGCTGCTCTACTCCAAGCTCGGGATCTTCGGTGTGATCTCTTCGGTCGGGTTGACGATGTTCCCGTTCATCCTGCCCTCCTCGAAGATGCCCGACGCCTCGCTGACGGTCTGGGACAGCTCGTCGTCGCATCTGACGCTGTTCGTGATGCTGATCTGCGCGCTGATCTTCGTGCCGATGATTCTGGCCTACACGGCATGGGTCTACAAAGTGCTGTGGGGCAAGGTCACCGAGGCCGATGTCACCGAAAACTCCGACAGCGTTTACTGAGAAAGGACGACACGATGTGGTATTTCGCCTGGATTCTCGGCCTGCCCTTGGCGGCGCTGATCGCAGTGGTCAATGCGATGTGGCTCGAGATGCAGAACGACCGGCGCATCGCCGGCGATCACGACCCCGAGCCGTAAGCAACACGCCATAGCAGGGGCGGCAATCGCCCCTGCCCCGCAATCCCGGACCGCCCTGAGTCCGGGGTGCAGGGGCCGTCCCTTTGGTTTCCAGCCGCCGGGGGCGGCCCCATCTTTTTTCCGCACCTTGTCTTTCCGGCCGCGCCATCGCCCCGGCTGACAATAATAACCAAGTAAAAGAATCAGTATTTACAAACCTGATTTTTTCACTCAAGTTAAGCGCATCGCCAGTCACACCGACAAGCTCTGGATGAAAGGAGACCGGATATGCCGCCCGTCCACACCACCGGCCCCACGCCCCGGGCCGCCCGCCACCATCGCGCCGAGCCGCCGATTTCGCTGCGCGAAATCGTTGCCGCCCTGTGCAGCGCCCTGCCTCCCTCGGCCGAAGGGCTGGAACTGATTCTGGATCGGATCGAGAAAACGACATGAGCATCACGCAAAACTTCGACGCGCAGACGCTGGCCACAGCCCTGCCCGCGCACCATGCCGAAGCCCTGACCCGCGGCGGAAATCAGGCGCAGATCCTGCTCAACGGGCAGGTCTATACCCTGCGCATCACCCGTGCAGGCAAACTGATCTTGACCAAATAATCCCTCGGGATCGCGCCTTGGCGCGCCCCCTTCGTCGGACTGGGGCCGGGCAACCGGCCCCATTTTTCATGCCCGACGCACCCCGCACGCGGCACCCACGATCAGACCATCGAAACGGCCCAAACCGCGCGACAGGATTGCGGGGGGTGGATTTTCATGCGGATTTCTGGAGCGGGCGGCGGGAATCGAACCCGCGTCATTAGCTTGGAAGGCTAAGGTCTTACCATTACACAACGCCCGCGAACCGACCCCTGACGGGCCGAAAAGTGGCGGAGTGGAAGGGATTCGAACCCTCGAGACGTTGCCGTCTGCACCCTTAGCAGGGGTGTGCCTTCGACCACTCGGCCACCACTCCGCTGAGCGGTATATTCGGCAAGGTATCGGAAAACAAGCGCTTTTCTGGGAAAGATCGAAGCCACTGGAAAACGGCAGTTTTCGCACGATGTTGCGGAACCTATCGCGAACTGGACATGATTCGCGCGCGATGCGGCGCCGGGACACCCTCGAACCAAACTCGGCAATCACAGACGCGCCCCAGCTGCCGCCCTGTGTGCAACCGCCCCCAAGATCGGCCGAGAGCGGCGCTATTTTCCCTGCAGGTGGAAAACCTCGCCTGCGCCGCCCAGTTGGTAACCCGCTGTTAACAGATCAACGCCTAAAGTTTTAGGTGCTGGGGAAAACGTGAAGGGGTGGTTTCCATGTCGGTGTTATCGGATGCGTTCGCACAGCTGCTCGATCTGGATGCGCACCCGGCGCTTGCCCGGCATGCCCTGCGCCGCACGGACGATTTTCTGAACCTCGCGCAGGGGATCTACAGCGAAACGCTGCTTCTGACCGCCGAGGGGCCGCGCCCGGTCGGGCGCGTGGCCGAGGGCGATCTGGTGATGACCTTCGATCATGGCCTGCGCCCTGTGCGCTGGGTCGAGCGGTTCGACTTCACCCGGCTGAGTGGCGATCTGCCCGAGGCGATCTGGCCCCTGCGGGTGCCCGCCGGGCTGTTCGGCAATGCCCAGGAACGGTTTCTGGCCCCCGAGCAATGCCTTCTGCTGGAAAGCGACCTTGCCGAGGTCGAACTGGGCGATCCCTTCATTCTGGTGCCCGCCCGGGTGCTGGGCCTGCTGCCGCAGGTCGAGCGGGTCGCGCCGGCGTCCGCCCGCACGATCCACCGGCTGCGTTTCGCGCAGCCCGAACTGGTGATGGCCGCCAATGGCGCCGTGCTGCTGTGCGAGACCGGCTCGATCTTCGATCACTGGCGAGGCTTCGCAGAAGAGGACCACGGGCCGCTTCTGTCCTATACCAGCCTGCCGTTCGATATGGCGCGCGACCTGCTGAGCCGTGAAATCCAGCAAGACGGCGGCATTGCCGCGCATCTGGAAAAGCACCTCATGCGGATGAACCAGCACCTGCGCGTGGCAGGGTAAGCGGAGGGAGCCGGCCCTAGGTGTCTCGTTCAGCGCGGTTTCTTCAGCCTATCCAGGCCTAGGCTCAGGACTCATAACCAGA